>CANKMW010000044.1 GCA_947483555.1 Myxococcales bacterium
CGACGTATGGCGAAGGACTACGACCGGCGCCTCGACGTGTCCGAGGCGTGGATCTGGTTCACCGAGTCGCGGCTGCTCCTCCGGCGCGTGGCCAACGCTGTGGCCTAATTACCAAACACCCTCTGAGAGCCTGAGCAAGAATCGTCAACGGTGCTCCGTGGGGCCGATCCCGGAGCGAACGCATCGACTGGCCGTGCCGGTGCGGTCGAGAGAAACCCAGCGCGGGGTGGGCAGCCATAGCTGCTCGGTCACACGGGATTGCGCCCCTGCTGTCGAGGGTCGGGCCGGTCGAGCCAGGCGCGGCCGACGCTCGGTGGCAGGTAGGTGCAGCGTGCGGCGGTCATGACCACGGTCGCGGCGACGATCGGGCTGGAGGCAGTTGCGCGGTTGCACGGAGCGCGGCGGGCAGCAGCACGTCGAGCGCCACGTCGCCCACGTGAGCGACGGCGAGAGCGACCGCGGCGTGGGCTTCCTTCGGTCGGAAGCCCAGCGTGACGAGGGCGGTGCGGGCGTCCGCGATGACCTGGGCCGCCGACGCGCTCGCCGGAGCCGGTACCGGTGCCGGTGTCGGTGCGGCTGGTGGCGCTGGCTCCGGGGCCGGGACCGCGCCGTACGGCCGCCCGTCGGCGTGGGTCACCCGCAGCGCGCCGGGCACGCCCTCGATGCAGATCGCTCCCGCATGCAGCAAGGAATGGTGCGAGTCACAGGTGGCCAGAAGGTTAAACGGTTGATTGTCGCCACCGTCGGCGCGGTGCCTCAGGTGGTGAACGTCCACGAAACGCGATGATGCGCAGCCGGGAATCTGGCAGCGGTGGTGATCGCGGGCCAGCACCATCCGGCGGACCGCCGCGGGAATCGTGCGCTGCGCCGGCGCCGGCGCAGCGCCATCGACGCGGCCGAGCTCGACGGCGTCGCAGCGGGCGCGCTCGATGGCGGCCGGCGACACGTCGATCGGTCGCCCGGCCGCGTCCTGCCAGCCGCGCTTGCAGTCGACGCACAGGGTGAGCGCGATCTGGTGCGGTGGCGTGTTGCCGGCGGCGGCGCCGTCGCCCCCGCCGAGAATGCCCTTGCAGGCCACCGCCATGAACTCCGAGTCGGTCATGGCGTGGCCAACCGCGGCCTCGAGCGTGCGCCGCGCGGCGATGAACAGCGCGTACGCCTCGGGCAGGAGCTGCAGGCGCACCGCGCGCGGCTCGAGCTGGGGATCCGACCGCTGCGCGGGGTGATCGCCGGGCTTGTGGCCGCGCACGCAGTGCTCGATCTCGCGCGCGGTCAGGCCGTCGATGGCGTCGAGCCAGGCGGCCTCGGTGTCCGCCGTCGCCACCCTCGTCAGCTCGCGCACCGCCGAGAAGGTGACGGTGCCGGCGGTCAGCGCACGGGCGATCTCCGGCAACGCCACCAGCGCGGTCGCGACCCGCATCCGGTCGCGCCCGGTGGTCGGCGCATAGCCCAGCACGCGCTCGAGGTACTCGTCGAAGCTGCCGTAGCCGAGGTGGCGGTGGATCTCGGCGGCCTTCGCCGCCACCAGCAGCCGCGCCTCCTCGGCATCGAGCGTGGCCCGCCGCCGCGCCAGGCGTCGCACCTGGCGGTCGAGCTCGCGCCACGAGGCACCCACGTGGGCGCCGCCGCCGGCGCCGCCGCCGTCATCACCGCCGCCACCGTCTGCACCACTCGCTCGCTGATCGAACATATCGCGCTCCTCCCCCGACGCGTGCTCCCTCGTGCACGCGCGTGTTCTTCTCTACCATGGAGATTCTCGGCCTCCTGGCGTGCCCGTAGCGCGCGTCCAGGGCCGTCGGACTGTTTTTTTCTCGCCGACACCGCCGTCCGCGCTCCACGCGCGTCCTGACGCGCCAGGCGCACGACCGATCCGACGTCCTCCCTCTCGACCTCGCTGCACACGCCAGGGACGTCAAGCGAAACCGACGCGCCGTGGCGATTCCTCGACGGTACGCGCCGGGATCGTCGACGACGCCCGCCGAGCAACTACTGACGTCGGGAGACCGGGCGCGTCGCTGGTGCGTTCAACGCGAGAGGAGTCCCAGTTGGCCACCATCATCGCTGCGGCGGCGAGAGCCTGGGTCAACCCTTGAGCGCCACTTCGCGGCCTTCGCCGTCGTCGTCGGGCTCGCCGCCGGTCATCAGCGATAGCCGCCCGAGCTCGTCGTGCATCACTCGACGAGCGCCAGCGCCGGCCTCGCGCTCCCAGTGCGTCCGCGCGTCGCGGAGCGTGCTGTTCTCCGGGAACGGCTCCTCGATGGGGACCGCTTTGTCGTGGAGGTACTTCGCTGTGCCGGTCGGGTTGTGGAGCACCCTGTAAGCCACCGAGCCCGCTTCGGTCATCGATAGCCAGACCGAGGCTCGCTCCTGGTCGAACGTGTAATTTCCCTGGAACTGCTTGCCGCGGCGATAGCTGACCGCCGCTTGGACGGCGATCGGGATTCCAAGCTCGCGAATCGGTCGGGTCCGGAGACGCTCTCTCAGCCCGGCGTTGAGTGCCTTGATCCGAGCCGACACGATATGGGGGATGCCGCCATGGCCATCGTCCTGGACCTCGAGGGCCAGCACGCCCGCCGGCGCCGATGGCCGCTCCGACGGCGGCCGCGGCCCATACGGGGCTGCGTCGACGGCGTCGCCTAGGCGCATGATGTTCGTCTCGCCCTCGGGTCGCTCGTTGCCGATGAAGTTCACCTCGCCGAGCTTCGTCTTGGCCCGGTACGTCGCCCACTGCGCGAGCATCTGGTCGAGGTGGACCTGGATCAAGCCAGGGCCTCGAGCCATCAGGGCCCGGTGGCCGGCTGGTGACAGGCACGCGAGGTGTCACGCACGGCCGCGGCGATCCGGCTGATCCGACACCATCATCGCCGCGCCGCGGCGTCGAGGGCGCGGGTCAACATCTGCACCGGCTCGCCGTCGCGCACCGGCAGGCGGGCGGTCGCCGTCGCGATCACGTAGACACGGAGCGGGTATGGATAGGCCCGCTCGCGGGCCTCGAGCGCGATGGCGGCAGCGCCGGCGGCGCGGGCGTCGGCCAGGGCATAGCGCACCAGCTCGACCCGCGCCTCGGGCCCGAGATGCACGCGACGAACCCGAGCCGACTCGGCCGCTGGCTCGACGGCGGCGGTGCCGGCCACCGGCCAGCGCGCCGGCGCATGGGCGTGGCGGGCGGCGGACAGGGTCGCCGTCGCCGTCCGCGCCAGCTGCTCCCAGTCGGCGACCGCCTTGGCCCAGGTCGGCTCGCTGCAGGTGAGACACGTCGCCACCGCGCGACGAACCCGCCCGTTGAAGCGATCGATCGCGTGCACACCGACGATCGTCTGCTGGCCTTCCGGGACCACGTCGCGGCACTCGAGCGCGAGCAACCCGGCGCACAGCCGCATCAGGTAGGCCGGCGCCGCCTCGCCGACGCCCGGCATCCAGGCCCGCCACGGATCGGCGGCCGGCACACCTGGGACCGGGGCCTGGATCGGGGGCGCCAGCCCGAGCGGCCACAGCCCGAGCACCAGCGCGTCGGCCCCCGCACCGGGCGCCGCAGCCGCGTGCATCACCGCGACCGCCTCGGTGACCGCGAGCAACTCGGCCTCCTCGGCAACCGTCTCGTCCATGCCGACCCGCAGCGTGAGCACCCGCTCGGTGAACGCGCGGTACGCGGCGGCGCTGTGGCGCGCGGCCCGCAACTCGACGACCGCGGCCACCAGCGCGCCGCGGTTCTGATCGGCGCCGGCCGTGGCCCCGATCTCGATCCGGTCGCTCGCGCAGGCCCCGAGCACGACCAGGAGGGCGAGGGCGGACACCTCGGCTCGCATCGGCCCTAGCTCGCGATGCGCGCCAGCTTGCGCAGGGTCGGCGGATCGATGAAGACGAACACGGCGTCGCCGAACGCGACCTGGGCCCCGGCGTAGACCGGCGCCGCGACGCCGGGTGACAGCTGCTGGCCGTTGACCCGGGTGCCGTTGCGCGAATTCTCGTCGACCAGCAAGTAGGCCGACCGGCCCTGATCGAAGACCACCGAGGCGTGGACCTTGCTCACCGAATCGTTGTCGATGCGCACGTCGCAGCGCCGGCTGCGGCCGATGGTGACCGGGGACTCGATGCCGGCCGACAACGTGTTGGGGCCGACCAGCATGAAGCTGCACGCCGCCAGCTCGTTGGACAGGTCGTCGGAGCCCGCGATCGGGAGCTGGACCGTCAGCGTCCGCTCGAGGGTCTGGTCGGCGCCTTCGCGCGCGCCTGGCGTCACGTCAACGACCACCGGTCGATGCAGGACGTATCCCCCACGCATCTCCAGCAGCAGCTCGCGCAGCGTGCGCGCTTGAGGTCGCTCGTCGACGGGCATCGCTCCTACGTGCTCGGCCCGGACGATAGCACGGCGCGCGCAAGGCCGGCGCGCAGCGGGGCCTCCGTCACTCCCGGTCCCAGCGCCACCAGGCGGCCACCGCCGGCCGGCGCCGACACCGGCTCGCTCGACACCCGGGTTCCAACCCGGTGTACCGCCACCCAGCCGGCGACGGCATTGCTGCCGGCCCGGGGGTCGACCGCGCGGACGATCCCCTTGACCCGGACGAAGGCCGCCGGAAGCTCGTTCAGCGCATCCTCCAGCTCCTCGAGATCGAGCAGCTCGACGACCACGACCGCGACGGCGTCGACCCCGTGCCGCGGCGGGTGCGCCTGGTGGTGGGCGCGCGCCGCCAGGTTGTCCTCGGGCGCCGACGCCCGCGCCGCCGATCGCCCCAGATCATCAGGATCGCGCAACACCTCGAGCAGCCAGGTCGCGCGCTCGTCGAGCGAGCCCTCGACCCACGGCACGGCCGGGGCCAGGGCCGCCAGCGCGGTCCGCGTCGCCGCCAGCTCGACGGCGCTGGCGACGTCGGACTTGGAAACCAGCAGCACGTCAGCGTTCTCGACCTGGATCTCGGCGGTCGGACTGGCCCGCCGCGCGGTCGCGAAGCTGGTCGGGTCGACGACGGTGACCACCGCCGCCACCCGCACCCGCTCGCCCAGCGGCGCCTGCTCGAGCGCCCACACGATCGGCAGCGGCTCGGCCACGCCGGTGGTCTCGATCACCAGGGTATCGATCTCGGGCGCCGCATCGAGCATCTCGCGCACCGTGCGATCGAGATCTTCGTTGAGCACGCAGCACACGCAACCGCCCGGCAGCTCGACCTGGCGCGCCGCGCCCGGCGGCAACAGGTCGCCGTCGACGCCGATGGCGCCCAGCTCGTTGACGATGATGCCGAGCTTGCCGCCGCCGCCCGTGCCCACGCCCGCCGCCCGCAGCGCGACGGCGCGGTTGAGCAGCGTGGTCTTGCCGGCGCCCAGGAAGCCGGTGAGCACGATGGCGGTGACCTTCACCCGCACACGATAGCCTGCGGCAGGTTTTCGGGCATCGGTGCAGGCACGGGCTCGGGCACGGGTTAGGCTGCGGCGGTGAGACTGGGCGTCATCGACATCGGCACCAACACCCTCCTCCTGCTGGTCGCCGAGCGCTGCGCCGACGGTCAGGTCCGCGCCCTCGTCGATCTGTGCCGTTTCGGGCGCCTGGGCCAGGGTCTCGACGCCAGCAAGCGGCTGCATCCCGATGCCATCGCGCGCAGCCTCATCATCTGCCGCGAGTACAAGAGCGTGCTCGACCACCACGGCGTCGGGAGCACGGTGGTGATCGCGACCCAGGCCATGCGCGAAGCCGAGAACGCGTCGGAGTTCGTGGGACCGGCGAGCAGCGTGCTGGGGACGACGATCGACACCATCGATGGTCCACGCGAGGCCGAGCTGGCCTACCTCGCGCAGGCGCACAGCTTGCCGACCCTGCGCGGCCAGCCGTTCGTGGTCGCCGACGTCGGCGGCGGCTCGACCGAGATCATCGTCAGTGACGGTGCCCGGGTGGTGTCCGCGGTCAGCGTCCCGATCGGCGCGGTGCGACTCACCGAACGCCACCTGCAGCACGATCCGCCCACCGCCGACGAACGCGCCGCCCTGGTCCGCGACATCGACGGCCACCTGGCGCCGCTGGCGCTACCGTCGGGTGCGACGCTGGTGGCGTCGGCCGGCACCGCCACCAACCTCGCCGCCGCCGACCTCGCGCTCGAGCGCTACGATCCCGAACGCGTACACGGCCACGTCCTGACGCCGGCGGCGCTGACCAAGCTGACCGATCGGCTGATCACCGCGACCACCGCGGCACGCCGGGAGATGGTCGGCATCGAACCGCAGCGCGCCGACGTGATCGCCGCCGGCGCCACCATCTTCGCGCGCCTCGCGGCCCGACTGGCCGCGCCCCGCGTGATGGTCAGCGATCGCGGCATCCGCTGGGGCCTGGCCTACGAGCGCCTCACATCGTGATGTAGGGACCCGAGGCGCCGGCCTCGACGCCGACCTCGTCCTCGTCGTCGATCACCGCCGATCCGACCACGCCCTGCAAGACGAAGATGCGGATGCCCGAGGCCGACACTCGCCCGCCGGGTGCCACCCGCCGCATGATCGACACGATGTTGCGCTGGATGTCGTCGACCTCGGTGACGACCGGCCCCGGCTTGATGATCTTGCCGATCCACTTCTCGTCGGGAAGCTCGAGGATGCGGAGGAACTCGTCGGACGTGCCATCGAAGTACTTCTTGTCGCCGGGCTTGGCCTGGCTCAACGCCTCGCGCAGCTTGGAGTCGATCTTCGTTCCGAAGAACAGCGAACAGGTCTTGTCGAGTTTCATGGGGACCGGCGAGCCGGCAGCTCTACTCTAGCGGGGTTGAGCCCACGCCTCGGGCTCGGGGACAAGGATTCGAACCTTGATGGCCAGCTCCAAAGGCTGGTGTCCTACCATTAGACGATCCCCGAAGGTCGCGAAAGGTTAGCGCATTGTGCGCTGCGTGACCCGAGTTGGGTGGCGGGAGGCGGGATTGAACCGCCGACAAAGGGCTTATGAGACCCCTGCTCTACCACTGAGCTACCCCGCCTGGACGGACGGCCGCGAAAGCTAGTCGGAACCCAGGCCCCTCGCAAGCCCCTATGCGCGGGAAGCGCGCCAGAAAGTGAATCCCTGCCGCTCGCCACGATCACTGTTAACCCTGGTTCAAGAAAGACGAGTAAGGCGAACAGCACTTCACCGGCCGTGGTCCGTGCGTATCCTGCCGGCATGGACTTCGCACTCGACGACGAGCAGACGCTCATCGCGCAGACGGTGCGGCGCTTCGTCGACAAGGACGTACGCGCCTGGGCCGCCGACGCCGACCGGGCCGGCGCCGCGCCGCCGCGCCTCACCGCCGTGGCCGGCGACCTCGGCTTCTTCCTCGACGCGGTGCCCGAGGCCAGCGGCGGCATGCTCGACGGGCCGTACTCGCACCTGCGTCGCGCCGTGCGCGGCCACGAGCTGGGGCGCGGCTGCGCCGGCATGGCGGCGCTGCTCGAGACCAACGTCGAGCCTGCGCTCGCGGTCGGGCGCTGGGGTTCGGCCGCGGCTGCGGAGGCGCTGTTCGGCAGCCTGTCCGCGGGCGGGTTGGCGACCACCGCCCGCGACTCCCGCGGCACCCTCGACATCTCGCGCGACGCCGACGGGCTGCGCGTGACCGGCAAGCTCGGCCCGGTGCCGGCGCTGGGCACGGCCAGGCACGTGTTGCTGATGGCCCGCTGCGGCGACGAACCGGTGCTGGCGCTGATCGACACCGCGGGCGGACGTCGCGCCCCGTTCGTGCCGTCGGGCTGGCGCGCGGCGGCCTGGGGCACCTTGACGCTCGAGGCGGCGAGCGTGCCGGCCGCCATGATCCTGGCCCGCGGACCGGCGGCGGCCGACGCCACGGCCGAGGTGCTGACCTGGTACAAGGTCAGCCTGGCGGCCCGCGCCGCCGGCGTCGCCGTCTCGGCGATGGAGCACGCCCGCAAGTACGCCGACGAGCGGGTCCAGTTCGGGCGCCCGATCGGCCACTTCGAATCGCTGATCCGGCTTCGCGACGACGCCGACACCGGCGCCGCCGCGGTGCGCCTGATGGCGCTGCACGCCGCCTGGCAGGCCGATCGGGTCAAGGACGACTCGACGCGCGCCGCCGCCCACGACGCCGCCAGCCGCGCCCGCGTGATGGCCGGCGACGTCGTCGATCGCGCCACCGTCGACGCGGTCCAGATCCTGGGCGGTTATGGGTTCGTCAATGACTACCCGGTCGAGAAGCTGATGCGCGACGCCCGCGCGTTCGCGCAGCTGCTCGGTGACGAGCGTTTCGATCGCATCCTCGCGGTGCGTGCGCAGCAGGGGGCCTGACCATGGACATCTTCCACAACAACCCGATGCTCGCCGGCGTGCGGCAGATGCTGGGCGCGTTTGCCAAGCAGCAGATCCGGCCGATCGCCGACCAGCACGACCGCGACGAGTCGATGCCCTGGGACCTGATGAAGATGGCCCAGGGCTTCGGCATGACCCAGACCGCGGTCGTCGACGGCCGCAAGGCGCTGACCGGCAAGGATGAAGAAGGTGACGCCGCCAAGCCCAAGAGCCAGGCCCGCATCGGCTGCGCCGGCTCCGAGGAGCTCGCCTACGGCTGCGCCGGCATCTGCCTCGCGATCGGCGGCAGCGGCCTGGCCGCGTCGCCGGTGGCGCGCATGGGCACCGAGGAGCAGCAGCAGGAGTTCCGCCGCCTGCTCAAGGGCGACGACGACCACGGCCACATCAAGGTCGCGGCGATGGCGCTGTCGGAGCCGTCGACCGGCTCCGACATCTCGGGGCTGTCGACGGTCGCCCGCCCCGACGGTGACCACTTCGTCATCAACGGCCACAAGCAGTGGATCACCAACGGCGCGTCGGCGTCGGTGTACGTGGTGTGGGCGAACACCGATCCGTCGGCGGGGCGGGCTGGCGTGCGCGGCTTCATCGTCGCGCGCGGGACCCCCGGGCTGGTCCCGGGCCGCAAGGAGACCAAGCTCGGCATCCGGGCGTCGGAGACGGCGCAAGTGCACTTCGAGGACTGCCGCGTGCACAAGGACATGCTGCTGGGCGGCGGCGCGACCAGCGAGGGCTTGAGCGACACCAAGAAGATGCTCGACTCGACGCGGCCGATGGTCGGCGCGCAGGCGGTCGGCATCGCGCGGGCCGCGTTCGACTACCTGGTCGAGCGCGTGCAGGGCGGCACGATGCAAGGGACGCCGCTGGCCCACCATCAGCGGGTGGCGTTCGAGCTGGCCGAGATGGAGATGGAGATCCAGGCCGCGCGCGCGCTGGTCCACAAGGCGGCGTGGATGGCCGACCACAACATGGACAACGTCCGCATGGCCTCGATGGCCAAGGCCTACGGCGCCAAGGTCGCGCAGGACGTGACCAGCCGCGCGTTGACGTTGCTCGGCGAGGAGGCGCTCGAGAGCGGCCACCCGGTCGAGAAGTGGTACCGCGACGCCAAGATCTACGACATCTTCGAGGGCACCGGCCAGATCCAGCGCCGCATCATCGCGCGCAGCATCTTCGGCGTGAACCCGACCTGAAACCGCCGCTACTTCTTCTTCTTCAGCAGATCGGCGAACGTCCCCAGCGTGGCCGGTGCCGCCGGAATCGAGGCGCGGGCCTCGTCGAGCTGCTCGCGCTCGGCGGTGCGTTCGGCTGCCGACAGCGACAGCGACAGGCGGCGCTTGTCGGGATCGATCGACAGGATCTCGACCTCGACCTGCTGCCCGACCTTCACGGCTTCCTTGGGGTGGTTGAGGCGGCGGCCGGCGCCCAGCTCGCTGATGTGGATCAGGCCCTCGACGCCGGCCGCGATCTCGACGAACGCGCCGAACGTCTGCAGCCGCGTGATCGTGCCCCGCACCTTGCCGCCGGTGGTCAGCGCCCGGGTGGCGTCGAGCCACGGATCGGCCAGCAACGCCTTGAGCGACAGCCCGATGCGCGGCCGCTTGCCGGGCTCGGCCTCCTCGATCTTGACGATCTGCACGTCGAGCTCCTGGCCGAGCGCGAGGACCTCCTCGGGCTTCTCGACCCGGGCGTAGCCGAGCTCGCTGACGTGCAGCATGCCGTCGAGGCCGCCGAGATCGACGAAGGCCCCGAACGGCTTGAAGCCGGTGACCCGACCACGGATCACCGCGCCGACCACCAACCTCGACCTGGTCTCGGTCGCCTTGCGCGCGTTGTCCTCCTCGAGCAGCGCCCGCCGCGACAGCACCAGGTTGCCGCGCTCGTACTGGGTGACCCGGAAGGTCAGCCGCTGGCCGACGTAGGTGGTCAGGTCCTCGACGAAGCGCGTGTCGATCTGCGACGCCGGCACGAAGCCGCGCACGCCGGCGACGTCGACCTCGAGCCCACCCTTGATCGGCTGCGTGACCTTGCCCTCGACCGGGATGCCGAGCTCGAGCGCCTGCTGCAGCTCGGCGCGCGCCTCGGGCCCCTTGCCCATCTTCACCCGCAGCACCAGCGCACCGTTGCGCTCGCCGGCGACCCGGGCCTCGAGCGTGTCACCGATCTTGACCCGTAGCTCGCCGTCACCGTCGACCACCTGGTCGCGATCGATCACGCCCTCGGACTTGCCGCCGAGGTCGACGAACACGGCGTCCTTGCCGATGCTGGTCACCACGCCGCGCACGACGTCGCCCGGCTGCGGTCGGCGCGCCGCCTTGCCCTTGGGCTTGCCGGCCTCGGCGTGGGCGAACATGGCGGCGAAATCGTCGTTCTCGTCGGTCGACATGGCCGCGGAGTCATGCCGCCCCGCGGCGCCGAAGTCAATGCCCCTGCCGCGCGCCAGCCGCCGAGCGACGAGTCGAAGGGTTGACACACCGCCGCCGCCCGGTGACGTTGCGGCATGGAACTGCCTGCGCTGGCCGCGACCGTGGTCGCGATCCTCGTCCTCGGCTACCGTTTCTACGGCCGCTGGGTCGCGCGCCAGTTCGCCCTCGATCCGACCGTCGCCACGCCCGCCCACCGGCTCGCCGATGGCGTCGACTTCGTTCCGACCCGCCCCTTCTACCTGTTCGGCCAGCACTTCTCGGCGATCGCCGCCGCCGGGCCGATCGTCGGCCCCATCCTGGCCTGCAATCAGTTCGGCTGGCTGCCCTGCCTGTTGTGGATCGGCTTCGGCGTGGTCTTCATCGGCGCGGTCCACGACGTCTCGACGCTGGTCGCGTCGGTGCGCCATGACGGCGGCACCATCGCCGAGGTGGTCAAGGTCCACCTCGGCCGCCCGGCCTGGTTGACCATCCTCGTCTTCATCTGGCTGGCGCTGGTCTACGTGATCGTCGCCTTCGTCGACATCACCGCCGGCACGTTCGTCAGCGGCACCACCAGCGCCGACGGTGTCACCACCACGTTCAACCAGGGCGGCGCGGTCGCGCTCGCGGCGCTGCTCTATCTCGGCCTCGCGCTGATCATGGGGCTCGTCAACCGCTTCCTCGCGCCACCGCTGTGGCTGCAGACGGTGATCTTCGTGCCGGCGACCCTGTTCGTGATCTGGTTCGGCACCCAGCACTCGACCTGGCTCATCCTCGAATGGAAACACTGGACCTGGCTCATCCTCGGCTACTGCGCGGTCGCCTCGATGACGCCGATGTGGCTGCTGATGCAGCCGCGCGGTTACCTGGGCGGCTTCGTGCTCTACGGCGCGCTGGCGGTCGGCGTGATCGGCATCTTCTTCGGCGGCTTCTCGATCGAGCAGCCGGCCTTCAAGGGCTTCAACACGCCGGGCGCCACCGGGCTCCTGTTCCCGTTCCTGTTCGTGACCATCGCGTGCGGCGCCTGCTCGGGCTTCCACGGCCTGGTGTGCTCGGGCACGACCTCGAAGCAGATCGACAACGAGGCCCACTGCCACCCCATCGGTTATGGCGCGATGCTGCTCGAGGCGTTCGTGGCGCTCGTCGCGCTGGCCACGGTCATGATCGTCGCCGGCAAGCCGAGCGGTGGTCCCGGCAAGATCTACGCCGAGGGTCTGGGGCGCTTCATCACGCTGCTGATCGGCGACTCGCCCGAGGCGCGGCAGACCGCGGTGACGTTCGGTGCCATGGCGCTGTCGACCTTCATCTTCGACACCCTCGATTCGGCCACCCGCCTCGGTCGCTACATCCTGCAGGAGCTGCTCGGGCGACACGGCGTGGTGTGGATGGTCGTGACCTCGATCGCCACCGTCGCCGCACCGTTCTACTTTCTGCGCACCGCCGACCCGGGCAGCTACAGCCTGTTCTGGACCCTGTTCGGGACCTCGAATCAGCTGCTGGCGTCGCTGTCGCTGCTGACCATCTCGGTGTGGCTGTGGCGCGGCGGACGCCGGCCGTGGTTCACGCTGGTGCCGACCGCGCTGGTCATGGCGGTCACGGTCACCTCGCTGGTGTTGCAGGCCCGCAACCTGACCCGGTTCGAGGTCGGGACCACGCCGTGGATCAATGGCCTGGTCGCCGTGATCCTGCTCGCCCTCGCCGCCGCCCTGGTCGGCTTCGCGGTGCGTGCGATGCGGCGTCCGGCCGGGGCGGCGGTGTGAAGCAGGAACAAGCTCGCGAGCAACGCATCCTGCGCCGGCTCGAGTTAGCCCAGGCGCGGGCCCGCATCGGCGTGTTCGAGTACGACCTCGAGACCCACGTCCCGACGTGGTCGAGCGTGATGTACGAGCTGCATGGCCTGGCCGCCGACATCCCGCCCCCCGACAGCCTGGCGAGCTACGCCGCGTTCATCCACGCCGACGACGTCGAGCCCCTGCGACAGGCGTCCGAGCGGGCCCAGGCCGGCGACGATCTCGTCGAGATCGAGATCCGCGCCCGCCGCGGCGACGGCTGGTACCAGCTGCGGGTGCTGCTGCACTGCGACCGCGACGACGCTGGCCGGCCCCGGTTCCTGAACGGCTCGATGCAGGACGTCTCCGGCGCCGCCGATCGGCGCAGCGAGCTGATCCGCGATCGCGAGCGCGCCCGCGACGAGGCCCGTGCCAAGACTCGCTACCTGGCTCGGGTCACCCACGAGCTGCGCACGCCGCTCGGCGGCGTGATCGGCATGATCGATCTCGCGCTCGGCGATCAGGATGCCGCCGCCCGCGCCGATCACCTGGCCAGCGCGCGGGCCTCGGCGCGTCACCTGCTGGAGCTGATCGACGACCTCCTCGACGCCAGCCGCGAGGACACCTGGGCCATCAACGTGGTCGAGATCGAGTTCGATCTGCGCGAGGTGCTGCACCAGGCGCTGGCCATGGTCTCGCCACGCGCGCAGCGCAAGGGGCTCGAGCTGAGCGGCGTGCTGGAGGGCGGCGTGACGCCACGGCGTCTCGGCGATCCGCTGCGGCTGCGGCAGATCCTCGTCAATCTCCTGTACAACGCCGTCAAGTTCACGCCGCGCGGCCACGTCAACGCGCGGATCACCGACGGCGACTCCGCCGACGCCGTCGTGCTGATCGTCGAGGACACCGGGGTCGGGATCCCGCTCGAGCAGCAGGCCGCGGTGTTCGAGCCGTTCGTGCAGGGTACGGCGCCGCGCACCGGCGAGGGCGTGGGCCTCGGTCTGGCCATCAGCCGCGAGCTGGTCGAGGCGATGGGCGGCACGATCGAGC
Source organism: Myxococcales bacterium (assembly GCA_947483555.1). Lineage (GTDB taxonomy): Bacteria > Myxococcota_A > Polyangia > Haliangiales > Haliangiaceae > UBA2376. The sequence continues at coordinate 13,482 of CANKMW010000044.1, forward strand.
TGCGCTCGACCGTCGGTGTCGGCACCACCTTCACCGTGCGGCTGACGCTGCCAGCGGGCCGCCGCGGCGAGACCAGCGACCGGCTGAGCTCGCTCGACGCCGGCTCCAACCCCAGCGTGGCGGTTCGCGCCGCGCCGCCCGGGTTGCGGGTGCTGATCGCCGAGGACCACCCGACCAACGCCGCCATCGCGCAGGCGGTGCTCGAACGCGCCGGTCATCGTCCCCACTGGGTCGGCGACGGCGAGGCCGCGGTCGCCGCGGTGCGGACCGAGCGCTTCGATGCGGTGCTGATGGACCTCGAGATGCCGACGCTCGATGGCGCCGGCGCGACCCGGCGGATCCGCGCCGCCGAGCACGCCGCCGGCGCGCCGCGCCTGCCCATCATCGCGCTGTCGGCACACAAGGACGGCGAGCTGGCGGCGGCCGCCGCCGGCATGGATGCCTACCTGCGCAAGCCACTCCATCCCGACACCCTCGACGCCCTGCTGGCCCGCGCCACCGCCGGTGAGCTTCGCGGTCCGATCGATCACGAGCTCCGCATGTCGCGGGTCGGTCGCCGCGTCGAGCTGGCGCGCACCGTCGCCATCACCTTCCTGGCCCACGCCCCGACCTTGCTCGAGCCGATCGATCTCGCGCTGCGGGCCGGCAGCGGCGACGATCTGCACCGCGCCGCGCACGGCCTGCGCGCCGCGCTGCTCATGGTGGGCGCGGTGCGCGCCGCCGAGCTCACCGAGACCATCGAGCGCTCGCCGATCGCCGCGGCGGCGGCGTTGCGCGATCCGCTGGCCGCCGAGATCGCGCGCGCCACCGCCGAGCTGACCCTGGTGACGGCGCGCTGACTAGCCCGAGCCCGAGCCCGAGCCCGAGCCCGAGCCCAAGCCCGACGGTCAGCGACTGCCGACCAGCCGCCAGTTGATCTCCGAGACGCCGGGCTCCTTCCAGGTCAGCCGCCCCTCGACCCGGATCCACCCCACTAACTTCTATGAGAGCCTGAAGTTACTCTATGATTCCAGCGGCCTGAGCACGTGTTTTCCCTGAAGAAAGCGCTTCGATGTGGTGTGGACGGTCGCGTGCCGCTGGTCGCGAGCTGGTGCATGCTGTTCGCGTACGCCTACCCAGGCTACATGAACTTCGATTCGGGAGAGCAGATCTTCCAGGTGCGAACGGGGCAGTTCTCGGACTGGCACCCGCCGCTGATGACGGCGTACTGGTGGTTGATCGAGATCTTCATCGCGGGGCCGCTCGGGATGTTCGTCCTCCAGAGCGTGCTGTTCCTATGGGGCCTCTTCCACGTCCTGCGAACCTGGCTCGGCGAAAAAGCGGCGGCCTGGGCGGCCAGCCTGCTCCTGCTGTTCCCGCCGGTGTTCACGCCGATGGCCGTGGTGTGGAAGGACGCACAGATGGCGGCGTTCCTCGTCGCCGGTCTTGCGCTGGTGCTTCGGCCGTCGCGATGCGCGCGTCTGCTCGGTCTGTTCCTCTGGTTCCTCGCGGCGGGTGTCCGCGACAACGGCGTCGTCGCCCTACCGTTCCTCGTCTTCTGGGCGGCGGGCACGTGGGGCTTTCAGCGCGGCCGGCGCATCGTGGTCACGGCCGGGCTCACGATCGCGATCGCGTTGCTCGCCACCAGTGCGAACCGCGCGTTGACGCGCCGTCACGATCATCCCTGGTACCGGTCGCTCGCGCTCATGGACATCACAGGAACCATCCGCTACGCTGACTCGATCTCCGATGAGGAGCTGCGGCGTACGCTCGCCGGCACCGGGTTCCGCGGCGACGCAGACATTCAACGGATCGCCCGTGACTCGTACTCGTCGCGAGCTTGGTTCGACATCAAGCATGGGGGCGAACCGCTCTTCGACGAGCCGCTCGACGCGGCCAGTCGTCGCGCCGTCAGCCACGCTTGGTGGTCGCTCGTCACCGACCATCCCAGGGCGTACCTGCGCCATCGCGTAGCCGTGATGCAAGGGCTGATGGGCCTGACCGATCAGCCAACGTGGGAGCCCGTCGCGCAGAGTCTCGCCGGAAACGAGCACCAACTGGCGCGCATCGGGCATGCGCATCGTCACTCTCCGCTGCAACGCCGCGTCGGCAGCGCGTATCGTGACCACCTCGGCGACGGGCCACTGTACCGCCCCTGGCTCTACTCCGTGCTCGCGATCATCCTGCTGGTCGACGCGGCGTTGCAGAAGGGCCGCGAGCTTGCTGCGCTGCTCGCCGCCGCATTGCTCTACCAGCTCAGCTTCCTCATCGGCGCTGCCGCGCCGGATTTCCGCTACTCGCACTGGATGGTGACGTGCACCTGCGTCGCTATCGTCGTCGCGACGGCGTCGCGGCTCAGGGGCACTCAGGCGGGCTGATCGACGTCGAGATGATCCGCGGAGGGCCTTGCTGTAGCTCCAGCGTCGTCGTGCCCAGCTTGTCGGCAGGTGCCTCCAAAGCATCGATGCACGCCGCGAGTCCCAGGATCATGGCGAGCGCGGTCAGCAGGATCGTGATCGAATGACGCATGGGCAGCCTCTCTTACATGGGACGCGATCGACGTCTAGATCGAGACGCTGATGCCGAGCAGCCCGTACGTGACCGCGGACTTGTACGTGCCGGCCATGTCGGGGTTGCGGCTCGGTGCCAGCGGATCGACCGCGCGCGGCAGCACGGTGCGGTCGAAGTAATAGACATGGCCGAGCGTGAACGCGACGCCGACCTTGCCGCCGGTCCAGCCGACGCCGGCCTGGCCGATCAGCTTGTTCATGTCGAACAGCGACGGGTCCATCGAGTCGTCCTTGGGGGCGTTGTACGAGATCGCGCTGGTGTCGTAGGTCAGCCCGGCGTTGACCTCGAGCACGTCGCTGAGGAAGTAGCGACCGCCGCCGCGCACCGTGTACGTGTCCTGCCAGTTGCGGGGCACGTTGACCAGGATGCCAGCCTCGGTCGTGCTGCCGTCGGCCGCGACCTCACACGCGCCGGTGGCGCCCTCGCTCATGATGCAGGTGTTCTTGTACGCCGACCAGCGCTGGTAATCGATGGCGAGGTGCAGCGCGGCCTTGGCGAACGCCCGCCACTCGCCAGCGACGCGAACCACGTCGGGCAGCGCTTGCCGCACCTCGATCGCCGACGGCAGCTCGGGACCGGTGCCGAACTTGTTGGTCAGGGTGCCGGCCAGCGACATCTCACCGAAGCCCGGCTGTGACTGGTACGAGATTCCGACCCGCGAGCACGGCGTCGGCTTCACCATGATGCCGACCGAGGCGGCGAGGTCGACGCCCTTGGCCTCGACCAGGCTGCGGCCTTCGGTCTGCACGGCGCCCGCCACCAGATCGTCGCTACCGTTGAGGTTGCGGGCCCGGATCAGCGAAACGCTGCTCGAGACGACGTTGACGCCGCCGCCGATCGCGAACGATCCAGACCTGGTGCGCCACGCACCCGCCAGCGTGATGTAGATCGAGCGCTGCTCGCCTTCGATCGCCGACCAGCGCTGCGGCCCGTCGACCGCGCCGGGGTAGGTCGCGTTGTCGCGGAACGCTTCATTGGTGTCCCACTTGGCCTGACCGCCGAACGGCACGTAGAACCCGACGCCGACGCCCAGTCCTTCGATGCCACCGTCGGTGGCGATGCCGAGGAACGGGCTGGCCAGCGTGTTGGCCAGCGTCGCCTTGCCCGAGTTCGCCGCGATGGCGTCGTCGGGCGTCCCGGTGCCGGGGTTGTCGATCGCACCCACGGCGCGGTCGTATTCGATCGTCCGGTAGGCGAACAGACCCTCGATGAGCCCACGGGTTCCGTGCCCATAGGCCAATCCAGCCGGGTTGTAATAGATCGTCCCTACCTGATCTGACGCAGCGTGGGTTCGCTCACCTCCAAAACGTGCGGTGGAGAACCCACCCGCATGGGCGGTGGAGCTGATTACAGCAACACTGAACATCGCACGTAGCAGATGTGGTGAGCGCAACATTTATTTCTCTGACCTTTCAATAACTTAGACGTTGACGGCCGCTCAGGGCTGGTGTACCTTTTCAGTCATGTTGAAACGCATGTCAACCCGGATGAGCGTGGCGGCCCTCGTTTGTAGCCTGGGCGCGTGTGTGGACGCGGGTAAGAGCTTCGACGATTTCGGTGACCGTGTCGGCACCACGGACGCCAATACGGTCGATCGCCCGCCGAGCTCGATCTTCAACATCACCGGGTCGTTCCTGGTGTCGGTGCACGCCGGGTTCGAGACGGCGAACGACCCAGCTTACTACATGCAGATGCTGGTGAACTGGACGCTGATCGATGGCGACACCGCGACGCTGGATGGCAGCTACATACCGCTCTGCACGTTCCAGTCCTGCGCACCGATGCGCGAGATGATCCCGCCGGCGATCACCAACGTCGCCCCGGTCGCCACCGACGGCACGTTCTCGCAGCCGATCGTCGGGACATTGCCCAGTGGCGCGAACCCGCTCAGCGGTTCGCAACAGCCGATGAACGGGCTGCTGAACGCCACGATCCTGGACGCAGACACCGTCTGCGGATCGGTCACCGGCACCGTCGCCGGTCTCGACCTCGCGGGCTCGACGTTCGCAGCGATTCGCGTGACGGACACGGCCGCTGCCAACCTGCCGCCGCCTGTCGCCAACTGCCCGAACTAGCTAGGGTTGTAGCCCCAAATACGGCTGACGAAGCTGTTGACCCGGAAGAGGCAACAGCTATATTTTTCCAGCCATGCTTAAACTCGCGGTCATCGTCGGGGGAGCCTTGGCGGGCGGCTGCGTGGATGCGAAGGGGAGCTTCGATCAGTTCGCGGATCGAGTGGGCTTCACTGACGCCAGCACGATCGATCGGCCGCCGAGCAGCATCTTCGACATCAACGGCACGTTCCTGCTGGCGGCGCATGCCGCGTTCGAGACCGCGAACGATCCGGACCTGTACGTCCAGCTCCTGATCACGTGGGATCTGACCGTGACCGGTGACACCGGCACGCTCGACGCCAGCGCCGTGCCGCTGTGCGTGAGCACGGCCTGCACGACGCACCGCTCGATGCTGCCGCCACCGTTTCTCGACGCCGATCGGCTGGTCGCGGCCGACGGCACGTTCATGGGGCCGATCGTTGGCCTGCTGCCGGGCATGGGCAACCCCTTCAGCGGCTCCGCGCTGCAGCTCAACGGCATCCTGCAGGCGACGATCATCTCGGCCGATCTGGTGTGCGGGTCGCTGGGCGGTGATGCCGGCGGTCTGTCGCTGACCGGCTCGACCTTCGCCGCGATCCGCGTCACCGACACCTCGCCCACCGCCCTGCCGACGCCGATCGCGGCGTGCCCGGATGCGTTGCCGATCGACGCCGGCGTCGACGCGACGCCGACCGATGCCGCGACCGACTGACCGGTTCGCCGGGTTCCAGGCGACCGCGCTGACGATCGCCAGCAGCTGATCGGCCTCGAGATTCCCGACGGCGACGGCCAGCACCTCTGCGGGCTGAATGACGATCGCGCCGGGGCGACGAGAGGTGCGGTCCGAGGGTGGCAGCGCGGCGAGATCATTGATATTCGGTGCTCGACGAACACAGCCCGATTCCAGGGAACGCCTGCCCGATCGCGCTCGTATCTTGAGAGAACCGACGCGCAAAAAATAATCCGCAACCGCCGTGCCCGCCCTCCGACAAGACGGTCGTGAAGGCCCAGGACCGGGCACCGATTCGCTCATGAACCAGCACCGCGACCCACCCGACGGCGACCGAGCGCACAGCACGGCGCCGACGGGCGACGCGTCGTCGGCATCGCCGGCGCGCGACGGCGGCGGTCCGACGACGCGCAGCCTGCCGGCGCGCCCCGGGCGCGCGCTGCCACCATCGGCCGATGACGCCACCACCGCCCGGATGGCCGCGAAGTCGAGGGCGGCGGCGGTCATTCACCGCAGGAACGATCGCGCCAATTTCAGCTGGGGCGAACCCGAGCCCGGGGATGCCGAGGACGACAGCGAAGTCCTCGATGGCGATGCCGCTGGTGAGGCCCACGAAAACGACGACGAGCCAGCGGCCGCCGGCGATCCGGTCACGGACGCCCTCATGCGCGAGGCCGGCGAGCCCTTGGTCGACGCGGCCAGCTACAGCGACGACATCGGCGCCGACGTCGCCGGCGCGCGGGTGGTGACCGGCCCGGGCGCGGAATCCGCCGCGGCGGCGGTCGACGCCCGCGCCTTTACCGTCGGCGATCGCGTCTTCATGGGCGCGGGCGAGAGCCCGACCGACCGGGCGCTGATGGGTCACGAGCTCACCCACGTCGCCCAGCAGCAAGACGCCGCGGCGCCGGTCGACCTGAGCGCGCTGGCGGTCACCTCACCGACCGACGCCCGCGAGCACGAGGCCGACGGCGCGGCCGCGCCCACGCCCGGCCCGCTCGAGATCGCGCGCACGCCACGCGGCGTGCGCACCGGAGCCACCCGGAACATGGGTGCGCGGGTGAAGGCGCTGGAGGACAGGTCCGACAGCGAGCTGCGCGCGCTCAAGGCCGACCTGACGGCACGGCTCAGCGGCACGCTCGGCCGCCAGGAGCGCCGCGACCTCGCCCACGAGCGCGACGCGATCGAGTGGGCCGAGTACCAGCACCAGCTCGAACGTGGCGAGTCCGGTCGCGCCGGCAGCCACACGCGGGAGCTCGACGCCGCCCAGGCCGCGGGCAGGCGCCATGGCGTCGGCGCCACCAGCATCGGCGCCCGCGCCCAGCTCGAGGGCGCGTACCGCACCGGCGGTGACCACGGCGCGCTGACGACCAAGGCGGCGCTGGGCATGCGCGGAGGCAATCTGGAGCAGAGGCTTGCGCTCGAGGGTCAGCACGCCGCGATCGGCGCCGAAGCGACCACGTTCAAGGCCGAGTTCCGCGAGCAGGCCCGCCACACCGCGATGGGCATGCTGGACCAGAGCTCCGTGGAGATCGAGGCCGCGCTGGCGCAACACGGCTTCGTCGGCGGCAAGCACCGCCTGTTCGACGCGGCCGACGGCTATAATCGCGATCCTGGCAAGCTCGACCAGCTGATCGCCGACTGGCGCGGGCTCAGCGACGGCAGGGAGCGCGCCACCGAGAAGCGCAAGGGTGACCAGGAACAGGCCAACCTCGCCCTCCTCGTCAAGGAGCTGCGCAAGCTTCAGGCCGAGGCCGACCGGCTCGAGCGCGACGAGAAGAACTTCACCGAAGCCGACTGGGCTCACCGCGATGCCATCGAGGGCGCACGGACGTCGACGTCGGTGCGGGCCCTGCTCGCCGATGCCTGGGTCGCGGCCGAGATCGAGCATCCGATCCTGATGGCCTTCCGCCATGAGAAGCACGGCGCCGACGCCGACCGCCTGGGCGGGATGACCAGCCAGGGCGCCGGCATGGAGCAGTCGATCCTGCGCCAGGCCATCCCCAAGCTCGGCAACATCCTCCGGACGCGGGCCGCGATCAGGACCGACCAGCTCGATCCGCTGCGCATGGGCCCGGTGGTCGAGCTGACCAAGCAGCAGATGCACGTGCCACCCGGCTCGGTGCGGGCCGCGGCCGCCAAGGAGCTCTACGAGGCCGCCAACCAGGGCTCGCTCGCCGACTCGGTGCTGAGCGCGCTCAGCATCGCGCTGTCGGTGGTGTCGTTCGTGCCCGGCGTCGGTCTCGGCGCGAAGGCGGCGGCCGAGGCCGTCAGCCTGGCGATCGAGCTCCGCGCCCAGGTCAACGAGTACAAGGAGTGGAAGGTCGCGGGCGTCGCCAGCAACACCGCCCTCGACATGGCCAGGTCGGTCTCGACGTACGCACCCGAGCTGCGGCCGCTCTGGCTCCGGCTCGCCGTTGGCGGCGCCAGCGCCGCCAGCCTGAAGCAGCTGCTGGCGCTGCGCGCCAAGCTCACGGCCGCCCGCGCCGCTGCCAGCGCCGCCGACGACGTGCTGCGCGAGCTCGACGAGCTCGGCGCCAAGCACGGAGTCAAGGGCCTCGGCGACGAGGTCGACAACGCCGGCGGCCAGGCGGCACGTGCCGAGCCACGGCCGACCACCGACGGCCAGGGGGCGCATCCGGCTGGCCCGCCGCCGAAGCAGATCGAGCTGGGCGGGCCGCCGCCGAAGCAACTCGGAGAAGGCACTGGTCCGGCAGGCACCGTCGAGAGCACAGGCAACGCGTTCCCGTCGGCAGGGACCTTCGCCCCGCACGACGAAGCGCCGATCCGCGCACTGATGGAGCGGCACTACCCGCACAACAAGAAGCACCGGATCGGGAAATCGATCGCAGCGCTGAAGACCTCACCCTACGGTGCCGATCTGAGCCGGATGCTCCAGGACCCGCGACTCCAGGCCTGCGAAGGGTTCGATGACGCCGTCGGCCGACTGTTGCCTGCGACCGTGGCGGACCACGAAGGGCTCCTGGCCGAGCTGCTCGAGGCCCAGCGCATGCTTGACACCCCGGCCAACAGGGGCAAGAAACTCGCACTCGGGAGGAAATCGTTGGGAACCAGACGCGGAGGCCCAGGTCACTTCGACGCCGACGTCGCCGTTCTCGATGCTCAGGGCAACATGGAACTCGCGACGCAGGTGTATCGCCCGAGGACCACCGACCTCGACAAGGCACTCGACGAGGGACTGGAGAAGGGCCGAGAACAACTGACGGATGCACCCGCATCGAGCCGACGGGTGGTGATCTACCTGAGGGAGGGCAGCATCCAGGACGTGAACAAGCGTGCCGAACGGCTGTCGGGCCGTGTGAAGAAATTCGGCATCGAGGTCGAGGTGGTCGCCGCCGACGGACGCCGCGTGCTGTACACCCCCGCAACAGAGGCATCGTGATCATCCATCGAGGGACAGATTCAATCGGCGACTGGTGGTTTCCCTCCCGGGACGCCGTGCCACGACCGTCAACAGAACGAGATGAATTCACCTGGGCGACGGCGCAGCTGCCAGCCGTGCTGAGGGCGCTGGGTGACGGAGAGCTGCTGGTGCCAGAGCGGCTCGTCATTGACTTTCCGCGGACGCGCTCCGCTGGCGTGCCCGCGAAGCTCGAGTGCGAGGTCGCGTCAGCGCTGGCCATTCAGGCGATCCTCGAAGACATCGCTCGCGACTGGCCCGACGTCATCCCGAACGGAGTCGACATTCGAGGCTCGGGATTGATCCTCACCGGGAACGTAGGTCGCCGTCTTCCCGACGTCGTGGGAGTGCGTGCCCTGATGCTGATGGGGGCCAGCATCTGGGTCTCGACATGGTGCGACGCCTGGCTACCCTACGACCTTCGTGGACGCGCCCAGCCCGAGATCCGGGCGCTCAACGCCCCGCGGTTGAAGGCGGCGCTTGAGGAGATGGAGAAAGCGATCGGGTTCACGGCCGTCACGGGCCAGTCCAGGTTCAGTCTCCCTGACGGCCACTATCTGAACAACCCGCTCGACATCGACGGCGAACCACTCGACCTGGACTTGTTTGGCTACGACGACTCGTGGATCGTCGCAGAGTAGCAAGGGAGACCACCGACATGTTCGCCGCTTCCGCCGATCTGCCCGAGTGCTCTCGCCAGCACGTCCCACCGACGAGGAATCTTGGGCGTGCTGGCCATGACTCGCGACCGCGATCGAACTTGGCGGACATAAGGCGCCTCGCCGTTGACGCTTGCCCCGGGAGGCCGAACCTGGTAGCTCCGGTCCGTTCGCCGCCAGCCTGGGCCAGTACGACGTGCCTGACAGCACCACCCTCAGCCCCGGTACCTACTGGCTGGCCATCAAGCTCAGCGACATGGTCTCGCTCAGCCAGACGACGGCGGCGGTGGCGGATGCGTACTGCAACAAGATGCACACCTGGGCGACCCCGCTGCCCACGAGCTGGGGAGCCGCCACCTGCTTTGCCTGGTACCAGTACAACATCTACCTCGTCACCTACCGCTGACCGGCGAGGGCGGCTTTCACTCGGTCAGGGGCGTTCTCGCCGCTGAACCACATGCGGTGGACCGAGCGCTACGCAGCGGTGACGACGGCGAGCAGTTGATCGGCCTCGACCTGATCGCCGACGCCGACCGTCAACATCGAGACCGTGCCGGCGCTGCCGGCCTTGACCGGCTGCTCCATCTTCATCGCCTCGAGGATGAGCAACGTGGCGCCCGGCTCGACCGTGTCGCCGACCGCGACCAGCACCTTGACGACCTTGCCCGGCATCGGGGCGACCAGGCCTCCCGGCGCGACCTCGGCCTTGCGCTCGGGGAAGCGCGGCTCGAGGACGAGGTTCGCCGACCAGCCGTCACCGGCGACATGCAGGCCCGTGGCGGTGGTCAGGACGCGAGCCGAGTGCGCGATGGCGCCGTCCTGCCATCGCACGCTGCGATCGTCGGCGGCCAGCAGCCGGATCTCGTGCGTGGTGACGCCGAGCGTGAACCGCAGCGCGCCGCCGCCGAGGTTGCGATAACCGATCACGATGGCGTGCTCGCCGGCGTGCCAGGTGACGCGCTCGGGCAGGTGCCACACGTTGCGCCAGCCGGGCTCGACCTGGGGCAACGGACGCGGCGCCCGCCGCCCGACCTCGTGTTGCCACAGCGTGGCGGCGATCGCGGCCCGGGCGAGGACCACGGGATCCGCAGCCACGGCGACCACCTCGGGGTGGCGCTCGAGGAAGTGGGTATCGAGCTCGCCGGCGAGGAACGCCGGGTGGCGCAGGGTGCGGGCCAGCATGTCGCGATTGGTGGTGACGCCGGCGATGGTGGCGCGCTCGAGCGCCCACGCCAGCAACCCGGCGGCGTCGGCGCGGGTCGGCGCGTGCGCGATGACCTTGGCCAGCATGGGGTCGTAGTGGATGCCGACCTCGGTGCCGGCCCGGACGCCGGTGTCGACGCGCAGGCCGGGCGCGTCGGGTAGCTCGAAGGCGGCCAGCGTGCCGGTGGTCGGCAGCCAGCCGGCCGCCGGATCCTCGGCGTAGAGGCGAACCTCGATGGCGTGACCGCGCTGGGGCGGCGCGGTGTCGTAGCCCAGGCGCTCGCCGCGCGCGATCCGGATCTGCTCGCGAACCAGGTCGAGGCCGGTGGTGGCCTCGGTGACCGGGTGCTCGACCTGCAGCCGGGTGTTGACCTCGAGGAAGTAGAACTTGCCGTCGGGGCCGAGGATGAACTCGACGGTGCCGGCGCTGGTGTAGCCGACCGCCTTGCCGACCGCGACCCCGGCAGCGCCCATCGCCGAGCGCAGCTCGGGACCGAGCGCCGGCGATGGCGCCTCCTCGATCACCTTCTGGTGGCGGCGCTGGATCGAGCACTCGCGCTCCCACAGGTGGACCAGCGTGCCGTGGTGATCGCCGAGGATCTGGATCTCGACGTGACGCGGCCGCTCGACGTAGCGCTCGAGGATCAGGGTGTCGTCGGCGAACGCGCTCGACGCCTCGCGCTTGGCGGCCTCGATCGCGATGGTCAGCTCGTCGGCGCGCCGGACGATGCGCATCCCCTTGCCACCGCCGCCGGCCGACGCCTTGACCAGGAGCGGGAAGCCGACCGCGACCGCCTCCCGCACCAGGGTCGCGACCTCCTGATCCTCGCCGGTGTAGCCGGGCACCGTGGCCACGCCGGCGGCCATGGCGCGCAGCTTGGCCTCGCGCTTGGAACCGAGCAGGTGGATCACCATCGGCGACGGGCCGATGAACGTGAGCCCGGCCTCGGCGACGGCGCGCGCGAACGTGGCGTTCTCCGACAGGAAGCCGTAGCCGGGGTGGATGGCGTCGGCGTTGGTGGCGCGGGCGGCGTCGAGCAGCGCCGGGATCGAGAGGTAGCTGTCGCGGGCCGGCGGCGGACCGAGCCGCACCGCGACGTCGGCGAGCTCCACGTGCGGCGCATGGGCGTCGGCGTCGGAGTAGACCGCGACCGTGCCGAGGCCCATGTCGCGGCAGGTGCGCAGCACCCGGCAGGCGATCTCGCCCCGGTTGGCGACCAGCACGCGGCGGATCACGCGCGGCGTGACGGGAGCGTGGGTGTGGTGGGTGGTCATGATCGTGACGATGGTCGGCTCAGTGACGGAAGACGCCCCACGAGGTGGTCCCCTCGACGGGCGCGGTGTACGAGGCCGACAGCGCGATGGCCACCACCGTGCGGGTGTCGCGAGGATCGATGATGCCGTCGTCCCACATGCGCGCGGTCGCGAAGTACGGATCCGACTCCTTGTCGATCTGGGCCTCGATCATCTTCTGCATGACCGCCAGCTTCTGCTCGTCGACCACCTCGCCGCGCTTGGCGGCGGCGTCGCGCTGGATGATGTCGAGCACGCCGGCCAGCTGCTTGCCGCCCATCACGGCGATCTTGTGCGACGGCCACGTGAACAGGAAGCGCGGCGAGTAGGCGCGGCCCATCATCGCGTAGTTGCCGGCGCCGAAGCTGGCGCCGGTCATGATCGTGATGGCGGGCACCGTCGAGTTCGAGACCGCGTTGATGAGCTTGGCGCCGTGCTTGATGATGCCTTCCTGCTCGTACTTCTTGCCGACCATGAAGCCGGTGATGTTCTGCAGGAACAGGAGCGGGATGCTCTGCTGGTTGCAGAGCTGGATGAACTGGGCGCCCTTCTGCGACGACTCCGAGAACAGGATGCCGTTGTTGGCCAGGATGCCGACCGGGAAGCCGTGGACGTGGGCCCAGCCGCACACCAGCGTCGAACCGTACAGCGGCTTGAACTCGCTGAAGCGCGAGCCGTCGACGACGCGGGCGATGACCTCGCGGGCGTCGTACGGCACCTTGGGATCGGCGGGCACCAGGCCGAGCAGCTCGTCGGGGTCGTAGCGCGGCGGCTCGACGGCGCGCGGCAGCGGCGTGGCGGCCTTCTTCCAGCCGAGATGCGAGACGATCTCGCGGCCGAGGCGGATGGCGTCGTGCTCGTCGGTCGCCAGGTAGTCCGAGACGCCCGAGATGCGACTGTGCATCTCGGCGCCACCCAGCTCCTCGTGGTTGCTGTCCTCGCCGGTGGCCATCTTCACCAGCGGCGGACCGGCCAGGTAGACCTGGGCCTGCTGCTTGACCATCACCACGTAGTCGCTCATGCCCGGGATGTAGGCGCCGCCAGCGGTGGAGCTGCCGAACACCAGGCAGATGGTCGGCACGCGAGCTTCGCTGCGCCGGGTGAGATCGCGAAAGCCGCGGCCGCCGGGGACGAAGATCTTGGACTGGTTGGGCAGATCGGCGCCCGCCGACTCGGTCATCGAGATCGCCGGCAACCGATTCTGCTGCGCGATGTCGGACAGCCGGCCGGACTTCCACACGCTCATCTCGCTCATCGCGCCGCCCTTGACCGTGGCCTCGGTGGCGGTGATCAGGCACTCGACGCCGGAGACCAGCCCGACGCCGCCGATCACGCTGGCGCCCGGCGCGTGCCCGGGGACGTCCTTGCCGGCCAGCGGACAGAGCTCGAGAAAGTACGAGTCGCGATCGAGCAGGAGCTCGACGCGCGCGCGGGGCAGGAGCTTGCCGGCGGCCTGGTGGCGGCTGGTGTACTTGTCACCGCCGCCGACGGTGGCCTCGCGCAGCGCGGCCACCAGCTTGTCGACCGCGCCGCGATTGACCGCGTGGTTGGCGGCGTAGTCGACGGAGCGGCGGTCGAGCTTGGTCGGGAGCGTGGGATACGGCTGCTCGGACATGTGTCCCCGGAGTACCTCTGGCGCGCACTCTATCCCGGAACCCCGCTGCGACGGCGCGCGGGTAAGCCGATGTTGGCTCGAGGATGCGCTTGATTTACCCGGCCGGCGGACGCCACATGTCAGCCATGCGTGAGCTCGCCCTCGTCACCCTCGTCCTCGGTCCCCTGGTCGCCTGCGGCGGCTCGTCGACCACGCCGGCGATCGGCAACAGCGGAGGACCGGGCTCGATCGGCCCGGCGCCGACCATCGCGTGGTCGGGCGGCATCCCGGCCGATCAGGCCGGCGAGTTCACGACCACCGGGTTGCCGGCGGTCGCCGCCGACGGCTCGCGGGTGATCGCCGCCTGGCGGCGCGAGGACGGCGGCCGCGGCATGCCGAACTTGACGCTGGTGGTGCGCGATCGCACCGACACCGAGGTCCACGCCCAGGTGGTGCTGGCCGCCGATGCCGCCGAAGCCACGACCGCCGCGCCCGAGCTCGGCGACCACAACGCGTACCTGGCGCAGACCAACGTCGAGATCGGCTGGATGCCGCTGCGCCCCGCCGCGCTCACCGCCGGCGGCGAAGGCGACGGCTTCATCGACGCCAGCACCTGGGACGCCAGCGACGGCGACGTCGGGCTGCACTTCGACCAGGACGGTCACCTGGTGATCGAGCAGCGGGGCACCGTGGTCGTCGATCGCCTGATGTCGACCTGGCTGGCCGCCGACCGCCCGATGTACGAGGGCGCGCCGCCCGACGAGATCTGTCACAACCCGGCCGCCCTCACCGAGGCGTTTCTCGACGGTGGCCGTCGGCTGGTGCTGGTCCGCACCGCGTTTCGTGGCACCGACACCTGCTGGGAGCCCGACGGCGAGTACCACGTCGTGTCGTGGTGAGCGCCGCGTGAGGTGGAACGCGCGCCGCGATCGCCGGGCTGACCGCGGCTACCGCGTGCACTGGACTCCGGCCGGCGGCGGATAGACGTACAGCACGGCAAAGCACATCTCGGCTTCGCTGCTCTCGCCGAAGGTGACGGTGCGGCCAGTGGAGTTGACGTAGGTGCACTCGACCACCAGCCGGTCGCCTCGGGTCACGTCGACGACCGGCGCGATCGGGTGGACGAGCTGGCGATCGAACGCGAAGTCCTCGTCGAGCAGCGTCCGCGCGCCGGCCGCGCTCTGGTGGGTCACCGTCATGTGGACGCCGAGCTGGTGCATGTGCGGGACCAACCCGAACACCGTCGACGGTCCCGGGGCGGTGCAGGTGCCGGTCTGGGTGGTGCGCCCGACGTCGACGGTGAGGCCGTCGGCCTTGCCGGCGAGCACGACGCCGGCCTCGTGGGTCACGCGATCGGGCGTCACGGTCACGGCGTCGACGCCGGAGCGTCCGCTCAGCGGCTCGGACGACGCGTTGTAGAGGTGCAGGTTGAGCAGCAGCTGCTGTCCGGCCAGCACCTTGATGGCGACGCCGTCCGGCAGCACGTAGGGGTCGGTGCCGAGCCCGGCGCCGTAGACGATCGGCTGTTCGAGCGCGCTCGTGCATTCGCGGTCGCCGTCCGGCGCGTCGGGTGAGCCGACCATGAGGACGACGTGGTGGGTGCCCGACGGCGCCACCGGCCGCACCGCCGCCAGCAGCAGGTCCCCAGGCGCCGTCCAGCGCACACATCGGTAGGCCTCGGTGCCCGGCGCCAGCGTCCAGTCGCCGGCGATGAGGGGCGCGTAGCCGTCGGGATCGGGCCCGCCGTCGACGCCGAGGTCGTCCGGTGGATCGCTGCAGGCCATGGTGGAGACGACGAGCAAGGACAGCGAGAAGCCAGGGTGTCGGGTCATGCGCGTCGTCACTGCAGCGCTCGTGCCGTCGACGACCGGACGCAAGGCGGCGTTCCGCCGTCGAGCCAGCTGGCGGGTGACCGCTCGACCGGACGCCTCGACCGGGTGAGCGGACGACACCACGCCGAAGCCCGCGCCGGGGCTGGCGGCATCGCCGGCACGGCGCCTGCAGCGGCGGCAGGTGGCGACCAACCGCCAAGGAGCCCCATGCGTATCCCATGCTGTCTCTCGGTGTTCGCGCTCGGAGCCTGCTCGTCGAGCGAGCCGCCGGTCCCGTCGCCCGTGTACTACGGCGAGGTCGACGCGATCCTCGCCGAGAACTGCGTCGACTGTCACGCCGCGGACGAGGACCGGCTGGCGCCGTTCTCGCTGGCCGGCTACGACGACGCCGTCCTGGCCGCCGAGCACACGCCGATCGCGTTCGCGGTCATGAACCGGATCATGCCCCCGTACTACGCCGATGACTCCGGCGCCTGCCGCACCTACCACGGCAACCGCTGGCTGACGGATGCGCAGATCAGCACGCTGGTGGCATGGGCCAACGGCGCGCACGCGGCCGGCGATCCCGCGGACGCGACCCCGCCGCCGCCGCCGCCGCCGGCGCTCGACGGCGTCGAGGCCTGGCTCGATCCCGGCGCCGACTACCTGCCGACCCAATCGGTCGACGACGAGTACCGCTGCTTCGTCGTCGATCCAGGGCTGGCCGCCGATCAGTTCCTCACCGGGTTCCAGGTCCGGCCCGGCAACGGCTCCGTCGTGCATCACGTGATCGTGTTCGCGCTGCCCGACGCGGCGGCCGAGGCCGACGCGCTCGGCCGCGACGCCGGCGATCTCGCGCTGGGGTATCCGTGCCCGGGCGGTCCGGGACCGGCGTCGGCGTCGTTCCTGATCGGCTGGGCGCCGGGCAACGCGGCGGTGCGGTTCCCGATCGGCACCGGCATCCGCATGCTCGGCGGTCGCAGGGTGGTGATGCAGGTCCACTACAACCTCGCCGAGTCCGACCGGCGGGTCGATCGCACCACCGTCGACCTCGCGCTCGCCGCCGCGGTCGCCGACGAGGCTGCCATCCTGTCGGTGCGCGCCGACGTCGACCTGTTGCCCGGCCAGCCCGACGTCGCCGCCATCGGCGCGCGCGCGCTGCCGCCCGGCGCCGGTGGGCGCATCTGGGGCGTGGCGATGCACATGCACCAGCGCGGGATCGGGGGCGGGGTGCGTCGGGTGGTCGGCGGCGACGCGTGTCTGCTCGACCTGGTCAACTGGAGCTTCCACTGGCAGCACCTGTACTGGTTCGACACGCCGCAGCCGGTCGCCGGCGGCGATCGCCTGGAGGTGACGTGCCACTACGACACCAGCGATGACCGCACCCCGGTACGCTGGGGCGAGGGCACCGGCGACGAGATGTGCCTGGCCTACGTCTACGCGTCGCAGTGAGCGGCGCGCGGTGGTGGTATCCTGGCGATGGATGGACTCGACCACGCCGCATCAGGCGACGTCGCTGCCGGTGCGCGGCCTCGCCTGCGAGGTCGCCGAGGGACCGGAGGCCGGCAGCCGCGCCACCGGGGACGTGATCGCGATCGGCTCCGCCGAAGGCAGCGACCTGCGGCTGCGCGATCCCACGGTGTCGCGCTTCCACGCCGAGCTTCGCCGCGAGCCGCGCGGCATCCTGGTCGTCGACTGCGGTTCGACCAACGGCACGCTCGCCGGCGCGGTGCGGATCGAGCGCGGCTACGTGCCGCCGGGGACCGCGCTGCGCCTGGGGGCCACCACGGTGCGCGTGAGCGATGCCGCCGCCGTCGAGATCGAGGTGCACGGCGCCGACGCGCTCGCCGGTCTGGTCGGGCGATCACCGGGGATGCGGCGCCTGATGGCCCAGGTGGCGCGCGCGGCGCAGAGCGACGTGTCGGTGCTGGTCACCGGCGAGAGCGGAACCGGCAAGGAGCTGGTGGCGCGCGCACTGCACGAGCTGGGGCCGCGCCGCGACCGACCGCTGGTGACGGTCGATTGCGGCTCGCTGCTGCCGACGCTGGTGGCCAGCGAGCTGTTCGGGCACGAGCGCGGCGCGTTCACCGGCGCCGACCGCCTCCACGTCGGTGCGTTCGAGGCGGCGGCCGGCGGCACCGTGTTCCTCGACGAGATCGGCGAGCTGCAGCCGGCGGTGCAGGCGGCGCTCCTCGGCGTGCTCGAGCGGCGCCGGCTGCGCCGGCTCGGCGGTCGCGCCGAGATCCCGGTCGACGTACGCGTGGTGTCGGCGACCCACCGCGACCTGCGCGCCGAGGTCAACCAGGGCGGCTTCCGCCTCGATCTGTTCTACCGCCTGGCCGTGGTCACCCTGCACACGCCCGCGCTGCGCGACCGCCCGGACGACCTCGAGCTGCTGGTCGAACACTTCCTGCGCGACGCCGGCTGGGACGGGCCGCTCGACACGCTGATCTCGCGGGTGGCCATGGACGGGCTGCGTCGCCACCACTTCGCCGGCAACGTGCGCGAGCTGCGCAACCTGGTCGAGGCCGCGATCGCGATGGGCGAACCGCCGCCGCTCGAGTCGTCGGCGCCGGCCAGCGCGCCGGCCCAGCTCGCGGTCGACGTCGACGCTCCCTATGGCGAGGCGCGCGCAGCGCTGACCGCGGCCTTCGAGCGCCGTTACGTCGAGGCGCTGCTGGCTCGAACCGGGGGCAACGTCTCGGCGGCCGCGCGCCATGCGCGCATGACGCGCTCCCATCTCAACGAGCTGATCCAGAAGCACCGCCGTCCGCCGTGACGGAACGCGTCCCGGTCGCGACGACTCACTGGCCCGGGCCGGCGGCGCAGGCGAAGACCTCGGCGCTGCAGCGATCGGACAGCGTGTCGAGCGAGAGCTGGACCTCGTCGACGTCGTCGAGGACCACCGGACAGCTATAGGCGCAGCCGAACACGTCGGCGAGGTCGAATGGCGGGTAGGCGCCGCCGGCGGCGCTGGTGAGGGCGGCGCACGGCGCGGTGGTCGCCACCGCCCGGACCAGCACCGGGCCGTCGGGGCCGTCGCGGACCACCGTGCCGGCGGCGGCGAGCTGGCGGTAGATCTCATCGACGACCGCGGTCATGCTCTGCGACGCATCGAGGTCGATCGGAGCGCAGAAGCGGCCGTCGGCGACCAGCACCGGCGCGCAGCCGCGCTCGTTGCACCACGTCAGCAGCTCCTCACCGCGACATCCGGGGACGTCGCCGCCGAGATCGAGCAGGTCCACGACCACGTTGAAGCGCAGGCGGCCCTGGACCAGGGCCCGCGCCGACAGCAGCTGGCCGCTGGCGTCGCGGCAGGTCAGGCCCTGGGTCAGGGTGTTTTCATCGGGACCGAGCAGCAGGCGGACCTCGTGATCGCGGGCGCACGCCGGCGCCACCGCGGCAGCCAGCACGGCGGCGGTGAGGGCGGCGCCGGCGCGGCGGCGAACGGCAAGGCAACGCACCATCAGAACCCGACCTCGGTGTGGATCTCCGGCTCGATCAGGATCGCGGCGGTGATCGTCGCCGCGACCAGCGCGGCGGCGCCGATCGCCAGCCAGAAGCGCGGTCGCCGGTGCAGCGGTACCCGATCGACCAGCCCGCCGCGCACGGTCAGATCGCGAGCCAGCGCCAGGGCCTGGCGCGGTGGGCGTTCGCCACGGGCCTTGACCACGCCGTCGACGATCAGCGCGCCGCGCAGACGCGCACCGACGCCGAGGTAGAGCACGCGGCGTGCCTCGACCGCCCGGGCCACGAGCGCCAGACCGTCGTCGTCGTCGGGCCGAAGGCCACGTCCGGTCCGCGCCCGCCACTGCACCACGGCCAGCGCTGGCGCCGCCGGCGCCAGCGCTGGGGTGAACGGCGCGGCGGCGGGGGCGCGCACCAGGCGCCACAGCGGCTCGAACCCGTCGGCGTCGACGGCGACGACGTGGTCACCCGGCGTCACTTCGACCGTGCATGGCAGCACGCACTCGGCGGGCCGCCCGTCGACGCCCAGCCCGGCGCCGGCATGCCCGGCGACGGTGAGCGGTACGCGCGGGGTCGCGCCGGCGCGGTCGAGCGCCGCGACCAGCACCGCCTCGACGTCGGGCGTCACGGCGCCCGCGTCGGGCGGCAGCTCGAGGCCGAAGCCGGCGAGCTGCGCGGCGATGGACTCGGTCTCGGCGCGCGCCATCCGTCCCCACGCGCAGGCGGCGCGCCACACCAGCACGCGCGCCGCCAGATCGCGGCGCCCGCTGGCCAGCAGCGGCGGCACCCCGACCGGCTCGAGCGACGTCACGCACGCCTCGAAGTCGCCACGCTCGAGGTACGCGGCGCGCGCCGCGGCGACGGCGGCCGCGGTCCGATCGATGGGCGTCGGCCGCGGCCGCGGTAGCTCGACGCGGCGCAGCGTGAACCCCGGAAGCTCGCCGTTGTCGAGGTCACCGGCGACGGCGGCGGCGGTGGTGGGCTCGCCGTCGATGAGGACGGCGAGCGTGAGCGGCGCCACGGGACGCGCGCGAGCACAGGCGCCGAACGCAGCGATCGCGGTCACCGCGGCCAGAGCGTCACGTCGCTTCATCGTCGACCTGCATGGTAACATCGACGAAGTGCTCGCCGACGGTTCTCGCGACGGCCGTCGCTACCGCATGCTGCGCCGGCTCGGCGCCGGTGGCATGGCGGAGGTCTTCGAGGCGGTGATGCAGGGCGAGCATGGCTTCGAGCGCCGGGTCGCCATCAAGCGCATCTCGGCGGCCTTGGCCGTCGAGCCCGGCATGGTCGATCGATTCCTCGACGAGGCCCGCATCGCCAGCCAGCTTCATCACGCGGGCATCGTCGCCGTGCTCGACTACGGCGTCCTCGACGGCCTGCCGTTCCAGGTGCTGGAGTTCGTCGACGGCCTCGACGCCGCCGAGCTGCTGGCCCGGCTCGGCGGTCAGCTGCCGGTCGACGTCGCGCTCGCCATCGCGGCCGACGTCGCCCACGCCCTCGACCACGCTCACCGCGCCGTCGACCCCGATGGAGTCGCGCTGGGCATCGTGCACCGTGACGTCAAGCCCGCCAACCTGCTGGTCTCGTGGGACGGCGACGTCAAGCTCGGCGACTTCGGGATCGCCTGGGCCCGCGGTCGTGTGGCGCGCACCGAGGCCGGCGTGGCGCGGGGCACCGCCGCGTACATGGCGCCCGAGCAGCGGGGGCGCGGGCGGATCGACGCGCGCACCGACGTCTACGCCCTGGGCTGCACGCTGCACGTGCTGCTCACCGGCGGCAGCCCGCTGGCCGAGGCCGAGGCGATCGCGGCCAGCCTGCTCGGCGAGCCGCCGCGCCTCGAGGAGGCCCTGCCAGACGACGTGCGCGCGCTGATCGCCCGCGCCTGCGCCCCCCGCCTCGACGACCGCTTCGCCGATGCCGCGGCCTTCGCCGCGGCGGTCGGCCCCTTGCTCGCCAACCGCCTGCGGCGCGACGCTCGGGGCCGCGTGCGCGAATTGCTCGCGCGCGTCCGCGCACCGGCGCCGCGTGCGCCGCTGCTCGATCAGCTGATGGCCGTCGAGATGGTCCTGGCCGCGCCCGAGGAGCCGACCGCCTCGCTGCGCGGCGCCCGACCCCGCACGTACCGCCTGCGGTCGACCGCCGACACCGGCGGGGGCGACGGCGCCGCCGCACCGCCACCGGCGAGCGTCCCGCCGCCGCGCGCGTCCGGCCGCGCGCGCATCGCTCGCACGGCGTTCAGGCTCGCGGCCGTCGCCGCCGCCGCCGCCGCCGGGTTCGCGATCACCCGCGAGGCCGGCCGCGGCGCCGCCGTCAGCGCCGCGCTCCAGCCATCCCCGGCGGTTGCTGCCGCGGTGGCGGCGGATGCTGCGGTGGCGGCGGATGCCGCCTTCACGCCGGAGGCCGCGGCGCCCGTGAATGCCCCGGCGGCCGCCGGCGCCATCGATCGTCGCCACCCCGCGCCGCTGGCCCGCGCCGGTCGTGAGCCGGAGCGCGCCGGCAGCGGTACCGCCGATCCATCGCCGGCGATCGAGCGCGGCTGGATCCAGATCGCCGGCCCCGGGCTGGCACGGGCCCGCATCGTCGTCGACGGCGTCGCCCGCGGCTTCGCGCCCAACCCGATCGAGCTGTCCGTTGGACGTCACCAGGTCGAGGTGATCGGCGAGGACGGCGGCGCCCCGCCGCCGTTCACCGTCGAGGTCACCTCGTACCACACGCGAGCCCGGCCCCTGCGACCAGCGCCGTGACCGCACCGGGGCTCAGCGCGCCGCGCCCGCTGCGATCCAGCGCTCGACGGCCTCGAGCTTCGGTTCGCACAGGAGCGGATTGTTGAGCGGCATGGTTCCACCGGGCGGCAGTGGTCCCGCACGGTGACCAAGCGCCACCAGCAGGTAGCTGCCGGCGGGATCGCCAGCGGCGACGAGTTGCCGGCCAGGTTGGGCCAGCGACGGCTGCCCGACCAGGCTGTCGTAGGCCAGGCCGGCCTCGAGGTTGAGGCCGAGGGCGTCGGTCGCGGCACCCTTGTGGCACGCCGAGAACGCGCCGCAGCTCGGCTGGAAGATGTTGGCCTCGAGCCACGTGAAGTCGCTGTGGCTCTCCGCGGCGAGGCAGGACACCGAGGCACCGGCGTCGGTTCCGGGATCGTCGCTGGTCTCACACCCGCCGGCGAGCAACGCGGCGGCGAGCACATGGAGTCGCAGGTTGGTCATGACCAACCCCAAAGCAGGCAGCGTGCCGTCGCCGCCACCAGGCGTGGCGGGCGGTTGCAGCTCACTGACGTCCGCCGCGCCGGTCAGGTGACCGCCGCGGCGGTCACTCCGGGGTCGTCCGGGGCATCGCGACGCCACCCGACGTGGCAACGGTCGGCATCGTCGGGCTCCCGCGCAGTTCCGCGTTGACGCCGACGCCGCGATGGTGTGAGGATGGCCCGGATGAACCGGTTCGCCTTCCTCCTGATCGGCGCCTCGCTGCTGCTGGCGTGCAAGGGCGATCCGCCGCGGTTCGCCGACGCCGGGCCGCCGCTGGATGCGCCGTCCTTCGACGGCATGGTGGTCGACGCTGGCGTCGATGCCGCCGCCGATGCCGCCGCCGTCGGGCACCCCGGAACCGGCACGGTGACCGGCGCGGTCAAGGCGTCGAGCCCGAACTACACGCTGTACGGGACCTTGCGCAGCGGCGACGGCTCGTCGTCCTCACCCGGCTATCAGCGCCGCGGCGGGATCACCGGAGCCACGCAACCGTGACCTCGCACGCACGCGATCAACGTGATCAAGGAATCGCCATGAAGCTCACCACGATATCTGTCGCCGCGGTCCTGTTGCTCCTCGTGGCCCCGAACGCCCACGCCGATCAGGGCGACGTGCCCGCGCTCCTCACCCAGACCGGGCGCCTGTTCGACGCCAGCCGGCAGCCGGTCGCCGGCAACGTCGCGATGGTGTTCTCGCTCTACGATGTGCCGAACGGCGGAACCGCAACCTGGACCGAGAGCCACGCGGTCGTGCTCGACGACGGCTACTTCATCGTCGGGCTCGGTGGCACGGTCGCGCTGCCGATGCTCGACGGGACGCCGAAGTACCTCGGCATCCGGATCGCCGCCGACCCCGAGATGACCCCACGCGAGGAGCTGGTGAGCGTGCCGTATGCGATCCTCGCCGGCGACGTGGTCGGCGACATCCACCCCGCCACGGTCTCGGTCGGCGGCGGCACCGTGATCAACGCCCAGGGGCGATGGGTCGGCGATCCGACCGGCCTGGTCGGTCCGCAGGGCGCGACCGGCGCGACCGGCGCGACCGGCACACAAGGACCGATCGGTCTCACCGGCGCCACCGGCGCGACCGGGTCACAGGGGACGATCGGCGCCACCGGCGCACAAGGACCGATCGGCCTCACCGGCGCGACCGGCGCGACCGGGTCACAGGGCACGATCGGCCTCACCGGCGCGACCGGCGCGACCGGGTCACAGGGCACGATCGGCCTCACCGGCGCGACCGGCGCGGCGGGCGCGACCGGACCCCGCGGACTGCAGGGACTGATCGGCCTCACCGGCGCGACCGGGTCACAGGGACCGATCGGTCTCACCGGCGCCACCGGCGCGACCGGTTCACAGGGTCTGATCGGTCTCACCGGCGCCACCGGCGCGACCGGTTCACAGGGTCTGATCGGTCTCACCGGCGCGACCGGAGCGACTGGCGCCACCGGTGCCGCCGGCGCGATCGGGCCGCTCGGATTGACGGGCCTGACCGGCGCGACCGGCGCGACCGGCCTCACCGGCGCGACCGGCTCAGCAGGCGCGACCGGTACCACCGGCGCCGTGGGCGCGACCGGGTCCCAGGGACCGATCGGTCTCACCGGCGCCACCGGCCTCACCGGCGCAACCGGCGCCGCGGGAGCCACAGGTGCGATCGGGCCGCGGGGATTGACCGGCCTCACCGGCGCGACCGGATCGACCGGCGCGACGGGATCGACCGGATCGACCGGATCGACCGGATCGACGGGACCGCAAGGGCCAGCCGGGCCGACCAGCATCGCCAGCTGTCCGAGCGGGATGCGCCAGATCGACACCGCGACCTCGACGCTCTGCTACGACGTCGGCATCGTCGGGAACTGGGATCAGGCCGACGACTTCTGCGATGGCATGTTCCGCGCTCGGCTGTGCACGTTGCACCAGTGGCGCGCCGCGATCTGTCGCGCCGGGCTCGCCAACCCGGGACGCTCGTGGACGCCCAACGTCGTCGGGACCGCGACCTTCGCGACCGTGTCGGGGTGCATCGGCGAGGCGGTCGGGACCTCGCAGTACACCAACCAGCTGCGCGGTCCGTGCTGTCTGGAGTGGATGCGCTACTGACCGGCCGACCGGCCACTCACGGCTTGGCGGCCGGCTTGAAGTCGAGCGCCTTGTCCATGAACACGAATCCGTGGCACGCCTCGGTCGAGGTACAGCGATCGCCGTGGTCATAGCCACCGGGCTGGAACCAGTACGTGCCGGGCGCGAGCGGCTCACCCTCACCGGTCTCGTGCGGCAGCCAGTGCGCCGGCGCACCGTCGATCACGACCGCGTGATAGTCGGAGGTGTGGCTGTGCAGCCCGGAGTTGCCGCCCGGCGGTACCTCGATCAGCCATCCGACCGGGCCGGTCTTGGGATCGCCATGCACGAAGGCCCCCTTCGCGCCCTCGGGATGGGTGGGATCGAGCGGCGCGAACTTGGCGTCCTTGCGCGCGGTGAGCGTGTACTTGCCGGTCGCCGGCGCCTTCGCCTTGGGCGTCGCGGTCATGTCGAACGCGCCCGGCATGATGATGAAGAGCACGCACGGCTCCTTGCCGGTGCAGTCGTCGCCGTGGGCCTGGGTTCCGGGCTGGAACCAGTAGCTCCCGGCCGCCAGCGGCTTGGCCTTCTTCTCGCCGCCCGCCAGCCAGTGTCGCGGCGCGCCGCTGACCACGACGGCGTGATAGTCGGACGTGTGCGTGTGAACCCCGGACTTGCCGCCCGGTGGCACCTTGAGGAAGAAGGCGCCGCCCGACGTCGCGTCGCCGTGCAACACCGCCAGCTCGGGCCCTGGCCCGTCGGGATTGAGCGGCGCATAGGTCAGCGCCGAGGGCGCGATGAGCGCGTAGCCGCCGATATCGGGCGGCGATGGCGGTGGCGCCGGCTTGGCGACTGCGCCGGTGTCGCCGGTCCCACCGGTGTCGCCGGTCCCACCGGTGTCGGCGGTGTCGCCGGTGACATCGGGGGTCGGCTTGTCCGGTTGCTTGGATCCGCCCGAACAGCCGATCAACACCACCGCGCTTGCGAGTTTGAGCTTCATGCCGGGACCCTAACCGAAAACCGTCACGTTCGGTCGAGCGCGGCCGCGAGTCGCCACGCCGTGCGCGCCAGCGCGAGCCAGGACCCGAGGTTGATGATGGCGGCCGACGCCAGCGTGGCGACGCGCAGCGGGTCGAGCGGCAGCTCGCGGGTGCCGAACCCGAGCACCCACGGTGCCGTGGCGGCGCCGATCACCAGCGCCAGCACGACGATGATGCCCTGGTGACGGCTCGCTGGCTGCCCGGCCCAACGATGGCTTCGGGGCCCGGCTCCGGTCTGACGCGATTGCGCGTCAGCCGGTGGGGCCTGGCGCGCCACCACCGCGAGCGCCGAGGCGATGCACAGCAGCGCCAGCACGGCGAACGCGGCGCCGACCATCCCTGGCATCCACGGCGCCTCGAAGACGGTGAAGAAGCGCGACGGCGCCTCCGGACGCTGGCTCCACAGGGTCTGCGCGGCGACCACCGCCACGCACCACAGGATCAGGATCGCGGCCGCGGTGCAGCGCCGGCTGGCCGCCGGCGCGACATCGGCGCCCGCGATCGCGAGCAGGGACAGCGCGACCAGCGCGCTGGCGGCGCCGACCGCGACCGGGATGAGGACGGCGAGCAGCCGGGTCTCGGATGCCGGCTGACCCTGGGCCAGCGCGATGGCCAGGCCGGCGGCGACCGCGACGATGGGCATCACCACCGACGCCACGGCGAAGCGGCGCAGCGCCGGCGCCGGCGATCGCGGCGCGACGGCGTCGGTGGGTACGGCCGGCTGGCGCAGCACCAGCACGGCGGTCCCCGCGGCCCAGGCCAGGCCGCCGACGGCGATCAACGCCGGGACGATCCACATCCGGCCGTCGGGGCGCATCACGTAGGCCCCGGCGTCGACGTCCCAGCGCCACGCACCGTGCTCGATCCAGCTGTGGGCCCAGCTGACCAGCGGCGGCGGCGGGACCGCGAGCAGCGCGGCGCCGATCGCGCCGGGCGCGATCAGGCGGACGCCACGATCGGCCCAGCCGGCGGCGCACAGCCCGATCGTGGCCAGCACCGGCACCGCGCACCGGACCCAGTCACCGACGACCAGCGCGTCGAGGCGCCAGCCGCGCGACGCCACGTCCAAGGGCCAGCTCCAGGTCGCGACCAGCTGCACGACCAGGACCAGGGCGCCGCCGCCAAACGCCGCCACGGTCAGCGCCGCACCGGCCGAGCGACGCGCGCGCAGCAGCGACAGCGCTGCCGCGGCGGCGGCGATCATCGAGCCGATCGCGAGCGCCGCGCCACCGAGCGTCAACAGCGTCCACAGCCGCTGGTTGTGCCCGAGCCGCCAGCCCTCGACGTCGACGCGCAGCGCGTTGAGCGACAGCGCGAGCGCGGCCGAGCCGGCGCCCCACACCGCCACCGCCAGCGGCAACGACGGTGCCGCCTCTCTCGCGCGCGGGATGCTCACCGGGTGCTCACCACACGGTGGCCACGGCGGTCGGCAACGCCGTGATCTCGCGCCTGGCGGCGCCCATCAGTAACCCTCGGTCTTGGAGATGATCTCGTTCATGATCTCGCGGGTGCCGCCACCGATCGGATAGAGGCGGGCGTCGCGGTACAGCCGCTCGACGATCACCTCGCGCATGTACCCCATGCCACCGTGGATCTGCACCGCCTCGTCGACCACCGCCGAGCACATGTCGGTGGCCGCGTTCTTGGCCATCGCGCACAGCCCGGGCGCCGGCTCGCCGCGGATCACGCGCACGGCGGCCTCGCCGGTGAGGGCGCGCGCCGCCGCCAGCTTGGTCGCCATGTCGGCCAGCTTGTGGCGGATGACCTGGAAGCCGGTGATCGGCTTGCCGAACGCGACCCGCTGCTTGGCGTAGCGCTTCGCCTCGCGGTACGCCAGCTCGGCGATCGCGACGCACTGACCGGCGAGCATCAGGCGCTCGCTCGCGAAGTTCGACATGATCATCGGGAAGGCGCCGTGCTCGGCGCCGAGCCGGTTGGCGGCCGGCACCCGGCAGCCATCGAAGGCCAGCTCGGCGGTGTCCGACGCCCACCAGCCGGTCTTCTTCAGCTTCTTCGAGACGTGGAAGCCCGGCGTGCCCTTCTCGATGACCAGGAACGAGATGCCGCCGTGACCGGGACCGCCGGTACGCACCGCGGCCAGCACCCAGTCGGCACGGCAGCCCGAGGTGATGAACGTCTTGGCGCCGGTGACGACGTAGTGGTCACCGTCGCGGACCGCGCGCGTGGTCAGCCCGGCGACGTCGCTGCCGCCGCCCGGCTCGGTGATGGCCAGCGCGCAGATCGCCTCACCGCGCAGCACCGGGGCCACGAAGCGGCGCTTCTGCTCGTCGGTGCCGAACCGCACCACCGGCGGCGCGGCGATGCCGTGGCTACCGAGCCCGACCACCGTCCCCACCGAGGTCCCGGCCAGCACCAGCTCCTCCGACACGGCGAGCACGTGGCCCAGATCGCCGGCGGCGCCGCCGACCTCCTCTGGATAGCCGATGCCGGTGAGCCCGGCGGCGGCGATGGTCCGGTACAGCTCGACCGGGAACTCCTCGGCTTCATCCCAGCGCGCGGCGTGGGGCGCGATGTGCTCGGCGGCGAAGCGGCGGGCCTGGATGCGCAGCGCGGCGTGCTCCTCGGTCTCGAACAGGTAGGTCATGGCGGCGGCGCCATGGTACCAACGCTCCGATGATCCAGGGGAACGCGTCGCCCGAGGTGCTGCGCCGCTCGCGCCATCTGTCCACGTTCGCTCACCAGGGCGCCGTGTACCTCTACCACGACCTCTACGGGTACCTGCTCCAGATGAGCCCGGACCTGATCGCGTTCCTCGCCGCCTTCGAGGCTCCGAGCAACGCCACCGAGGTCTGCACCCGCTTCGCCGATGCCTTCGACGGCCAGCCGCCGCAGCAGTTCGTCGACATCTTCTATCAGCACGCCTGCCTGATGGAGCCCGACGACGACGAGGTCGCCGGCATCTGGCCGATGATCGCCTTCAAGGCCAAGTGGAACGTGTGGCGCCGCCACGGCGACCGGCTCACGTTGTGGACGGCGTGGGGCGATCGCCCGGTGACGACCGTCGAGCTCGGTGCCGCCGAGACCGTGATGTGGGATGCCTTCGACGGTGAGATCCGCCTCAACGAGCTGCGCGCCAAGCACGACGGCAAGAAGCTGGCCGCGCTGGTGCAGCGGCTGGCGCACTCCGACGTGCAGGCCATCAAGCTGTCGGCGTTCCCGGCCTCGATGTTCGCCAAGCGCCCGTCGATGGCCCCGCGGTACCTGGGGTCGACGATGCCGTACCGGTCGTGGAAACCCGGCGATCCGCTCGACACCCCGGCCCGCGACGTGGTCACCGACGACTACTACCGCGACGTCGCCGACGCTGACGCGCAGTTCGATCACCGCGAGACCACGCTGTCGCACCTGCTGCGCGAGCCGCACCCGGCGCTGCGCGGCCGCACCTACGGCGCCGCGCTGGTCGACGCGCTGGCGGCCCAGGGCCGGCTGCCGACCCGCGCCATCCGCGTGCTCGAGATCGGCGCCGGCCTCGGCTTCGTCGCGCGCGCCGCCTGCGAGGCGCTGGTCGCGCGTGGGCTCGAGGTCACGTACACGATCCAGGAGATCGCGCCGGCGCTCGCCGCCGCGCAGCGGGCGCGGACCGCCGGGCTGCCGGTCACCGTGCGCGAGGGCGACGTGCTCGCCACCGACCTGCCCAGCGACAGCTTCGATCTGATCATCGCCAACGAGATGGTCGGTGACCTGCCGGCGGAGCAGCACTCGCGGACCGCGGTCGGCATGGACGCCGACGGCGGCGGCGAGGTCGATCCGGCCAAGCTGGCCACCCTCGGCCGCGCCGGCGAGCTGGTCGCCGAGCTCGGCATCCACCTCACCGACGCACCCGAGCCGTTCTACCTGCTCACCGGCGCGCTCGAGCTGATGCTCCGCGTCACCCGCTGGCTGGCGCCCGACGGCACCGCGGTCATCACCGAGTTCGGCGAGCGCATGATGTGGCCGCGGCTGTCGACCCACCTCGATCATCCCGAGCTGTCGACGCACTTCGGCCACCTGCTGCAGGCGGCCTACGCGAAGCACCTGACCGGCACCATCGACTTCGTGATGGACCTGATCGACATGGACCGCACGCTGCAGGGCCTGGCCACCACGCGCAGCCACTTCCGCGCCCTGCGGGCGCTGGCCGCCGACGCCGGCGTCGACCTGCCAAAGATCGGCTACACGCCCGAGCTGCTCGCCGCGCGCTGTGCCGGCAAGCTCGACCTCGCCGAGATCGGCGAGCTGCGCTGGGACAAGATCGAGGACCGCCTCATGGGCCTGGTACCACACGAGTTCAAGGCGCTCGTGGTCCGCAAGCCGAGCGGCAACTGACTAGCGTTCCTCGCTGCCTGGTTCCGCCGGGCCCTCGTCGGTGCTGGCCGGGATCTCCCGCAGCCGGTCGCGGGCCCGCTTCCAGCTCTGCTGGACGATCCACGACAGTGAGCGATCGAGGCGAGCGGCCTCGTGCTGGATCTCCTTGAGCATGTCCTCCGGGAAGTACAGCGATTGCTTCCGCTTGTCAGTACTGGCCATGGCGAGACCCCATTTCGCCCCCGAGACTACCCGAAAATCGAGCCCGCCAGCGCGGCCCGTGCCGCTACCGCGGGGCGCGCGGCTTCGCGTTCCTGGTCACGGTCCGCGGCACCGACCGCAGCCGCGACGGGCCGCGGGACAGCGCCATGTCGACCAGCTCGACGATCGTGCTCTGGAAGGTCCGCCCCGACTTCTCGGCGCACAGCATGAACCCGGTGCCGTGGGCGAGATCGGGGTTGGGGTTGACCTCGAGCACGAACGGATTGCCGTCGTCGTCGATGCGGAGATCGACCCGCGCGTAGTCGCGACAGCCGGTGATGGCGTAGGCCGCGAGCGCGATCTTCTCGATGCGATTGCCGAGCCGGCGCGGCAGCCGCCGCGGTGGCACCTGGACGTCGAGGGCGTAGAAGTCCGGGCTCATCGGGTCCCACTTCGCCTCGTAGCTGAGGATCTGGGGACCGCCGTCATCGTTGTCCTCGAACTCGAACTCGAGCATCGGCAGCACCTGGGGTGGCGAGTTGCCGAGGATCGCGACATGGATCTCGCGACCGGAGACGTAGCGCTCGACCAGCGCCGGCTGCTCGTGCTCCTCGAGCACGATCCGGACCTGCTCGACGAGCGCGTCGTGGTCGTTGACGACCGAGGCGGTGTGGATGCCGCCCGAGGCGTCCTCGCGGGCCGGCTTCACGATCAGCGGGTAGCGAAGGCCATGGTCCCTGGGCACCGGCAGCGCGTCGACGCGCACGTAGGCCGGCGTGGGGACGCCCTGCGACTCGAGCAGGATCTTGGTTCGGAACTTGCGCTGGCAGGTCAGCAGGCACAGCGGCCCACCACCGGTGTAAGGCACGCCCAGCAGCTCGTAGAGGCCGGCGATGTAGGCCTCTTGCACGGCCTTGTCGTTGAAGAACTCCATCAGGTTGAAGACCACGTGCGGCTTGAACCTGCGGATCGCATCGATCACGGTGTCGATGTCCTCGGCGACGTTGACGGTCCGGGTCCGGAAGCCGGCGACGGCCAGCGCGTTGCTGATGTCGTCGATCTCGTCCTGGACCGTCGAGACCTCGGTGGCGTTGCGCCCCGGCGACCACGGCAGCTCGGTCGGGCCGCGCTCGGCAATGGCCTCGTACTCGTCCTCGCCGACGTGGTTCCACAGCAGGAGCACGCGCTCGCTACGTTTTTTTCTTCGTGCCATGGCGGCGCTTCTTCTTGGGTCGCTCCAGCGGAGCGTAGAGCGGACCGGGCGGGGTCTTCCCGGCGGTCCACAACGTGAGCAGGATCGCGAGATCGGCGAGCGCGTGGCGCTGGTGGCCGGCCGGGACGACCATCGCGTAGGTGTCGGCGACGAAGCGGAAGTTGCGGAGCACGCGGCGGACCTCGTCGCGCTCGATCGCGCCGTGCCAGTAGCTGACCCGGTTGACCAGGATGTCGCGATGGCGGCGGACCAGCTCGCCCAGCGTGATCGGCTCGACGTGGTGCGGCGAGCGCGGCCGGCAGATCTCGAGCAGATCTTCGAGATACTGGTCCCAGCACAGCGCCAGGTCCCGGTTCTCGGGTCGGCGGAGCTTGTGAGCCCGCGCGACCTCGAAGCGCGCCCGCATCTTGCGGCGGGCGCGCGGCCGGACCGGGAACATGTCGTACACGCTGACCGGCGAGCCATCGAGCTCGTGGTCCCGGAAGATCCAGCGCTCGTGGAGGGCGGCCCAGTCGAGCACGATCACGACCGGCTCGCGGTTGGAGTCGAGGGCGACGAACCGTCCCTTGCTGTGGTGGACGACCGTGATCCAGTGCTCCCAGTCGTCGACGCAGACCAGCACCGGGTACCCGTCGCGCAGCGTCCGCACCAGCGCGCGGCGCCCCAGGTCGGCGTCGGTGCTGCGCACCAGGTGCAACGTGCAGTCGTGGGCCCGCGCCGCCCGCGCCAGGCGAACCTCGTCGGTGCCCGACTGCCACGAGACCTTGGCGAGGCGGGTCAACTCCACCGGATCGGCGATCACGCCGAGGACCGTCAGCGCGTGCTTGAGTGCGTAGGGTCCGCACGAGAACTCGTTCGGCTGTCGGAAGAGCCCCAACCGGTCAGTCCCCGCCCGCCGTACACGCGGCCAGCGCGGCGACCAGCGCATCCTCGGCGCGGGGCGAGGTGCGGGCCGCGAGCTGGAGCGGCTGCAACCAGTCGAGCACGTCGCCAGCGCCGCGCAGCGGGCCGCGCGCCAGGCGGGCCAGATCGCGCGCGACCTGCGCCGCGATCTCACCGATCGCGACCGCGAACGGCGCGGTCGCGATCGACGCCAGGCGGGCGAGCTCCTCGACCGTCCGGCCGGCCAGCCGCCCGCTGGTCGAGATCCAGTCGGCCAGGGTCTCGAACACGCCCGCCTCGACGACCGCCGCATCGTCGGGCGCCGACGGCAACTGCGCGACCCGGGGCGCGATCGCGCCGCGATCGGGCGGCGTGATCACCGCCGCCGATTCGAAGCCCCACTCGATCGTCATCATGCGGACGAAGCGCCGCCGCGCGGTGGCATCGCGGATCTCGTTGCTCGAACCGTCGAGCTCGATCTGTCGCCAGCGGCCGTCGGGTAGATAGAGCGACAGCTCGGACCACGCCAGCGCCACCTCGGCTCGCGGGCTCGGCCGAAACGACATGTCCCGGTAGAGCGGATTAGCCGACATGGAGACTGCCCACCATCCCACCGTACCACCTCAGCGCGGCGGCGCCCCCGGCGTGCCGCGCGTGCCGTCCAGCACCAGCGAGATCAAGTGGCGGACCGCCGACGCCGGGTCGCCCAGGTTGTCCCCGGCCAGGGCCGCGCTCATCACCTGCTCCGCCGCGCCCAGCACCGCGTGCGCCACCACCGCGATGGGTAGATCGCGCATCACGCGGTATCGGCGCGCCTCCTCGGTGAGCCAGCGCGCGCCGTCCTCGAGGCGACGGGCCCAGGCCCGGACCGGCCGGCGGGCGCCACGGTCGGGCCCGCGCCGTTCCTGTAGATACAGGCGCACCACGTCGAGGTGCTGGACCATCACCATGCCCAGGTCCATGGCCAGGCGCTGGTACACCGACGACAGCTCGCCACTCGGCTCGGCCAGGCCGTCGCGACAACGCCGGAACGCGACCTCGGTGGCGTCGCCGACCGGCGTGAACAGCGTCGCGGTCAGCTCCTCGATGTCGGTGAAGTAGTAGTAGAACGCGCCCTTGGCGACGCCCGCCGCGGCGGTGAT
This sequence comes from Myxococcales bacterium, assembly GCA_947483555.1. Lineage (GTDB taxonomy): Bacteria > Myxococcota_A > Polyangia > Haliangiales > Haliangiaceae > UBA2376. The sequence goes on from CANKMW010000044.1 coordinate 46,386, forward strand.
GTCCTCGACGCGGACGCCGTCGATGCCCCGCTCCAGGAACAGTCGCACGGCGGCGGCGCACAGCGCCTGCACGCGCTCGCGGCGCGCCTCGTCGCGGCGACCACCCGGCTGACCAGGACGCTGCTTGGGCACCGCCCGCCGCGGCACCCGTGGGGTGCCGATCGCGAGCGTGCGCGGCGCACGCCCGCTGCGTTTGGTGGTGGACGAAGGCATCTCCGGATAGTATGACTGTCTGGTCAGATTATTACGAGGCCGTCAACATGATCGGAATTCCGCTCGGTTTGCTATGGGCCAACGCCGGCGAGTGGCTGACCCACAAGTACCTGCTGCACGGCATGGGCATGAAGAAGGGCGCGCCGTTCTCGTGGCACTTCCACGATCACCACCAGGCCGCCCGCCGCCAGGGTGGCGCGGACCCAGGCTACCATCGCAGCCTGCTGGGCTGGCACCCGCAGACCAAGGAGGTCATCGGCCTGGCCGCCGCGGCCGCGCTGCATCTGCCGCTGTTGCCGGTGGCGCCGTTCTTCACCGCCGCCGTGTGGTGGTCGATCTGGAACTATCACCGGGTCCACAAGCGCTCGCACGTCGATCCGGAATGGGCGCGCCGCCACCTGCCGTGGCACTACGACCACCACATGGGGCCCGACCAGCACCAGAACTGGTGCGTCACCAAGCCGTGGTTCGACCTCGTGATGGGGACCCGGGTGCCGTACACCGGCACCGCCCGCGAGACCGCCGATCTCGCCCGCCGCGGCGCGCGCGCCGCCGATCCAGCCGCGGTCGCGGCCTGACGGTCAGCTCTTCTTCAGCTTGGCCGCCGGCTTCTTCGCCACCGCCGCCGCCGTCGCCGCTGCCGGCGCCGCCGCGGCCACCGCCGCTGCCGTCGCTGCCGCCGCCAGCGCTGCCTTGCCGCGCGGCTTGCCCTTGCCCTTGCTCTTCTTGGGCGGTGCGTTGGCCAGGATCTCGTCGTTGACGCGCTGCTGCTGCAACCGGCGCATGGAGCGCAGCCGCATCTGCTTGTCGAGCTTGGGCGTGAACGGCTGGGTCGGGATGTCCGGTACGTATCCGGCACGGGCCGCCTCGTCCTCACGCAGGAGCAGCGCGCGCAGCTTGTCGGGTGACGACAGCGCGCGCAGCTTGGCGATGGTCTGCGGGTTGCGCAGCGCGCGCGCCAGCCGGCCCAGGATCGGCAGGTGCAACTTGTCGTACTTGAGGCCCATCAGGAAGTAGAGGAACGTGCGCCGGCCGTCGGGGGCGCCGAACTCGATGCCTTCCCAGGACCGACCGACGATCAGGAACGGGCGCACGATCTTGCCCTTGTCCTTGGCGCGGGTATGCAGGAACGCGACCCCACCCTCCATCGCCGTCGACGACAACGACTCGCGCTCGACCACCGCGCCGACGAACCAGGGCTTGTCGGTGAGCCAGTTGTTGCCGTACGCTCGCCCGGCCAGCTCCTCGATCACCGACACCGGCGTCCGCGCCTTGAGGTCGATGATGATCGCCGAGTCGGGAAGCAGATCCTCGAGCGGCAACATCATGCCGTCGGGGATGTCGACGAACGCCTCGTCCTCGCCGAGCAGCTCGCGCTCGAGCCAGCCATCGACGTCCTTGCGCCGGAACTGCCAGGTCCGCTCACCGCCCGCCGAAGGCAGCTTGCCCGTCGACACCAGCTTGTAGACCGTCTTCTCGTCGAGGTGCAGGTACGCCGCCAGCTCGGGCAAGCTCAGCATCGGTTCGTCGGCGGACTTCTTGGCCATCGTTGCGCGAAATCTACACCCCACCGCCACTCCTCGCGCTTGCGTGGCCCGTAATTCGTTGGCCGGCCCTGGGCGTTCTACAATAGGGCCGTGTCCGCCCCGCTCCGTCGCGCGCTACCGCGCTGGTCCCTGCGCCGCGCCCGGCTCCTGGTCGGCTCCAAGCTGGCGCTGGTCGGCGGGCTCCTGGCCTTCGTCGGGCTGGCCTGGATCGTCGAGCAGCTGATCGGCCTCGACGGGCCGGTGACCCTGGCGCCCCCGCTCGCGCTCCTGGTCGCCGGCATCCCGGCCAGCCTGTGGCTGGCGTTCTTCTATCTCCAGGATCGGCACGAGCCGGAGCCCATGCACTTCGTCGCCGGCGTGTTCCTGCTCGGTGCGCTGGTCGCCGCGCCGCTGGCCGACTTTCTGATCTACCAGGTGGCGCCACCGGTCCAGCTCGGCCAGCACGGCCTCGAGCCCTTCACCCTCGATCACATCGTCCACTCGGTGCTGGTGATCGGCCTGGCCCAGGAGCTGTGCAAGTACGCCGCGGTCCGCTACACGATCTACACCTCGCCCGAGTTCGACGAGCCGATGGATGGTGTGGTGTACATGATGTCGGTCGGCACCGGCTTCGCGGTGTGGGTCAACTACCATCGCCTGCAGGGGCTGGGCGGCAGCGTCTACCTGTCGACGGGCGCGGCGCAGACCGTGGTGACCACGCTGGCCCACGCCTCGTTTGCGGGCTGGCTCGGCTACGTGCTCGGTCGCGCCAAGTTCACGCGCCGCCGCCCGGTGTCCCGTGGCGTGCTCCTCTTCCTCGGCCTGCTCGCCGCCGCCGCGCTCAATGGCCAGTTCGCCCTGGTCGAGCAGTGGGTCACGACCAGCGGGTTCTCGAAGCACGCCTGGCGCGGCGTCTTGTATGCGGCCGCGGTCGCGGTGGCGGTGTTCGCCGTCCTCATGCTGCTGGTCCAGCGGTTGCTCGCCGACTCTCCTTTCCGCAAGGACGCCGAGCCATGAGCACGGACGACGACCCGCCTCCGCCGCGCGCCGACCGCGAACCCGACCCGCCCCCGCCGCGCGCCGACAGCGAACCCGATCCGGCCGGATCGATGCCGCTGTCGGGGGAAGAAGACGACGAGACCCTGGCCGGTCGGGCCTGGCGGCGAGCCACCACGATCGGCCCGGCGATGGTCGACGTCACCCGCCAGGTCGCGTACGCGCTCGGCCCGACGTCGCCGTACCACCGCCACGACTTCATCGTGATCGCGCTCGCCGCCGTGGTCGTCGCTGCCGCCGCGTTCGGACACCGCCGCATGGTCGAGCCGACGGTCGAGGTCTTCGAGACCCGCGGCCTGCGCTTCACTCGCCCGGCGACCTGGCTCGCCCCCGAGGAGGTGACGGCCGCGCCCCCGCGGCTGATCGTCGCCGCGCCACCGAAGCCGCGGCCTGCCGACGCCGAGCTGCCCTACCACGTCGTCTACACCTCGACGCTCGATCCCGATGTCCGGATGGAGGTGCGCATCGAGGCCGCGTCGACGATGTGGCGCAACGTGATCGCCAGCCTCGAGCTCGATCGCCGCACCCGCTGGGGCGAGCTGTACGGGGCCGACACCAGTCGCGTGCGCACCATCGCCGGCCACGACTGGCTGCGCACCAACTTCCGCTACGCCTACGCGGCGGAAAAAGGTGACGAGCCCCGGGTCGGCCACGCCGTCGAGCTGGCCACCGTCGACCGCACCCGCCTGTACGCGGTCACGCTCTACGGTAGCCCGCGCCGGGTCGCCAAGCTCGAGTCGATCATCGCGCCGACCTTGCGCGTCGCGTCGCACACCGGCATGCCGCTGGTGCCGCAATCGAGCCGGCTGCAGCCGGCCTACCCGGAGTCGGTGGCGCGGCGGTTCTCGTCGACGGTGATGGTGCTGGTCGCCGACGTCGTCGACGGCCGGTTGCGCGCCGTCGGTGGTGGCTCCGGCGTCATCGTCGGCGCCGACGGTTCCGTGCTCACCAACCACCACGTCCTCGACCGCAGCGACGACAAGCTCCACGACGTCTTCGTGATCGGTCGCTTCGTCGCCACCAACCAGCCGCCCCGGCTGGTGTGCGCCGGCCGGCCCTCGGCGTCGAAGCTGCAGCCCGATCTCGATCTGGCGCTGCTCAAGTGCGACATGGATCTCGACGGCCGGCCGTGGTCACCCGCGTCGGGTGGACCGACGTGGCCGGCGCTGGTCGGCGCGCCGCGCACCGACCTGTCACCGGGCCAGCGGCTGTGGGTGCTGGGCTATCCGGATGTCGGTGGCGGCTCGCTCACCATCCTGCAGGGCCTGGTCGAGGGCTTCACCAGCGAAGACGGCACAGTGGGCAAGGACTACATCAAGACCGACGCTTCGCTGTCGCACGGCAACTCCGGCGGACCGGTGGTCGACGACGCCGGCGACCTGGTGGGGGTCGCCACCGCGCAGCGGCGCAGCACCGGCGCCGATGGCACCATGACCAAGCAGGGGCTGGTGCGGCCCCTGGCCGCCGCCAGCGCGCTGCTGGCCATCGTCCGCGCCGGCTGGGTGCCGCGCGACGGCCGCACGTCGGTGGAGATCGAGCCGCTGTCCATCAACGCCGAGGCCGAGGGCATCCATATCTCGACGCGGGTGGTCGACGCCGCCAACGATCAACCCATCCCGGGCGCGCTGCTCATGGTGCTCCGCCCCGGGGTCAGCGCCGCCAAGGTCGACGTCAACCGGCTCGACGACATGGTGATCGCCTGGGGCCGTTCGGGGACCAGCGGCGAGGTCTACTTGAAGCAGCCGGTACCGGCGCCGGGTACCTACAGCGTCATGGTGGTCGTCGACGGCTACGTACCCCTCATCGGCACCGACGCCCTACGCCTCGCCGAGGACACGGCCGCGTACTTCGATCCGTGGGGCGAAGTGCGGCTGGAAGCCGAGTAATCCGGAGCGGGAGTGGCTCTGATTCCGTCTGGAACGGAATCGCGGTCTTACCACTTCATGTAATCATTTCAGCGTGATGCAATCTCATGTTGGTCTGGCCTGTACCCCCGGGCACCAAGTGAAGGGTGTTTTTTCCGGTGATGATGAAATAGTGCTTGTGCGCACCAGCTGGCCGCCTTATAGATAGGGAGCCGCACGCTTTGGCGTTCGCTGGCGACCGCAGCAGGCCTCACCCCCCCCGATGGCCGCTGCGGTTTTTTTTTCACCGTCCGCTTTCGTGCCCCCCGATCGACCGGCGTGCTACCCAGGGTCCTGAACATGCCAGCTCTCGATCGCTCGCGAATCGATGCTGACGCTGACCGGGTGGTGCGAAGGCTGGCCCGCCAAGGCTACAAGGCGTACCTGGTCGGCGGCTGCGTCCGCGACTTGCTGGTCGGCCGTCAACCCAAGGACTTCGACGTCGCGACCAGCGCGACCCCCAACGAGGTCAGGGCGCTGTTCCGCAACTGCCGCATCATCGGGCGCCGCTTCCGTCTCGCCCACGTCTTCTTCGGCCCCAAGATCATCGAGACCTCGACCTTCCGCGCCAACCCGCGCGACGACGAAGACAGCGACGCGCCCGACCTCCTGATCCGGCGCGACAACGTGTTCGGCACCGAGGAGGAGGACGCGGTCCGCCGCGACTTCACGATCAACGGCCTGTTCTACGACGTCGAGAAGGAGGTGGTCATCGACCACGTCGATGGCCTCGCCGACCTCGACGCCAAGCTGGTGCGGACGATCGGCGAGCCCGACGTCCGGTTTCGCGAGGATCCGGTGCGCATGTTGCGCGCCATCAAGTTCGCGGCCCGGCTCGACTTCACGATCGAGCCAGCGACCTACGCGGCGCTGCTGCGCCAGCGGGGCGAGATTCGCAAGTGCGCGGCCCCCCGGGTCGTCGAGGAGGTCTACCGCCTCCTGCGCGGCGGGGCGGCGCGCCGATCCTTGGAGCTGCTCGCCGAGACCGGCCTGCTCGAGATCCTTTCCTCGCACCTGGCGGCGCTCTACGACGGCCCGGTCGACGAAGCCCCCGAAGCCGAAGCGGACACCGCCGACGCCGTGCTCGACGACGAGGAGCTGGCCTGGCACCGGGTGTGGGCTGACGTCGACCCGGCGCAGGCCCGCCGGGTGCCGTTGCGGCTGGCGTTCCTGACCGATCCAGCCGAAATGCTGCGCCGACGCGCGCTGGCCTGGGCGACGCTGGACCAGTTCGACCTCCTGGTGCGGGGCGGCCACGACGTGTCCAACGCGCTCGCCGCGTGCACGCTGATCGGCGCGTTCGTCGCCGAGACGATCGTCGCGCCGAGCTCGCGAGCCGGCGACGCCAACCAGGCCATCCTCGAGATCGGCCAGCCGCTGGTCGATCAGCTCCGCATCGCCCGCCGGGACGCCGAACGCATGCGGTACATCCTGTTCGGCCTTCGCAAGGTCGCCGCCGCCCGGGCCCGCAACGTTGCGGTCGACGCCAACGGGGGCCGCGACTCGCTCGAGGACGCCGTGCTGCTGGCTGGCCTGCTCGCCGCCGCTCAGGGTGTGGGTGGCGACACGATCGCCAGCTCCGGTGGCGGCGAGGTCGACGACGGCGAAGCGGACGACGCCGAGCCCGCTGGCGACGGCGAGCCGGGCGAGGCAGGCGACGACGAGCCCCGCAAGCGGCGCCGGCGGCGCCGTGGTGGCCGCCGCCGGCGTGAAGGCGAGCCGACCGCCACGCCCGCGCCGGCCTCGCCTTTGTGAGCCCGCGCAAGACCTCGGCTTCGGGGCCTGGCCGTGGCCCTGGCGGCCGGCGATCGGCGCCCCGACTGGCCGACCACCTGATGGCGGTCGACCTCGGCGCCCGCGAGCACTACGCCGACGCGGCACTCTACGACTTCGAGTACCGCCGCCGGCGCGCCGACGTGCGCTGGTACCGTGACCTGGCCGCCCGCGTACTCGGCGGCCCCGGCGACATCCTCGAGCTGGGCTGCGGATCGGGTCGAGTCACCGTCCCGCTGGCCCGCGACGGCCACCGCGTGCTCGCGCTCGATCAGTCGGCCCCGATGCTGGCCGCGCTCGAGGACCGCCGGGCGCGGCTGGCGCCGGCGCTGCGAGCGCGCATCGAACCGGTGGCCGGTGATCTGCTCGGCTTCTCGCTGCGCCGTCGGTTCGGGTTGATCATCGCCGCCTTCAACGTCCTCGAACACCTCTACACCCGCGTCGAGCTCGACGCCGCCCTGCGGGCGGTGCGCCGCCACCTGGCGCCGGGTGGCGTGTTCGCGTTCGACGTGCAGCTCCCAGATCCAGGGTGGCTGGCGCGCGACCCGACCCGGCGGTGGGCGCGGACCCGTTTCACGCATCCCACCACCAGGGAACGGGTCTGGTACTCGACGAGCCACGACTACGATCCGGTCAGCCAGATCGCCTTGATCCGCCTCTACTACGAGCCCGAGAACGGGGGCGCGGAACAGGTGGTTCTGCTCAGCCAGCGGAAGTACTTTCCGGCCGAGCTCGAGGCGCTGATCACCCACGCCGGGCTGAGCGTCGTCGAGCGCAACGGCGATTTCCGGGGCGCTCCGCTGGGCCCGCGGGCGGAGAGCCAGGTCCTGGTTTGCCGATCCTCGACGGTCCCCGCAAAAAAAAATCTCAATCCTCGACGGAGGGCTGCACGTTAGTTCAGTAGCGCCAATTTCCCGACGAGAAACGTGAGTTTACCGTCGAGGATTTGGTGATCCGGAATCGTCGACGGGGAGGGTCTCGATCTCCGTCGACGCTCGACGGTGGACCTTGTCAGACCCTCCGCGTAGGGTCGGCGCCAATTCCCTTGACCACCTACGGGCTCGGGAAATCAACCGTCCGCCGATTCATCGGCGGTGACCAACCCAATCGGGAGGGAATTGACATGGCTGCTGCTGAGAAGGTCTTCAAGGCTGGCGTGAAGCGCGACAACGACATGATGTACTACATCAAGACGGGCGACGTCTGGGCAGTGCCGCGCAAGAAGCCCGGCGAGCCGAAGGGCAAGGCCCAGAAGGTGGTCTCGGCCGGGATCGCGATGGACTACTCGAAGTACCTCTACTACCTCGACGGTGACGGCGACGTCGCTCGCCAGGCTCGCCAGGTCGGCGGTAGCAAGCGCAAGAAGGCCGCCAAGAAGGCGCCCGCGAAGAAGGCCGCGCCCAAGAAGGCCGCGCCCAAGAAGGCGGCTGCCAAGAAGGCGCCCGCCAAGAAGGCCGCCAAGAAGGCGCCCGCCAAGAAGAAGAAGAAGTGAGCTGACCGAGCGTCAAGGGTGGTCGACCGCGCCGGCACGCGCGCCTGTCGACCGGCTCGAGACGACGCCGACGGCGCCACTCCTTGGAGTGGCGCCGTCGGCGCTTTCGGGTCGGCGCTTTCGGGTCCCCCGGCTTGCGGAGGTCGACGCGGCAGGGCTAACCTCGCGACGGAGGAAGGGAAAATGCTCGCCGATCTGTCGAAGATCCTTCGCCTGAGCCTCGCCTTGGTGGCCGGTTCGACCGTCGCCTTGTACCCCGTGCTCGATAACGCCTCGCCGGCCTGGGCCGACGAGGACGACGAGGACGAGGACGAGGACGACAAGGACAAAGACAAGGACGACGAGGGTGAGGGCGAGGGCGAGGAGGAGGAAGTGGAGGACGATCCGGATCAGCCGCCGGTGACCTCTGGCGGCCTGTTCACGATCAAGACCTACCCGCAGGGCGAGCTCCAGCGGCCGTTGACCCTCACCAAGGGGATCACCGAGCTGCGTGGCGGCATCGGCTTCGACATCAGCAACGAGACGGCGTTCGAGACCTTCGGCCTCTCGTTCGACGGTCGCTACGGCTACCAGGACAACGTCGAGCTCCAGGCCGGCTTCTCGGGCATCAAGAACTTCGACGTCATCAGCGCCTACGCCGCGTTCGAGGGATCGATCGTCTACGACTTCATCGACTTCCGCACCGGGTTCTCGATCGACATCGTTCCGGGCACTACCCGGGTCGGCATCCCGATCGGCTTCCCGTTCCGCTACGCGCCCAAGCCCCAGGTCGCGGTGGTCGCGCTGGAGACCGCGTTTCAGATCCAGTTCGATGGCAAACCTGACGCGACGCCGAACGTCGGCATCGTCGTGCAACCGCTGCCGATGCTGGCGCTGGTTGTCAAGGCGAGCCTGGTGATCCCCGAGTTCAACTTCAAGGTCGACAACATCGTGGTCCCGGCGTCGTTCGCCATCCAGCTGTCGCCCAACAACAAGCTCGACGCCGGCATGGATTTCCGCTTCAGCAACCTCAAGCCGGCGGCTGACCCGGTGACGATGACGACGCCAAAGTTCTACGACGACCGCTTCGTGCTGTTCTTCGGCCAAATTCGGATCTAGGCGCATCTAGATCGGCATCCAGCGCTACCCGGGGAGGACCCACCAACCTTGCGCGTCTGTCCGCGGTGCCATACGCGCTTCCCCACGGGGGAGCGATTCTGCCTGAACGATTCGTCGATGCTGGTCGAGGAGCAGGATCTCGCGCGGCTGGGAGCCACCGTCGGGAACTACCGGCTCGACAAGATCCTCGGTCGCGGCGGCATGGGTACCGTCTACGCTGGCGAGCACATCTACATCAAGAAGCCGGTGGCGGTGAAGGTGCTGCACCCGCAGTTCGCGCGCTACCCCGACGCGGTGAACCGCTTCCTGCGCGAGGCGCGGACAGCGTCGTCGATCAACCACCCCAACATCGTCGACGTCACGGATTTCGGGGTGCTCGCCGACGGGCTGGTCTACTTCGTGATGGAGTATCTCGACGGCAAGAGCCTCGAGGACCTGATCGAGAAGGAAGGCGCCGTCGAGCTCCATCGCGCGCTCAACGTCATCAACCAGATGTCGTACGCGCTCGAGGCGGCGCACGAGCTCGGCGTGATCCACCGCGACCTCAAGCCCGACAACCTCATGCTGCTGGTCCGGCCCGGCCGCCGCGACATCGTGCGCATGATCAGCACCGGTCCGGGCGGCTGGGTGACCGAACGCGAGAACACCTACGACTTCGTCAAGATCCTCGACTTCGGCATCGCCAAGATCATGGCGCCCGACGAGCTCGGCACCGACACGCTGCAAGGCGCGGTGTTCGGCACCCCCGAGTACATGTCGCCCGAAGCGGCGCGCGGCGACGACGTCGACCTGCGCACCGACATCTACTCGCTGGGCGTGATCCTGTTCGACATGATCTGTGGCCGGCCGCCGTTCGAGGCCGAGGCCGGCAGCGAGGTGCTGCACAAGCACATCAACGCGCCGGTGCCGTCGCCGCGCGAGTTCGCGCCCCACCGCGAGATCACCGAGGGCGCCGAACGCGTCGTCATGCGCGCGATGGCGAAGGACCCGGCGCGTCGTTACCAGACCATGGCGGAGTTCCGCGGCGACCTGCCGCAGGCCTACGGCACGGTCTCGTTCCGCCGCCACAAGCCGGTCGACGGCGAGGCGCGCGGCCCCGACTCACGCAAGAAGCGGCTCACCGAGGAGATCGACGACTGGCTGCGCAGCGATCAGTCGAGCATGTCGGTCGAGGACGCGCGCGTGATGGCCCTGGTCGACCAGGCCGATCAGGCCTTCGGCGCCACCAAGCTGACACCGCAAGACGCCGAGCGCCTCGCCAAGGCGCTCGACGATCAACTCGACGACGACTGAGCCCCGACTCCGCGGCCCGCGCTAGCATCGGCCCATGAGACCGATGCTTCGCAACACGCTGCTCGCCGGGCTGGGGCTGATCGGAACCTGTGGCGTCGCCGCGTACGTGGTCTACGGCGGCGGCCATCACGAGGGTCCGGGCCGGGCCCATCCCCGCCCGACGCCGGCCACCGCGGTGGCGGCCCGCGCCGTCGCCCAGACCGCCGCTCGCGGCGGGTTCCCGTCGCCACCACCGGCGCGCCAGATCCTGTTCGGGGATCTCCACGTTCACACCACGTTCTCGGCCGATGCCTTCATGTTCAGCCTCCCGTTCCTGCAAGGCGAGGGCGCCCACCCGCCAGCGGACGCCTGCGACTACGCCCGGTTCTGCTCGAGCCTCGACTTCTTCGCGCTGACGGACCACGCCGAGTCGCTGACGCCGCGCCACTGGCGCGAGACGATCGGCGCGGTCCGGCAGTGCAACGCCGTGGCTGGCGATCCAGCCGACCCCGATCTGGTCGCGTTCGTGGGCTGGGAATGGAGCCAGGTCGGCGCCACACCCGACGAGCACTACGGCCACAAGAACGTGATCCTGCGCGGCCTCGACGACGCCGAGGTGCCGCGCCGACCGATCGGCGCGCCCGGCCTGGTCGGCAACGCGATGCGCGGAATGGGGATCGACATGTGGCGCCAGGTGCAGGTGCCGGTGCGCGACTTCAGCCGCCGCCAGCGCTACCTCGACCTGCGGGTGTTCCAGCAGGAGCTGGCGGACGTGCCGACCTGCCCGGCCGGCGTCGACACCCGCAAGCTCCCGGCGACCTGCCGCGAGAGCGCCACCACGCCCCGCGAGCTGTACGAGAAGCTGGCGCAGTGGGGCATGCCGGCGATGGTGATCCCACACGGCTCGACCTGGGGCTTCTACACGCCGCCCGGTTACCGCTGGGACAAGCAGCTCGCACCGGGCCAGCGCGATCCCGAACGCCAGCGCCTGGTCGAGGTCTACTCGGGACACGGCAACTCGGAGGAATACCAGCCCTGGAACGAGGTCGATCATGGCCCCGATGGGATCGCGCGCTGTCCGGCCCCGACCGCCAGCCACGAGCCGTGCTGCTGGCGGGCCGGCGAGATCATCCGTAGCCGCTGCGGCGACCTGCCCACCGCCGCCTGCGAGGAGCGGGTCGAGGCCGCGCGCGCCAACCACGCCGCGGCTGGCGTCGCCGGTCACCTCACCGTGCCCGGTGCGACGGTGGAGGACTGGAAGGACTGCGGCCAGTGCCGCGACTGCTTCGCTCCAACGTTCGGGTTCCGGCCCGGCGGCGCGGTCCAGTACATGCTCGCCCGCGGCGACTTCTCGGATCCGGCGCTGCCGTATCACGAGCGGCTGGGGTTGATGGCGTCGAGCGACAACCACAGCGCGCGCCCGGGGACCGGCTACAAGGAGATGGCGCGTCACAAGCTGACCGAGGCGGCCGGCCCCCGAGATGCGGCCTGGCGCGACTTCATCTTCGGCGCCCGACCGCGGCCCGGCGCGGTGTCGGTCCCGTTCGATCAGTCGCGCATCGGCAAGATGATGCCGTGGCAGATGATCGAGCTCGAACGCCAGGCGTCGTTCTTCCTCACCGGCGGACTGGTCGCGGTCCATGCCGAAGGGCGGACCCGGACGGCGATCTGGGACGCGCTGTCGCGGCGCGAGGTGTATGGCACCTCCGGCGAGCGCATCCTGCTGTGGTTCGATCTGGTCGCCGGCGCGCCGACACCGGCGCCGATGGGCGCGCAAGTCGAGGTCGACACCGCGCCGCGGTTCAAGGTGCGGGCGGCGGGCTCGTTCGTGCAGAAGCCGGGTTGCCCGGCCGATGTGCTTGCCGATGTACCGGCGGCGCGACTGCAACGGCTGTGTCAGGGCGAGTGCTATCACCCGAGCGATCGCCGGCATCGGATCGTGCGCATCGAGGTGGTGCGGATCCGTCCCCAGGCCCGCGACGACGAGCCGATCGACGGGCTGATCGAGGATGCCTGGAAGGTGCTTCCGTGCGACGATCAGGGCGCCGGCTGCGAGGTCGAGTTCGACGATCCCGACGCCATCGGCGGCGGGCGTGAGGTGCTGTACTACGTCCGCGCGGTCCAGGAAGCGACCCCGGCCGTCAACGGCGGTGGGCTGCGCTGCGTCCGCGAAGGCGACCAGGCGTGCGCGCGCCTCGCGCCCTGCTACGGCGACTTCCGCACCCGGTACGACGACGACTGCACGTCTCCGCTCGAGGAGCGGGCGTGGTCGTCGCCGATCTGGGTGCGGCCGGTGGTGCCGCCGCCGCCGCCGCCGCCTTCGCCGCGCGGCGCCGGGGCGGTGCCGCCGTGAGCGCGCGCCCGCTCGCCCTGCTCGGCGTCGGCGCCGTGCTGGGCGCCGCGGTGGCGGCGTTCGGCCTGATGCGACCGCGGTCAGGGTCGGCCCCGGTACCGGCCGACGCGGCGGCGATGGTCAACGGCGTCGCGATCCCGCGCGCGACCTACCACGCCGCGCTGGCCGCGGTGGCCGGCGATCGCCGCGATGGCGCTGCCGATCCGGCGCTCCACCGCGGCGTGCTCGATCGGTTGATCGAAGAGGAGCTGCTGGTCCAGCGCGGTCTCGCGCTGGGGCTGGTGCGCCTCGATCCACGGGTGCGGTCCGATCTGATCGCCGCGGTGCTGGCCGAGATCGACGGTCAGGCCGAGCTCGAGCCGGCGCCCGACGAGGCCACGCTGACCGCGCTCCACGCCGCCGAACCGGCGCGCTTCGGACGATCGCCACGGCTGACGGTATCGGCGGCCTGGTTCGCCGGTGGCGACGGCGAGGCGCGCGCCGCGGCGGCGAGGCGCCGGGTCACGGACGATGCTAGCTGGACCGCGGTGCGTTCCGGCGCCGATCGATCGCCGGTGATCGTGCCATCCAGTGCGGTGCCAGCCGGCGGGCTGCTCGACGTGCTCGGCCCGACCGCCACCCGAGCGGCGCTGACGCTGCCGGTCGGCACGGTGAGCGATCCGGTGGTGACCTCCGGCGGCACGTGGCTGATCCGGGTCGAGGCTCGCGACGACGGTGGCGTCCGCGACCTGGCCGAGGTCCGCCCCGAGGTGGAGGCCGAGTGGCGGCGCCGCGTCGGCGACCGACACCTGCGCGCCACGCTCGACGACGAGCGGCGCGCTGCGAGCGTGGCGATCGCCACCGACCTGCGGCGCGCCGACGGCCGGGGCGGTGACCGGCGCGCTGACGCTGATCGCGACGGCGAGGCTGGCGACCTCGGTCCCGATCTCGACGTCGACGAGATCCCGGTCGCGCGAGGCGCGCGGTGAGCTCTCGCCCCCCTTTTCGTCGCGCGCGGCGCGGCGCGATGATCCTCGCCGCGCTGGTCACGCTCGCCGTGCAGGTCTCGCTCGCCCCTTCCGCCGCCGCCCACGGTCGCAGCATGGGCCGCTCGATCGTCACCCTCGACGACGACGGTGGCGGCGCCGAGATCCGCCTGACCGTGTCGCTGCTGGACCGCGACGCTCTCTTCGCGCAGCTCGGCGGCCCCGAGCGCCTCGCCCCGGCGCTCACCGGCGGCCTGTATCTCAGCGGGCCGGCCGGCCCCTGCCGCGCCAGCGCGCCGGCCGCGCTACCCGCGCCCACCGGACAGGCCGCGTTTCGCTGGCGGGTACGGTGCCCATCGCCGCCCGACCGTCTGGTGTGCGATCTCCTGGTCGCGGTCATCCCGGGGCACGTCCACCTCTCCCGCCTGGTCCAGCACGGGCGCGGCACCGTGGTCGCCTTCGGTGCCGATCGCCGCGTCGCCAACCTCGACCGCCCACCGATCGCCCCGGGATGGTCCGGCTTCGTCGGCATGGGCCTCGACCACGTGACGAGCGGCGTCGATCACCTGCTCTTCCTGCTCACGCTGCTGCTGGTCGCCGGGACGCTGCGCGAGCTGGCGCTGGCCGCGACCGGATTCACCGTCGGACACACCGTCGCGCTGCTGCTGGCGGTCGCGATCGGCGCCCGGCCGTCGGCGGCCGGGATCGAGGTCCTGGTCGCGGCGTCGATCGCCGTGGTCGCGGCCGAGGGCGCAGCTGCGCGCGCGGGGCGGACGGGACGCCGCGTGCCGCTCGGGGTGGCGGGCGGGCTGGTCGCGGTCGCCGGCCTGGCCGCGGCGAGCGGCAGCCAGGTGTCGCTGGCGTTGCTCGGTCTCGCCCTGCTCGCCGGCTGCTACCTGAGCTGGATCGGCCGGGCACCTGACGGCCGGGTCCGCATCATGGTCACCGGCCTGTTCGGGCTGATCCACGGCTTCGCCTTCGCCGGACCGCTGGCCGATCTCGATCTGCATGGCGGGGCGCTCGCCACCGCCTTGATCTCGTTCAACCTCGGCATCGAGCTGGCGCAACTGGGGCTGCTCGCGGCCGGCTGGCTCGCACTTGGTGCGCTTCGCCGCCGCCTCCCCGGCGCCACCGGGTTCGCGGTCGACGCCGCGGCTGCCGCGGCCGTCGCACCGGCGGTCTACTGGATGATCATTCGCTCGGTGTGAGCCAGTCGCGCAGACGCGCGTAGACCTCGGGCTTGCCGAGCAGGTCCATGTGGCCGGTGGCGGTGCTGATCCACTGGTGCGCGGTCGGGAATCCGAGGTCGAGCTCGGCGCGCTGGTGGCGACCCAGGGCGCTGTCCACCGGCACCAGGCCATCGCCGGGGATGCGCCCGTCGAGCACGGCCGCCGTGGTACCGGCGATCGCGTAGCAGGCCACGCCGACCGGCAACGGCGCTGGGCCCCGGTGATCGTCGTGACGTTCGAAGCGATCGACGCCTTCCCAGTGGGCATCGAGCACGTTGCCGTGGCGGAGGTCGGTGACGCCGGCGCTGCGCAGCCGGCCCAGGCGCGCCAGGGGGGCGCTGTAGCGACTCACGCCGAACAGCCGATGCAGCCGGTTGCCGCCGCGCTCGAGGGGAGCGCCGTGGTGCGGCGAGCCCATGCACACCAGCGCGCGCAGGTGCGTCCGCCAGCGGTGGCCGTCCGCCTCGGCGGCGTGGCAGGCGCTGCGTGCCACCAGGCCGCCCATGCTGTGGCCGAGGAGCACCAGCGTCTCGAGCGGTACCGGCCAGGCGTCGACCAGGCGCTCGAGCAGCGCCGCCAGCTCGTGACCGCCGGTCGAGATGTGGCGGCCGCTGTTGTAGCGCAGGTAGATCGGCGTGTAGCCGAGGTCGCGGGCGAGCGCCGCGCCGTGATCGTGC
The DNA here is from genome assembly GCA_947483555.1 of Myxococcales bacterium. Classification (GTDB taxonomy): domain Bacteria; phylum Myxococcota_A; class Polyangia; order Haliangiales; family Haliangiaceae; genus UBA2376. The sequence goes on from CANKMW010000044.1 coordinate 61,944, forward strand.
CCGCCCCGCTGCCACTGCGTGTCACCCATGCTCGAGCCGTGGATCAGCACCACCACCTTGGCGCCGGCGTCGGGGAAGGTCGTGCGCAGCGCCTCGGCGGTCAGCTCGAGCGGGACGCCGTGATGGCGGAACTGCATCGCGATCGCGAGCGGGTTCGCGGTGGCGTGGAGATGGTCGCCGACGACACCGTTGAGCACGGCGAGGAGCGCGTCGCGTTCGGGGCCGGGCTGGCTCGATCCGAGCCGCGGCCCGAGCCGCGCCAGGGTCTCGTCGAGTCCACGCCCGACCAGGGCGGCGACGCCGCGGATGCCGCCGTACACGATCCCGGTCACCAGCTTGCTCGGCACCGACAGCGGACGGCCGAGCACCGCCGGGCCGCTCGCGATCGTGTGGTGCATCGCCTCGACCACCTCCGTCACGCCCGCGGTCGCGGCGATCACGAGCTGACTGGCGCCCCGCAGGTCGTCGCCGTGGTCGCGGGTCGGGGCCATGCCGATAGCGTAGTGCAACCGGACCGCTCCGCACCGCCTGAACGTCCGTCGGGTCCGGACGCCCGCCCCCGATCCGAACCTGCGTCACCTGATCGCAAGGAGTAGCCGCTCACACCAGCGCCAGCAGCGCTCGATGACCGGTGAACTCGTTCTTCCAGTCGGCGTAGCAGCCGACCACCCCGCAGCCCGGACAGCGGCAGCCGAGGTAGAGCCAGCGGACGTCGTCGCTGTCGGCATAGAGCGCCACGCCGACCGTGATCTCGAAGATCGGCGAGCCGCAGAGACAGAAGCACGGCTCGACCTCGGCGTCGGCGAGGTAGTCCTCGCTGTCGCCGATCGCGTGACCATCGCCACAGACCGCGCAATACCGCACCGCCGCCCCCGCGGATTCGTCGACCTCGAGCTGGAACTCGCGACCGCCGCAGCTGCAGACGGCGTCCGCAAACTGGCTGGCGACGTAGGTGTTGGCGCGGCTGTAGGCGATCAACGCGGCTCGGATCGCGGCCTGATGCGGGGCATCGGCGGCGAGGTGGACCTGCATCGGCCTCGATCACTCGCCGTCGGTCATGTACAGGACCTTGGTGGTGCCGCTCGAGCCGGTCTGCGACACGGTGAGCGCGAGCTTGCGTGGTGGCTCGGCGGTGGTCGCGTTGATCATGCCGGGCACTTTCGGCGTGTTCGGGGTCTTGATGACCTGCACCGTGAAGCCCTGCTCGGCGAGCACGCGCTCGAAGTGCGCGAAGATGAGGTCAGGCGCGTCGGAGGTCTCCTGACTGAACGCCCAGCCGTTGCCGGCCTTCATGAAGCCGTCGGCCGGGGTGGCGTTCGGATACAGCGGCACCCACGGCGGCGCCTGACCGTTGGGACCGCGCTTGACCTTCGCCGAACCAGCCAGGCCAGGCCCGGGCAGGGCGGATCCGGACGCCGCCGCCGATCCTCTGGCCGGCGGCGTGCCGCCCTTGTCGGTCGACGCCGTCTCCTTGGACGAGCACGCGCACACGAATAGCACCGCGACGAAGATCGATCGCATCGGACCCTCCCGCGCCCGAAGGTACCAGATCGACGACGACGCTGCGAAGTGACCAGGAGCAGACAGGATGCCGGCTAGCGTTGCGGACGCAGGCGCAGACCGCCGGCCTCCACGTCGTGGAGCCGTTCGCCGACCCGGATGCGACCGTCGTACCCGGTCGTCGTGTCGATGGTGTAGCGACCGGGCGCGAGCTTGCCGACCACCTTCGGCCTGCCCTTGCCGGCCTGCGCCGAGTCGATGAGTGCGAGTTGCGTGCCGGTCATCGTGAACGTGTCGCGGCGCCGTTTCCACGCCGTCTCGGGGATCGCGAGCACTGCCGCGAGGACGTGAGCGCCGTCGTCTGCGCCAGCCCAGAACAGGAAGTACGCGGTGCCGTCCTCGAGAGCCAGGAACGCAACGCACCGCTCCGGCATCACCAGCGCCTCGCCGCGACCGACCGCGATCGCGCGCCCCATGGCTGCACAGGCGCGGTCGTAATCGCAGGCCACCGATTCGTACACGTAGGCGCCGCGGGCGTCGTAGACACCGTGCCAGTCGCGGAGCACGTCGCGGGGACACGCGAGCACCGGGCCACCGTCAGTCGAGACGAATCGCAGCTTCCTCGCCAGGGCCACCGTCTGGGGCCGCAACGTGAGCTCCACGGACTCCGGCTTCGGCTCCGGCTTCGGCTCCGGCTTCCGACTCGGCTTCGGCTTCCGACTCCGCTTCGGCTTCGGCTTCGGCTTCGGCTTCGGCTTCGGACTCGGACTCGGCTTCGGCTTCGGACTCGGCTTCGGACTCGGCTTCGGCTTCGCCGTCGGTAGATGTTGATGGTCTTGAGGGCGGCGTCGAGGTTCTGCTGTGCGGTGGTCTTGCGAGAGGCCAGCGAACGATCCCGCCCGCTGAGCGCGTCGAGATCGCGCTGCGCGCGCGTCACCGCGCTCATGACCACCTGGCGATCCGCTTCGGCGGCGGCCACCGCGTCGGCGTACGCCTGCTGCTTGGCACGGACGTCATTGTCGGCCGCCGTCTTGCCGTCGCGGAGGGCCTTGCCCGGACCGGTGTCGAGGAGCGTCTTGACGCCGGCTGCGATGTCATCGACGAGCTTCTGCACGTCGATGACGAGGGTCAGCTTGAGATCGGTCGGGATCGCGCCGCCGACGCTCTTGATGCCGAGGTCGACCACGTCGAGCTTGCCGAGCGTCAGCTTGAAGCTCGCGGCGATCTCCTGAACGCTCAGGGTCACGGCGACCACCGCGGTCGCCGCAAACAGCGTCACCTTGCCTCCGAGCTTGAAGTACGGCGCCTCCGACAGCGAGATCTTGGCGGCCATGTCGAGGATCGCTTCGTTGATCGTGAGCGGCCCGAGCTTCAGGTCCTTCTTGGTGCTGGTCTTGAGCCAGAACCCGGTCTCGTTGAGCCCGCCATCGAACGCCGCCAGATCGGTCGTGCCGTAGGTGAGCGTGCCCTTGGCCTTCACGCCGAAGCCCGAGAACGCCGGGAAGTCCGGGTGCGTGACGCCCGGCGTGCAGAGGAACAGCTCGACGTTCTTGAGCTTCACGTCGGTGAGCGGCAGGGCAGCCTGCACGCGCTTGACCAGATCGAAGCTCTTCACGCTGTCGAGCGTCGTGGCCGTGAGGCCGGGGATGGTGACGCCAGCTGTCCGGGCGCGGCTGGCCACCGACGTCACCACGATCTGTCCGATCTTGAGCGGCGTGAGCGGCCCGAGCTCGCTGGCCTCGAGGTTGATGCCGAGACCGGTGACGACCGGGATGCCGAAGGCCGGCGTGATCTGCGCCTTCATGACGCCCTCGGCCGCGAAGCGCAAGGGGGTCGTCGAGTCGGGCTCGAAGATGATCACGCCGCCGAGCCCGACGTCGAAGGCCGCGGTCGCGGTGACGCCGAAGCTCACCGTCGCCGGCTTGGCGACCTCGCCGATCTGGATGCCGGTCAGGCCGAACGGGTTCTTCCACGCACCGAGGAGCTGACCGGTCAGCTTGGCGCCGACGCCGGTCGCGCCGAGCACGACGTACGTCTTGCCGCGCACGGTGAGGTCGGATCCGCCGAACGGCGTCGGGTTGAGCTTGAAGTCACCGGCGAGACCGATCGCCACCTCGGGTCCGGTCGCGTTCTGGGTCAACCCGAGGAACAGGCGCGGCGTGACCGAGAGGACGAGGTCGCTCAGCGGTTTCTGCAGCGCGAAGGTCGGCGCCTTGACGTCGAGGCTGAAGGTGGGCTTGCCGGTGGTGAGCCCGGAGACTGCGCCGGTGACGGTCATCGTCCCCGAGACGCCGAGCTTCGGGCCGAGCTCGGCGAACGGCGGTTGCGTGAAGTCGAGCTTGCCGACGAGGGCGAGCCCCTGCGCGAACGTGACCTTGCCGCTGGCCGCGACGTCGTCGACCATCTCGCTCGCCGCAGCGGGCAGGTCCGTGAGCGGCACGTTGTCGAGCGGGATCGTGCTGGCGATGAGCGTCAGATCGGGCAAGGGGATCGACGGCGCCGCCGCCGGCAGCGCGAGCAGCGTCTTGAGGTCGACGCTGGTCGCGTTGGCGAAGAGCGCGAAGCCGGTCGCGCCGGGGCGCTTGCGGACGTAGAGCACACCCTTCGCGGTGATGCGTCCCGGCCACTCGATGCCGCCGGCGATGAACACCTCCTTGGTCGCGCCCTTCAGCCCGAGCGTCGGTGTGGTGATCGTGATGTCCGTGACGCCGCCGATCGAACCCAGCCCGAGGTCGGCCAGCTTGAGGCCCGACGGGATCGACAACGTGAGCTCGTCGATCGTCAGCCCGCCGCCAGCCGGCTTCGAGGTGGCGATCGCGAACTGGCCGTCGACGACGCCGGTCGGCGTCTTGATGCTGGCGGTGATGGCGAGCGAGGCCGCGCTGCCGGCGGTGCCGGTGGCGTAGGTCCCGCTCACGCCCAGCTTGGTGAGGGGCATGCCGAGGCCGAACGGATCGAGGTTGCCCGCGATCTCGCCGGCGACCTTGACGGTGCCGGTGCCGGTGCCGTGGCTGTACGAGAGGGTGACGGTCGGAATGTCGATCTGCTGGCCGAGCACCCAGGCCCGGCCGTCGAAGGCGCCGGCGACCGCGACGTCGCTGCCGACCTTGTCGACGGTCAGGACCGAGTGGTCGAGCTCGACGTGGAGCACCGCCTTGTTGTTGAGCTGGTTGAAGGGCAGCGGCGTGAGCGTCGGTAGCTCGAGGCGAAGATGCAGCTCGGTGGAGGCCGGCTCGCCGCCCGACAGCGACACGCCCGCCTTCGCGAGCGCCTTGTAGAGCAGCTCGGGACCGATCGGTGCAGCCCTGATACATCCTTGACAGGTCGGCCCTGGGACACCCTGGACAGCTTGGGCCACTTGCCCACGGACATCCTTGACACATCATTCATCAGGGGCGCGACGTTTGTCGATGCCCTGGAAAGCGACCGACATGACCAAGGAACG
>CANKMW010000045.1 GCA_947483555.1 Myxococcales bacterium
CCCGTATCGGGACATCGGCAAGGACCACTTCGACATCTCCCATCGCCAGCGCGCCGTCCGCAGCGCGGTCAACCGACTCCGCAGCCTCGGCCTCGAGATCGATCCCTCGCAACTCCGGCCTGTTAGCGATGCCGTTCGTTAGGAGCGAAACGCGAGCGCAAGCGAGCGTGAGTCGAAGGACGTACTCCGTCGAGGCTACGCCCTACGCCCTTCGACTCGGCCGCTACGCGGCCTCGCTCAGGGCCAACGGGTTGGGGCCGATTCTTTTTCCCAGACGATCAGTGGCCGTCGGGGCCGTCGTCGACGGCGAAGCGGCGGCGGATGAAGTTGGAGCCGGCGGTCAGATCGACGTGGAAGTGGTTGCGATGGTCGGCGTTGTAGTTCGGGGTCAAGACGATGTTCCAGACCGCGTGGTCCTTGAGCTCGCAGATCGCCTCGTGCAGGAACGTGTCCTTGTCGCCCGTGGTGCCGGCGTCGCAGGTGCGCTCGGCGGCCGGATCGATGACCCAGTCGTCATTGACCGAGTAGAACGTCCCGCCGACGTCGGTGAACCCCGCGATGTCGATGGCCTTGGCATAGGCGTGCTGCGACATGCCACTCGGGCAGTTGGGCGGCGTGCCGGTGCCGATGCAGCGGTAGTTGTAGACGCCGATGTCGGTGACCTCGACGACGCCGCGGGCGCGCAGGTAGGGTGCCGCCTCGAGCAGCGAGCGCGCCAGGGAACAGTCCATGAAGAAGGTCGGGCGCACGGCGGCGTTGCCGAGGTAGCGGTACGGCAGCCCGTTGATCGCCCCGGTCAACGTGATCGGATCGGCGACACCGGGGCGCGCGGCGCTGATCTCGTAGGCGGCGCCGTAGAGATCGAGCCAGCCATGGCAGTCGGCGACCTGCGGCTCCACCACCATCACGTCGACGCTGGCGGTGGCGACCGCGGCCCCGGCGGCGTCACGGGCGGTCGCGATGAGCGTGGTCGCGCCGGGATCGACGAGCAGCGCCTGGCCGCGGCCCGCGACGTCGATGGCGCCGAGAGCGACGTCGCCAGCGGACAGCTCGATGCTCGCCGGCGCGCCGGTGACCGCCAGCTCGACGTCGATGGTGGCCGCGCGCGCTCCCAGCGACGGCTCGACGGTATCGCGGGCGAACGAGGTGCCCGCGGTCGGGGTCGTGAACGCGAGCGTCACGGCGCCGCCACCGCCGTCATCGTCATCGGCCGGATCGTCGATCTCGCCGCTGCACCCGACGCCGCAGGCGACGACCACCGACAGTGCGATTCCCCGGCACAGGTGCGCGCTCATGGCGCGGATTCAAGCGAACCCTGGTTCAACCGTCAAGCGAAAAGGTCGGACCACTCAGGTTGCACACGGCCGGTTGCAGCGGCGCCGCCCGTGGTCATCAGTGAAAGCCGGGTCGGTTCCATGCAAGCGGCTGGAATCGTTGTCGACCAGACCCTGGCACCGCGGTTGCTCTACCGCAACGCGGAGGTGTTCATGCGTCGAGCCCCCGCGCGCGGTCCCGGTTTCTTCATGGTGGTCGCGCTGGTCGTTGCCGGCTGCGCCACCGACGTGATCGTCGATGACGGTACGACGGATCCGGACTCACACGACGAGGACGACGGTGAGCACGACATCCTGCTGAGCGACCCCGACGTTCCCGATCGCTGGTTGTTCGTCGCCGCGACCACGGTCGGCCAGGTCGCGCGCACCGCGTGCAGCACCGCCGGCGTCCGACCGCTGTCCGAGCAACTGCTCACCGAGGTCGAGTGCCTGCGACCGGGCACGCTGGCGCGCATCGACAACATCGCCAACGTCAGCCTGGGTGCCGGCGCGCTGCCCAAGCTCAACGCCGGCGCCGCCACCGCGCTCCGCAACGCCGTCGCCGGCGCGGGCACGCTCGCGATCTCGTCGTCGACGCGCGCCACCGCCCAGCAGTACGTCCTCTACCACTGGTACTCGAACGGTCGCTGCACCGGCGTGGTGTCGCTCGCCGCCAAGCCGGGCCGCTCCAATCACGAGTCCGGCGTCGCCATCGACGTGCCGGCCTACGCGACCTGGAAGAGTCGGCTCACCGCGCGCGGCTTCGCGTGGTTCGGCTCCGGTGATGCCGTCCACTTCGACTACCGCGGCGCGGGCGCCGTCGACATCCGACCGCTCGCCGTCAAGGCGTTCCAGCGGCTGTGGAACCGCAACCACCCCGGCGACCGCATCGCCGAGGATGGCGTGTGGGGGACCGGCACGGCGAGCCGCATGGACCGGTCGCCGGCGGGAGGCTTCGCGATCGGACCGCAGTGTGGCGTCACGCCGCCGCCGGACCCGCCGCCGCCGAACCCACCACCGCAGACCGCCACGCTGCAGGGCGTGATCTACGAGGGCAGCGACACCGCGGCGCGCATCGCCGGCGCCACCGTCGCGCTGGGCACCGGCCGCAGCACCACGACGTCCTCGAGCGGCCAGTATGAATTCACCGGCCTCGCGCCCGGTCCGTACGCGATCACCGTCACCGCGACCGGCTTCCGGGCCGCGACCGCGACCCGCACCGTCGCCGCCGGCGCCGACAACTGGGGCAGCGTGAGCCTGACCCGCGGTGGCGCCACCGGCTCGCTGATCGGCGTCGTGTACCGCGGCACCGACACCAGCGCGCGCCTCGCCGGCGCCAGCGTCCGGCTCGGCAGCGGGCAGACCGCCACCGCCGACGCCAGCGGCGTGTATCGCTTCGCCGCGGTCGGCGAGGGCTCGGTGACGATCACCGCCTCGGCCGCCGGCCACCTCGCGCGGTCGATCACGCGCACGATCGCACCGGCGGCCGAGAACTGGGGCTCGGTCGGCCTGTCCCAGGGCCAGGCGCTCGAGAGTCAGTGCGGCGGGATCGGCGCCGCCGGCGAGTGTGACGGCGCCGTGGTCGCCTACTGCCACGACGGCGAGCTGGTCACGGTCGACTGCGCCGCGCACGGCGGCACCTGCGGCTGGAACGACGCCGAGAGCTACCACGACTGCCGGTAGCCGGCGTCAGCCCGTGACGTCCGCCGCCGGTCGTCCTACCCTGTGCCGGCCATGGGCCGCGCCTTCGAAAAACGCAAGTCGACCATCTTCGCGCGCTCCGATCGGGTGGCGAAGCAGTTCGCCAAGATCGGCAAGGACATCTCGATCGCGGTCAAGTCGGGCGGCCCGAACCCGGACGGCAATCCATCGCTGCGCCGCATCCTGCAGAACGCACGGGTCTCCAACATGCCGCGGGAGAAGATCGAGGCCGCGATCAAGAAGGCGAGCGGGCAGGGCGCGACCGACTACGACGTGGTCGTCTACGAGGGCTACGCGCCGCACGGCATCGCGCTCGTGATCGAGACCGCGACCGACAACGTGGTCCGCACCGTCGCCAACGTGCGCCTGCACCTCCGCGATCACGGCGGCAACTTCGGTAGCACCGGCAGCGTCTCGTTCCTGTTCAAGCGCATGGGCTGCTTCCGGATCGCCCCGGCCGGCCTCGATCTCGAGGCCCTCGAGCTCGACCTGATCGACCACGGTCTACAGGAGCTGGGCGACGGCCACAGCGACAAGGGCGAGCCCCAGGTGATCATCCGCTGCGCGTTCAGCGATTTCGGCGCGCTGGCGGCCGCCATCGAGGCCCGCAGCCTCAAGGTGATCTCGACCGAGTTCGAGTACGTCGCCCCCACGCTCATCGCGCTGCCCGAGGACCACGCCGCCGAGGTCCTCGCGCTGGTCGACACCCTCGAGCTCGACGACGACGTGCAGGCGGTCTTCCACAACCTGGCCTGATCGGAGGTCGAGATGATGCGTCTGTACGACAACGCGTTCAGCCCGTTCGCCCGCAAGGTCCGGCTGGTCCTCGACTACAAGGGCCTCGCCCACGAGGTGATCGATGGCCTCGCGGTCGCGAACCGACACCTGCTCGAGACCGTGAACGGACGCGCCGAGGTGCCGGCGCTCGAGCACGACGGTCTGGTGGTGGTCGGCTCGTCGGACATCGTCGCGTACCTGGAGCGGATCGGGCCCGAGCGCCCGGTCTTCCCACGCGCCCACGCGCGCTGGGTGCAGGCGCGCGCGTGGGAGCGTTGCTCCGACACGCTGGTCGACGCCATCCTGGTCGATCTCTCCTACTGGGTGTGGGCGGAGCGCACCGACACGCGGCCGGAGGCGTGGGTGCAGGCGGGACGCCGTGACCTCGATCGGGTGTACGCCGCGCTGGAGCGCGACCTCGACGGTCACGACTTCGTGTGCGGCGAGCTCTCGATCGCCGACCTCGCCCTCTTCCCACACCTCACCGGCACCAAGCTGCTCGGCGTCTCCTACGACGCCGAGCGCTTCCCTCGCGTGCACGCGTGGCAGCGGCGCCTCCGCGCCATGCCCATCTTCGCCGCCGATCTCGCGCGGGCCAAGGCCTACGTCATCAGCGCCGCATCATCGGGTCAGAGCACGGGGATCGAGCGCCGCAAGATCTTCTGGCGCGGAGACCGCATCGAGTGGCTGCTGGCGAACGGCTTCCACGACTGGCTGGCCGGCGAGATCCGGGACGGCCGCGTCCTGTGGCCGGGCCCGGCCATCCCGGCGCCGACCGCGTGACTGCGGTCAGCGGCTGGTGACCGATCTGGTCAGCGCGGCCCGTAGACCGGCAGCGACGATCCGGCTTCGTAGGCGCCCAGATCGGGCGCGGTGCCGGCGAAGCCGTCGTTGATCCCCGGCACGGCGAGGCCGCGATCGACCGCGGTGCCGCCGGCCGCCGGCCGCAGATCGGGCGCGACGTGGGCCGGGAACGGGGTCGGGTAGGCCACCGTGGCCGCGAACACCGTCAGGCCGACCTCGACGGCGTGGACCTCGGTGGTCATCGCCTGCAGCTCGGCGAGGCTGGTGAACGCGACGCCGCCGAACCGGCCACGGAAGCTGCCGGTCGTCGAGCCGTAGCCGTCGTGGTCGAGGTCGACCGCGGCGCCGGCAGCGCGCAGCTCGAGCACCGCGCCGCTGCCGTTGTCGTAGCCGTTGAACGTGCCGCCGGGGCCGCCGATGAAGAGGTTGTTGCGGAACCACTGCCGCGAGAACACGTCGGTGGTGTAGATGCCGAACGCGTCGCCGTGCTTGACCACGGTGTTGTGGAGGCCGACGTCGCCCACCGAGCTGCGCTGCAGCTTGAACGCCGACAGCACCACGCCGTACATCGCGTTCCTCACGAACCAGGTCGGGCCGCCCAGGCCGGGCTGCGACGACGCACCCATGAAGACGTCGGTGAACCGGTTGCCGACGATGCGGCAGTCGTGGAAGCAGAAGTCGGCCTCGACGCCGTCGTCGGCGGCCTCGAGGATGTCGTTGCCGACGATGTCGATCGAGTACTGATCGATCGCGCCGCCGTCCTCGAGCAGCGAGATGCCGTCGCGGAAGCCGCGCACGCGGTTGTGCTCGATCACGTGGCCGGGCCCGGTGACCTCGATGCCCTCGCCGACGTTGGCGCCGCTGGCGCCCAGCGCGGCCTCGTTCCACGCCGTCGCGCCGGTGACCACGTTGTCGGCGATGTAGCAGTCCTCGGCGCGGGTCTTGGTCGTGATGCCGTCCTCGGTGGTGGTGATCGTGTTGCGCGTGATCGCCAGCCCGACCCCGCCGTTGAACTTGATCTTGCCCACCACGGTGAGGCCGTCGGCGTGCACGTAGCGTCGGCCGTCGAGGCGCACGTCGCCGTTGATCACGGTGCCCGTCACGCCGCGGATGACGATCGGCGCCGCCGCCGTGCCGTCACGCGCGAACGTGAACGTCGGGTAGCTGCCGGCGGCGAGGGCGAGGATGTCGCCGGGCAGCGCCGCGGCTGCCGCCGCCGCGAAGGTCGACGGAGTCACCGCCACGACGCGCGCGCCCGCGGCCGCGGCCGGCACCGGTCGCGTGCTCGCGGTGAGGGTCCGCAGCTCGCAGCCGCCGTCGGGATCGGCCAGCGCGAGCTCGATCTCGTACGCCGTCGCCGGCTCGAGGTCGAACAGGCTGCCGGCGAAGCGATCGTCCCAGGTGAAGCCCTGGGTCGCGCCGGCCGGGACCCGGAACAGCGGCATGCCGGCCCGCCACATGCCGCCGGCGGCGCGATAGCGCACGGTCACCGTGGCGTCGAGGTCGGCATCGCCGGTGATCGGCCACAAGATCGTGAGGTGACGGATGGTCGGCGACGGCAGGGTGGCGGCACCCGGTGTGGTCGCGTCGCGGCCGCCGCCGCTGCCGGCGTCGTCGCACGCCGGCGGCGGCCGGGCGCCGTCACCGTCGCCACCGCCGGGCGCGTCGAGCATCTGACCGCTGCTGCCGCCGCACGCCGCGATCGCCAGGCACGCGATGGTCCAGTTCCGCCCCATGGCAGGCATGATATCGGGAATTCGCCCCGTCCCATCGCCGGTTGTGGCCGTGATCCGTGGCACGCGCTCGGCTCCACGCCGTGTTCGATCTGCGTCCCGGTGAGGGCGCGGCGGTGGCGTGGGCGGCGGCGGCGCGTCACCGGAGCGCGCTGAGTCGGGGCGCCCACCGTCGGCCGGCCTGGACTCGCGCCTATACTCGCCATGGCCGGCTCGGCGCTCATGAACGCACACGGGCCGGCGCCGATCACGTAGCGACAAGTGATCGAGATGCCCCACGTTTCCGCTGACCGACATGATCCATGACCCGATCGTCCTGAGCGATGGCCGAGCGCCAGCGAGGCCGAGTCGAAGGACGCACTCCGTCGAAATGCGCCCTTCGACTCGGCCGCTTCGCGTCCTCGCTCAGGGCAACCGGATGGTGGAAGTGGCCTCGCTCGAGGGGATGACTACTTCGCCAGCACCACGGCCCCGCCCTTGAGCGCGCGCGCCTTCTCGACCAGCGTCACCAGCTCCTTGCGGTCGGCGTCGTCGCCGGCCGCGGCGGCGGCGAGCTTGCTGATCTCGGCCAGGCTCCAGTGCTCGGCGTCCTCGGCGCCGCGCAGCACGTCGGCGAACGCCGACACCGCGAACGCGAAGCGCAGGTCGGCGGGCGCGGCCGCGAAGCTCGGCGCCAGGCTCGCCGGATCGAAGGCGAACACGGCCTCCTCCGCCTTGGTGCCCTTGGGCGCCTTGTGCCGCACGTGCGCGGTCGCCAGCGCCCCATCCTTGTCGACGCCCTTCACCAGCTCGAGTTCGTAGAGCGCCGTCACCTGATGGCCGGCGCCGATCTCGCCGGCGTCGACCTGGTCGTCGCGGAAGCTGTCGTCGACGATGTTGCGGTTCTCGTAGCCGACCAGCCGGTAGCGGGCGACCCTGCGGGGGTCGAAGTCGACCTGCAGCTTGACGTCCTGGGCCACCACCTCGAGCGTCGAGCCGAGCTGCTCGGCGAACACGCGCTTCGCCTGCGGCAGGCCGTCGATGTAGAAGTTGTTGCCGTTACCCTTGTTGGCGAGCTGCTCCATGGTCTCGTCCTTGTAGTTGCCCATCCCGTAACCGATGGTCGACAGCATCACGCCCTCCTTCACCTTGCCGGCGATGGAGTCGAGGATGGCCTGGTGGGACGTGCCGCCGACGTTGGCGTCGCCGTCCGACAGCACGATCACGCGGCTCTCGGCGTCGGGGGCCAGGCCCTTCATCGCCTCCTGGTACGCGAGGTCGATGCCGGACGCCATGGCGGTCGAGCCGCCGGCAGTCAGGTCCTCGAGGGCGGCCACGATCTGGTTGCGGTGCTCGAGCCCGGTGGCCGGCAGCACCACGCGGGTCGAGCCGGCGTAGGTCACCAGCGCGACGGTGTCACCGTCCTTGAGGTTGTCGACCAGGATGCGGAGCGAACGCTTGACCAGCTCGAGCTTGTCGGGCGACTGCATCGAGCCCGAGACGTCGACCAGGAACACCAGGTTGGCCTTCTTGCGCTCGCTCACGCTCTTGGCCTTGGTGGTCACGCCGACGCGCAGGATGTGGCGGCCGCTGTTGAAGGGCGACGGCGCGGCGTCCATGTGGACGGCGAACGGCTGGCCCGCGGCCGGTGCGGCGTAGGCGTAGCGGAAGTAGTTGACGAACTCCTCGACGCGGACCGCCGCGGCCGGGGGCAGGGCGCCCTCCGTCAACTTGCGCCGCGCGATGGTGTAGCTCGCGGTGTCGACATCGGCGGCGAAGGTCGACAGGTGGTCCTTGGCGGTGTCGATCCAGGCGTTGGTGCCGTAGTCCTTGTAGGCCTCGCCCGAGGTGGCATCGGCGACTCGCACCGCGTGGCCCTTGCCGTCGACGTTGCCGGGCGCGGCGGTGTTCGGCATCGGCATGCCGGTGCCGGCACCCTGGCCGACGGGCCGTTCCGCGAGGTCGGCGACGGTCTTGTCGGCGACCGCGCCGCTGCCAGCGGTCGGGGACTGGTCGGACTTCTTGACCCCGCAGCCGCCGGCGGTCTCGGCGAGGGCGAGGAACAGGAGCGAACGGGCGAGGATGCGAGCGAACGGGCGACGTAGCATCGGTGGGCCTCCAGGTTGGTGCCCTCCTCCGACGGCCGGCGGTCCGCTGCCGGTCTGAAATACATCGTCGCCTCTCGTCATCGCCCGCCGACAATTCCACCCCCAAGGCGGCGACACCTGTCGGTGTCTGGGCCCTCAGAAGCCGACGTTGGCGCCCAGCTCGAACAGCAGGTCGTCGCTGAACTTGGCGGCGCCGTCCTTGATGAGGCGGACCGCGCCGGTGAGCTTGGCGTCGTGGCCGAAGGCGTAGTAGTTGCTGCCGACCGAGATCTCCTGCTGATCCTTGGTCGCGTCGAGCTTGGCGTCGACGAGCGCGTAGCGGGCCGAGGCCTGGACCGTGGGCGTCACCATGTAGCCGGCCTGCAGGTGAAGACCGACGTGCGACAGCTCCTGGTCCGAGAACGTCTTGATGCCGGTCTGGCTGCTCATGCCGTAGAAGCCGCCGGTGGTCGAGAAGCCGCTGGCCTTGACGACGTAGTCGAGCTCGACCTTCTGGTTGGAGCTGTCGTCGGCGTCGCGGTCGCCCTCGATCCACACGCTGGCGGCGGCGCCCCAGCGCAGCGGTCCGCCCTCGAGGTCGGCCTCGCTGTAGCCCTTGATGCCGCCGTCGTTGAGGCCGACGCGGCCGATGAACGCCGGCTTGAACTTTTTGGGCACGTTGGTGAAGGCGCCGCCGGTGATGGCGCCGGTGCTATCGACGGTGGGCACGAAGCTGGCGCCGTCGCCGCTGCCGTTGAACACGCCGACGATCCATTCGATGTCGGGCGACTTCTCGTAGTCGTTGCGGATCGCGACGCCGATGTCACGGCCGGCGCCGAACGCCTTGTCGGTGATCGAGCGGTCGGTGATCTCGAGCCGGCCGCTGGAGTTGATCTGCTGGCGCGAGAACGGGCGCTTCCACTGCCCGGCACGCAGCCACACGTTGTCCGCCAGCTTGGCGTCGACGTGGAAGTCCTTGAGGGTCACGAAGCCCTTGCCGAAGTCGGTCTGCAGCTTGTAGAGCAGGGACCGGGTGTGGATGTTGCCCTCGAACGTGAGCCGGCCGCGCCGGACCTCGAAGGCGTGCTTGTCGTCGCCGCCCTTGACGAAGGTGCCGGCGTAGAACGGCTGCACGCGGCCGGTCAGCTTCAACGTGTACAGGCCGTCGGCGCTCTTGATGAAGAAGCCCTTGTCGTAGCCAACCTCGGCGCCGCGTTCGATGACCGGCTCGCCGATCTCCTCGGCGACCACCTCCTCGGTGGCGGCGTCGGTCGGCGTGCCCTGGTCCGGCGTGCCCTCGGCGGGTGGCTCCGAACCGCCGAGCTCGCCGGTGGCCGGATCGTCCTCGTCTTGCGGCGGCCGGGTCGGTTGGGCGCTCGCCACGGCGAGGCCCAGGAGTTGTGTCACGACGGTAGCGATTGCGGCGCGCTTCATGGTCATCACGGAGACAGCGTCGTCGCACCCTATGACATCTCGGTGACAGCCCGGTAACACCATCGACCGTTTCGGTTTCGGGATCCCTCTGCGGCTCAGTACTCGATCACCGTCCGGATCGACGTGCCGGCGTGCATCAGGTCGAATGCCTCGTTGATGCGCTCGAGCGGCAGCTTGTGCGTGATCATCCGATCGATCTCGATCTTCTTGTCCATGTACCAGTCGACCAGCCGCGGGACGTCGGTCCGGCCGCGGGCGCCGCCGAACGCGGTGCCCTTCCACACTCGCCCGGTGACGAGCTGGAACGGCCGGGTCGCGATCTCCTGGCCGGCGCCGGCGACACCGATGATCACGCTCACGCCCCAGCCGCGATGGCAGCACTCGAGCGCCTGGCGCATCAGCGTGACGTCGCCGACGCACTCGAAGCTGTAGTCGGCGCCGCCGCCGGTGAGCTCGACCAGGTGCGCGACCAGATCGCCCGTCACCGCGCGCGGATCGACGAAGTGCGTCAGGCCGAAGCTGCGGCCCAGCTCCTCGCGCGCCGGGTTGAGGTCGACCCCGACGATCATGCCGGCGCCGGCCAGTCGCGCGCCCTGCACCACGTTCAGGCCGATGCCGCCCAGCCCGAACACCACCACGCTCGCCCCCGGCTCCACCTTGGCGGTCCAGATCACGGCACCGATGCCGGTCGTCACCCCGCAGCCGAGGTAGCAGATCGATGCGAACGGCGCGTCCTTGCGCACCTTGGCCAGCGCGATCTCGGGCAGCACGGTGTGGTTCGAGAACGTCGAGCAGCCCATGTAGTGATGCACGGCGCGGCCGCGGTACGAGAACCGGCTCGAGCCGTCGGGCATCAGGCCCTTGCCCTGGGTGGCGCGGATCGCCGTGCACAGGTTGGTCTTGCGCGACAGGCACGACTTGCAGCCGCGGCACTCCGGTGTGTACAGCGGGATCACGTGATCGCCGGCGACCACGCTGGTGACGCCGGCGCCGACCTCGAGCACCACGCCGGCACCTTCGTGACCGAAGACGACCGGGAACAGGCCCTCGGGGTCGGCGCCCGAGCGGGTGAACTCGTCGGTGTGGCAGACCCCGGTGGCCTTGAGCTCGACCAGCACCTCGCCGGCGCGCGGGCCGTCGAGATCCAGCTCGTCGACCACCAGCGGCTGGCCGACCTCGAACGCGATCGCGGCGCGGGTCTTCATGGCGTCACTTTCTTCTGGCCGTCGAGCTCGAAGCTCCAGTGGTTGACTCGCCAGCGGCCGAGCGGCGCCGAGACCTTGAGCGTCATCGTCGCGGCGCCGCGCCGCCCGACGGCGTGATAGTCGACGCAGTGCTGGATCTCGCCGCACGGCTCGTCGCGGGCGATCTCGAGACGGACGCCGCCGCCGAGCGTGGCGACGAGCTCCTGGAGCCGGGTGGTGTCGGCCGGCGTCCGCCCACCGCGGATGCGCGGCAGGCTCAAGGCATCGAAGGTCGGGTAGTCGGCGGCGAGCAGGGCGCCGGCGGCGGCCCTGGCGGCCGTGCGCGCCTGCTGTGGATCGGGCGCCGGGTTCAGCGCCCTGGGCGCCTCGAGCTTGAGGTTGAGCAGGCGCAGCGTCGCACCGTCCTGGGTCAGGACCACCTCGTACGCCGCCAGCCCCTTGCCGAACATCGCCTCGCCGGCGACCAGCTCTTCGACCTTGCCGTCCTTGGTCTGACGCCGCGATCCGACCGAGCCGACGATCTCGACGAACGGACCCATGACGGCGGTGAAGTCGTCGTGGAAGATCTTGAGCTCGTCGAGCTCCACGCTGGCGCGGAACTGCGGGTGCGCCGCAGCGTGGATCGTCGCCGCCGCGTCGGGCGCGTTCCAGACCGCCAGCACCGCACGGGCCTCGGCGCTGCGGTCGATCGGCGCCAGCCCGGTGGCGTCGGGGCCAGGTGGCGTCAGCGGCGGGCCGGGCACCCGGGTGGCGATCCCCGGGCCGGCCGACCGGCCCTCGGCGCCGGCGCCGATCACCCCGAAGCCGCGCAGGATCTGCCCGCCGCCGAGCGCGACCAGCCCGCAGATGAGCGCGATCCGCGCCACCCGCTGGGCCGGCGCGGTCCGCTTGAGCAACGACAGCGCGACCAGCCCGAGCCCGGCCGCGACCGCGCCACCGCCGACCGCGACCCAGTCGCGGTACTGCGACGCGACCACCGCGCCGTTGACGGTCCGCGACGACGACGAGCTCATCGTGATCGCGAACGGGACCAGCCCGGCGACCAGCGCCGCGATCTCGTGCCCGGCGGGGACCCGCTGCCAGCCGCCGGCCGGCGCATCGCCGCCGTGGTCGCTGTCGTCTTCCATCGCCGAACTCTATGTCACTTCATCGAGGAAGCGGTAGCCGCCGCCGGGCACGGTCGCGATGGAACGGCCGCTGTCGCCGAGCTTGTCGCGCAGGCGCTTGACGTGGGTGTCGACGGTCTGCGCGAGGGCGCCGTCGCCGAGGCCCCGCACGGTGTCGTCGTCGAGGCCCCAGACGTCGGACAGCAACGTGTCGCGGGTCTGGACCTCGCCCGGGCGCGACAGGAGCGTGTCGAGCAGCCGGTGCTCGAGCGCGGTCAGCGCGACCTCGCGGTCGTCGACCCAGCTTCGGCGCGTCGCGCGGTCGAGCCTGAGCCGGCCGACGCGTGACGACGCCGGCTCGGGATCCGACTGCGGGCCCCACGGCAACAGAGCGTGGATCCGCAACAGCAGCTCGCGGACGCTGTAGGGCTTGAGTACGTAGTCGTCAGCGCCGACCTCGAAGCCGAGCGTGCGATCGCGCTCGCTGCCCCGCGCGGAGCACATCACGATCGGGATGTCGCAGGTGCGTTCGTGCTCGCGCAGGCGGCGGCACACCTCGGTGCCGGGAAGATCGGGCAGCATCACGTCGAGCACGATCACGTCGGGAGTGGGATGGTCGAGCGCCCCGGCAAGTCCGGCGACCCCGGTGAGCGCCACCCGGATCTGGTATCCGGCCCGGATCAGGTTGTACTCGAGCGTCGTCGTGAGGTCGACCTCGTCGTCGATGAGGAGGCAGAGACCGAGCATCGAGAGGTCGCAACACTCGCACGGTGCACGCGTCGATGTGACCGGATCGTCACCATCTTGCGCCGCCGATGTTGAAATCCAGTGGCGCCGGCGGTGGCGGTGCGGGCGCCGTGTTACCAACGCGTCGCCCATGCTCGAGCGTTTCTTCCCGCGCGAGACCCCGTTCTTCGACCTGTTCGAGCGTCACGCGGCCCGCATCGTCGCGGCCGCCAAGGCGTTCCTCGGCCTGGCCGAACACGGCGACAACTTCGAGGGCCGCGCGCGCGCGATCAAGGAGATCGAGCACGAGGCGGATAGCATCACGCACCAGTGCGTCGAGGCGCTGCACCGAACCTCGCGGACCCCGTTCGGGCGCGACGAGGTCTATCGGTTGATCACCCGCATGGACGATGTCGTCGACGCCATCGAGGCGGCGTCGGAGCGCTTCGTGCTCTACGACATCACGCGCACCACCCCCGAGTGCCGCGACCTCGCCAACGTGCTGGTCCGGGCCACCGAGGAGATCGCCGCGGCGCTGAACGGCCTCCGCTACGTGCGCGGCGATCGTTCGGTCCTCGAGCGCTGCATCGAGATCAACCGGCTCGAGAACGAGGGCGATGCGATCCTCCGCGCTGCGCTCGGCAAGCTGTTCCGCCACGAGAAGGACCCGATCACGCTCATCAAGTGGAAAGAGATCTACGAGCTCCTCGAGTCGGCGACCGATCGCTGCGAGGACGTCGCCAACATCATCGAGAGCGTCATCCTTCAGAAGGTGTAGCCGCCGGAGCTGACATGGCCGAGCCTCCCCAGATCCACATCCACGAGCGCGTCGAGCACGACCTCGGCGTGATCCGCCGCCGGCTGCGCCACATGTCCGAGCTGGTGCTCAAGGCGCTCGACGACGCGATCGCGGCGATCGCCAGCCACGACCGCCGTCTCGCCTACTCGGTCGTGTTGCTCGACAACCGCATCGACATGCTCGAGCGCCACATCGATCGCCTGTGCCAGGAGTTCCTGGTCCGCCACATGCCGGTCGCCGCGCAGCTGCGCTTCATCATCGCGACCGTGAAGGTGAACGCCGAGCTCGAGCGGATCGGTGACTACGCCGAGGCGATCGCCCGCCGCGCCGTCACCCTGAGCGCGATCAAGGAGCAACCCGAGCGCGAGCGGATGTTCGAGATGGCGCGGCTGTCGTTCCAGATGCTGCGCCAGGCGGTGCGGGCCTTCCTCGATGGCGACCACGAGCTCGCCACCGGCGTGCTCGGGCTCGACAAGCAAGTCGACGTCATGAACAGCGAGATCTTTCACTCCCTCGCCCATCCGGCGGGCGCCTCGCCCGACCTGACCGTGCCGTTCGTCCTGCTCGGCGTGCTCAACCGGGTCGAGCGGGTCGCCGATCGCGCCTGCAACGTCGCCGAGGAGGCGATCTTCGCGGCCCGCGGCGAGGTCCTGCGCCATGTCCAGCGCCACGACATCCGCGTCCTGTTCCTGGACGAGGCCAACGACGTCCGCAGCCAGATGGCCGAGGCGATCGCGCGTCAGCTCGCCCCCGTCAACTTCATCTTCTCCAGCGCCGGCACCGCTCCCGCCGCGGCCCTCGACCCCGGGACGCTCCGCTTCATGGCGCTCAAGGGGACCGACATCGCGCGCCAGCGGCCCAAGGCGCTCGCCGACGTCGGGCGGATCGAGGACTTCAACGTCGTCGTGACCCTGTCCCAGCAAGCCGAGGAGGCCTGCCCCGAGGTTCCCTACGGTGCGATGGAGCTCAACTGGGACATCGCCGATCCGTCCAAGGTGACCACCACTCCGGTGGAGATCGAGGCCGCCTACGAGGCGACCTACCGCGAGCTTCACACCAAGGTCGACGAGTTGATCGACAGCTTGCTCGGCGCCCACGCCGAGCTCGAGGAGGAACGATGACGTCCAGGGTATTGCTGATCTCGCTGTCCGCGCTGGCAGGCTGCGTCGCGCTCGCGCTCGGCGTTGGCGGCTGCGGCAAGAAGTCGCGGATGATCCAGAACAAGGGCTCCGACACGATGATCAACCTGGCCCAGGCGCTCGCCGAGGAGTACCGGAAGGCCGCGCCCACGGTCGCGATCTCGGTGTCGGGTGGCGGCACCGGGGTCGGGATCGCGGCGCTCCAGAACGGGACCGTCGACATCGCCAACGCCAGTCGCGAGATGAAGGCGGCCGAGAAGGCGAGCACCAAGAAGAACACCGGCAAGGACCCGATCGAGCACAAGATCGCCTACGACGCGCTCGCCGTGTACACCCACAAGAACAACCCGCTGGCCAAGATCACCAAGTCGCAGCTGGCGTGCATCTACGGCGAGCAGGGCACGTGCCGCACGTGGAGCGATGTCGGCGTCGAGGTGCCGGGATGCTCCGGGCAGGAGATCGTGCGCGCCAGCCGGCAGAACAACTCCGGTACCTATGCGTACTTCCGCGAGTGGGTGCTCGGCGAAGGCAAGGACTTCAAGCTCGGCTCGCGTGACATGCAGGGCTCGAAGGACGTCGTCGATCTGGTCGCCAACACGCCGTGCGCGATCGGCTACAGCGGCATCGGTTACAAGACCGACGAGGTCAAGGTGGTCTGCCTGGCGGTCGGCGACACCGACCCCTGCGTCGAGCCTTCGATCGCGGCCGCGCTGAGCGGCGCGTACCCGCTGTCGCGCCCGCTGTTCATGATCACGCTCGGCGAGCCGACCGGCGAGATCGCCGGCTACCTGGCCTGGGTACGCTCCGACGTCGGCCAGGCCATCGTCGAGCGGACCGGCTACGCTCCGCTGCCGCCCGACCAGCGCCACAAGTGAGCCGCGACGCCGTGGACGATCCCGGGGACAACACACGCCTGGTCGGCCGTTCGCCGGCGCGCGAACGGCTGCACCGCGCCACCGAGCTGGTCATCGAGACCGTGATCCGCGTGTGCGGGGTGAGCGCGGTCATCTTCGTCTTCGGCATCTTCTACTTCGTGTTTCGCGAGGCGGCGCCGCTGTTGTTCGGCGGCCTCGACCTCGGGCAGCTCCTGACCAGCTCGGCGTGGTACCCGGACTCGTCCAACCCCCGCTACGGCGCGTTCGCGCTGATCGCCGGGACGCTCAGCGTGACGCTGCTGGCGATGCTGATCGCGGTGCCGCTCGGGCTGGGCGCCGCGGTCTTCGTGTCCGAGTTCTGCACCGGGCGGACCAAGGAGATCCTCAAGATCGTCATCGAGCTCCTGGCCGCGATCCCGTCGGTGGTGTGGGGGTTCATCGGGCTGGTGATCCTGAACCCCGTGATCATCGATCTGTTCGACACCCCGGTCGGCCTCAACATCCTCAACGGCGCGATCCTCCTCGCGCTGATGAGCGTCCCGATCATGGTGTCGATCGGCGAGGACGCGCTCAAGGCGGTGCCCGACGCCTACCGCGAGGCGGCCGAGGCGATGGGCGCGACCCGGTGGCAGGTCACCTGGCGGGTGCTCTTGCCGGCGGCGCGCAACGGCCTGCTCGCCGCGGTCCTGCTCGGCGTCGGCCGCGCGGTCGGTGAGACGATGGCGGTGCTGATGGCGACCGGCCACTCGGTCAACGTGCCCGACAGTCCGCTCGACTCGGTGCGCACCATCACCGCGACGATCGCCGCCGAGCTCGGCGAGACGGCGCAGGGCTCGAACCACTACCGGGTGCTGTTCGTGCTCGGGTCGCTGCTGTTCCTGATCACGTTTCTCGTCAACCTGACTGCGGATCTGGTGATCCGCGGGGTGAAGAAGCGCTAGCGATGGGCGTCTTCGCCACCTCACCCGAGTCGCGGCGCCGCCATCGCAGCCAGCAGGTGGCGTTCGCGGTGCTGCTCGCGATGACGGTGCTGCTGGTCCTCCCGGTGCTGGCGATCCTCGGCATGCTGGTGTGGCGCGGCGCCCCCGCGCTGTCGCTCGAGTTCCTGTTCACCGCGCCGGTCCGCGGCATGACCGCGGGCGGCATCTGGCCCGCCATCGTCGGCACGATGTGGCTGGTCGGGGTGTCGCTCGCGATCTCGGCCCCGATCGGCGTGCTCGCCGCGGTGTACCTGAACGAGTACGCGCGCGACTCGTGGGTCACCCGCGTCATCCACCTCGCCATCGTCAACCTGGCCGGGGTGCCGTCGATCGTGCACGCGCTGTTCGGGGTCGGCGCCTTCGTCCTCTTCTTCCGGTTCGGCACCAGCATCCTGTCCGCGTCGCTGACGCTCGCGATCATGACGCTGCCGGTGATCATCGCCAGCACCAAGGAGGCGCTGGCGGCGGTACCGATGACGTTCCGCGAGGCGTGCTGGAACGTCGGCGCCTCGCGCTGGCAGACGATCTGGCACGTCGTCCTGCCCAACTCGATCGCCGGCATCCTGACCGGCATCATCCTCCAGGTCTCGCGCGCGGCCGGCGAGACCGCCCCGATCCTCTTCACCGGCGCCGCGGTGTTCGTCCCGTTTCTGCCCCAGTCCGTCAACGACCAGTGCATGGCGCTGTCGATGCACCTGTTCACGATCTCGACCCAGGTCCAGAGCGTCCCGCAGTCGATCACCTATGGCACCGCGCTGGTGCTGGTGTTGCTGGTGGTGCTGGTCAACGGCGTCTCGATCGTGATCCGGTCGCGGATCCGGAGACGGCGCAAGTGGTAGTCAAGCACGCCAAGATCGCGTTCCGCGACCTCAGGGTCCGGTACGGCGACAAGACCGCGCTCGAGGACGTCAGCCTCGAGGTCGCACCCAACGAGATCCTGGGCATCATCGGCCCGGCCGGGTCCGGCAAGACCTCCTTGCTCCGGGTCCTCAACCGCACGCTCGAGCAGACCGCGGGCGCCAAGGTCACCGGCGACGTCCGCATCGATGGCGAGGACGTCTACCGCATGCGCGACGTGTCGCGGCTGCGGCGTCGCATCGGCATGGTCGCGCCGCTGCCGGTCGGTCTGCCGATGTCGATCTACGACAACGTCGCGTTCGCGCCCCGCATGGCCGGCGTCACCGACCGCAAGCGGCTCGAGGTGATCGTCGAGCGCTGCCTGCGCCAGGCGGCGCTGTGGGACGAGGTCGAGCAGCGGCTGGGCGATCTGGGCACCAAGCTGTCGGGCGGACAGCAGCAGCGCCTGACCATCGCCCGCGCGCTGTCGCACTCGCCGGAGATCCTCTGTCTCGACGAGTTCTCGATCGCGATCGATCCGGTCACCACGATGCGCATCGAGGAGGTCCTCAAGGAGCTGCGCAAGCACATGACGATCTTGCTGGTCACCAACCTGGTGCAGCAGGCGCGCCGGCTCGCGGATCGCACCGCGTTCCTGCTCCTCGGCGAGCTGGTCGAGGTCGGCCCGACCGAGGAGGTCTTCGGCCGGACGCCGCGCGATCGCCGCACCTTCGAGTACGTTCACGGACACTTCGGATGACCAAGCCCCAAGGCATCCGCACCGAGAACCTGAGCCTGTGGTACGGCCAGTTCCAGGCCCTGCTCGACGTCAGCCTCGAGATCCATCACGGTCGCGTGACCGGCCTGATCGGCCCGTCGGGTTGCGGCAAGACGACGCTGCTGCGCTGCTTCAACCGCATCAACGAGCGGATCGACGGGGTTCGCACCGCCGGCCACGTCCACATCCTCGGCGAGGACATCTACGCCCCCGGGGTCGATCTGGTCGAGCTGCGCAAGCGGGTCGGCATGGTGTTCCAGCGTCCCAACCCGCTGCCGTTGTCGGTCCGCGAGAACGTGCTGTTCGGTCTCCGCATCCACTTCCGGCGCGGCGAGCTGCGCAAGGACGAGCTCGCGCACGCCGTCGAGGCGTCGCTCAAGGAGGTCGGCCTGTGGGAGGCGCTCAAGGACAAGCTCGGTCACCGGGCGACCTCGCTGAGCCTCGAGCAGCAGCAGAAGCTGTGCATCGCGCGGCTCCTGCCCTTGCGGCCCGAGGTCCTGCTGATGGACGAGCCGTGCTCGGCGCTGGATCCGGCCGCCACCCAGCGCGTCGAGCAGCTGATCCGCGAGCTCCGCGACCGCTACACGATCCTCATCGTCACCCACAACATGGCCCAGGCGCGTCGCATCAGCGACGAATGCATCTTCATGCTGCTCGGCAAGCTGATCGAGCACCGCCGCACCGAGGACCTGTTCATCTCGCCGAAGGACGAGCGGACCGCCAACTACGTCGAGGGCCGCTTCGGCTGACCGTGGGCGGGGGATCCGCCTGATAGACTCGTGGGCCGATGGCCGATCACGAAGGCACCCGACGCTGGCGGCGGCTCGAGCGCGCCAACACCGAGTCGGATGCCCTCCACCTGCTGCGGATGTCGATCATCGAGATCCGGGAGGCACCGGGTGATGGGGAGGCGCGCCGTCGGCTGCGCGCGATCGCGGCCGAGCACGGCTTGTGGGAACAGCTCGCCCTGCTGCTGTCCGACGAGGCCCGCGCCCACGTCGATCGGCCGGCGGTCGCTGCGGTGTTCTTCGCGGAGCTGGCCGACGTCCACGACACCCTCGATCAGGCGCCCGAGACCATCGCGGCGCTGGAGGCGCTGGTCGAGCTCGCGCCCGACGTCGTCGCCCACCACGATCGGATCGCCTGGCTGTACCGGCGGGCCGGGGCGTGGACCAAGGCCGCCGACGCCTTCGAGCAGGTCGGGCTGCGCGCGCCCGATGACCGCGCCCGCGGCGCGCTGCTCGCCGCCGCCCAGCTCAATCGCGATCACGGGCGCCTCGATCGCGCCGCCATGCTGTATCGGCTGATCGTCGCCCGCCACGCCTCCGACCTCGACGCCTGGGAGGCCCTCGACGACGTGCTGGTCGAGCTCGGCCGCTGGCGCGAGGTCGCCGAGGTGCGCGGCGAGCGCGCGGCCCAGGCCGACCATGGTGTCGAGAAGGCGGCGCTGCTGCGCTCGCAGGCGCGCGCCCTCGAGCACGCCGGCGACCTGCCAGGCGCGGCGCAGGTGGTGGCCGCGGCCTCGGATCACGCGCCCGGCGACGTCAGCGGCCTGGTCGACCACGCCGAGGTCCTGGCCCGCGCCGGCCAGGGCCCGGAGGCCGCCGCCATCCTGCGCACCCGGGTCGCCGATGCGCTCGAGCGCGGCGCCTCGCTCGACGACGTCGCCGCGCTGCGGCTGCGGCTGGCCCGCGTCCTCGAGGACAGCTGCGGCGATCGATCCGGAGCCGACGCGGTCCTCGACGAGCTGCTGGCGGCGGCGCCCGAGCACCTGCCCGCGCTCGAGCGGATCACCGCGCTCGCCGCCAGCGATCCGGATCCGCGCGCCCACGCGGCGGCGTTGCTCCGCTACGCCGCCGCCCTCCCCGACGGTGCCGATCGGGCGGCGTACGTGGCGGTTGCCGGGCGCCGGCTGCGCGAGGCCGGCGACCTGGGCGGCGCGGCGCGGGCCTTCGCGCAGGCCGCCGAGCTGGCGACCGACGACGTGCAGCTGCAGCGGGAGCTCGACGAGGTCCGGGCGTCGACGATCGTCGAGCAAGCCGCCGCCGCTGCCCGCGCCGGCGACCTCGGCGGTGCCGAGCGACGGCTGCGCGAGATCCTGGCGTCGCACCGCCACCACGTCGAGGCCAACCTGGCGCTCGCCGACCTGCTCGCGACCACCGACCGCGGCGACGTCGCGGCCGCGTACCTCCGCGACACGCTCGCCATGGCGCCCGACGACCTGGCGGCGGCCGCGCTGGCGCGGCTCGTCCATCGCTGCGCCGTCATGACGGCGCAGCAGGGCGACGTCGACGAGAGCCACCAGCTCCTGCACGAGGCCCATCGCCTCGATCGCGGTTCGCTCCCGATCGCCCTCGCGCTCGGCGAGGCCTGCTTCGCTCGTCGGCTGTGGCGGCAGGCGGCGCTGCACCTGGGCGCGCTGGCCGAGCACCCCGATGCCGCGCGCCACGCCGCCGAGATCGCGGCCGGCCTGGTCCACGCGGCGCAGGCCGAGGTGCGCGCGCTGCGGCCCGCGAACGCCGGCAAGCACTACGACGCGGCGGTGCGCCTCGATCCCGGCTGCGCCTCGGCGTGGCACGGCCTCGCGCAGGCGGCGATCGAGCGCGGCGACCTGGTGCGCGCCGCCGACTGCTTCGAGCGCGAGGCGACCGCAACCGTCCACGGCAAGGACCGGCTCCGGCTGTTCACCGCCCTCGGCGACCTGGCGCTCGACGTGCTCGCCGATCCGGCACGAGCCGAGCGGTGCTGGAGCCAGGTCGCCGAGCTGGGCCACGCGCCGCTGCTCGACAAGCTGCTCGCGCTCCAGCGCGCGCGCGGCGCCACCCTCGAACGCGCCGAGACCTGCGAGCGCCTGGTGGCGCTGCAGCCCGACGCCCACGGCCGCCGCGAGCTGCTCGTCGAGGCCGCCCAGGCGTTGCTGGCCGGCGGCGCGATCGTCCGAGCCAGCGCGATCGCCGAGCAGCTGATCGGCCTCCACCCGCGCGATCCCGACACCGTCGGGTGCGCGAGCACGATCGCGATCGCGGCCGGCGATCCGAAGCGGGCGGCGATGTGGCTGCGGCGTGCGCTGTCGGCCTGGGACGCCAGCGGCGATCGCGGCGAGCCCGACCCGCGCCGCGCCGAGCTGTGGCGCCGCCTCGGCGATGCCGAACGGGCGCTGGGCGACGAACCCGCCGCGCTGCAGGCCGACCAGCGCGCCGACACCGCCCTGATCGCGCTCGTCGAGACCGGCCAGGAGCCGCTCGACGCCCTGGCGTGGGCCCGCAGCCTGATGCGCTCCGACGAGCTCGAGCGCGCGCGCGCCGGGTTCGAGCTGGCCGCCGCGGTCGGCGCCACGCTGTCCGTCGAGGACGAGCACTTTCTCGACACCCACCCGGCGCGCATCATGGCGTCCGACGAGGCCTACGCGGCGCCACTCGACGACGACGATCGGCGCGAGCTGGTCGACGACCCCGCCGATCGGCCGCTCCGCGACGTCCTCGAGCTGCTGGTCGACATCATGGCGCTGGTGTGTCCGAGCGCCAGCGCGGCGCTGCTCCACGCCGGCTTGCAGGACGCCACGCGCGTTCCCACCGCCAGCGACGCCGCGACCGCGGCGCTCTATCCGCAGATCGCCCGCGCCCTCGGCGGGCCGCCGACCCTGCTCTACACGACGGCCGCGGCCGCCACCGATCTGACCCTGCTGCTCGCCGCGCCGCCGGTGGTGGTGATCGGGCCGCGGCTGGCCTCGGTGCGCGCCGGGTCGCGCGGCGGCGCTCATCTGGCCAGCGATGCGGCGCTGCGCTTCCAGCTCGGGCGGATCGTCGAGCTGTCGCGCCCGCCGCGGCTGTTCGCGGCCGCGCTCGACGCCGGCGGCTTCGCCCTGCTGGTCGCCGGCCTGCGCCACGGGTTCGGACCGCCGAGCGGGCTGGCCGCCGCGCCGGACGAGGTGGCCGAGGCCGAGCGCCTGCGCGCCCGGCTGCCGGTCGCCGTGCGCCAGCGCATGACCGAGCGGCTGGCGACGATCGCACCGGACGCGCTCGATGCGAACGGCTACATCGCCGCCTGCCAGCGGGCCGCCGATCGCGCCGGGTTGCTGGTGTGCGGCGACGTGGCGGTCGCCATCGAGCTCGCCGGCGGCCCGGCGGTCGCGCCGCACCTGGTGCGCCTGGCCTCGACCCAGCGCTACCTCGCCGCCCGCAAGAAGCTGCGCGCGCGGGGACGGTGAGACCGTCGCGCGGTTGGGCGCTACATCTTGACCCGCGCGTTGGACGGGTCGTAGAGCGGCTTGAGGGAGGCGCGCGCCGGGTAGAGGCGGCCGGCGATCTCGACCTCCCAGCGCCCACCGTCGAGCCAGGCCTGATCGATCGTCGCACCGCCGCCGTCGATCATCGCCAGGCCGACCGCGCCGCCCAGCGTGTGCCCGTACGACGCGGCGCGGATGTAGCCGACCGCGTGGCCGTCGCGGCGGACCGGCTCGGCGTGGAACAGCATCGGCTCCGGATCGCCGACCAGGATCTGGAGCAGGCGCTTGCGCAGCGGGCCGGCCGCCTTCTGCGCCACCACCACGTCCTTGCCGAGGAAGCCGCCCGGCTTCTTGAGGTCGACCGCGAAGCCGAGCCCGGCCTCGAGCACGCTGTCGGTGTTGTCGATGTCGTGGCCGTAGTCGC
Source organism: Myxococcales bacterium (assembly GCA_947483555.1). Lineage (GTDB taxonomy): Bacteria > Myxococcota_A > Polyangia > Haliangiales > Haliangiaceae > UBA2376. Next base: position 22,923 of record CANKMW010000045.1, read on the forward strand.
GGTAGGCCTTCTCCATGCGCAGGCTGGCCAGCGCCTTGAGGCCGGCGTGGCGCAGGCCGACGTGGCTGCCGGCGGCGACCAGCCGATCGTAGACGTGGGTCGCCTGCTCGGTGGGGATGTACAGCTCGTAGCCGAGCTCGCCGAGGTAGGTGATGCGCACGCACAGGACGCGGGCGTAGCCGATGTCGAGCTCGCGCGCGGCGCGGAACGGAAAGCCGTCGTTGCTGAGGTCGGCGCTGGTCACCGCGGCGAGCAGCTCGCGCGACCGCGGCCCCTGCACGTTGAGCTGGGCGTAGGCCGAGGTCTGGTCGGTCACGAAGGCGTGGCCGTCGTCCAGGTGGCGCCGCATCCAGGTCTCGGTGTGGCGATGCACGGTGTCCGACGCCACCACCCAGTAGCGTTCGTCGTCGAGCTTGGTGACCGTGAGGTCGGCCTCGAGCGTGCCGCCGGCGTTGAGCCACTGGGTGTACGTGATGACGCCGGCCGGCCCGTCGACGTTGTTGGCCGAGATGAAGTTGAGCCCCCGCCCGGCGTCGCGGCCCTGGACCAGGAACTTGGACATGAACGACATGTCCATGAGGATCACGCCCTGGCGCGCGGCCTCGTGCTCGGCCTGCCAGTACGGAAACCAGTGCTGGCGCCCCCACGACAGCCGCTCCTCCGTCGGCGCCACGCCGGGCGGCGCGTACCAGTCGGCGCCCTCCCAGCCGCTGACGTCGCGGAAGTGCGCGCCGCGGGCGGCCAGCCGATCGTGGAACGCCGAGGTCTTGGCGCCGCGCGCGGTCAGCATCGACCGGGTCGGATAGTGGCACTGGTAGACCATGCCCAGCGACTCGACGGTGCGGGTGCGCCGGTACTCGGGGTTGGCCTGGTAGGTGTGCAGGCGATCGATGTTCATGCCGGTGACGTCGACGTCGGGGCGGCCGTGGATGATCCAGTGCGCGAGCACGCGGCCGAGGCCGCCGCCGGTGAGGATGCCGATCGAGTTGAGGCCGGCGGCCACGAAGTAGTTCTTCAGCTCGGGCGCCTCGCCGACCACCGGCTGCAGGTCGGCGGTGAAGCTCTCCGGACCGCAGAAGAACTTCTTCACCCCGGTCTCGAGCGAGATCGGGACCCGCTGCATCGCCTTCTCGACGTAGCCGCCCATGCGGTCCCAGTCGGGCGGCAACTCGCCGAACGAGAAGTCGTCGGGGATGCCGCCGACCTGCCACGGCGCGCACACCGGCTCGAACAGGCCGATCATCAGGCCGCCGACCTCCTCGCGGAAGTAGCCGTGGGAGCCCGGATCCTCGAGGACCGGGAACGACGCCGACAGCGACGGGATCTTCTCGGTGATCAAGTAGTAGTGCTCGGCGGCCTGGAGCGGGATGTTGACCCCCGACTTCGCGCCGAGCTGGCGGGCCCACATGCCGGCGCAGTTGACGACGTACTCGGCCTCGATGTCGCCGTGCGCGGTGGTGACGCCGGTGACCACGCCGCGCTTCTTGGTGACGCCGGTGACGGCGACGCCCTCGAGGATCGTGGCGCCCTGCATGCGGGCTCCCTTGGCGAGCGCCATCGTGACGTCGACCGGATCGGCGCGACCGTCCTCCTTGACGTAGAACCCGGCCAGCAGGTCGTCGGTGCGCGCGAGCGGGAACAGATCGTGGACCTGGGCCGGCGAGATCTCGTGGACGTCGACGCCGCACAGGCGGTTGAACGCCGACACCCGACGGTACTCCTCGAGCCGGTCGGCGTCGGCGGCGACCTCGATGAAGCCGACCGCCCTGAAACCAGTGGCCTGGCCGGTCTCGGCCGGCAGGCGGGCGTAGAGATCTCGCGTGTACGTGCGCATCTCGGTCGAGGTCTCCGAGGTCGAGCCGAACGTGACCATGAGGCCGGCGGCGTGCCACGTGGTGCCCGACGTCAGGCGATCGCGCTCGAGCACCACCACGTCCCTCCAGCCCATGTGCGCCAGGTGGTAGGCGACCGAGCAGCCGATGATGCCGCCACCGATCACGACGACGCGGGCGCGCTGGGGGAGCACGGGAGGGACGGGTGCGGACATGGCGGCGCAGCATACACAGGCCGGCGCCGGCCGGGATGAACGCGGGTGCGCTGGTCAGGCTCGTCGGTGCGGGACGAGTCGGTGCTCGAGGGCGAGGCCGACCCCGCCGGTGGCGCGCACCAGCGCGGCGTACTGCCTCGCCGCGTCGGCGTCGGGTGCCGGCGCCCGCTCGGCGCGGATGAGCGTGTTCTTGCGGGTGTGCTCCGAGGGGACGAACTCGATGGCGGCCACCTGGTAGCCGGCGGCGCGCAGCAGCAGCATGCGCATCGCGTCGGTGACGTGGGCGGCGGTCTCGCGCCGGAGGTGCGGCGTGTTCCAGATCGGCGCCAGCTCGCCGGCGGTCTCGCGGCCGGCCAGGTCGGCCCAGCCGCGGGCCAGCTCGGCCTGGCAGCACGGCGCCACGGCGAGCAACTCAGCCTCGAGCCCGACCCCGAGCGCGAGCGCGTCGCAAGTCGCGGTGTCGCAGGCGTGGAGCGCGATCACCCCGTGCGGCGCCCACGCCGCCGCCGCCGCGCTGCCGTCGAGCGCCGCGGCCTCGAAGCGGACCAGCTCGTCGAGGCCGGCGATCGCGGTCCGCCGGCGGCACTCCTCGATCACGTCGGGGTTGCGATCGACGCCGAGGACCTCGATCGGATGCCGCCACACCCGGGCCCCGCACCACGCCAGCAGCAAGGTCAGGTACGAGCGGCCGCAGCCGGCGTCGAGCAGACGGATGCGCGGGTGACGGGCGCGAAGCTCGGCGAACGCCGGCCCCAGCATGCCCACCATGTGGTTGATCTGGAGGTACTTGCGGACCTGCGCCGGCGGCATCGAGGCGTCGCCGTTGAGCAGCCCGAGCGCGCGCAGCAGCAGCGCAGCGTCGGCGGGCCGGATCAGGACCGCCTTGCCGTGCAGGAGCTCCTCGGTTCGCACCGTGGTCCAGTGGGCGTGGGCGCGGGCCTCGAACTCGAGGGCCCAGCGGTCGCGGGTGGCGGTGGAGCGGGACATGCGCGCGGCTGGGTATCCTACCGCTGGTCACGCTTTCGCCCACCGGGGCGCGGCCAGGCGCAGACGCTGCTACCATGGGGCGAAGGGGGTGGTTCGATGCGGTACCTCTATGGCGATTCGAGCGAGTCAGCGCTCGAGAACAACTACCTGGCCTTTCTGCGCGACGCGATCGACTTCGGGGTCGTCGTGTTGTTGTCCGATCACGGCCTGACCCAGGCCCGCGAGCGGCGGACGGTTCACGATCGTTCCGCCGAGGAATCGGTGCGTGCGGTCGAGGCCTTCGGACGCACCGCGATGCAGCTCACCGAGCCGCTGGTCAAGGGCGAGACGCCGGTCAACCGGTGCGCGGCGTCGATCGCGGAGGCGATCGGCGACTCGGTCAAGCGCGAGGTCGGCCGGGTCAAGGCCGGGCAGGCGGTCGATCTCGAGCAGATCGTCGCCGAGCTACAACGGCTGCGCGAGAAGTGCGTGACCGCGCTCGGCGCGCTGCTCGCCACCCACGATCTGCCCGACGCCGACGAGTCGCTGACCGTGCAGTGGAACGGCACCGCCTACGAGGCCAAGATGGTGCAGCGGGTCGGGTTCGGGCTCGAGGTCACGATGGCGCTCGAGATCCCGGCGTCGTCGCTGTTCGCGCACGACCTGCGGGTCGAGAAGTTCGCCGAGCACGCCGAGGTTCACGCGCCCGAGACCGCGGGCTGGCTGAAGAAGGAGGTGAAGATGGTGCCGCACAAGCTCGGCCGCCATCACGTCACCCACGTGACCGTGGTGTCGGCCGGCGTGATCGTGCGCCTGCGGGCCGGACCTGAAGCCGGCGCCGCCGGGTTCGACATCACGGTGGCCCGCAACGGCGACGTCTCGGTGGAGCGCGCCGGCAGCAAGGACGGCGACGCCGAGTTCGCGACCGACGACCGCGATGTCAACTCGATGCGCGGGCTGACGGCGAAGGTCGAGGCCGCGCTCGACGGGCTCCGCGCGACGCGCGGCGCGCTGGTCGCCGCGACGCTCGACGGCAAGACGCTGGCGAGTCACGAGCAACCCGCGGTGCTGGTCGAGCGGCTGGTGGCGTCGATGGCGCCGGTGGTGCACGAGATCGCTCGCCACTCCTTGTCGCCGCGCGAGCTGGTCCTCAAGCGGTTGCTGGGTGGCGACCGTCGTGAGGAGATCTTCCTGTCGCGTGCCGAGCTGACCGCCAAGCTCGAGGTCTTGCCGATCGGGCTGCGGCGGGTCTTCGCACCGCTCGGCATCGTCGACACCACGGCGGTCGCGGCCAGGCCCGAGCCAGCGACCATGCCGCCGTCGCCGTCGCCGCCGTCGCCGCCGTCGCCGCCCTCGCCGCCGTCGCCGCCACCACCGCCACCGCCGACCCGGGTCTCGATCGCGGTCGCCGAGGCGGCCGTCGACGCCGCGTTGCGCGATCTCGACGAGGGCGAGCCGACCAACGTGGCCGTGTCCCCGCCCCGGCTGCCCACGCCGCCGCCGGTTCGTTAGGAGTCGGTCGGGCGTAGACGTCGCGGAGCGGGGATCTGGTGATGCTCCCGCCCCGCCGTGCCGTGCGCCGCCGGCGCGGTGGGGCCTGCCCATCGCGACGGCGGCCTGCGCGCCGGGTCCTCGCTTGGGATGACCGCGCCCGGTACTGCCACCGCGGAGCTCGCGGATCGATCCACCCGGGCTGCCCTCCCGTGGAGCTGCGGACGTCGCGCTGTCCCACGTGGGCCGCGCTCGGGCGGGCGGCCCCACCACGCCTCCGTGCCCGCACCACCGCCGCTTCCGGATCCAGAGAGGTCCATCTCCGGATCGACACGGGTGCCAGGGTTTGATCGAATGGGGCATGGCCAGAGTGATTGCCGCCGGCGAGCATCCGCATTTCACGACGGTGAACAGCTTCCGCGCCACGCACCGCGAGGCGCTGGCCGGGCTGTTCCTGCTTCATCCAAGCGTACAACGCGCAGATCGCCGTCGACGAGGGCCACCAGATCATCGTCGCGGCCCCGCTGAGCAACCAGGCGCCCGATGCGGAGCATCCCAGGACACCGGCCGCGGCGCGGATCCGCCGCCGCGCGGTCGAGGGATGAGGTACCTTGCGGCGATGCGTGCTCCGGCAAGTGTCCTGGTTCTGGCCGCCGCGGCGTCGGCGGGTGCGTGCGGCGGCGGTGACGACGGCGGCCCCTGCGATCCGTCATCCGAGGCGTGCACCTTCGTCAAGGACGTCAGCACGGTGACGATCGGCGCTGGCGTCGAGGACGAGGACACCTGCCAGAGCTGGACCCTGAACAACCCCACCGAGCTGTGGGTCAACAGCGTCACCGAGAGCAACGACGGCGCCTACCACCACGCCAACTGGTTCTTCGTCCCCGACAACCTGTATCCGCTGCCCGACGGCACCTGGTCGTGCAACGACCAGGGCTTCGTCGAGCTGACCGCGGCGGTGGTCGGCGGCTACCTGTTCGCGCTCAGCACCCAGTCGGCGGCCGAGACCCAGGCGCTGCCGGCGGGCAGCGCGATCCGGGTCCCGCCGTACAGCCGCATCGTCGGCTCCAGCCACCTGCTCAACGCCAGCTCCGATCCGGTGACCACGACGATGCACCTGGAGATCCACACCATCCCGCTCGCGCAGGTCGAGGCCAAGATGGCCCCGGCGCGGGTCCAGTATCACGATCTCAACCTCGATCCGATGGCCCGTTCGTCGTTCACCGCCGAGTGCCTGTTCGACGCCGCCCACCAGACCCAGCTTGGCCGCCCGCTCGCATACCAGCTGCACTACGTGCTCTCGCACTACCACGGCCTCGGCGCGTACTCGCAGCTCGAGATCGCCGGCGGGCCCCGCGACGGCGAGGTGATCATGCGCCACGACGGCTACGGCGAGAACTTCGGGGTCGCGCTCGATCCGCCGGTCGACCTGGCCGCGGCCGGGGCCCGCGGGTTGCGCTTCACCTGCGGCTTCAACAATCCACGCAGCGCCACCGTCGGCTGGGGCATCGGCGACCAGGAGATGTGCGTCGTCGCGCTGCAGGCCAAGACCGACCTGGGCTGGGACGGCGACGTCCGCCGCGGCACCGGCGCTCGCACCGGCACCGGTGTCAACGGCGAGCTCCAGTACGGCGGCCCGTGCGACCTGCTCGCCTTCGAGTGGGACTTCAACAAGGCCGGCGGTCCGCCGCGCTAGGATGCCCGTCGATGCGCTCAGTCCGGACCAGGTTCCTCGGCTGCGTCGTGGTTGCCGCGCTGGCCTGTTCGTCGACCTCCGACGATCCGTTCACCGCCGACATGAAGATGATCTGCAACGCGGGCCGCGGCCACGATGAGCTCCCACCCGACATGCGCCGCCTCGAGGCCTTCAAGGAGATCGCAGCGAAGGTGAAGACCGCAGAGGCCGCGCGGCTCATGGCCGGCCTCATCGAGATCGCGCCCGACGGCAAGGCCGACTACCTGCGCGACGCCTTCACCAGGGCCGGCATCAAGCGCTGCGCGTTCCTCGACGGCCGGTGACCGGACCCGGGGTCTCGCGCAACCCGATCAGCGGATGCTCGCGCCAGCCGACGGTCATGAGCCATGACCGCGCGCCGCACACCGGCAGCGGCTGGTAGCGGTCGGGGATGACGAACCGCGCCGGGGCGTCGCGCCAGCCGTCGAAGAGGATGCCGGTCGAGTACGGATCGACCTGCGCCCGCCGCTGCGCCAGTCCGGAGTCGTCCTCGCGGTGCCGGCGCCAGTTGTTGAGCACGTACGCCAGCGCGCTGCGCATCTGGCGCGGCGTGCGGAGCTGGACGGCGTGGTAGCGGGACGAGAACACCGCGCCGCGCCGTCCGCGGGCGGCGTTGAGATGGCGCGCCGCGGAGATCATGAACGCCCGCATGCCGTTGGCCAGCGCTCGGCCGTCGTTTGCCTCGGCCAGCAGGTGGATGTGGCCACCCTGGATGCTGATGTGGACGATGCGAAAGTCGCGCCGGCCGATACACGCGGCGAGCGCCCGCTGCACCGCCGCGTACCCGGCGGCCCGCCGCAGTCGCCCGACGTCGCGGTGCACGCGCAACGTCACGTGTACCGGGGTATGCCTCGACAGCGTCGGCCGCCGCTCGTGCGGCGAGCGCCCCTCCTGCTTGCGCGGCCGGCCGGCGCCGGGCCGCGCGCCGCCGTGGGTCCGCGACCTGAGGTCGATCTCGAGCTGACGCGTGGCATCCATGACTTGAAATCAGCTTATATATTCGTTTTCGACCTTTGTCAATCTGCGGCCATCGTGCGATGCTGCGCGTCGTGCCGAAAGGGATCGCGCATGGCCCGTACGATCATCCGGTGACGCGCGCGCTGGCGCGGTCGATCGAGCAGATCGAGGCCCCGGTGCAGGTCGCGACCGAGCTGCTTCGCGATCACGATGTCGGCGCGGTCCTCGTCCGGCACCTGGCCGGGGAGATCGCCCGGCTCATCGCCGCCTTTCCTGCCGAGCAGCGCGTCGAGCTGGCAGTCGAGGCTGCCAACCGACTCCTCGAATCACTACCTGGCCTGGTCGCCGGCGAGACGGCCGAGGTCGATCCGGCTCCGTTCCTCGACAGCCACGTCGAGCCGCCGGCACGTCGCCTGGTCTCGGTGCACACCGGCGTCGCGCCGCCCCGGCCGCTGTCGCCGCTCGGGAGCTCGACGCTGTTCACGCGCGGTCGCGGCGAGCCCGGTCTCGGTAGCGAGCTGGCGCGCGAGATCGGATGCGCCGATCGGATCGACGTTCTGATCGCGTTCATCACCACCGGCGGCGTGCGCGCGGTCCGCGACGCCCTCGAACAACTCGCGGCTCGCGCCGGTGCCGCCGAGGTGCCGCGACTCCGCGTCCTCACGACCACCTTCACCGGCACCACCGAGGTCGAGGCGCTCGATGCCCTGGCCTCGCTGCCGGGCGCGGTGGTCAAGGTCTCCTACGACACCCGGCGGACCCGGCTCCACGCCAAGGCGTGGCTGTTCCACCGTGTCACCGGCCTCACCACCGCTTATGTCGGCTCCGCCAACCTCACCGCGACCGCCCTCGGCAGCGGTCACGAGTGGATGCTCAAGGTCTCGGCCGCCGATCTGCCGCACGTCGTGGACAAGTTCGCCGGCACGTTCGAGACCCTGTGGAACGACGACGAGTTCGAGGCCTACGATCCCGCCAACGATCTGCACCGCGCCCGCCTCGCCGCCGCGCTGCGGCGCGAGCGTGGCGCCGACGCGATCGTCCCGCTGACGTTCCTGACCCTGCGTCCCTATCCGTTCCAGGACGCCATCCTCGACCGGCTGCGCGCCGAGCGCGAGGTGCTCGGTCATCGCCGCAACCTGGTGGTCGCCGCGACCGGCACTGGCAAGACCGTCATCGCGGCGTTCGACTACGAGCGAATCGCGACCGCGGCGCGCGTGCGTCCCCGCCTGCTGTTCATCGCGCATCGCCTCGAGATCCTCCAGCAGGCCATGGACACCTTCCGCCACGTGCTCCACGACGCGGCCTTCGGCGAGCTGCACGGTGGCGGTCACGAGGCGGTCCGCGGCGAGCACGTGTTCGCGACCATCCAGAGCGCCGCCGGGCTGTGCGCGCGCTTCCCGGCCGACCACTGGCGCCACGTCGTCGTCGACGAGTGTCATCACCTGCCGGCGGCCTCGTACCAGGCGGTGGTCGGGGCGCTGCAGCCCCACACCCTGGTCGGCCTGACCGCGACGCCCGAGCGCAGCGACGGCCGCTCGCTGCTCCCCGACTTCGACGGCCGCATCGCCGCCGAGCTGCGACTCTGGCATGCGATGGAGCAGCAGCTCCTGGTGCCGTTCGAGTACTACGGCCTCGCCGACGGCACCGATCTGCGCACCGTGCGCTGGACCCGGACCGGCTACGACGCCGCCGCGCTGGCTGGGCTGTACACCGGCAACGAGGCCCGGGCGCGCCTCGTGCTCAAGCAGCTCGAGCGTCGGGTCGCCAACCTGCGCGACGTCCGCGGCCTCGGCTTCTGCGTCAGCGTCGAGCATGCCGAATTCATGGCGACGTTCTGCACCGCCGCCGGCGTGCCGTCACTCGCCCTGCACGGCGATTCTCCCGACCAGCTGCGGCGCGACGCGCCCGGTCGGCTTCGCGAGCGCGAGGTCAACCTCGTGTTCACGTGCGACCTCTACAACGAAGGCGTCGACCTGCCGTTCGTCGACGCGGTGCTGCTGCTCCGCCCGACGATGAGCGCCACGCTCTTCTTGCAGCAGCTCGGACGCGGCCTGCGGCTCCACCGCGACAAGTCCACCTGCCTGGTACTCGACTTCATCGGCCAGCACCGCGAGGAGTTCCGCTTCGACACCGTGCTTGCTGCGCTCACCGGACAGCCGCGCGCTCGGCTGGCGCAGGCGGTGCGCGACGGCTTTCCGTTCCTGCCCAGCGGCTGCAGCCTGTCGCTCGACGCCGTCGCCCGCGACCAGATCCTGGCGTCGCTGCGTCGCACGGTCGCCGGCGCGCAGCGGCTCGCCGCGGAGCTGCGGGAGTTGACGGCGGCCGGCGCCGGCGCGGTCGACCTCCCTCGGTTCCTGGCCGAGACCGGTCGCGATCTGGACGACGTCTACAACGGCAGCCACGGATGGGCCACGATCGAGCGGCTCGCCGGGGTCGCCGCGCACGACGCTGACGCGGAGGCGCTGAGCCGGCGCCTTGGCCGCTTGCTCCACATCGACGAGCCGGCACGGTTGCGGGCCTATCGCCAGCTGGCGGAGGGCGGCGCGGCGCCACCCTGCGCAGATCTGGTCGCTGCCCGGCGCTGCGTCATGCTCGACGTTCAGCTCCACGAACGCGGTGTCATCCGCGCCGCCGACGCCGGGGTAGCGTACGTCACCCGGTTCCCGGCAGTTGCCGACGAGCTGCGAACGCTGACCACGGTCCTCGAGGACCAGGTCGCGGTCGCCGCCGACATCTATCCGGTCGACGAGTGGCCGCTGGCCCTGCACAGCCACTACGGCCGCCGCGAGATCCTCGTCGCGGTGGGGCATCTGGAGCCCGGGGACAAGGTCTCGATCCCGGTCGGTGGCGTGATGAAGGTGGGCGACTCGAAGCGCGAGCTCCTGTTCGTCACCCTCGACAAGTCGGGCGCCGACTTCTCCCCGACGACGCGCTACCGCGACTACGCCATCAGCCGTGACCGCTTCCACTGGGAGTCGCAGGGCGCGGCCAGCGTGACTCGCCCCAGCGGTCGCCGGTACATCGAGAGCCCGGGCAACGGCTGGTCGTTCCACCTGTTCGTGCGCACCGACCCGGACGCGGCGTATGCGTACGTCGGACCCGTCGTGTACGAGTCGCACGCGGGCGATCGCCCGATCGGGATCACCTGGCGCCTGGCCCACCCGCTCCGTGGTGGCCTGTTCGATCTCTACCGGACCCTGGCCCAGGGCTGATCCGCTCAGCACCGCCGCGCCGGGCCCCACGGCCCGGCCAGATGGAGCGCGGACTCGGCGACGATCGACGTGACCAGCCGCGCGGTCTGCTCGCGGCCCAGCGGTGACGCTGGGCCGGGACGATCGTCGAGGACCAGGTCGGGTACGCCACCGCCGCCGCCAGCCCCACCGCCGCCGCTGCCGCTGTAGTCACCAACCGCCTGGCGCCCGTCATCCGGCTCGGCGGTGGACGCCTGCGCGACCACGTCGACCATGACCGCGGGCACGTTGAGCCCGCGGACCTCGACGTGGAGGTCCGGTGGTAGCGCGCGGCCGGGGGGAGCCGAGGCGCGCAAGGCAACGACGTCGCCGGGGAGCAGGCTGACGTAGTTGTCCGTCCACAGGACCGGCAGGACGTCCGCGCCGGTCGCGTCGACAAGACGCAGCTGGACGAAGAACGCCAGGCGGTCAGAGATGTTGGCGAGCGCGACGCGCACGCCGTCGCCGCGCGTCGCGTGCACGGTCAGCTCGGTCGGCGGCAGGCGGCGCAGCGCGCTCAGGTCGGCGTGCGCCGCGGTCGGCGCGTGGAGCCAGCTCGCCTGGGCGTAGTCGACGACGTCGAGCTGCCGCGGCACCCAGTAGAAGTTGGAGCTGACCAGGTCGCCGCCGGCGGTCTCGAGGCGCAGATCGACGAAGCGCACCGCGCTGGCCTGCTCGGGCAGCACCAGCGCGGTCACCTTGCCGTCGGCGGGCACGGCGAGGCCGCGGATGACCTGCTCGGGGATCGCCGACCTCCACCCGCCGTCGCCGTCGCCGTCGCCGGTGCCGGCGTCGCAGTCGGCGAGTCGCACCCGCAGCGCCAGGTCGTGGAACCCGGCCGCGTGCTGGTTGGTCACCACCACGCTGCGATCGTCGTACGAGTACATGACGTGCAGCGGCTCGCACGCCTTCTGGGTCCCGAAGAAACCGCCGCCCGGCCGCAGGTACCAGTCGAACAGGTGCCAGATCATCGACGGCCAGGCGTTGTTCAGCATCCACTGGATCACGCCGGTCGACCGGTACTTGTTGCGCGTGTAGGCCTCGAACATCGCCCGCTGGCCGTCGTAGGTCAGCAGCTGGGCAAGCTGGGCCAGCTCGTCGACGTTGCCGACCTCGCCGTAGCGAGCGGTCAAGGCGTCCACGAAGCGCATGACGGTGTGAAACTCCTGGCCGCCGGCGTGGAAGTTCCACATCGCGTCGATCGGCCACAGGTGATCAGCCGGCAGCATCTTGTGCAGGCTCTCGAGCGGCGGGATGGCGGCGCCCGGCGAGATCTCGGTGGCGAAGCCGAACGCGCCGCCGCGCGCGGTGTCCTCGAGCCAGTAACCCGGCGGCACGTACTCGTACGGCCCCTCCATCTTGAGGCCGCTCGGGCCACTGACCTCGCTGCCCTTGTTGGCGGCGCTCGACTGCCAGGCGTTCGGCCACCGCTCCTCCTCGAGCACCTCGAGGTAGGCACGCTCGACCCGCGGCGGGGGTGGAAAGTCGCTGCCGTACCACCAGCTCAGGAGCGCCGGGTGACGGCGCACCCGGCGGACCTGGCTGCGCAGCGACTCGGCGCCGATGTCGTGGTTGTCCTCGCCCCAGCAGTCCCACTTCTCCCAGCAGTCGCAGCAGCACCAGCCGGCGATGACCAGGATGCCTTCGCGGTCGCACCACTCGAGGATCTCGGCCCGCTCCAGCAGGCCCTCGAAGCGGATGGTGTTGAGGTTGAGCGCCTTGACGTAGGCGAGCTGCGCCAGGTCGCGGTCGCGGTCACGGCGCAGGAGGAGATCGGGCGCCCAGCCGGCGCCGCGGATCAACAGCGGCTGGCCGTTGACCTCGAAGCAGGCGTGGCCGTCGTCGGTCAACCGGCTGCTGACCTCGCGGATCCCGAAGCGGAAGCCGGCGCGATCCGAGACCGCGGCGTCGACCCGGACCTCGAGCGCGACGTCATGCAGCGCTGGGTCGCCCATGAAGCGCGGCCACCACAGGCGCGGCTCGTCGATGACCAGCGCGGCGTGCCGGTCGGGTGCCAGCGCGAACGCCAGCTCGGCCCGGGGCGCGAGCGCGAACGCCTGGCTGATCAGGCGGCCCGCGAGCTCGGCGCGCACCACGGCGAGCTGCGGTTCATCGCTGTGGTTGACCAGATCGCCGGCGATGGTGAGCAGGGCCCGGCTGACGTCGCCGTTGGCGTCGCGGTCGAGCTTCGAGGTCACGAATGGCGCCCGTACCGAGACCGGCCCGCTGCTGCACAACCACACGTCGCGCCACAACCCCATGTTCTTGTCGGGCGGCGACGGGTTCCAGTCGACCCACGTGATCGCGAGGTCGCACGGCAACGGCGCCGTGATCTCGATCGCCAGCAGGTTGACGCCGTCGCGGTCGGCGAGCGTGGTGACGTCGAGCTCGAAGACGCGGTAGGCGCCGGCCAGCGACGCGCCGACCTGGTGGCCGTTGAGCCACACGGTGGCGCGGTAGTTCACACCGTCGAAGCGCAGGCGGAGATACGGGCCGGCGTCGGCGGCGACGCGAAACTCGGTGCGGAACCACCACGGCACCGCGAACGGACTGTCGGCGGGCATCGGGTGGTTGGAGAAGTTCTGCGCCGGCGGCCCCTGACCGGGGAGCTCGCGCAGGTTGGTGCCGAGGTACGGATCGGGATACACGCCGCGCTCCACCAGCACGCCCAGCACCGTCGCCGGCAGGTCGGTCGCATGCCAGCCGGCGGTGTCGGCGGCGGCCGTGGACAAGAGCGCGCCATCTCGACCGGCGGTGGTGGACGACGCCACCTGCCACCCGGCGTCGAGGCAGATGGTGTGGTCGTGGCCACCCATCAGCGCACGCTCACGAGGGCGAGCACGAAGTTCGCGCTGTAGAGGATGTCGGGCTCGGTGACCGCCCACCAGCCGCGCTCCCAGGTCTCCTCGGCCGCAAAGCCGCCGTCCCACAGGTCGCTCTGCCGCCAGTGCCACAGGCTGTGCGCCGGCAAGCCCGAGCGCAGCGGCTGCGCGTTGTCCCACAGCAGCGCCTTGGCGGGCGCGTCGGGCGCCAGGAACCCCATGTCCTGACCGTTGGGGCCGCCGACGAGGAAGCCGGGCGGCGGCGGTTCGCGGTGTCCCCACTCCATGTGGTAGAGGCGCGGCGGCCCCTTGCCGACTCGGGTCACCATCGAGAACCCGTTGGGGTTGCGGCCCAGCACCCAGTGCAGCTGGTCGCGGGCGGCGTCGAGGTACCAGCGCTCGCCGGGGTCGAGGCGGCTCGCCATCGCCAGCACGTGCGCCTTCTCCATGAGGTTGGAGTTGTGGGCCCAGTAGTAGTCATCCGGCTGCGAGGCGCAGCGGTAGCCGTCGACGCGTTCGACCTGATCGCGGACCAGGGCCGCCGCGGCCAGCAAGCGCCCGCGGGCCGCGGCGCGCAGGTCGTCGGGCGTCCGCTCGTCGGTGGCCAGCCGCCACATCGCCCAGCGGCCGAGGTTGGCCCACGCGCCCTCGAGGATCGCGACCGGGCTGGCGGCGTCGTCGGCGAGCAGCGCGCGGGCCATCGCGAGCGCGTGGCGATCGCGGAACGTCCGCCACACCTCGGCGGCGGCGATCATCCGGGCGCCGACGTCGCTGGCACCGACCTCGTCGTCCCACAGCGGCTGGGTCGCGCCCTTGCCGTCGGTGATGACCCGGGTCGGGTGGGCCTGCATCCACGCCCAGCCGCGGCGCGCGGCGGTGGCGCAGCGCTCGGCGAACTCGGCGTCGTGGTCGGCGAACACCCGCGAGGCCATGGCCAGCACCGCGACCGCCTTGGCGGTGGCGGCGGTGCTCGGGCCGGCGACCCATCGCGCGGTGCGATCGCGATCGGCCGGCACCTCGGGCGACGACTCCATCACCGCCTCGCGATGCCGGAACGCCCCGCCGGGCTCCTGCATCGACAGGATCCATCGCAGTCCCCAGCGCGCTTCGTCGAGGATGTCGGGCACGCCGTTGCCCGACTCCGGGATGGTCAGCTGGCGATCGTCGAACCGCGTCGGGGCCCACTCGTAGGCGAGCAGCAGGGCCTGCGCGCTCGGCGCCGTCGACGGTACGTACATGTCGTAGTTGCCGGCGTCGTGCCAGCCGGCGTCGAGCTTCCAGCGTCGCTTCCGGGCCGGGTGGTCCTCGAGATCCCAGCCGACGTCGTCGTGCACGTGCGACGGCGCGGCCCGGGTGTAGGCGTCGCCATCCCAGATCGCGTACGGCGCCGCGAGCGCGGTGCGGGTGCGCTGGAAGTAGAAGCTCTTGAGCCCGGCGAGCAGCGCGCGGTCGTAGGGCTGGGCGGCGATCTCGAACCGATCGCTGACCGCGGCGCCGACCTCGACCGTGTACCAGCCCGGCTGGTCGAGATCGCTGAGGTCGACCTGCCACACCGGATCCTTGGACGCGGCGTCGACGCCGCGCGCTGACACCCGCCGATCATCGATGGTGACCACGACCTTGCCGGCGGCGTCCTTCACGACCGCGCCGGTGGGCGCGACGTTGAAGACCACGATCTTGCGCCATCCGGTCGGGAACCCGACGGTGTCGACCTTGATCGCCGGCACGTTCTTGCCCGGCATCGCGGGGCCGGCCACGCCGGCGACCTGGTCGCTGCCGAGCACGACCGTCTTGATGCCGCCGCGCGGCGGGTTCGAGCAGCCGGCGAGGATCACCATGGCCAGCACCGAGAACGGCGGATGGAGTCGCGACCTGTCGAGCACTCCTTGGTTGTTGCGCATCCGGTCGTCTGCCGTCCGTACCGATCGGCTCAGAACCGGTGACCGGATCGGTCACCGGCTCGGTTCAGGCGTCGTAGCCGGCGTCGTAGCCGCTGGCGTGGGCCTTGCGGTACGCGCCCGGGGTCTGGTTGGTGTTCTTCTTGAACGAACGGATCAGGTGGTGCTGCGACTGGAACCCACACGCCTGGGCGACCTGGTCGATGCTCATCGGGGTGGTGATGATCAGGTTCTTGGCGTGCTCGACGCGGATCGCGCGCACGTAGGTGAGAAACGACGTGCCGGTGGCGCGGCGAAATACCCGGCTGAACGTCGGTACCGAGAACCCGGCCTTGCGGGCCACCGTCGGCAGCGGCAGCACCTCGGCAAAGTTCTCGCGCAGGTACTGCAGCGTCGCTTCCAGCCGCATGACGTTGGAGCCCTGCCAGGCCTTCGAGGCCACGAAGCTGAGCCGACCGAGCGCTTCCTTGAAGGCCTCGATCACCTGATACAGCGACGGCGCCTGCTCGAGCTTGCGGGTCAGGTCGTTGGCGAACCGATCGCGGGCCTCGGTCTGCATCGGCGAGCGGCGCAGCACCCCGCTCCACAGCTGGAACAGCGTGGCCAGGAACTGGCTGCGCGCGACCTCGATGCGCTCGCCGGAGTAGCGCAGGACCAGCTGGACGTAGCGGTCGCTGGCCAGCTTGATCTCGGTGGCGTGCTCGCGGTCGAAGGCCACCGCCAGCGCGGTGGCGGCGCGCTGCAGCTCGGCGTAGCGGAGCTCGGCACGGCCACCGTGCTCGTCGAAGAACAGGACGTCGCGCTCGAGCTGCGCGCACATGTGCAGGGCCAGCACGGCCTCGCGGTGCGAGGCGTGGAGCGGTGATCCGGGCGCCAGCGTGGTGCCGATGCCGACCGCCGAGCGGACGCCGAACCGCTCCTTCACGAAGGCCTGGAACTTCTGCGCGTGTTCGCGCAACTCGAGCCGCGAACGGGCCAGGTTCTTGCTCGACCGCGTCGAGGTGATCAGCGAGACGCCGTAGTCGGACAGGTGGGTGGCCGCGGTGTCGGGAAGCTCGCGCGCGAACGCGATGCCGGCGCGCTGGATGCGGGCGTTGCGGACCAGCGTCTGCACCCAGTCGAGCGGCGCGTTGCGCGAGTCGAGCGGCATCAGGGCCATCGCGGTGGTCGGCAACCGGTGGATGCCGAGCCCCTCCTTCATCCAGTCGGCGAGCTTGCCGTCGAGGCGCCACGGCGTGAGCTGGAACTTGTCGGCATCGATGGCGCTGTCGACCCAGGTCTCGATCGGCCACAGGCGCGACAGCTTGTCGCGGTTGAGCTGGTCGATGCGCTCCTGGATCGCGGCGCCCTCCTCACGCCCGGTCAGGAACTCGGCGTAGTAGGAGAGGAACTCCTCGTACGCGCGCAGCAGGTCAGGCTCGAGGATGGGCAGGTCGAGCGCCATGCGCACGAAGTGCACGAAGTCCGGGTTGGCGCTGGTCGGCTCCTGGCCGGTGAGCTGGCGCCACTGCGCGCTCAGGGTCTCCCAGTCGGGTGGCTCGCGGTAGAACTGGCCGAGGTAGAGGAACGTGCGCGCGCCGTCGTCGAGCGCGATGGGATGGAACAGGTCCCAGAAGCCGAACAGCTGGCGGCACACCGGCCGCTGGGTGGCGGCGGCCTCGTCGAGCGCGGCGCGGTAGTGCTGGTCTCGGGCCGCCTCCTTGCCGAAGAAGATCTCGAAGTGGAACGGCTTGAGGCGGTCGCGCGGATCCGAGAGGTCCATCCACTCGAGGCCGTCGGCACCGTCGCGGATGACGTAGACCGGCAGCTGCGGCCGGTGCGCGATGACGTTGTGGATCGCGTAGGCGTTCTGGAGGTTGGTGAGCCACAGCACGTCGTTGGTGTCCTCTCCGTGGCCGCCGGTTCGCTGGCCGCCGGTCACGGGCAGGGTGCCGCTTCCGGCGACCACCAGTTGCCGCTCATCGCGATCAGCGACAGCATCGCGATGGTGTCGGCGTAGTAGCCGCCGTCGCGTTCGCCAGCGACCGTGTCCCAGGTGCGGTTCAGCCAGGTCTGGTTGCCGCCGTCGACCATCGCGGCGACCCCGAACGGGGCCACGAACGCGAGGTCGAGATAGTTGCCACCCAGGCCGTTGCCGGCCAGCGAGTAGCCGGGGAGGATCGCCGCCGGGTCGCCGCCGGTCCGGGTCTTGATCCACGTGGTCATGCGCTGGGCGACCGCCTTGGCGCGGGTATCACCGTTGATCAGGAAGTCCATCGCGATGCGCCACGGATCGCGACACGCGTTGTAGGAGTACGAGCCATCGCTGGGGTTCTCGAGGAACTGTCCGTTGACGGGCCTGGGGCTGGTCGCCGCGCTGGCGATGAAGTCGGGCAAGAGGCCGGTCTGGGGTGCGAAGCCGGTCTGCACGGCCTGCATGATCTGGTAGCTGCGGGTGGCGATCTGGGTCCACGACGAGTCGCCGGTGGCGGCCGCGAAGCTCGCGAAGTGCGCCGGCATGAAGTCGCTGGAGCGAGTCGCGTCGTAGAACTGACCCGCCGAGGTCCAGTCGCCGAGCCGCACGTAGCTGGCGCTGGCGTCGACCTCGGCGGCGCGGATGGCGTCGATGATGGCCTCGGCTTCGGCGCGGTAGTTGATGGTGCCGCCGGAGCTCCATTGCTTGTCGGCCAGCAGCAGGGCGTAGGCGATGTCGAGATCGCCGTCGGTGGCGCTGTTGGCGCCATCGTTGTTGTCGCACGACCGATCCTGCGACCACGACATCAGCGCCGGCGTGATGTCGGACGGATGGTCCTGATAGAAGCGGACCATGCCGTCGAACATGGTCCTGGCGTTGGGCTCGTGACCGGCCATGTAGACCAGGATGAGCATCCCGTAGCCGTGGGCCTCGCTCACGGTCAGGCGGTCGCTGTGGCCGGACTCGACGTACCAGCGGCCGGTGCCGCAGCCAGCCTTGAGGTAGAGCGGCTTCCAGGCGTCGTAGAAGTCGCGCACCGCGTCGTCGAGCTGGTCCGCAGGCAAGTGCGAGGGCAGGATCGAGCCCGCGGCGTAGGCGCGACCGTGGTTGGCGAACGGCTGCGCCGCGGCGCCCGCCATGCCCTCGCAGCCCGCTGGTGGCGTGGTGCCGTCGCCGCCGTTGCCGCCGTCACCGGTCGGACACGGGCACGCGTCGATCGGGCCGTCGTCGTCGCCACCGCCGTCGTCACCGCCGCCGCCGGCGCCGGGCGAGCAGGCGGTGGCGAGCAGCCAGGTCGCGGCGAGGGCCAGTCGGGGGCGGGTGGAGATGCTCATGATCGTCACGCTACGAGGGTAGGGAGGGGCGGCGCGAACGGTTCGGGTCAGACCCATGTGCACTTTTTGTCGGGGCCACCAAAGGGCTTCCGTCGCCGGCTGGCGTCTGCCACAGGTGGAGGGTGGCGTTCCAGCTCCTGCGCGAGATCGACGAGCAACCCGGCGCCCTGGCCCGGCTCCTGGCCATGCGGCGTGACCCGGTGCGGGCGGCGGCGGCCCGGATCCGGGCCTTCGACCCCGAGTGGGTCGTGATCGCGGCGCGCGGCACCAGCGACAACGCGGCCCGCTACGCCCAGTACCTGTTCGGAGGCTTCAACCGGCTGAGCGTCGCGCTCGCGGTGCCGTCGCTGTTCACGCTCTACGGCACGCCACCCCGGCTCGGCCGCGCGCTGACGATCGGCATCAGCCAGTCCGGACAGTCACCCGACGTCGTCGCCGTGCTCGAGGAGGCCCGGCGGCAAGGCGGCGCCACGCTGGCCATCACCAACGACGCCGACTCGCCGCTGGCGGCGGCGGCCGACACCAGCCTGCTGCTCGCCGCCGGCCCCGAGCACTCGATCGCGGCCACCAAGACGTACACCAACCAGCTGCTGCTGCTGGCCATGCTGAGCGCCGAGCTGGCCGGCGACCACGAGCGCAGCGCGGCGCTCGAGACGGTCCCGAACGCGGTCGCGGCCGCGCTGGCATCGTGCGGTGGCGTCGACGAGGTGGCCATGCACTTCATGAACGCCGGCCGCTTCCTGGTCCTCGGTCGCGGCTTCAACTACTGCACGGCGTTCGAGATCGCGCTCAAGATGAAGGAGACCAGCTACGTGCTCGCCGAGCCGTACTCGGTGGCCGATCTGCTGCACGGGCCGGTGGCGATGATCGAGTACGGCTTCCCGGTGGTGCTGGTCGCCCCGTCGGGGCGCGCCACCGACGACGTCGGGTCGCTCATCGAGCTGCTCAACGATCGCGGCGCCCGCACCGTCGCGCTGTCCGACCGTGACGACGTGCTGGCCCGCGTCACCGCCGGCATCCGGCTGCCGGCCGGCGTCCCCGAGTGGCTGTCGCCGATCGTGTCGATCGTGCCCGGTCAGATGTGGGCGCGCGCGCTGGCCATGGCCAAGGGCATCGACTCCGACCGGCCGCGGGGATTGCAGAAGGTCACGAGGACGCGGTAGCGCCGTCGCCGTCGGCGTCGGCGTCGGCGTCGGTTCCGGTGTCGGTTTCGGTTTCGGTTTCGGCTTCGGTGTTCCCTTCACCGCTCGTCCTGAGCCGGACCGAGCGCAGCGAGGTCCGCGTCGAAGGACGCACAGTGTCGACATGCGCCCTTCGACTCGGCCTTCGACCTCGCTCAGGGCAAACGGAATCTCGGGCGCCGAGATTTCCCGGTCTCGGGGCAAACGGAATCTCGACGATCGGTCTCGGATTCAGAACCTGGAGGTGACGCGATGCTCGGTTCCCGACCACTCCTGACCACCGTGTTCGCGCTGTCGTGGATCGTCGCCTGTCGCCCCGATGACACGGCCGTGCCGCCCGGAGGCAACGCCGACGCCCGCGATTCCGCCGATCGGCGCGACGCGCGCGGCGCGGACGACCGGGCCGACGCCCGCGTCCCCGACGACGAGGAGCTGGTGTGGCGCTCGGCCAACCTCACCAACTTCACCTCCTATCCCGAGCCGGGCAGCGAGGAGTGCGAGGACTTCAGCAGGGCGACGTACTGGCTCACCGCTTCACCATTGCCATGTCCTACCATCGAGCCGCGGTCGACCTCGCGTACGCTGCGCGCATGTCGGCGCGCGCGCTCGTCCTTCCCCTCGCCCTGGCCGCCTGCGGCGGCCAGACGCCCACTCCGTCGCCAACGTCGCCACCGGTCGCGGCCAGCGAGCTGCCGGCCGCGACCCGCGCCGCGATCGACGCGGCCATGGCCGGCCACACCGGCTCCGACCGTCCCGGCTGCGCCGTCGCGGTGCTGCGCGCCGGCGAGCTCCGCTTCGCGCGCGGCTACGGCATGGCCGATCTCGAGCGCGGCGTCGCGATCGCGCCCGACACGGTCTTCGACATCGGTTCGACCTCGAAGCAGTTCACCGCGGCGGTCGTCGTCCTCCTCGCGCAGGACGGCGCGCTGTCCCTCGATGACGACGTCCGCCGCTGGCTCCCCGAGCTCCCGGCGCTCGGCGCCACGCCGATCACCCTGCGCCACCTCCTCCATCACACGAGCGGCATCCGGGACTACACCGGCCTGCTGGCGATGCGCGGGGCGCACGACGAGGACGTCACCACCGCCGCCGACGCGGTGGCGGCGCTCGCCCGCCAGCGCGGCCTCGAGTTCGAGCCCGGTACCCAGCACGGCTACTCCAACTCGGGCTACTTCCTGCTGTCGCAGGTGGTCGAGCGCGCCACCGGCCGTACGCTGACCAAGCTCGCAGCCGAGCGGATCTTCGCGCCGCTCGGCATGACCCGGACCCACGTCCACGACGATCACGGCCTGCTGGTGCCGGGCCGGGCGATCGGCTACGCCCCCGGAGATCACGGCGACTGGCGGATCGCGATGTCGAACTGGGAGCAGACCGGTGACGGCGCGGTGATGACAACCGTCGAGGACCTGGCGCGCTGGGACGGCAACTTCTACGCGGCGAAGGTGGGCGGACCGGCGCTGCTCGACGAGCTGTCGCGGCGTGGCGTGCTCGCCGACGGCACCACCCTCGACTACGCCGCGGGCCTGATGCACGGCAGCCACCGCGGCCAGGCGACGGTCGGGCACGGCGGCGCCTGGGCCGGGTACCGCGCCGAGCTGCTCCGCTTCCCGGAGCAGCGCACGTCGATCGCTGTGCTGTGCAACACCGCCTCGGCGGAGCCCAGCTTCGATGCGCTCGCGATCGGCGACGCGGTGCTCGGCGACGTGCTCGATCCGGAACCGGCCGCGGCGCCGGGCAAGGCGCCACCGGCCGGGCCCGAGCTCGACGACGCCGCGCTCGACGTCTGGGTCGGCGCATACTGGTCGCAACAGGCCGGCGGCGTGGTCACGGTCAGCCGCGACGCCGCCGGACTGGTGGTCGACGGCGCCTTCCACCTGATCGCGGAGGACGCGCGCCGGTTCCGGGTCGTCGAGCGGCCCGGGATGTTCGTCACCTTTCCGACCGACGGGCAGATGCACATCGAGTTCGTCGGCGGCAGCTTCGATCTGGTGCGGGCGGCCGGCACCTGGACCGCGGCCCAGCGCGCCGCCGCGGCCGGTCGCTACCGCAGCGACGAGCTGGACGTCACCTGGACCATCACGGTCGACGGCGAGCAGATGCGCCTCGCCGGCTCGGGACCCGACGAGGACCTGACGCCGATCAGCGCCGACCTGCTCGCCACCGCCGGCGGCGCGTTCCACGTCGAGCGTGATGCCCGCGGTGCGGTCACCGGCCTCAGGCTCGACGCCGACCGCCTGCGCGGCATCACCTTCACGAAGCAGCGCTGAGCGCCGCGGGCTGGTGCAGGTGGCAGCGCGCCAACCGCGACACGCTCACCGGGCGCAGCGCCGGCAGCTCGCGGCGGCAGCGGTCGTGGACCTCGGGGCAGCGCGCGGCGAACGGGCAGCCCGGCGGCGGATCGATCAGGCGCGGGGCGCCACCGCGGGCCGCCAGCGGCGTGGCGAACGAGCCGCGGGCGTCGGGCACCGCCGAGATCAACAACCGCGTGTACGGGTGCAGCGGCGCCGCCATGACCAGGGCGCTGGGACCGACCTCGACGACGTGGCCGGCGTACATGACCACGGTGCGATCGGCGAGGTAGCGGGCGCTGGCCAGGTCGTGGGTGATGAGCAGGAGCGCGATGCCGCGCTGCTCCTTGAGATCGCGGAGCAGGTTGAGCACGCCGACGCGGATCGACGCGTCGAGCATGCTGGTCGGCTCGTCAGCGAGGATCACATCGGGGGCGACGGCGAGGGCGCGGGCGATGGCGACGCGCTGGCGCTGGCCGCCGGAGAGCTGGTGCGGGTGCTTGCGCGCCAGCTCGGCGGCGGGGGCCAGACCGACGCTGTCGAGCAGCTCGTGGACCCGGGCCGCGACCGCGGCGCGGCCCCGGGCCTTGCCGTGGCGGAGCAGCGGCCGCTCGAGGTGGTAGCCGATGGTGTGCACCGGGTTGAGCGAGGCGAACGGGTCCTGGAAGATCAACTGGACCCGGGCGCGGAACGACAGCGGCACGCGGCGGCGCGCCAGGACGTCGGCGCCGTCGAAGCGGAGCTCGCCGCTCGACGCCGGCAAGAGGCGCGCGATCACGCGCGCCGCTGTGCTCTTGCCGCTGCCCGACTCGCCGACCAGGGCCACCGCCTCGCCGCGGTGGACCTCGAACGTGACGTCGGTGAGGGCGTGCAGGGCGCGGGTGCGCAGGCCGTCGCGCACGGCGAAGGTCTTGCCCAGGCCGCGAACCTCGATCAAGGGAGCAGGTGACACGCGACCTCGTGGTCGGGACCGACGACGGTCCGCGGTGGTGCGCTGACGTGGCACGCCGGCAGGCTGTGGCCGCAGCGGGGGTGGAAGCGGCAGCCGGGCGGCGGATGGCGCGGATCCGGAGGCGTGCCGCCGATGCCGACCAGCCGGGTCGCCGCGCCGTGGAGCTCGGGAAAGCAGCCCAGGAGGCCGCGGGTGTAGGGATGGCGCGGCGCCGCGGCGAGCTGGCGCGCCGGCGCCGCCTCGGCCAGCCGGCCGGCGTAGAGCACGCCGATGCGCGTGCATAGCTCGAGCATCAGCGACAGGTCGTGGGTGATGAACAGGATCGAGAAGCCGCGCTGGTCGCGGAGCCGGGCGATCTCACCGAGCAGCTCGCGCTGCACCACGACGTCGAGCGCCGTGGTCGGCTCGTCCATCACGATGAGCGGCGGCTCGAGGGCCAGCGCCATCGCGATCACCACCCGCTGCCGCATGCCGCCCGACAGCTCGTGCGGGTAGCTCGCCACCCGCGCGCCGTCGAGGCCGACCAGCTCGAGCAACCGCCGCGCCCGCTCCAGGCCGCGGCGACGGCTGACACCCTCGTGCTCCTCGATGGCGTCGACCAGTTGCTCGCCGATGGTGATGACCGGATTGAGGGCGCTCATCGCGCTCTGGGTCACCAGCGAGATCTTGCGGCCGCGGACCCGGCGCAGCTCGGCCTCGCCGAGCCCGAGCAGGTCGCGGCCTTCGAAGAGCACGCGGCCACCGGTGATCGCCGCCGGCGCCTTGAGCAGGCGCAGGATGGCCAGGGCGATCGTGGTCTTGCCGCTGCCCGACTCGCCGGCCAGGCCGACGATCTCGCCGCGCCGCACCGTGAACGACACGTCGTCGACGACGCGGACCCGTCCGGTCGCGGTCAGGTACTCGACGCGTAGATCCTCGACCTCGAGCAGCGGCGGCGGCGTCATGAAACCTCCCGGCGCAGCACCGGCGTCGACACGCCGGGGCGCACGCCGTGGCGGCGCAGCTCGGCCAGGTAGCCGCGCTCGGCGCGCAGCCGCGGGTTGCCGAGCTCGTCGATGGCGCTGTTGAGCATCGCCAGCGCGAAGCCGACCAGCGCCACGCAGGCGCCGGTGGGCACGAAGGTCCACCACGCCCCGGTGAGCAGCGCCGAGTCGTTGGACGCCCAGTACAGGTTGGTGCCCCAGGTGACGTGGCTGACGTCGCCGAGGCCGAGGAACTCGAGCGCGACCTCGGCGCCGATGGCGTAGATGGTCGCGCCGATGAACGCCGACGCCAGCAGCGACGCCATGTTGGGGATGAGCTCGCAGGCCACGATGCGCAGGCCGTGTTCGCCGCTGACCGTCGCCGCCAGCACGAAGTCCTTGTCGCGCAAGGACAGGGTCTGGGCCCGGATCACGCGCGCGCTCCACGCCCAGCCGGTGACGATCAGCACCAGCGCGATCGTGATCGACCCGGTCGGCAGGTAGGCGGCGATGATCACCATGAGCGGCAGGCCGGGCATGATCAGGAAGATGTTGATGACCAGCGTGCCCACGTCGTCGACCCAGCCACCGAGGTAGCCGGCGGTGGTGCCGACCAGCGCGCCGATGGCGACCTGGGCCAGCCCGACGGTGAATCCGATCACCAGCGACGTCCGCGCGCCGGCCAGGGTCTGGGCCAGCACGTCCTGGCCCTGGCCGGTGGTGCCGAACGGGTGCTGCCACGACGGCGGCGACAGCGGCAGCGCGAGCTGGGCCGAGGGATCGGCGGCGAACAGCGGGCCAAACATCGCCAGCAGCGCGAACCCCGCCAGCACGCCAAGGCCGATCAGCGCCCGCCGGTTGTGCATGAGCGCGGTCACGATGCGCTCCGGGTCCGCGCCCGCGGGTCGAGCCAGACGTAGAGGATGTCGACCAGGAAGTTGGCGCCCAGCACCGCCAGCGTGATGGTCAGGAACAGACCCTGGATCAGCGGATAGTCGAGGCTGCGCACCGCCTGGATGAGCAGGTAGCCCTGTCCCGGGTACGAGAACACGATCTCGGTGAGCAGCGAGCCGCTGAGCACGAAGCCGAGCGCCATGCCGAACGACGTGATGCTGGGCAACAGCGCGTTGCGCGCGGCGTAGCGGAACATCACCCGCCGCGGTGACAGCCCCTTGGCGTGGGCCAGGGTGACGTAGTCCTCGCCCAGCACCGTCATCATGGTGTTGCGCATGTCGAGCATCCAGCCACCGACGGTGGCGACCACGATGGTCGCCGCCGGCAGCACGGCGTGGGTGGCCACGCTCCACAGGAACTGCGCCGACAGCGCCGGCGTGACGCCGCTGTCGTAGGCGTGGCGCACCGGCGACCAGCCCAGCGTGAAGCCGAACAGGAACAGCAGCAGCATCGCCAGCCAGAAGAACGGAAACGCGCCGAGCAGCACGAACAGCGGTGGTCCCACCGCGTCGAGCCAGCCGCCGCGCCGCCACGCCGCCGCGATGCCGAGCAAGGTGCCGAGGGCGTAGCTCAGCGCCACGGCCAGGCCGGCGAGGAACAGGGTCCACACCATGCCGGTGGCGATGACGTCACCGACCCGCGCCGGGAAATAGCTGACCGAGACGCCGAGGTCGCCGCGCACCACGTGACCGAGGTAGCAGACGTACTGCTGGGCCAGCGGCGCGTCGCTGAATCCGAAAGTGCGGCGCAGCGCCGCCATCGCCTCGGGGTCGAGCTTGCCGTGGAAGCGCGCGAACATGGTGGCCTCGGGATCGCCGGGCATGAGGCGCGGGATCACGAACGCCAGCGTCACCGACGCCCACGCCGCGACCAGGTAGAAGGCGAGGCGCCGGATCAGGTACCTCACGGCGGCGGCTCCCGCGGCACCAGCCGGGTCAGCACCAGCAACGCCTGCGGGCTGAGGTTGGGCGACAGCGGCGCGTAGGGGTCATCGGCGTCGGGGAAGCCGGTGAAGCGCGTGCTGTTGTACGCACCCCACAGCGGACCGGGGAACAGCGGGATCGCCGGCGCGCTGGCGACGAACAGGCGCTGCAGCTCGGCGGTGAGCCGGTGCTCGGTCGCCGGGTCGGCGGTCTGCTCGAGCGCGCCGAGCAGCTCGTCGGCGCGGGCCAGGCCGAAGCGGTGCCAGTTCTCGGGCGCGGCGACGCCGACCGGCTTCACGGTCGCGGTCGACATCATGGCGCGGTAGTAGCCGTACGGTGTCGGATAGGGCTCGGCCCAGCCCAGGGCCAGCGCGAACTCGCCCTCCTGCACCTGCTCGTACCAGGCGTTGAAGTCGTGGGCCTTCATGCGGGCGTCGATGCCGACCTCGCGCAGGCCGCGCGCGATCACCTGCGTGGCCCGGACCCAGTCGGAGAAGCCGGTCGGCACGTTGATCGCGACCTGCCAGCGCGAGCCGTCGCGCAGGCGACGCACGCCGCCGGGGCCGCGGAGCAAGCCGGCCTCGTCGAGCAGCGCGTTGGCCCGGGTCACGTCGTGTTGCACCCAGTCGCCGGCGGCCACGGCGGCGTCGTCGCGGAACCGGGCGTGGGCGTCGTTGAGCCCGGTGGCGTCGGCCGGCCGGGTGTAGTCGTACATCCCGACCTTGACCACGAGCGCGCGATCGATGGCCATGCTCAGCGCCTTGCGCACCCGGACGTCGTCGTACGGCGCCCGCGTGGTGTTGGCGTAGAGCAGGACGCCGCCGTCGACCGGCGGGAACCAGTAGTGGTGATGCTCGCGGTCGCGCGCGGCGAAGATGCGATCGATCGCCGGCACGAAGCTGCCGGCCCAGTCGACCTCGCCGCTGACCAGGGCGAAGGCGGCCTGGTCGTTCGACGGAAACGCCAGGAAGCGGATGGCCCGGACCTGGGGCCGCTCGGGGAGCTGCCAGTAGTACGGGTTGCGATCGACCTGGTAGGCCTGGGTCTCGAACGCCGTGATCTCGGTGAACGGGCCGGTCGCCACCGGGTGCGGGTTGGCCCACGTCACCGGATCGGCGACGTCCTTCCACACGTGCTCGGGGACGATCGGCTGCTGCGCCAGGTAGTAGTAGCCGGGCAGGAACACGCGCGAGAACGCGATCTCGACGGTGTGGTCGTCGACGGCGGTGACCCCCGACACGAAGGCCCACACCCCGCGCAGGTCGAGGGCATCGAAGCGCGACAGGAGCTCGAACGTGAACACGACGTCGCGCGCGGTGAACCGGGCGCCGTCGGACCAGCGCACGCCGGGGCGCAGGTCGACCCGGAGGCGGCGATGGTCATCGCTCCACGCCGAGCCAGTCGCCAGCCATGGCACGTAGTCGCCACTGAGCGCGTTGTAGATGAACAGCGGCTCGTACATGGCGTGGGTCGCCGGCCAGCGCACGTCGCCGACCTCGAGCAGCGGGTTGAAGTTGCGGATGAACGACGCGGTCTGCTCCTTCTCCTCGACGAGCAGCACGCCGGGCTCGGCCTGCGAGCGCGGCGCGCAGCCGCCGGCGGCGACCACCCAGGCGATGACGACGGCGCGCGGCAGCATGAGCCACCCATGGGTACTGCCGCGCGGCGGCCGGCGGCTCACGGTTTCGTTCGTTCCCATGGCGCATTTCACCCGCGTGGCTTCATTTGCACGCGCCGGTGATAGAGGTCGACGAGCACATGACCCGATGGAGGCGTGTCGCCTCTCGTTCGGGTCACAAGGAGGACGCGATGCGCACAGATCTGTGGCGGTTCCTGATCATGGTGACGAGCAGCGCGGGCGCGGCCGGTATCGGCTGCGCCGGCGGTGGCGCCGGCGATCCCGGCCCCGATGCGGCGCCCGGGCCAGTCGACCTCATCGACGACCTCGAGGATGGCGACGACGCCATCAGCGAGGCCAACGGCCGGATGGGCGGCTGGTACACGTTCAACGACGAGACCGCGGCCGGGACCCAGATCCCGCCAGCGGCGAGCTTCGCGCCCACCACCGGCGGCGCCGGCGGCAGCGCCTTCGCGGCCGGCACCTCCGGTACCGGCTTCACGGTGTGGGGCGCTGGCATGGGCTTCGACCTCAACAACCCGAGCGCGGTCGGCCAGACCGGGCCGCGCGCGGCCTACGACGCCAGCCGCTACCAGAGCGTCGCCTTCAAGGCCCGGGGCAACGTCCCGATCCAGGTCTCCGTCGAGATCGTCGGCGTGACACCGACCGATCGCGGCGGCACGTGCGTGCCGAGCACGACGATGGGCGACGAATGCGACGACCTGCACGGCACGCTGGTCGACCTCACGCCCGAGTGGAAGGACTACACGATCCCGTTCGCGCGCCTGCGTCAGGGCGGCTGGGGCCGGGCGGTGCCGTTCGCGGCCACCGACGCCACCGCGGTGCTGTTCCAGGCCGACAAGGACCTCACGTTCGACTTCGCCGTCGACGACATCCGCTTCTACGAGTAGGTGATCATGACCCTTCGACTCACTCTCGCTGGCGCTGGCGCTCGCGTTCGCTCAGGGCAGGCGGTTGTCATCGTGCTCGGCGCCACCCTCGCGCTGGGCGAAGCCGCGGCTGATTGCCCGCTGAGCCAGGACAGCGTCTACACCTACGCCGACGAGCACGGCTCGACGATCGCGCAGCGTGGCGACTCGCCGATCCACGTCCAGGGCACGCTGGGCGCGGGCGCCGAGGTCTACGCCGGTGTCGGCCTGACCTTCGCGGAGCCGAAGGCGCCGTTCGATGCCTCCGCCTACCAGGGAGTGGCGTTCAAGGCCCGGCGCGGCGCGGGCGCGACGCCGCACTTCCGCGTCAAGGTGCCCGACGCCACCACCGATCCAGCGGGCGGCGTGTGCACCGACTGTTACAACGACTTCGGCGTCGCGTTCCAGGTCAGCGAGGAGTGGACCCGCTACGAGGTGCGGTTCGTCGACCTGAAGCAGGAGGCGGGGTGGGGCAGCCCGCAGCCGCCGTCGGTCGACGCCGGCAAGGTGTACGGCGTGCAGTGGCAGAGCGCGGTGCCGGGCGCGGCGATCGACCTGTGGATCGACGAGGTCGTGTTCCTCGGCTGCACCGGACCGGTCGCCGACGCCCGGCCGGCAGCAGGCGAGCACGAAGGTGACGACCCGAAAATCGACGGTGGCAGGCCTGGACTGGGCGCCGATCCGGCGCGGCCGCGCGGCGACTCGCTGCTGCGGCCGCGCGACGACGGCGAGGGCAGCGAAGGCTACACGTTCGGCTTCCATGGCTTCCTGCGCATCCCGGTGCGGGTCGGGATCGGCTCGGGCGCCGGCTTCGCCGCCGGTGTCGATCGAGGCCGCAAGCTGCACTCGCCACCACAGATCCCCGACGGCTCGTACACCGACTGGCGCTACACCAACGTCTCGGGTGGACCGTGGACCGAGCTGTGGCTGTCGTACGGCAACGGCACCGTCACCGCCAACGTGGTGCTGGCCGCCTACGACGTCAGCGACGCCAGCTACCGCGATCTGCTGTCGCAGCTCGGCATCAACCAGTCATTCCTCAGCTTCGACTTCCCGCGCCTGCTCGGCGACAAGGGTGGGCTGAGCTGGAACGTCGGCGCGTTCTCCAACCGCTACGGCACCGCGGCGAAGTACGACGCCGGCAAGTACGACACCTACCTGTTCGGCGCCACCCATGTCGCCGGCGAGACGGTGAGCGCGTTCTACCAGCTCGGCCCCGACCTCACGCTGGTCGCCGACCACGGTGTCGGCAGCAAGCTCCAGGTGGCGCCGCTGGTGCCCGGCCTCGAGGCCCCGTACCTGCCGTATCCCGGCGAGCTGCAGCAAGGCTCGACCCTCCTGCATCACGCCCACCTCGGCCTGGGCATCGGCGCCCACCTCACGGTGGCGCTGCACATGTTGACCGAGTGGACCGACGATGCCCGCCTCACCACCGAGGAGGACGGCCGCATCACCAACCTCGGCGCCGACGTCAAGCTGGTCGAGAGCCGGTACGGCGACGGCTACCTGGGCTGGTCGCACCTCATCTCCGACAACCCGCTCCGCGTCGCCGGCGCGTTCGAGGTCCTGCACTCGTTCGAGGGCTGGAACCTGCGCGACAACTACTTCGGCGAGACCGCGACCGGCACCGGCACCATCGACACCGTGATGCTCCAGCACAGCTTCAGCCTGGAGCGCTTCCGGCGCGCGCCCGAGGAGTTCTGGGGCCAGAGCGCCGACCTCGTGGTGTCAGCGTTCGGCATGTACAGCCGCGTCGCCAGCGACGATCCGGCGTTCACCGCCGCCACCGGCAAGCTCAAGCTCGGTGGCGAGGTGACGTACACGCCGCGGGCCTGGCTGGGCGCCGACCTGCGCTACGACCTGGTGCGGCCCGACACCTCGGATCGGCGCCAGACCTTTCACGTCATCTCGCCCAGCCTGATCCTGCGCAGTCGCTTCGCCAGCAACGAGCAGGTCCTCATCGGCTACTCGCACTACATCAACGGCGATCGCGTGACCCCGGGCTACCCCCACGAGACCCTGGCGCCGGACACGCATCTGCTTCGGATCTCCGCGTCCATGTGGTGGTGAGGGGCCGTCGCCCAGCGCGGCTCACCGGAGCCACCACGAGCCGGCGATCCCGACCTCGACGTCGGTGGTGACCTCGTCATCGAGCGGGTGGGCCATGGCGATCGCGAAGGCCTTGCCGCGGGCCTCGAACCAGACGGCGTCGCTGGCGCCGTCGCGCATCACCGAGCGGCGGATCAGCGTCGGTGGCAGGTCCACGCCCGGCGGGATCTCGACGTACGGGGTCGGCGACACGATCTCGTTGTCGCCGATCCGCCAGACCCGGCCAACGCCGCACAGCCAGCCGCGCAGCCCGCGCCGGGCCGCGCCGAGCGCGAGAACCGACACCACCAGGTCGTTGTGCTTCGCGATCTCGGCGGCGAGTCGCGCCGCGTAGTCCGCGCAGGCTTCCGGCGTGATGGCGTCCGGCGGTGGGACCAGCGCCAGCTCGCCGAGGCGGATCCCGGCGTACGGGTAGTAGGCGATCCGCAGCAGGACGACGCCGTCGGGTGGCACCGCGAGCACCGCGTAGGCCTGATCGGGCGTGGTGGTGACGTCGAGTCGCAAGCCGAAGGGCAGGTGGGGTCTGCCGGTGCGGCCGCGAGCCTCGGCGATCATCGTCAGGAGCTCGCGGTCGTCGTGGAAGCGGGCGAAGTCCTCGTCGGTGGCGATGTCCTCGGCGTCCTCGGGCTGGACCGCGAGCACCGCGCGCAGATCGTCCAGCATGGCGTCGCGATCGCCGCGCCGCGCCGACGCGCAGGCGCGGTTGTAGCGGCCGAGGAGATCGTCGGGCGCGATCGCGTCCTCGGGCTCGGGCATCGAGACCGTGCTGCGCTCGAGGTCGTCGCCCGGCCACGCGTCGACGTAGTTGCGGAGCTCCAGCGGCGCCGTGACTTCCTCGGGCTCCGCGATGAACGCCTCCGGATCGTAGAGCCGCCAGGCGGTGCGGGTGTCGAGCAGATCGAGGTAGCGCAGCGGCTTGCCGTACACCTGGGCGATCCCCAGCGACACCGCGTGCTGGTTGGGCCTCACGGTCACGCGATCGACATCGCCCGACAGCACGAGGCCATCCTCGGCGTAGCGGGAGCCGATCGAGAAGCCGTCTGCCGGGTGGACGTGACGGAACAGGTAGAGCCCGTTGGAGTCGTCGTGGCAGATCACCGAGTACGTCCCCGACCAGGCGTCGAAGAAGTAGCCGCGATCGAGCACGCGGTCGCCGTCGCGGGTGGTGCCGATGGTCATGAGCCAGGCGCCACATTCCCGGGCCCACGTCGCGTCGTTGAGGCGGACGTAGATCGCCGGCAGATCGAGCTGCGACGCCAGGTCGAACGCCGCGGTGCGCGCGAGGTCGAGCACGGCGTCGCGATCCCAGTCGCCGAACGGGAACGCGAAGATGCACTGGCGGTAGGACACGGGCCGTCGCGATTGTAGGCCGGGTGAGGATCGCGTGGAGCGTGCGAGCGCGAAGTCGCGTTCGTCGCCATGGTGGGTGCCACACCTGCGAGCTGTTCATCCACTTCGAGCGCTCCCTGATCGAGTACGTCGAGCGCACGAGCAATCTGAAATGGGCGACCGCCCCGGGCAACGTCGCGCTTCCCGCGGGCACGACGGGTCTGCCCAAGGATTCCGTCGCCAACGTCACGCAGATCGTGACCCTCGACAAGACCGAGCTCACCGAGCGCGTGGGAAAACTGTCCCGGCGGACCCTCGAGCTGGTGCTGTCGGGCATCGACGTCGTCCTCGGTCGCTGAGCCACACCAGCGTCGCCACCGCGGCGATCGCGATCACGACGACGAACAGGACCACGACCAGGCGATCGAGGCCGAGCCCCAGGTCGCGGCCGCCCAGCGGTGACTCGATCGACACCACCGAGGGCCGCGGCGGGCCGCTGAAGGCGCCCGGCGGCGGTGCTGCCGAGCGGAAGGCCTCGCCGTGGTTGGGGTGGATCAAGCGCGCTTCCAGCTAGTACAGCTCGACGTCGTCGATGAAGATCTCGAAGCTGCTCGCTGCATTCGACACGCCCCAGTCGATGGCCTGCAGCTTGCCCTTGGCCACCGCCATGAGGTTCATGGTGGTGCCCCAGGTCGGGCGGTTCAGGTCGGCCCACGGGATCATCGAGTACGCGGCCCTGGTGTCGTCGGGCCAGGTCGCGATCTTCTCGAAGCCGAAGCTGCCGGCCGCGGTGGCCTGGCACGCGGCGATCGCGGCGTCGGCGCGGTCGTCGTCGTCGTCGCCGCCGGCGCGCCCGCTCGAGCAACCGGCGCCGAGGAGCGCGCAGGCCAGGATCCGGGTCGCGGTGCTGATCATGTCGGGTCTCCGTCAGGGAACGATGAAGCAGTCGATCGTGGTCTCGACGTGGAAGTTCGAGGCGTCGGTGTGGCGCTCGGCGTGGAAGATGTCCATGCGGTAGACCCGGCCGGGCTGGATGCCGAGCGTGGCGGCGCTGGTGTCGAGGTTCACGGTGCCGGGCAACGACGGGTGCAGGCCGCCGAGATCGATGGCCAGGCGCTCGTTGATGAACAGCCACAGGTCGTCGTCGCCGGTGAAGGTGAAGACCTCGCCGCCGCGGTAGCGGAACGTGGTGTGGATCTCGGTCGTGAAGTGGAAGTTGTGCGGCTGGCCCTCGTTGCCGAAGCCCAGGCCGTCGAGTGGGAAGAACGCGGCGCTGTCGTAGGCGTAGCGGCCGGGCGCGGTCTCGGTCAGCGCGAGACTGATCGTGAACGGCATGTTGACGCCGGGGGTGTCGGCGTACCACTGCGCGAACTGGGCCGGCCCGGCGGTGTGCGGCGTGGCGCCGGGGTGCGCGTACACCGGCTTGCCGTCGCTGCCGAGCATCGGCCGGACCAGGCCGGGATAGGCGAAGTCGGAGTCGGTGACCGGCTCGAAGTCGACGTGGGTCGTCGGCGAGAAGTCGCGGGCGGTCACGCGCAGCGCCAGGCAGTCGTCGATGAACGGCTCGCCGTCGGTGCCGGTGCCGCCGCCGTCGCGGCTGGTGCCGCCGCCGTCGCCGCTGCCGTCGTCGTCGCCGGCGCCGGTGGTCGGTCCGCACGCGGCCAGCGACAGCGCAAGGCCCAGCGCTACAACGGTTCGGGGTTGCGGACCCACGACAGGATCTCCTGGTTGGAGGTGACCCGGACCACGGGCCGCGACAGCGCGTAGTCGAGGAACTCCTCGATCGCCTGCTGCCGCTCGGCCAGGGTCGCGTTGGGAACCGCGGTGTACTTGCTCGAGTAGTAGTCGGTGTGGGCGCCGAACATGAACGGCGCCCGGTTGCCGGCCAGGCGTTGATCGAGCGTGTACTTGAGGGTGGCCAGGAACTCGGCCTTGGTCATCGCGAAGCTGACCCACAGGTTGTAGTCGAAGCCGGTGATCTTGCCGCCCTCGACGTCGAACCAGCTCTGTCGCGCCTGCAGGCGGGCGCGGAGACCGACCGCCACGCCGTACTGGACGCATTTGTCGTCGGGCGGGACGATCACCGGGTGGACCGGCAGCTCCCACAGTCCGGGGTGCGGGCTGATCGGCGTGCGGGTGCCCCACTCGACCAGCACCTCGTGACCGGGGCTGCCGTGGTCGAGGGTGTACGGCCACAGGTAGTCGCTGCCGTCCTGATCGTCCTGGTAGCCGTCCTCGATGCTGCAGTCGTAGTGGAAGCCGAGCTCCTTGGCCGCCGACAGCGTGGCGTCGTTGTACTCGAGGAACGGGGTGCGGAAGCCGCGGATGGCGGTCGCCGCGGCGCCGATGCCCTTGGTGACGTCGGGCGAGAAGTTGACCTCGGCGGGGTCGAACGGCCTGGTCAGCGACGCGATGCACGCCTGCAACTCGCCACGCCAGCGGGTCAGGTCGAAGTCGCTGCCGTGCAGGTGGCCCTGGGTGTGGTTCCCGATCTCGTTGCCGTCGGTCATCGCCGTGCGCCAGGCTCGCTTCACGAACGTCGGGCTCTCCGACTGCCACTGGTCCATGTAGATCGACGTCATGTAGAAGCTGCCGTGAACCGGCGATCCGTCGGGGTTGGTGCGGGACCGAAACATCGCCGCCGCCCAGCTCATGCCGCCGGTGCCGCCGCTGCCCTCGAGGCCGGAGTAGGCGTTGTCGTCGAACCCGATCGCGACCAGCTGCGGCACCTGGCTCGGCGTCAGGCCGCACGGCGGGCTGGCCGACGGCGCGACGTCATCGGTGCCGGTCCACGGCCCGAGGCCATCGACGCAGACGCCGCCGCCGCCGCCGTCGCTGCCGCCGCCGCCGCGGCCATCGGGGCGCGCGCCGCCATCGCTGGTCGACAGGCCGCCGCCGTCGCCGTCGCCGCCGCCACCACCGTCGCCGCTGGCGCTGGGGCCGCACGCCGTCGCGAGCAGGATGGGACCGAGCGTGAAGAGAGTGAGGCGCATCGTCGAGCTCCTTGCCGAGGAGATGGAGAGCCGAGGTCGTGGTTTCGGGTCAGTCGGGCGACGCGACGGTTTCGGTTCAATCGATGTCGGGGCCGGCGTTGCACACCCCGATCTCCATGATCAGGTGCAGCAGCACGCGCTCCTGCGGAACCAGCCCGGGGTGGGTCTGCTGCGCGGTGTGGTACGTCGAGTACAGGACGCGGCCGCAGCTGGGTTCGAAGCTGACGGTGTGCGGGTAGTACACACCTTGGTAGTCGCCGGAGATCCAGGTCCGCGCGGTGTTGGTCACCGGGTTGCCGGCCGGGTCGGTGCCGATGGGCACCGCCGGCAGCTCGCGGATGAGCGTCCAGTTGCCCTCGACGACGAAGTCATCGGCGGCGATGGTGCCGGCGGCGTACTCGCTCGGGAAGTCGAGCTCCTCGCCGCCGATCGGGATGACCAGCGGTGCCCGCTGACCGTCGAGCCACGCCGCGAGACCGGGGTCGGCGGCGCGGGCGTGGAGCGCGAAGTGGCCGAAGTCGCCGTCGCCGGGGTTGATCGCGCCGGCGCTGGCCATCGCCGCCGTGGTGTCGTGATCGACGTCGAAGCGGATGAACTCCGGGAACGCGGCGTCCTCCCACTCCGCCGACCAGTCGGTGACGTAGAGCTTGCCGCCGGCGGCGACGTAGTCCTGGATGTTGCGGCGCATCGCCGGCGTCGCCAGTGGCGTGACGTTGGACTCGTAGTTACAGGGCACGAAGATGATGTGGTAGCGCTTCATGCGATCGAGGTCGCCGAACAGCTCGGTGATCGAACCCTGGTGCTGCGACGAGAACGGCGGATCGGTCGGGTTGCCGTACAGCTCGATGCGATCGGTCGCCGCGAAGCTGGCCTCGATGACGCGGCCGGCGCCGTCGAGCTCGAGCATGCCCATCTTGCCGAAGATGTCCTCGATGTGGTCGGAGTCGCCGATCGCGATCGCGACCCGCGGCAGCCAGCGGCCGTGGGCCGGATCGTGCTGCGAGGGCAGCGTGGTCTGCGCCGCCGGCACGGTCAGGCCCTGCTGCGGCGGCACGTCGATCATGGTCTCGAGACGGAACTGCGCCTTCTCGATCACCAGCCGGTGCTGGCCGGCCGGCACGCCGGCGAGCACGAACCTGCCCTTGGCGTCGGTGGCGACGAACGAGGTCGGATGGAGCTGGCAGCGGTCGCAATAGACCTGGTCGGGGATCGGCGGCGTTGGCGTCGCGGCGAGGTAGACCATCGCGCCGGCCACCGGGATCTCGTAGCCGACCGCGACCGCGCCGATCGCGTTGCCTGGCGCCCACACCGTCCCGGTCACGTTGCCCGCGGGCGGCGGCGGTTCGCG
Organism: Myxococcales bacterium; assembly: GCA_947483555.1. Lineage (GTDB taxonomy): Bacteria > Myxococcota_A > Polyangia > Haliangiales > Haliangiaceae > UBA2376. Next base: position 58,943 of record CANKMW010000045.1, read on the forward strand.
ACCGCCGTCACCGCCGTGGTCGTCGTCGTCGGATCCGACCGGAGTCGGACCGCAGGCGGCGGCGAGCGAGACCAGCGCGACCAGGACCCCTGCGGACGCGTTCATCCGATCCTCCGTGACAGGTTGCGAGCTGACCGTAGCGAAGCCGCCTCGGCCGGCGTGGCGGGTTCTGCTCGCGTGTGTGGCCGGAACCGGCGACCATGACGAGCGAGTCTGTCCACCGCCGTGAGCGGAAGCGCTCACCACCGCGGCGGGCTGAGCGCCACTCTCGACCCATGTCGATCACACGTCAGGTCCCCATCCTCTTCGTCCTCGGCTGCGGCGCCGGCAACCACGGCGGCACCGGTGACGGCGGTTCGAACAACGGCGACGGCGGCCCGCCCGCCACCTGCACCACCGGCCTCGGCGCGTGGACCGGCGCCGACAACGTGCGCGCATCGCAGGATCCGCCATGCGGGCTGTCACCAGCGCAGGTGCCGCAGTTCGTGTCGATCGGGTTCGATGACAACGGTCAGGTCGGTGGCATGACCTGGGCCGTCGACATGCTGGCCAGCCGCGGCAAGGCCAGCTTCTTCCTGACCTCGACCTACGCCCAGGCCGCGGCCTGGCGGGCGGCGCACAGCGCGGGCCACGAGATCGGGAACCACACCGTCAGCCACGCCACCGATCGCAACGTCGGCTCGCCGCGCTGGTTGCAGGAGATGAACGACTGCAACGCGTACATCACCGGCACGGTCGGCGTGCCGGCGGCCGAGGTGATCGGCTTCCGCACCCCGTTCCTCAAGTACGACAACGACACCTTGTCGGCGGTCAAGAGCGTCGGCTTCCGCTACGACACCAGCATCGAGGAAGGCTACGAGTGGGACGACGCCGCCAACGGCGGCGCCGGTGGTCCGATGGACGGCAGCAATTTCTACTGGCCGTACACGCTCGACAACCGCAGCCCGGGTCACACCGTGCAGGTCGAGTGGGGCGAGGGGCTGGTCGAGATCGAGCCGCACGCTGGACTGTGGGAGCTGCCGGTCTACGCCGTGGTGGTCCCGCCCGACGACAAGTGCGTCCAGTACGGCGTGCCGACCGGGCTGCGCGCCCAGCTCAAGACCCGGCAGACCTGGTTCGATGTCGAGGGCGGGCTGATCACCGGCTTCGACTACAACCTGTGGGCCGGCACCTCGGTGGGCGGCTTCGCGATGACCAAGGCCGAGTTCGTGGCCACGTTGAAGTACACGCTCGACCAGCGCCTGGCCGGCAACCGGTCACCGTACCTGTTCGGCGCCCACACCGACTACTACGTCGCGAGCTGGAACCCGAACGCGACCGGGACGCCCTCGGAGCTCGATCGGCGCGCTGCGATCGAGGAGTTCCTCGACTACGCGCGGGCCCGGCCCGAGGTCGAGCTCGCCACCTACGCCCGCGTCCTCGACTACGTCCGTAACCCGACGGTGCAGCCATGAGACGTCTGGTCATCCTGCCGGTCGTCGGGCTGGTCCACGTCCTCGACGGCGTGCTCGCCGACCTCGATCGTCACCTGGTCGCGATGCTGCACCAGGAGCTGCGCAGCCGCGGCCCCCGCGCCCCGAGCCCGAGCCCGAGCCGGAGCCCGAGCCCGAGCCCGAGCCCGAGCGAAATCTAGAACGTCATGCGCGCGCCGAGGCGGGCGGCGAACGGCGGGGTGCGGGCCTCGGCGTTGCGGAAGTTGCGGTTGCGGTTCGGCGGCCGCGGTGCGTCGGGCTCGTTGCCCTCGGCGTCCTGAGCCTTGGCCCACAGCAGATCTTCGCCGTCGCCGCCGAGGATCGGGTTGAGGTTGTCGAAGCTGTAGGTCTCGTCGAGGTACGACGGCGCCTGGCGGTTGAAGACGTTGAACAGGTCGGTGAACACCTCCAGCTCGACGCCCTTGCCCAGCTTCCGGCCGTAGCTGAGGTGCAGATCGAGCCCGGTGTCGGCGCCGGTGCGCCCCATCGCACCGCGCGGCACCACGAACGACTCGTCGTAGCCGTACAGGTTGTTGCTGGCCAGGGCGTCGATCGGGGTTCCCGACGCGATCCGGAACCGGGCGCCGGCGGTGACCTGACCGGCGCGCGCCAGGTCGGCGACGTAGTAGCTGTCGACCTTCAGGTCGTGCGGCCGGTCGTTGGGCAACGGCCCGTCGCGATTGCCGAGCAGCTCGATCAGATCGTACTGAGCCGTGATGTTGGGATTGATCGCGCCGCTGTCGGGCGAGTACAGGCCGGGGAAATTGCCGCGCGTGCGGGCGTACGTGTACGAGCCCTGGACGAAGAAGGCACCGGCAAAGCGCTTCACCGCCGTGAGCTGCACGGCGCGATAGACGCGGCGCGGGCGGTCGAAGGCCCGGATGCCGGTGAACACCTCGAGCTGATGTTCGAGTCGGGCGCGCTCATCGGGATCGGTGGTGGCGTCGATGCGGGCCTGCAGCGCGGCCTCCTCCTCGTCGGGGAACTCGCCCGGGTTCGACAGGATGTAGGTCTCGGTGTTGTCCGGCGACACGTCCTCGAGCACCCGGCCGAGCCGGCGGTCGTGGAGCGCGACCCCGACCTTGAGGTCGTCCTGCAGCGCGACCTCGACACCGAGGATGGCCTCGTCGAGGTACTGGGCCTTGACCCCGGGCGCGACCAGCACGCCGCTGCCGTAGACGTTGGAGCCCAGCGCCGGTGCCTCGCCGCCGGCGACGCATCCCGCGCCATCGGGCCCGCCCACGCCATCGACCGGGTCGCCGCACTGGGCCGGATCGTAGACCCGGCGATACGTGGTCTCACCGCCGAAGTTGACGCTGTTGAGATCCATCGGCACCGACTCGAAGTAACGCCCCCAGTGCCCGTACACCTTGGCGCGCCCCTCGTCGGTCCAGTCGTAGATCACGCCGACCCGCGGTGCCCACATGCCGCGCAGCTCCATCGCGTTGGTACCGCGGGGCTCGCCGGTGAACGGGTCGACGGTGTGCTGCAGCTCCCGGGCATAGCGCAGGCGCTGCTCCTCGTAGCGCAGGCCGGCGTTGATCGTCAGGCTGGGTCGCACCTGCCACGAATCGCGAAGGTAGGCGGCCCAGTTCACGGTCTCGCCGATCACGTCGGTGGGGCCGAGCAGCTCGCAGGCGTAGCTGGTGCCCTGGTCGGTGTCGGGGCACAGGTCGGCCAGCCCGCCAGGGTTGCCCTCCGGCGCCAGGCGGACGTAGCGCGACGCGATGGTCTCGCCATCGCTCCACGCGGTCGGCAGCATGACGTCGAACGCGACGTCGCCGCTGGTACCGCGGCGGGTCCGCAGCCGGTTGTCCTCGGCATCGAGGCCGGCCTTGACCTCGTGGTGGCCCAGGCCCTGGAAGCGCTGGGTCGCCGACAGCCGGGCGCCGAAGCGCTGCTCGGTGCTATCGGCGAGGGCTCCGGGCCCGCCGACAGCATAGCCGTGCCCTTCGTCGGGGCAGTTGCGGATCATCGGATAGGGATCCTCCATCCCGCCGTCGGCGCAGCCGTCGAGCGTCGCCGCCGACTCGCCGCCGAGTCGGCCCCAGGTGCCGAGGTCGCCGTAGAACAGGTTCTGGCGCGGCAGGTCGCGGGTCGCGGCGTCGAGCGAGCGCTGCCGGTAGCCGGCGCGATGCCAGCCGAGCAGCCCCTCGAGCTCGGTCTTGCTGTCGAACAGCTTCGAGGTCCACTTCGCCGAGACGTCGGTGGTGAGCTGGGTCGACGCCAAGCGGGTCGCACCGGGGAGGCCGTCGACGCCGGGGTCGTTGCCCGACGCCGGCGTGCCGATCACGCCCAGCTGGCCCTGATGCTCCGGCGCCACGGCCAGGTTGAGCTTGGCCACCAACGGATACGACCGGGTGAGCACGGGCAAGCGCTGGCGATCGAGCTCCTCGAACCGCAGGAAGCCGGTGTCGGGATCGACGTCGGGGACGCCGTCGCTGTCGGCGTCGACGCGCCGCTTGGTGACCCGCTCGAGCTGCTCGCGCTCGACGTGGGGCGCCAGGCCAGCGTAGAACCACAGCCGGTCGCGGACGATCGGGCCCCCGATCTCGAAGCCGACGTCGACGTCGTACACGACCGCACTCTCGGCGTCGATCGACGCGGTCTGGGTCGGGGTCGGCGCCGCGCGCGCGATCAGCGCCCCCGGCCCGAAATGCCCGAACACGCTGCCGTGCAGCTGGTTGGAGCCGGTCCGGGTGACCACGTTGACCACGCCGCCGGTCGAGCGACCGAACTCGGCGTTGTAGCCGCCGGTGATGATCTCGGTCTGCTCGATGAACTCGTTGACCAGCGACGAGCCGACCTGCCCGTAGACCAGGGTCGTGGTGTTGACGCCGTCGACGATGTACTGGTTCTCGAGCGAGCTCGAGCCCGAGAACGAGACCCCGGCGTCGTCGCTGCTGCTGCCGGCGGCGGCGGTCAAGTTGTCGTCGTAGCTGCGGCCGACCGGCAGGCGCCGCGTGTAGGCCTGATCGATCGTGACCCCCTGGGTGGTCGAGGTCGGATCGATGGCCGGCGCGCGACCGTCGATCGTGATGACCTCACCGACCGCGCGCGCGGAGTCGATCTCGAGGTGGCCGGGCGTGGTGCGATCGACCGCGACCTCGACGCCGGTGCGGCGCACCGCCAGCTCGGCGAAGTAACAGGTGATGGTGTAGGTGCCGGGCGGCAGGCTGGTGATCTTGTAGCGGCCGGTGTCGTCGGTGAACGCGGCCTGGCTGCCCTGCAGCGCCGGCGACGTGACCACGACGGTGACCGCGGTCAGCGGCTCGCCGGTGGCGGTGTCACTGACCACGCCCTGGATCGCGCCGCTGGTCAGACTCTGTGCCGAGGCCAGGCCGGTCCACGCCACCAGCGTGGCGGCGACGGCGAGCACGACAACCGTTCGAGCGTTCATGGCGCGCTCCGCTGCTCGCTCGCCGTGGTCCACCGGATGGTGTGGTCCTGGGCCAGCGTGTCGTCGTACCGGTCCTTGATCCCGGTGGCCCCGCCGCTGATCGTGACCGCGTACTCGGTGCCGGCACGGAATCCGCCGGGCACCGTGATGGTCACGGTGGCGCCGTCGTCCTCGGCCATGACCGGCGCCAGCTCCTCGACCGCCTCGCCGCCGGCGGTGACCCGGATGGCCTGGCTGACGCTGTCGGCGGCCAGCTCGGCGTTGAGCAGCAGGGTGATCGTCGCGTCGGTCGAGTCGTGGCCGGTCAGCGCGACCTCGGTGGCGCCGTCGGCGGGCTCGCTGGCGGCCAGGGTGAAGGCCTCGACGCCGAACCCGATCGCGCTGGTGTCGCCGGGCGTGCAGCCGGCGTCGGCGGGCGCGCAGATCGCGACGCCCTGCTTGTCGACCACCGTGGCCGCGAACCCGATGGTGCAACGAGCCCCCGGGCGCATCCCGGCGGCCGGGGTGATCGCGATCGCCGGTCCGAGCGAATCGGTGCCGACCGAACCGCCGGCGATGAGCTGGCTGCCGGCGGGCTGGTAGTAGCTGCGCTGGGCGTCGAGCGGGACCACGACGCCATCGCAGGTCAAGATCACGGCGCCGTCGATGAGGCGGGTGTCGTCGATCGCGCCATCGCCGTTGGCGTCGAGGATGCCGATCGGCCCGGCGGCGCCGAGACACACGCTCTCGCAGCGGCTGAGGTCGGTGCCGGCGCAGCGGGCGATGTCGTCGAAGTCGGTGCCGACCGGGACCCGACCCCAGGTTCCATCGGCGCACGGGATCTCCTCGAGGTGGTTGCCGCGCAGCAGCTCGTCGACGACCACGCGCAGCCGCTGGCCGTCGCGCGCGACCGCCGCGCCGACCTCGCGGTCGTCGACCTCGGGGTCGAGGTCGGGGTGATCGCCGAACGCCAGCCGCGCGTGCAGCTCGACGTGCTGGTGGCCCTCGTCGTCGGTGACCACGACGCGCTCGCGGGCCAGCACCTGCAAGATCCGGGGCGGGCCGTCCGTGTTCAGCGGGTCGACGGGCCCGCCGCCGCCGCACCCGGATCCCGAGATCAACACCGCCATGATCGACCTGCGCATGCCTGTTGCTCCTTGCCGTTGGCGTGCAGCATCGGCGCGCGGTGGCGCCGTGGTGTCAGCGGTTTCGCTCGCCGGCGTGTTCGCTTTGGCTCGCCGATCGGTCAGGCGGCGCGATCGAAGTGGGCGGCCATGGCGCGGCGGCCGCCGGCGATCAACGCCTGGCGGCGGGCGTCGCTCATGCCGAAGTCGAGCGCGCTGTAGCCGCGGGCCGGCAGCCGGCACACCTCGCCCAGCGCCAGGCTGGCGTCGATCACTGCGCGGTCGTGGGCGTTGAGCACCGTCTCCATGATGCGCTCCAGCCGCCGCAGCGGCTTGAGCTCGAACAGTCCGTCGATCGCGCCGCGGTGCGCCTCGCCCCCGCTCCCACCCTCGACCGCGAGCCGCTCGTCGATGAGCAGGCCGAGGTTGGGGACCTCCTCGCCAGCGTCGCCCATGACCTCCTGGATCTCCTCGAGGCCCGAGGCCAGGAGCCGGATCGGAAAGTTGGAAAGCACGCCGCCATCGATCAGCACGTGGCCGCTCAGGTCGCGGCCGCGGTACGCGCCCCACGCCGGCTGCCACACCACCTCCTGGAACACGAACGGGATCGACATCGACGCCCGCACCGCCCACACCACCGGGCAATCCGGTGCGGTTCGCGAGTTCAAGACCAGCATCTCCTCGCCGCTGGTGTCGGAGACGGTGATGGTCAGATCGCGCCCGGTGCGATCGGCCAGCTCGGCGAAGCTGGCGGCGCCCAGCCCGGGCTGCCGGACGTCGAGCTGCTCGGCGAGCCAGGCCCGCAGGCGGTCGCCGGCGTACGGGCCGCCCTTCTCGAGCAACGAGAACAGCATGCGGAACGGTGCGGCGGCGAGCATGCCGTCGACGAGCGCGCGGTCGAGGCGGGCCTCGACCGCGTCGGGGATGAGCGGGACGTCGATCCGCGCCAGCAGCTGGTACAGCGCCGACTGCCGGACGTCGGCGTCGCTGAAGCCGGACGGCGCATCCAGGAAGGTGGCCAGCCGCGCCGTGCCATCGGGCAGGCGCTCGGCCATCGCGCGCTCGAGCCCGGCCGCATCGTGGCCGGCGGCGAGCAGCGCCGCCACCAGCGCGCCGGCCGAGGTGCCGACGAACCGTCGGCCACGGTGGCCGCGTCGCTCCAGCTCCTGGAGCGCGCCGATGAACACCAACCCCTTGGCGCCGCCGCCCTCGAACGCCAGATCGTAGTCCGCCATGAGCCGCGTCGATGATACCAGCGCGCCGCTGGCGATACCGCGAGACTGGCGTAGGGTGCCGCATGTACTTCGAGACCTTTCTCCAGATCAAGAAGACCCTCGGCCAGGTCGACAAGTGGCTCGATGCCGCGGCCGCGTACGCGGCCGCGAAGTCGTTCGATCCCAACCTGTTCCTCGGCTTCCGGTTGGCGCCCGACCAGTTCGCGTTCGGGCGCCAGGTGCAGATCGCGTGCGACACCGCCAAGGCGGCCGCGTCGCGGCTCACCGGCAAGGAGGCGCCCACCCACGCCGACACCGAACAGACGCTCGACGAGCTGCACACCCGGGTCCGCGCGGTCATCGCGTACCTCGACGGCTTCACCGCCGAGGACTTCGCGGCGGCGGCGACCCGGGTCGTGACCCAGCCGCGCTGGGAGGGCAAGGTGATGTCGGGCGCCGACTATTTCCTCCAGCACGCGGTGCCCAACTTCTTCTTCCACGCCGCCCACGCCTACGCGTTGCTGCGCCACAACGGCGTCGGCCTCGGCAAGCGCGACTTCCTCGGTGCGCTGTCGTTCCGCGAGCCCTAGAACACCGAACGGTTTGAAACGGATCTGATTTCGCGACGTTCCACGACGGTGGAAATCCGTTTGCCCTGAGCGAGGCCGCGGAGCGGCCGAGTCGAAGGGCTCATCTCGACGAAGTCCGTCCTTCGACACGGACCTCGCTTGCGC
>CANKMW010000046.1 GCA_947483555.1 Myxococcales bacterium
CCGAAACCGAAACCGAAACCGAAACCGAAACCGAAACCGAAACCGAAACCGAAACCGAAACCGAAACCGAAACCGAAACCGAAACCGAAACCGAAACCGAAACCGACGCCGAAACCGTCGCTGACTACCGCAGCCGCGCCCGCGCCGCCCACGCCCGTAACCCATCCGGATACGCGACGACGCCGGCCGCCGGGTGCCACGCGCACCGATGCCCGGGCGCCCTCCGGCGCGGCGCCCAGTCGCGCTTCACCGCGCAGTGCGGCCCCGGCAACCCGCCCGACGCCTCGCACACCTCGATCGCCTCGACGGTCGCCGGCCGCTCGGGCAGCGTCAGTCGGCGGCCATCCGCGTACGCCAGCAGCGCGGCGCGCACCAGCGGCGCCGCGGCCTGCATCGCGGGGACGCCCTGGGTCGGCGTGCCGTCGACGGTGCCGGCCCACGCCGCGACCGTGATCTCGGTCGTCACCCCGACCGCGACGGTGTCGGCGAAGCCGCGGGCGGTGCCGGTCTTGGCCGCCACCGGCCACGGCAGGTCGAGCGGGTTCTCGGCTCCGAACGCCGGACGGCGCGCGAGGGCGTCGGCCATCATGTCCATCACCAGCCACGCCGTGTCGGCGGAGAACACGCGTCGCTCCGCGGTCACCGCCGGACGCCATCGGCGCCCGTCCGGCGCGGTCGCCGACAACACGGCGGTCGGCGATCTGACCGCACCACCGCGGGTGGCGAACCCGTAGCCGGCCGCCAGATCGATCAGCCGGACCTTGGCCGCGCCCAGCGCCAGGCGGAGGCCGTAGTCATCGGGCGTGCCCGGCAGCGCCGCCACGCCGGCGGCGCGCAAGGCCGTCATCACCCGCGTCACCCCGGCGCGCTCGAGCGCGTGCACGGCGGCGAAGTTGTACGAGCTGCCCAGCGCCTCGCGGTAGCGTACCGGTCCGTGCTCGCGGCCGCCCTCGGCGACGAAGTAGTCCGGCGAAACATCGCGGACGTCGAACGCCACCGTCGAGGGCAGCTCGCCGGCCTCGATCGCAGCGGCGTAGACGAACGGCTTGAGCGCCGAGCCCGGGTTGCGCCGCCGCGTCACCATGTCGATGGCGCCACCGGCCGCCGCCGGATCGGCGGCGCCGATCCACACCAGCACCTCGCCCGACGCCGTGTCGAGCACCACCAGCCCGGCTTGATCGACATTCTTGTCGGCGAGCGCGGCGACATGGAGCGCGGCCCGGCGTTCCAGCACCCCCTGGAGGTCACCGTCGAGCGTGGTGCGGACCAGCCCGCCGCGCGCGGCAACCTCGGGCGGCAGCTGCGTGATCACCCAGCGCACGAAGTGCGGCGCCCGGGTGACCGCCGCGTGGAGGCGGATCGCCAGGGGCTGTCGCCGGGCCCGCAACGCCTCGTCGGCGGCCAGCGCGCCGCGCCGCACCATCATGGCGAGCACGCGATCGCGCCGCGCCCGCGCCGCGTCGGGGTGGACGATCGGATCGTACGCGGTCGGCGCGCGCGGCAGGCAGATCAGCAGCACGACCTCGGCGGTCGACAGCGCGGCCGCCGGCTTGCCGAAGTAGGTCCGCGCCGCCGCGTCGATGCCCCAGGCGCCGTTGCCGAAGTAGGCCCGGTTGAGCCACTGCTCGAGGATCTCGCGCTTGCTGATCGCGCGCTCGATGCGCAGCGCCTGCACCGCCTCGCGGAGCTTGCGGCTGAAGGTCCGCGGCTCGCCCTGGGTGTAGACCAGGCGGGCGAGCTGCATGGTCAGGGTCGAACCGCCATAGGCAGCCCGCCCGGCCCGCACGTCGAGCCACGCGGCGCGGACCAGGCCGCGGCCGTCGACGCCCTGGTGATCCCAGAAGCCATGGTCCTCGCTCTCGATCAAGGCGGCGACCGCCACCGACGGGACCTCGGCGAGCGGCACCCAGTGGTCGGCGTCGGGCCGGCCGCCGGGCGCCGGCACGGTCGCCACCACGCCGCCGTCGCGGTCGGTCACCACCAGCGGCGCCCCGACCTGGCGCAGCTCGCCGGGATCCAGCGGCCACGCCAGCACCACGACCACCACCGCCTCGACGCTGGCCGCGGCCAGCATGCTCGCGATCAGCAGCGGCCAGCGCAGCGCGCGCCACAGCCGGCGCACGATCGCCGCCAGGCTGCCCACAGCGCGAGACGTGACGGCGAACCAGGCGGCGCCCATGACAGCCTTACGGGGTCACCGTGATGGTCGTCGCCGCGCTGCGCCCCATCACCGTCGGCTCGTACATCGCCTCGATCGTGGTCGGCCCGGCCAGGAACGTACCGTCGACCGTGGCGCGGGCCTGGTAGGTCATCACCATGGTGCCCGACCACAGGTAGTCGGCGAACCAGCGCACCTGGTCGTCGCGCAGCTCCTGGTGGTCCCACAGCCACGACCGGCCGCCGGCCGCGGCGCCGGCCGCCGCCAGCCGCGGGTTGACCGGCTCGAGCCCGGCCGGCAACGGATCGACCATCGCCACCCAGCGCCGCGGCGCCGCGGTGCTCACGTTCAGGCGCACCGTCACCAGCTCGCCGGCGGCGAACGTGGTCTTCGCCGTGCCGGCGGCGTCGAGGTATTCGCGCGTCACCGTGAACCCGGCCGACACCGCCGCGCCGCCGTCCTTGCTGACCTCGGTGAGGCGGGCCCGGAAGTGGACCGGCCCGGTCGCCTGCAGGCGCAGGCCGCCGGCGTCGATCGCCGACAGCGGCACTCTCACGACCGCGGCGGCGCCGCCGTCGATGGTCGCGGTGCCGATCGTCCGGCCGCCGGACGTCACGGTCACGGTCGACGACCCGGCGCTCGCTCGCCGCGCGTAGTCGGCGAACGCCACCAGCGCCCACAGGTTGTCCTGCGTGCTGCCCCAGCGTCCCGAGACGTCGCGCGCGCCGTCGAGGCCGTGGAGCAGAGGCTGGATCAGCGGATCGCTGGGCGCCACCTCGAGCAGCGCCGCCAGGGTCATGGCGGTCGCCCGCGCATCCGAGCCCATGTGGATGCTGGGATCCTTGGCGTCGTCGGGGATCAGCGCGGCGTCGCCGCGGTGTTGGGCGGCGGCGCGGATCAAGCGCGTGACCTCGGCCAGCTGCTTGCCGTCGGTCCGGGCCAGGTTCATCGCTCGCGCCACGAACGCCAGGCCCCAGGTCGGCAGCGCCGCGCGCTGATCGTAGAGCCGCGCGATCACGCCGTGATCGGGCGCGCCGTCGCGTGCGAACAGATACGCGCTCATCGCCACCACGCCGAGCTGCTCGGGCCGCCACGCCTCGTCGGAGGCGAGCCAGCGCGCCAGCGCCGCCTTGCCGCGGACGTGGACCTCGGGCGGCACGGCGACGCCGGCCTTTTCGGCCTCGCGCAGGCCGAACAGCGCGTACGCCGTCAGGTGCGGGTAGGTCTGCGACTGCGGCCACAGACTGAAGTGACCGTCGCCCTGCTGGTGGCGGATCACCTTGGCCGCCCCGGCGGCGAGGAAGACGTCGACCTTGGTCCCCGACAGGCTGGATAGCTTCATCGACGCCGTCAGGTCCTTGGCCTTGGCGAGCGGGATGAAGCGCGACAGCGTCTGCTCGAGGCAGCCATAGGGGTACTCGACCAGGTACTTGAGCGACGGCTCGAGATCGCCGAGCCCGGTGCGGTCCACGGTGATCGCCAGCTCGCTCTCGATGGCGATGGTGCCGGTCGCCGCGGTGACGGCGATGGTCGCCATCGCACCGCCGGCGAGCTGGCCGCGGCTGACCAGCGAGGTCGACTTCACCCGCGGTCGGTTGACCGGTAGCTCGACGCGGACGGCGTCGCGCTCGGAGCCCAGGGTCACCGCGAACTCGAAGCGGGCGCTCGCGCCGTCGCCGGTGCGGGCGCCGAAGCGGACCCGGGCGCTGCCGCCGGCGGCGATGTGGACGGTCCGGGTCGTCTCGGTCAAGGTCGCGCCGCTGGCCGCCGCGGTCACCGTCGCCTCGCCGGCGACGCCGGTGCGATTGTGCACGACCACGCCGACCGACTCGCTGTCACCGACGGTGAGGAAGCGCGGCAGCGCCGGCTGCGCCGCCAGCGGCTTGGCGACCGTGAAGCGCACGTCGCCGTGACCGAAGCGTTCCCCGACGTCGGCGGCGACCGCCATCACGCGAAACGCGGTCAGGTTGTCGGGCGCCGTGAACTGGAAGCGGACCTGACCGTGGTCGTCGGTCTCGAGCGCCGGGGCCCAGAACGCCGACGCCACGAACTTCGAGCGGATGCGTTCGCCATCCTCGCCGCCGCCGGCGTCGCCGCCTTCGTCGGGATCGCCGTGCGCCGGATCGGCGAGTCGCGCCACCCGGTTCCAGTTGGTGCCGGCGTCGACGCCGAGGCCGAACGAGCGGTAGAAGGCCGTCATCGGATCCGGCGTCTGGTAGTCGATGAGTTGCAGCACGCCCTCGTCGGCCACCGAGACCGAGACCTCGGCGGCGACCGGCTTGCCCCCGTGGCTGACGGTGAGCGTGCCGGTCACGGTCTCGCCCGGCTTGTAGCTGGCCCGATCGGTGACGACGTTGACCGCCAGCCGCCGGTGCTCGGTCGAGACCTTGAGCTCGACCAGGCCCATCTTCAGCTGCGGTCGGTCGCGGTCGGACGGACCCTGGCGGCCCTGGATCATGGTCACGCGGGCGTAGACGTTGGGGGCCCAGGTCTCGTCGACCCGCAGCTCGATGCCCTCGGCCGCGGACGCCAGCGTGCGGACCTCGGCGGCGACGATGCCGTCGCGCTCGATCGTGACCAGCGCGGTCGGCGCGCGCAGGCCGGTCTGCGCCACCAGGCGCGCGGTCTCGCCGGGCTGGTAGCTCTGCTTGCTGGCGATGAGCGTCATGCGCGCGCTCTCGTCGCCGCTCCAGAACGCCTCGCCCTTGCCGATGACCCACAGCTCCGACGCCGCCAGCACCTTGGTGCCACGGCCGTCGGTGGTCTCGACCCGCACCACGTAGTCGCCGGGCTGCTTGGGGAAGATGCGCTCGGTGGCGCTGCCGGTGGCCGGGATCGAGATCGCGCGCTGCATCGCCACTTCCTCGTGCGAGGTGCAGCTCGCGTAGGAACGATAGCCGTGGTCGTCCCAGCGGCAGTCGCGGACCGTGCGCACGAACGACAGCGTCGCGGCGTGGGCGACGCGACGGCCGCGCGGATCGAGCGCGACCACGTTGATCGCGAACGGCATGCCGGCGGCCTGGACCCACTCCTGGGTGTGGACGCCCAGGTAGACCTCGGTCTGGTGCGCGGTCACCACGGTCGCCTTGCGCATGGTCTGCGCGGCGGGATCGGTGACCTCGGCGGCGATGATGTAGTCCCGCGGGCCGCTGAACGTGTTGTCGGGGTCGCGCACGGCGAAGCCGAACCGGCCGCTGGCGTCGGTCTTGCCCGCGCCGTCGGACACCAGCTCGGCGTGGTCGCCGCCGCCGTCGTCGTCGCCGGACCACCACCAGCGGCGTTCGGCATCGAAGCTGTACTGATCGTAGCCCTTGAAGCGCAACACGTGCGGACGCCGCGACACCGACCACGCCACGTCGGCGGCGGCGACCGGGGCGCCGAACAGGTAGGCCGCGTCGACCCGGGCGGCGAGCCGATCGCCGGGGCGCACGACGTCCTCGCCGGCGTCGATCGACACCTCGAACGAGGCGGGCCGGAACTCCTCGACCATGAAGCGCTCGCGGAACACCTGGTCATCGACCTTGGCGGTGACGTGGTAGTCGCCGAGCGAGGCGTCGGCGGACAGCGGCAGATCGAACCCGAAGCCGCCGAACTTGCTCATCGGCACCGCGCGCGTCATCACGGTCTGGCCGCGGCTGTCGCTGACCTCGATCGCCACCGGCGCCAGCGTCGGCACCCGCGGACCATGTCCGGCGGCGAGCTCGCGGACCAGGCCCTTGAAGTGGACCTCCTCGCCGGGGCGGTAGAGCCCGCGATCGCTCTGGATGAAGCCGCGCAGCATCGTCGTCCCGCCGCTGCGGTCCTCGGCCACGCCGAAGTTCCAGATCTGGATGCCGTTGGCCCAGTTGCCGTCGACGACCGCGAGGTCGGTGCCCTTCTCGACCACGGCGATGAGGCGCTGCGCCCGGTAGCTGTCCCAGTCGCCCTCCCATTCCCCGTCGCCTTCGTCCTCGAGCGCTTCATGGCCGCGCGCCGGCGGGTGGGCGAGCAACGTCGCCGAGCCCGGGATGCGCAGGATGCCGCGGGCGTCGCTGTGGCCGGAGAAGACCGCCTTGCCCTGCGGGGTGTAGATCGTCACCTTGGCCGCGGCGACCGGGACGCCGGCCGCCAGCGACGTCACCCACACCAGGCCCGACGCCGGGCCGGTCTGGATCATGACGCCGAGATCGGTGAGGTTGGCGAGCACGCGGTGCGTGGTGCGGGTCCGCCACGGCTCCTTGGGATCGGGGACGATCTCCGGCGAGCGCACGTCGGCGAGGTAGACACCGCGGCTGCCGGTGCGGGCGCCGCAGCTGGCGCCGAGGTCGAGGTCGTCGAGCTGCCACTTGTTCTTGGCGCCGACGACGTTCATCGGGCGAGTCCGCGACGTCAGGCCCAGCTTCTTCCAGTCGATCGGGTGGCGGTCGTCGGAGCCGCCCCAGGGGTCGTAGTTCATGTCGGTGGTGAGGACCTCGACCAGCTTGGTGGCCGGGATCGCGGCGCACTCGACCTCGTAGCGCGACACGTTGCGGGTCCAGATCGGGTAGCCGCGCGCCGACGCCTCGAGGGCGTAGATACCGCGCTCCATCGAGATCCGCGGCCGCGCGTCGCCGGTCCGAAACGTGTGTTCGAACGGTGCGGTCAGGCGCTGGCCGTAGCTGTCGGCGAGCTCGGCGACCTTGACCCGGTACTCGGTCTCGACCTCGAGATCCGTCGTCACGCGGTAGCGGGTGCCGCCGCCGTCGAGCCAGCCCAGCGCGAGGCCCGGGATCGCCGGCTCCGACGTCACCGCCCGGCGCGCCGCGTCGAGCGCGATCGGGGTCGAGAACACGACCTCGACCGTGACCTCGTCGGCAGCGACGTCCCAGCCGCCGGGTGTGACGCGCTTGACGAACAGGTTCGAGCGGGTCCGGACCGCGAGCGACCACGGCTCGGGCAGCGCGGCATCGCCGACCACCGGCACCAGCCCGGCGCAGCGCACGGTGTAGGCGGCATCGGGCTCGAGCGGCTGGGTCGGACGCATGGTGACGTCGGTGCCGGCTTCGCCGGGCGTGACGGCGGCGAGCGCGATCGTGCCGCGGGTGCCGACCAGCGAACAGTGGGCGGCAACGTCGGCGGCCGCGACGTCCTGATTGAAGCCGAGGCGCCAGGCGCCGTCGATGCTCAGGGCGTCGGGATCGGCGCCGGCCACCAGACCCTCGACCTCGAGCGGCAGGTGCACGAACGCGAACTGGAAGCCGCCGGTTCGCCTCGCCAGCGCCCCGGCGAGGGCGACCTGGTAGCGGGTCGACGCGCGCAGCGCCTCGCTGGGCTCGATCACCAGCGTGTAGCGATCGCGCCATCGTCCGGTCCATGGCACGGCGGGCGTCAGCGTCACGGTTTCGGGATCGACCGCGGTCCCGACCTCGCCGTCCTCGATCACCGGGCGGTCGAAGCTCACCTCGATCGGCGTGGTCGCCCCGGCGGTGCGCGACGGCGAGAACGTGGTGACCGCCAGATCGTGATGCTGGCCCGAGCCGCAGCCGCCAAAGGTCGCCGCCAGCGCGGCGGTGGGCACGGCCAGCAGCGCGCACAGCAGCCGGTGCCGCCCGCGCGCGGTGACGTGGGATGGGAGCATCGAGCCCGGTTCGGTCGTCATCGATCGTGCGTTGTGCAAGGCGGACGCCATCGACCGCGCCGGCGCGATCCGCTGGCGCGGCGCGTGCTTGCGACCCGATCGCGATCGCCGTGCGCACCCGGACACGCGCGCTCGTGGTCGCCGGAACGCGATCGTGCAGACCGGAGGCGCGGGATGTGCGTGTACTGTCACCAACGTGCGGGCTCCGCTTGCCGCCATGGTCGGGTTCGGGGTCGCGCTGGTCGCGTGGTGCCCGCCGGCTGCGGCGTCCAGTGAGGGCGCGGCGCTGTGGATCGGCAAGGCGCCCGCGCCCTGGGTCGAGAGCAACGTCGACATCGACGTCCGCCTCGGGGTCGCGCACGGCGTCGTGACGCAGCGGTTTCGCAACCCGTCCGACCGCACCGCCGAGGCGGTCTACGTCTTTCCGCTGCCGACCGGTGCCGCCATCACGGCCATGCGCATCGAGGTTGGTGGCGCGATCATCGATGCGGTGATCGCGCCGCGGCCGACGGCGCAGCGCGCCTACGAGGCCGCGGTCGCCAGCGGACGCGCCGCCGCGCTCACCGAGCGTGAGCGCCCCGGCCTGTACACGCAGTCGATCGCGGCCGTGCCCGGCGGCGGTGAGGTCGCGATCACGCTGGCGTGGCAGGCCCGGCTCGATCGCCGCGGTGGCGCCTGGGAGCTGGCCCATCCGATGGTGGTGGGGCCGCGCTACGTGCCGGGCGCCGCCACCGGCGCGCCGACGCGCGGCGGCGGCACCGCGGTCGATACCGATCGCGCGCCCGATGCGTCGCGGGTCACGCCGCCGGCGCCCGGCGGCGCGACGACCCCGTTCGCGTTCACGCTGCACCTCGACGACGCCGGCGAGATCGAATCGCCGACCCACGCGCTGGCGATCAGCGACGAGCGCGCCGCCCGCGTCGTCCGGGTCTCGGACGACCGGGGCAATCGCGAGCTGGTGGTGCGCTGGCGCGGGCGCGCCACGTCAGGCGTGCGGGCGGTCGCCGAACCGAGCGGGAAGGGCGCCTACGTCGCGGTCTTGATCGAGAGCGAGCCCGAGATCGCGCAGCCGCGGCGCACCCCGCGAGCCTGGCTGCTGGCGATCGATCGCTCGGCCTCGCTCGACGGCGCCGCCGCGGCGCAAGCGCGCCTGCTCGCCCACGGCCTGATCGGCGTGCTGCGCGATGATGACCAGATCGCGGTGGTCGCGATCGGCGACCGGCCACGGTTCGAGCGCGCCAGCGCCGCCGCGCGCGAACGTGCCATCGCCGCCGTCGACCGGCTCGGCAAGGGCACCGGGGATCTGACCGCCGGGCTCGCGGTCACGCTGGCCGGGATCCCGCGCCCGACGGCGACCTCGGTGGTGCTGATCACCGATGGGCTGGTCGCCGACGACACCGCGGTGATCGCCCGCGCCGCTGCCGCCGGCGTCGTCATCCACGCGATCGGCGTCGGCGGGGCGCCCAATCGCTGGCTGCTCGAGGCCATCGCGGGGCGGACCGGCGGCACCGCTCACGTGGTCGCCGCGCCCGACGAGGCCGCCATCCTGGCCGCGGCGCTGGCCCGCGCCGAGGCGCCGCTGCCGGTAACGGTCGACTGGCGGAAGCCGACGGTCGAGGACGCCGAGCCGGGGCGCGCGCTGGCGATGGCCGGCGGGGCCACGCTCATCGTCGCCTTCGATCGTAACGGCGTCCCGGCCGGCGAGGTCGAGGTCTCGATCGGTTCACGCCGGCTGCGCGCGACGATCACGCGGGTCACCGGGACCGCGCTGGCCACCGAGTGGGCGCGGCAGCGGGTCGCGAGGTTGTGGGCGGCCGGCGATCGCGACGCCGCGACCGCGCTCGCCGTCGAGCGCGGCATCGTGTCGCCGACCACAGCGCTGGTCGCGGTCGGCGAGTCGGGCGGCGATCCGGTGCGCTCGACCGTCACCGTGCCGGTGCCGCTGCCGGCCGGCGTCCGCCGCGAAGCGTTGACCCGCAACGCCGGCGATGTCGAGGACGTCACCATCAGGGATGGAACCCACACCGTGGTGGTCACCGGCGCCGACGACAGCCGCGACGATCGCGCCGGCGCCGGTGGCGGCGGCACGGTCGCGGAGCCGGCGGCGCCGCCCGCCGACGAGACCGAGGGCGACGCGGTCCATGCCCGCGGCGGCGCGACCATGGAGCGCACCGTGCTCGGTCGCGCCGTCCTAGCCGATGGGCGCCGCTACCTGACGCTCGGGCTCACCCTCGGCGTCCGCGTCGACGAGCCGGCGCCCGCCGCCGTGCTCTCGTTGGGGTTCGCCCAGCGCCTGACGTCGCGCACCGCCGCCGGGCTGCGTCTCGACCTCGGTGCGGCGCCGACCGCCGGCGAGCCCGTGGTCGGCGCGGCGATGCTGAACGTCACCCGCTACGCGTTGCGCGTGCTGGCGTTCGATCTCGGCGCCGGCCTGGCGTGGAGCGGCGAGCTCGGCTTCGGGTACCACGTCGGCCTCGGCGCCGGCAGCGGTCGGTTCGGGTTCGGCCTGCGGCTGTCGGGCGCGGTCACGCCGGCGGCGGCGCCGGCCACCGTCGGCGTCGGCGTCGACGCGGCGTTCTGAGCGTCGGGACACCCGCGCGGCTTCGACATCGATGCGCCGGCTGATATGCTGGACCGGTGTCGCTGTTCATCCCCGCAGAAGACAAGCTGCGCTGGCTGGAAGCGATGCGGCGTTTCCTCGAGCGGTCACTGACTCCGGAGAAGCTCGAGATCATGCTGCGCTTCCGGCGTGGTGATCTGTAGACCCAGCGGCCCCCGCGCGGCAAGGTCGACCTCGGCGGGCTGGTCGCCAGCGACGTCCCCGAGATCGGCGTGCTCGCCAGCGGCGACAACCAGCTGCCGCTACCGGTGCGCAAGCCGCAGGGCTGCGGTTGCGCGACCAGCGGGGCCGGGGAGGCCACGGCCAGCATCGCCGGGGCGGCGATGGTGATGATCGTGATCGCGCGCCGTCGCCAGCGCACGAGGCCGGCGCGCCGCCGCCAGACATAGCCTCACTGGCGCGGGATCGCGACGCGATCGATCACTTGACCGACGTCAACGCCGGCCTGGGGCGCGATTCGTCGCACGCGCAAGCTGTTAACGTGGACAGCTGCCCGCCCGGACAGGATTGCTCAGGAATCGCCACATGCATAACGTGGTTAAGATGGTCAAGAGGCACCGATTGTGACGCGGCAGAAGCACGGCGGTTTGCATCGCAGCTACGAGATCTCGATATCGCCGCGCAACATGTGGCACCTGGTGTCGGTCCAGGATCCACGCACGGGGGTGCGCCGGCGGCCGACCCGCCACGGCACCTGCTACGAGTTCATCGGAGGGCGCAGCTCGCCGTGCCCGGGGTGTCCGGTGCCCGCCGCCGTGCTGGCCGTTGACGGCCCCGCGTTCGTCGTGGCCGAGGTGGAGCCGCATGGCCAGCGGGCGCGCGTGGACCTGTGGCACGTCGCCCCGAGCGTCCTGAAAGCGCTCTTCGAGGAGAAGCTGCGCCGCTTCGCGGTGCGTTCGCGGCTGTCGGCACGCGAGCTGCAGATGCTGCGCGGCATGACCCAGAGCGGCGGCGCCGATCAGATCGCGGCGCGGGTCGGCATCAGCGTCCGGACGGTGCGGTTCCACGTCCGCAACCTGTTCCGCAAGACCCACGTCCACTCGCGGCTGGACATCCTGCGCCAGCTGCTCGGCCTGGTGAACCACGTGGAGCGGCCGGTGACCGGGACGCGGGACCTGACCTGACCTGACCTGAACCGATCGGAGGGGGGGATCACGATGGACGCACGGATCAGTGGCCTGCTCGAGTACTCGCCCGACGCGATCCTGTTGATCGACGAGTCAGGCCGCATCCTCCGCGCCAACGCGGCCGCGGCGGCGCTCACCGGCTACACGGTCGCCGAGCTCGAGGATGGCGCGATGGCGTCGCTGATCCCCGAGCGGCTCCGCGGGCGCCACGCCGAGCACGTGCGCGGCTTTCACCAGCAGCCGGTCACGCGCCCGATGGCGGCGGCGCCGATGGCGGCGGCGGCGATGGATTTCCCCCTGCGGCGCGCCGACGGCACCGAGCTCGCGGTCGAGATCTCGCTGCGGCCGATCCGGTCGCCGGGCGGGTTGCTGATCGCCGTCGCGGTGCGCGACGTGTCGCGGGCCAAGCAGGTGGAGGCGGAGCTGGCCGCCGCCGAGCGCCTGGCCAGCCTGGGCATGCTCGCGGCCGGCGTGGCCCACGAGATCAACAACCCGCTGGTCGCCGTGCTGTGCGGCCTCGAGCTCCTGCGCGACGACGTCGGCCGCCACCCCGAGCTGGCGGCGTGCGCATCGGCGATCACCG
The DNA here is from genome assembly GCA_947483555.1 of Myxococcales bacterium. Lineage (GTDB taxonomy): Bacteria > Myxococcota_A > Polyangia > Haliangiales > Haliangiaceae > UBA2376. The sequence goes on from CANKMW010000046.1 coordinate 12,085, forward strand.
ACGCCCACGACGCCGGGCTCCGCATCCGGGCCATCGTCCGCGACCTCCTGGCCTTCGCCCGCGACGAGCCGGAGGACTGCCCCCCGGTGGACGTGGTCGCGGTCATCGAGTCGACCCTCCGCCTGGCGGCCAACGCGGTTCACGGCCGCGTCCGCGTCGAGCAGGCGCTCCAGCCGGTGCCGCTGGTCCAGGGATGCAGCGGCCGGCTGGGGCAGGTGGTGCTCAACCTCATCGTCAACGCCGCGCACGCGATCCCCGAGCCGCGCAGCGACGGCGTCATCCGCGTCGCCAGCGAGCTCGAGCCCGGCGGCTGGGTGGCGGTGGAGGTCACCGACAACGGCATCGGCATGTCGCCGTCGACGCTGGCGACGTTGTTCGTCCCGTTCGGCACCTCCAAGCCGGCCGGCGCGGGCACCGGCCTCGGCCTCGCGATCTGCCAGCGCATCGTGACGGCGATCGGGGGCCAGATCGTCGTCACCAGCGAGCTCGGCACTGGCAGCACGTTCCGGATCCGGCTACCGCCCGCCCTGGCGGCGCCCGCCGCCGGGGACGGTCCGGCAGATGCAGCGCCGGCCGGCCGCCGCGGGCGCGTGCTGGTCGTCGACGACGATCCGGCCGTGTTGCGCCTGCTGTGCACCGCCCTGCGCGACCACGAGGTCGTCCCGGTCGTCAGCGGCGCCGAAGCGCTCGACCTGCTGGCCGGTGACCGTGCCTTCGATCTGGTGCTCTGCGATCTGATGACGCCGGCGCTCGATGGCATGCAGCTCCACGCCCGCGCCTGCGCGCTGTCCCCCGCGCTCGCCGACCGCTTCGTGTTCATGTCGGGAGGGGGCCTCACGACCCGCACCCGGGACTTCCTGCGCGACACCGGCGCGGTCCACCTCGAGAAGCCGTTCGACCTGTCGCGGCTGCGGGAGTTGATCGCGGCCCGCCTGGGCTAAGAGCCTGAGCAAGAATCGTCAGCACTGATCGTGCGGCACGACGACAAGACCGGGGAGGTCGCCAGCGCGGGCGCTACACGGGCGGGTAGTCTCGGCAGACGAAGCGTCGGGGGCGGTGGCCGTCGGATCAGGGTCGTTGCGACGAGCGGTCCGGATCCGGTTGTCGAGAGGTCTCGCGGAGCGCGGACACGATCAACCCCTCGAGCGCGCCGTCGCCGTCGTGGGCGACGGCGCGGGCGACCGCAGCCTGGGCGTCCTTCGGGCGGAAGCCCAGCGTGACCAGGGCCGTGCGCGCGTCGGCGATGATCTGCTCCGCCGGCGCGGTCGGCGGTGGAATGGCGTCCGGCAGAGGAGCCGCACCGTACGGCCGCCCGTCGGCGTGGGTCACGTGCAGCGCACCGGGGACGCCGGAGATGCGGATCTGGTCCGCGTGAAGCAGCCCGTGATGTGATGACGTGGACTCGATCGCCTCCTGGTTCGCGGCCTCCTCGGCAGCGCCACGCTGTTCGCCTTGACCTACAATATCCTGCGCTTGATCACGCTGCGCGGCTGACGTTTGGCGCCGCCGCAGACTCCGGGCCCGGCGCCGGCGGCGAGGCATTCCACGACCTACCGGCGCGGCGGGCACAGGTGGCCGTGACCGTCACCTGGCTACTGCTCCCGGCGGTCGCGCCCGAGCAGCCCGCGCACCGCGCCCCGCGCCGCCATCCGCGGCAACCGCGCGATCGCCCGCGCCAGATCGACCGCCAGCCTGACCGGCGAATCGCCGCGCGCGATCACCGCCGTCTTCACACCCGAGGCCAGGTCCTCGATCGCGCCCCGCGCCACGGTCCGCCGGCCATCGCTCCGGATCTCCACCACCAGTCGCGCCACCACCGGCAAGTCGTCGTCGCTCGACAGCGCGCGCTCGCGCGCTCCCGAAGCATCGATCAGCTCCACGGCATCGTGGTCCGCCCCGCCACCGTCGTCGTCCCGAAACCCAGGGTTCGTCCGGTCGATCGGCATCGTGCGAAGAGCATCGCACGTTCGGCGGTTTGTGCGTCAATCCGCCACACGCATGATGCGGTGAATTGTCGCGAACCCGATCGGATGGCCCTTGTTCACGCAAGAACTGCCGCCACGCGAACAAAATGCCGCAGCCCAAGCACGCGCAGTTTCAGGCACAAGAGACATCTGACTTGCGTCGCCGGGGAGCGACGCGCCGTCATCCCCGCCCGATCCACAGCCGATCACGAGCGATCACCCCGCGGGCTTTTGGCCCACCGAACCTTGCGACCACATTGCCGTTCGTGATGAGAAGTCCGCGTACCGTTCTGCACGAAGGAAACCCGACATGTCCCGTTTCCTGTTTCCCGAGTGGACCCAACCACTCAAGAAGTACGTCATCACGCCGGCCCTGATGCTGGGGCCGGTCTACATCGTCATCATGGCGGCCCTGATCAAGGACCCCGAGACGCTTCGCGTCGGCTACATGCCGGAGCAGCCGGTGCCCTACAGCCACGCCCTGCACGCCGGTGAGCTGGGGCTCGATTGCCGCTACTGCCACAACGTGGTGGAGCGTTCGCCCAAGGCCGCCGTGCCGCCGGCGGCGACCTGCATGAACTGCCACCAGACGGTGCACCCCAAGAGCGAGAAGCTGCTGCCGGTGCGGCAGGCGTTCTTCGAGAACGAACCGCTGCGCTGGACCCGGGTCCACGATCTTCCCGACTACGTGTACTTCAACCACTCGGCGCACGTGACCCGCGGCATCGGCTGCGAGTCGTGCCATGGCCGCATCGATCGGATGGTCAGGGTCTCGCAGGCCAAGCCGCTGACCATGGCGTGGTGCATCGATTGCCACCGCAACCCGGAGCCCAACCTCCGCGAGCCGGTCAATGTGACCGTGATGGGTTACAAGCCGGCGTCTGGCGAGGGCGCCCGCGTCAAGGCCCGCCTGAAGATCAACCCGCCGACGGATTGTTCAACATGTCATCGCTAGATCACGGGTACTGGAAGAGCATGGCCGAGCTCGATCGGGATCTCCCGGCCGAGACCGAGTTTGCTGCCACGTCGCTGGAGTCCAGCCAGTCGGACGATCCGGACGGTCCGGACGGTCCCCCGGCGGACGACGGCGTCGATCCCTTGAGTCGCCGCAACTTCGCCAAGCTGATGGGCGCGTCGTTCGCCCTCGCTGGCGTCGCCGGTGCCGGCTGCAAGCGGTACGATCGCGAGGAGATCGTCCCGCTGGCGCGCCGCCCCGAGGACCAGGTCCCGGGCACGACCCAGGCGTACGCCACCGCGTTCGAGCTCGGCGGCCACGCCCAGGCGCTGGTCGTGACCTCGTACGAGGGCCGGCCGGTGAAGGTCGACGGCAACCCCGAGCACCCGTTCGCGGGCGGCGGGATCGTGACCGGCACCAAGCGCCATGGCGGCTCGACTGCCTTCGCGCAGGGCTCGATCCTGCATCTCTACGATCCCGACCGCTCGCAGTCGGTCGCCCACAGCGGGAAGGGCACCTCGTTCAGCGACTGGAAGGCGTGGATCTCCGACCTGCGCAAGCAGAGCAACTTCAACAAGGTCCGGGTGCTGGCAGAGGCCACGTCGTCGCCGACCGTGCAGGCGCTCCGCCGCCGGCTCAACGGCGAGATGCCGGGTCTCATCTGGCACGAATGGGAGCCGTTGTCGTGGGACAACGAGCGCGCTGGCATGGTGCAGGCCTTCGGGCGCGTGGTGCGACCGCTGGCCCACCTCGACCTCGCCGAGACCATCGTGGCCCTGGATTGCGATCTGTTCCTCGACCACCCGGCCGCGCTGCGCTATTCGCGCGACTTCGCGAAGAGCCGCAACCCCGACGCCTCGACGCTCGGCCGCGGCCGCATGAATCGCCTGTACGCGATCGAGAGCGCGTACAGCTCGACCGGCGTCATGGCCGATCATCGCCTGCCGGTCCGCAGCGAGCACGTGCTGCCGGTGGCGCAGTTGCTCGAGGCGCTGCTGGTCGGCGGCGCCCAGCCGCGCGCCGACATCGTCAGCGACCCCAAGGTCAAGAAGGTCGTCGAGGCGCTGGCCCGCGAGATCAAGCGCAACACCGGCCGCGTGGTCGTGCTCGCCGGCCGCAAGCAGCCGGCGGCGGTTCACGCCCTGGCGGCACGCCTCAACCAGACCTACGGCTCGAGCACCGTCGAGCACCTCGAAGATCCGGCCCCGACCCGACCGAGCCACGCCGAGGCGATCGCCACCCTGGCGCGCGAGATCAAGCAGCAGCAGGTCGAGACCCTGTTCATCCTCGGCGGCAACCCGGTCTACGACGCGCCTGCGGATCTGGATTTCAGCACCCTGCTGGGCCAGGTCGCGACCTCGGTGCACCTGTCCGAGTACGCCAACGAGACCTCGGCGAAGGCGACCTGGCACGTGCCGCGCGCCCACTACCTGGAAGCCTGGGGCGACGCCCGCACCTGGGACGGCACGCTCACGCTGCAGCAGCCGTTGATCGCGCCGATGTACGGCGGCATCTCGATCATCGAGCTGTGCGCCATGCTGCTCGGGGACGAGACGCCGACCGACGAGCTGGTGTCCAGGACCTTCGCCGACAGCGGCGCTGGCGGCACCTGGCGCGCTGCGATCCACGACGGCTTCGTCGACAAGACCCAGCTCGCCGCCCAGGCGGTTCAGGCTTCCGGCGGCGGCGGCGTGGATCTGGCGGGCGCGCAGGCGGGGGCTGGCACCGGTGACCTCGAGGTCACCTTCCTGCAGTCGTCGTCCACGTACGACGGCCGCTTCGCCAACAACGCGTGGCTGCAAGAGACGCCCGACTTCCTGACCAAGGTTACCTGGGACAACGTCGCCTTGATCGCGCCCGACACCGCCGACAAGCTCGGCGTTCACTCGCAGGACATCATCCGCATCAAGGTCGGCGACCGCTCGCTCGACATCGCGGCGCTGGTGATGCCGGGCCAGGCCAAGGGCTCGATCGGCGTCGTGCTCGGCGGCGGCCGTACTCGCGCCGGTCGGGTCGGCAACAAGCAGCGCGAGTGGGTGGGCGGCGGCTTCGACGCTTACAAGCTACGCACCACGGCCGGACTCGACGTCATCGGCGGCGCCACCGTCACCCGCACCGGTGGCCGCTATCGCATCGCCACCACCCAGGAGCACCACGACATCCGGCGCGGCATGTCGTGGTCCAAGACCGTCGGCGAGGTCGAGTACGCCAAGAAGATTCCCGACCTCGTGCGCGAGGTCCAGCTCGAGGGGCTGGCCGATCCCGGCTACAAGGCCGAGACCGACCACCCCTACTTCCACGACCACCACCACGGCCGCGGTTACTCGCTGTACGAGGAGAAGAAGTACGAAGGCCGAAAGTGGGCGATGGCGATCGATCTCGGCAACTGCATGGGCTGCAACGCCTGCATGGTCGCCTGTCAGTCGGAGAACAACGTCCCCGTGGTCGGCAAGCGCGAGGTGACCCGCAACCGCGAGATGTCGTGGATCCGGATCGACCGCTACTTCAAGGGCGACCTCAACGACCCCGAGGTCGTCGGCCAGCCGGTGACGTGCCAGCACTGCGAGAACGCGCCGTGCGAGACCGTGTGCCCGGTGGGTGCGACCTTGCACTCGTCCGAGGGCCTCAACGACATGGTCTACAACCGCTGCGTCGGCACGCGGTACTGCCTCAACAACTGCCCGTACCGGGTGCGTCGCTTCAACTTCTTCGACTATCACAAGGAGTTCCAGGACGCGCGCAACAACGTGCGCAAGCTCCTGTTCAACCCCGACGTGACGGTCCGCGAGCGCGGGGTCATGGAGAAGTGCACGTACTGCGTGCAGCGTATCCAGGGCGCCAAGATCAAGGCCAAGAACCCAGCGCCTTACGGTGACAACGAGCGCGGCTTCATGCCCGACGGCACGATCACCACCGCCTGTCAGGCGGCCTGTCCGACCGAGGCCATCGTGTTCGGTGACCTCTCGGATCCCGACAGCCGGGTGTCCTTGCTGCACAAGGACCGTCGCAACTACGAGCTGCTCGGCGACCTGAACGACAAGCCCCGCACGCGCTTCCTGGCCCGCGTCCGAAACCCCAACCCGGAACTGGCCGCATCGTCGGGCCAGCCGGCCGGCCACAACTGAGTCGACCATGGCAACCTCATCCGACGCTGCAAGCGAAGCTGGTGCCGGTCCCGGCCACGGCCCCGATCCCAGGGCGGCCTTCCGCGGCATCACCAACGATGTCACCAGGGTCGCGCTCGGCACGACGCCGAAGTGGTGGTACCCGGCGTTCGCCGTCTCCAACCTGATGCTGCTGTGCCTGGTGGTCGCGCTCTACCACCTGTTCACGACCGGCATCGGGGTGTGGGGCAACAACAACGTCCAGGGCTGGGCCTGGGACATCACCAACTTCGTGTTCTGGATCGGTATCGGCCACGCCGGCACCCTGATCAGCGCCGTCCTGTATCTGTTCCGGCAGGAGTGGCGCACCAGCATCAACCGCTCCGCCGAGGCGATGACGATCTTCGCGGTCGCCGCCGCCGGCATCTTCCCCATCATCCACACCGGCCGGCCGTGGTTTGCGTGGTGGCTCATCCCGCACCCCAACGACATGGGCATGTGGCCGCAGTTTCGCAGCCCGCTGATGTGGGACGTGTTCGCGATCTCGACCTACGCCACCACGTCGATCCTGTTCTGGTACATGGGCATGGTCCCCGACCTGGCGACCCTGCGCGACAAGGCCAAGGAGCGCTGGAAACAGATCGCCTACGGCCTGCTCTGTCTGGGCTGGCGCGGCTCGGCGCGCCAGTGGCACCGCTACGAGCGCGCGTATCTGATCCTGGCCGCGCTCTCGACGCCGCTGGTGCTCTCGGTGCACTCGGTGGTGTCGTTCGACTTCGCGACCTCCCAGAACCCCGGCTGGCACACGACGATCTTGCCGCCCTACTTCGTCGCCGGCGCCATCTTCAGCGGCTTCGCGATGGTGGCGACCTTGCTGGTGCCGCTGCGCTACCTGTGCGGCCTGCAGCACATCATCAAGGAGAGCCACATCGAGGCGATGTGCAAGATCATGATCGCCACCGGGCTCATGGTCGGCGGTGCCTACGGCATCGAGCTGTTCACCGCCTGGTACTCGGGCAACGCGGCGGAGTGGTTCACCTTCCGCAACCGCATCCTCGGCGAGTACTCGTGGGCTTACTTCATGATGGTGAGCTGCAACGTGCTCGTTCCGCAGTTCTTCTGGTTCAAGAAGTGCCGGACCAATCCGTGGATCGTCGTCATCCTGTCGATCTTGATCAACGTCGGCATGTGGTTCGAGCGCTTCGTGATCATCGCGACCTCGCTGGCGCGGCAGGCACTGCCCGGGATGTGGGGCTACTTCAGCCCGACGCGCTGGGACGTCCTGACGCTCATCGGCAGCTTCGGGCTGTTCTTCACCCTGTTCCTGCTCTTCGCCCGCTTCCTCCCGATCATCGCCATCGCCGAGGTCAAGGGCGTGTTGCCGGAAGCCCATGCCGGCAAGGACCACCACTAGGGCCCGCTGGAGACCACCATGACTACCCCAGCGACTGACGACGAGTCCCACCGCGCCGAGACGCCGCCGCCGCCGCCGCCCGAACCATCGAGCGACGGTGGCAACGGCGATGGCAGTGACCACGGCGGCGACGCCGGCACCGACGAGGAGCTGCACGGGCTGCTCGCCGAGTTCGACACCCCGGGTGCGCTGATCGCGGCCGCCCGCAAGGTGAAGAACGCCGGGTTCACCGAGTTCGACTGCTACAGCCCCTTTCCGGTCCACGGCATCGACGCCGCGATGGGCATCCAGCGCACCAAGTTGCCGCTGCTGGTCTTCGCCGGCGGCCTCGCCGGGTTGTTCCTCGGCACCCTGATGCAGTGGTGGATGAACGCCTACGACTGGCCGTGGAACGTGGCCGGCAAGCCGACCTGGTCGATCCCGGCCAACGTCCCCATCTCCTACGAGACCACCATCTTGCTGTCGGTGCTCACCACCTTCTTCGGCATGTGGGCGGCCAACAAGCTGCCGCAGGTCTGGCACCCGTTCTTCCGCCTCGACCGCTTCGCCAAGGCCACCGACGACGGCTTCTTCCTCGGGGTCGAGGCCAGCGACAAGCGCTTCGACCTCGAGCAGACCAAGCAGTTGCTGGTCGCCGCCGGCGCCAGTCACGTCGACGAGTGCTACGTCGATGCCCGCCCCGAAGCGCGCACCATGCCGCGCTGGATCCTGGCGGCGATGGCGGTGTTGACGATGCTCGCCGTCATCCCGATCGCGCTGGTCTACAAGGCCCGCGCCACCAAGTCGAATCAGCCCCACTACCACGTCTTCTCGGACATGGACTTCCAGCCCAAGGCCAAGAGCGATCAGCCGTTCACCGAGTTCGCCGATGGCCGCGCCAACCGCGGCCAGTTGCTCGGGACGGTCGCCCGCGGTGCCCTCAAGGCCGACGACGCCTACTACCGCGGCCTGTCAGGCGGCCAGTGGCTCACCGGACTTCCAGTGCAGGTCGAACCGACCTCGGCCGTGATCGATCGTGGTCAGGAGCGCTACAACATCTACTGCGCGCCCTGTCACGGCTTCGATGGCGCTGGCCACGGCATCATCCCCGAGCGGATGGCGATGCTGGGCGGCGCCTGGGAGGCCCGCAACCTCGTCGACCGCGGTTCGGTGGTGATCAAGATGCCGAACGGTCAGCTGTTCAACACCATCTCCAACGGCAACAACACGATGATGGGGTACGCAGCTCAGATCCCGGTCGATGATCGGTGGGCGATCGTCCTCTACGTGCGCGCCCTCGAGCGCAGCCAGAACGCAGCCGAGTCGGAGCTCCCGCCCGGCGCCGAGGTGCGGTGAAATCATGAGCGCCACCAAGTCGATCCACCCCGACGAGAAGTTCAAGGCCGACAAGCTGGGCAGCCGCCTGTTCAAGGTCGGGCTGGCCGCCGGGTCCGCACTGCTCGTCATCTCGATCATCCTCGGCTCGATGAAGGGCGACCACTGGCGGCGGTTCTTCTACGCCTACGCCATCGGCTGGTCGTTCGTGTGCTCGATCGCCATCGGCTCGTTGTTCTTCATCCTCAGTCACCATATCGCTCGCGCCAAGTGGGGCATCGTCCTGCGCCGGCTGGCCGAGTTCATCACCGGCACGTTCCCGCTCCTGTTCGTGCTCGGGCTGGGGCTGATCGTCCCGTTGCTCGCCGGCAACAAGCAGATCTACTTCTGGACCGAGCCGACGCTGCACGACCACGACCACCCGCTGTGGCACCACATGCACCACAAGTTCGGCTGGCTCGATCCGGCGTTCTTCGCTGGTCGCTACCTGCTCTACTTCGCGCTGTACATCGGCATGGCGCGGTACTTCGCCAGGAAGTCGGCCGAGATGGACAGCGCCGTGGATGCTGGGGCGGCGCAGGCGCTGGCCGACAAGATGCGGGTCGCGTCGGGTCCGGCCATCGTGCTGTTCGCGTTCACGACCATCTTCTTCACGACCGACCTGTTCATGACCTTCGCGCCGACCTGGTACTCGACGATCTACAGCGTCAACTACTTCGCCGGCGCCATGCTCGCGACCTACTGCACGCTGGCGCTGCTGGCCCGGGTGCTGCAGCAGCACGGCAAGCTGGTCCACTCGGTGACCGTCGAGCACTACCACGACATCGGCAAGTACATGTTCGGCTGGACGTTCTTCTGGATCTACACCGCGTTCAGCCAGTTCATGCTGCAGTGGTACGGCAACATGCCGGAGGAGACGACGTTCTACAACTACCGCATGTTCAGCGAGTGGAAGTGGGTGTCGCTGGCGCTGCTGTTCGGTCAGTGGGCGTTCCCGTACCTGTGCCTGGTGACGCGGTGGACCAAGCGCATCCTGCCGCTCCTGATGTTCTTCGCGGTCTGGCAGCTCGCCTTCCACTGGGTCGATCTGTACTGGAACGTCATGCCCAACGCGCAGTGGACCGAGGTCGCTGGTCACCAGATGGGTCCGCTCGCCGGTGATCCGGAGTTGCACAAGGTCGGCTTCCACTTCATGGACGTCACGTTGTGGTTGGCCATGGTCGGCCTGTTCCTCGCCGGTGTCGGCAAGGCGATGAAGGGCAACCTGATGCCGATCAAGGACCCCAAGCTGGGCGAGTGCCTGGCCTTCGAGAACTACTGAGGTACCGCCATGGAGAGTCCCAAGAAGAACTCCGACACGATGAACAACGTCGGGATCATCACCGTCGGTATCGTCGGCTCGGCGCTGGTCTATCTCTCGATCGTCGGCCTGCAGGCGTTCTACGTCGACGAGACCGCGATCGTCGACGAGGTCTCCCAGTTCGGCGATCAGGAGAAGGTGCGCAGCAGCCTGAAGGCGACCCAGGTTGGCAACATCACGACCAACCTGGTCCGCAAGGGCTGGTCGACACCCGACAACAAGCCGGTGGTCTCGATTCCGATCGAGATCGCCAAGCAGCTGGTGGTCCGCGACGCCCGCGCCGACGCCGCGTATCTGGTGCCGGCGGTCGGACGCTCCGAGACCGCGACCATCCAGCCGATCTTCGGCCGACCGCTGGCGCTGCCGCCGCCGCCGCCGCCGATGCCTGATCCCGTGCCAGTGCCGGTCGACGGCGCGGTGCCGGGCGTGGTGCCGCCCGATGGTCTGCCCGCGGGCACGCCACCCGCTGGTGCGACGCCACCGGCTGGCGCGACGCCGCCCGCTGGCGCGACGCCGCCCGCTGCAGCGACGCCGCCTGCTGCAGCGACGCCCAGCGCACCGCCTGCCGTCCCGGCGCGGTCGCCCGTTCCCGCGCCAGTTCCCGCGCCCGCGGGAGGTCGCTAGGGAACGATGTCGGCGTCGAGGCCCGCCCGGTTCGGTGGCTTCGCGATCGCTGGCACCGTCATCGGTGCGGTGGTCGCGGGCGCCCTCGACCTGCGCCTTGCTCACGCCGACCAGCCGGTGCCGGTTCCGCCCGGCGTGTTCCGGGGCGTCGAGGTCGCCGAGCGGCTCGGGGCCCAGGTCCCGCTCGACGCCCGCTTCCGCGATCAGACCGGCAAGGAGGTCACGTTCGCCGACGTGGTTCGCGGCGATCTCCCGGTGCTGGTCACCTTCAACTACTCGAGTTGCCCGCAGCTTTGCGATCTGCAACTCGCGGGCTTGGTGAAGGCGCTCGCCACGGTCCGGTTGACGCCCGGCAAGCAGTTCCGGATCGCGACCGTCATCCTGGCGCCCGCCGAGCCGCCGGCGCGCGCCGCGCGCACCCGCGACCACCACGTCGCGAAGCTGCGCCAGCTGGGCGGCGATCTGGTCGCCGACGGTTGGACCTTCCTGGTGTCGCGCGACGGCAAGGACGAGCGTGCGATCCACGCCGTCGCTGCCGCCGTCGGGTTCGGCTACCGCTACGACGCCCGCCAGGACGAGTACGCTCACCCGGCGACCCTGGTCGCGCTGTCGGCGACTGGCGTGGTGACGCGCTACGTGCACGGCATCGACCCGGTCGGCAGCGACCTCGAGCAGACCATCGTGAACGCCGGGCTCGCCGAACCGTCGGCGTCGAGCGGCTTCGTGATGTCGTGCTTTCACTGGGACCCCGACGGCCGCGTCGCCTGGGGTCGCCGGCTCATGCGCTACGGCGCGTTTGGCTTTGCCTCGGTCCTGGTTGCGGTCCTGGCGCTCGTCTTGTGGCGGCGATCGCGTCACCTCCCTGGAGTCACCCCGTCATGAAGGTCTGTCCCGCGCATCGTCGAAGGGTGCTCGATCGCTTCGTCCTGCTGGTCGTGCTCGTCGGGCTAACGTTCGGCTCGGCATTCGCGCCGGCGAGCGCGCAGCCCGCCGTTCCGCCTGGGACACCGGCGGCGGCGCCAGCCGCGGCGGCGGCATCGCCGGCCGCCGGCCCACCGGCCGCGGCCGACATGAGCTGGTGGGACAAGAAGGCTGCCGAGCCGTACATCTATGACGGCACGTACTGGCTGCCACCCGCGGCCTCGACCACCGCCCAGGGGCCCGACGATCTCTTCATCTGGGTGCTCGGCCTGTCGGCGTTCTTCTTTTTCGCCATCACCGGCGCGGTCGTCTACTTCGTCATCAAGTACCGCCACCGGCCTGGTCACAAGGCCGAGCCGTCGCCGGCCCACAACGATGTCCTCGAGATCACGTGGACCATCATCCCGACCATCATCGTGGTGATCCTGTTCGTCTACGGCTGGCGCAGCTACATCTCGATGACCTCGATTCCGGAGACCCGCGCCGAGAACCAGATCATGGTGACCGGCTCGAAGTGGTTCTGGACGTTCCGCTACTACAACGGGGTCGAGGACAACGTCCTCCACGTCCCGCACGATCAGCCGGTCAAGCTGACGATGACGTCGACCGACGTCCTGCACAGCTTCTTCATCCCGGTGTTCCGCCAGAAGCAGGACGTGGTGCCACGCCGCTTCTCGTACATCTGGTTCTGGCCCACCAAGACCGGCGTGTACCGGGTGTACTGCACCGAGTACTGCGGCAAGGACCACTCGCTGATGAAGACCAAGGTGGTGGTCCACACCAGCGGCGACTACGAGCGTTACCTGGCCGAGGCCTTCACCAGGCAGATGAGCCTGTCAGGCGCACCGCTCGGTGAGTCGGTCTACAAGAAGAAGGGCTGCGAGGGCTGCCACACGCTCGACGGCTCGGTGCGGCTGGGGCCGTCGTTCAAGGGCACGTTCGGCTCCAAGATCACGCTCGCCGATGGCGCCATCGTGACGATGGATGACGTCTACATCCGCAGCTCGCTGCTGTCGCCGCAAGGCCAGACCCGCCCCGGGTTCCCACCCTCGATGCCGGTCATCCCGCTCTCCGACAAGGAGATCGAGGGCGTGATCGAGTTCATCAAGGCGCAGAAGTAATCGAGGTCTTCATGTCAGCTTCGCTCGACAACACCAAAAGCTACCTCGAGGTCAACCCCGGCTGGAGGAACTGGGTGGTCACCCTCGACCACAAACGCATCGGCATGATGTACCTGTGCGGCATCCTCGCCGCGCTGATGCTGGGCGGGTTCTTCGCCCTGCTGGTGCGCACCGAGCTGTTCAGCCCCGGCGCTCAGATCGTCCACCAGGACTGGTACAACAAGTTCTTCACGCTGCACGGCGCGGTGATGGTCTTCCTGGTCATCATCCCCGGCATCCCGGCCGCGCTCGGCAACATGGTGCTGCCGATCCAGCTCGGCGCCCCCGACGTCGCGTTCCCCAGGCTCAACCTGGCCAGCTTCTACCTCTGGTGTGGCGGCGCGACCTTGCTCTTGCTCTCGGTCGCGCTCGGCGGCATCGATACTGGCTGGACCTTCTACACCCCGTACAGCATCGAGACTCAGACCGCGGTGCTGCCGGCGGTATCGGGCGCCTTCCTGCTCGGGTTCTCGTCCATCTTCACCGGTCTCAACTTCCTGGTGACGATCCACAAGTTCCGGCCCGCCTCGATGGGCTGGTTCCAGATGCCGCTCAACCTGTGGGCGCTGTACGCCACCGCGCTGATGCAGGTGCTGGCGACGCCGGTGCTCGGCATCACGCTCCTGCTCCTGTTCGTCGAGCGCTTCATGCAGATCGGCATCTTCGATCCGACGCTGGGCGGCGACCCGGTGCTGTTCCAGCACTTCTTCTGGTTCTACTCGCACCCGGCCGTCTACATCATGATCGTGCCGGCGATGGGGGTGGTCTCCGAGATCCTCACCACCTTCTCGCGCAAGCCGATCTTCGGTTATCGCTTCATCGCCTACTCGAGCATCGCCCTGGCCCTGTTCTCGTTCCTGGTCTGGGGCCACCACCTGTTCGTGTCCGGGCAGTCGCGGCTCGCCAACATGGTGTTCTCGGCGCTCACCTTCTCGGTCGGCATCCCGGCGGCGATCAAGGTCTTCAACTGGACGGCGACGCTCTACAAAGGTGACATCCGGCTCGAGACGCCGATGCTGTACGTGCTGTCGTTCCTGATCCTGTTCACGATCGGCGGTCTCACTGGCATCTTCCTCGCGGTGCTGTCGATCGACGTCCACCTCCACGACACCTACTTCGTGGTCGCCCACTTCCACTACGTGATGATGGGCTCGACCCTGGTCGCGTTCCTGGGCGGGCTCCACTACTGGTGGCCCAAGCTCTCCGGCCGCATGTACCCCGAGACCATCGGCAAGGTGTGTGCGTGGGGCGTCTTCATCGGCTTCAACCTGACGTTCCTGCCCCAGTTCGTCATGGGCTCGCGCGGCATGCCGCGTCGCTACTGGGACTACGATCCCGAGTACACGCTCTATCACCGGCTCTCGACCATCGGAGCCTTCATCCTCGGCATGTCGATGTTCACGGTGGTCTGCTACCTGGCGTGGTCGCTCAAGCGCGGCAAGAAGGCGACCCAGAACCCGTGGGGCGGCAGCACGCTCGAGTGGGTCGCGCCGACGCCGCCGACGGTCTTCAACTTTCCCGAGCCGCCACCCGAGGTCGAGCTCTACGAATACGACGACCTCCACGAGGTCGAGAACGCGAACCAGGACGGGGTCACCAACTGGGAGCGACGTCCGGCGGCCAACAAGCCCGCCAGGTCGTCCCATCACTGAGTACCGAGAGTACCGAGGCACCCCATGAGCTCGACCGAACACGACAAGGCTGGCGACGGTCACCACGACCACGGCGATGACGGCGGCGGCCACGGCGGCCACGGCCATGGCTCACCGTGGATCCAGCACCACTACGACGACGCCCAGCATCAGTTCGACTCCGGCAAGCTGGGGATCTGGTTCTTCCTGGTCCAGGAGATCCTGTTCTTCGCCGGCCTGTTCGTGGCGTACATCGTCTATCGCCACCACCACCCCGAGATCTTCGCGTACGCGAGCCATTACCTCGACGTGAAGTGGGGCGCGATCAACACCGGCGTGCTGATCGTCTCGAGCCTGAGCGCCGCCTGGGCGGTGCGGTGCGCGCAACTGGCACAACGTCGCGGCCTCATCGCGTGCCTGGTGATCACGATCGTGTGCGCTTTCGGGTTCCTCGGCATCAAGTTCATCGAGTACAGCCACAAGATCCACGAGGGCATCCTGTTCGGCGGCCGCTTCGATCCGTGCGTGGCCTCGGGCGGTGATCACCTGCTCAACAAGGCGAACCGCTGCCCGGGCGTGACGTCGAGCGTGGTGTGGGACGTGAAGGCCAAGAAGGCGACCAAGGGCTGCCTGGACGCCGAGACCGGCTACGACTGGGACGCGGGCGCCAAGGGCATCCAGGGCAAGTGTCAGGTCGCCGAGGTCAAGATGGGCGGCCGCGGCGCCAGCCGTGCCGAGGTCGGCCGGCGGACCATCGAGGCCTGTGCGGCACCGAGTGCCGGCGACGGCCACGCCGAGATGGCCGGTCACGACACGCCGGCGCACAACACCCCGTGCTGGTCGCTGGTGGTCAACCCGCACGTCTGTCCGAAGGGGCCGGCAGCGATGGTCCACTACGGTGACCACACCAAGCGCACCGACATCGAGATCGAGGCGACGTGTGAGGCGGCGCCGGCCCCGGTGGCGCCCGCCGATGCCTTCGCGGGCACCGTCGATCGGCCCGGCCGTGGCGACGCCAACTTCAAGGCGCCGCAGGTGCAGAGCAAGCACGACGCGATTCACGAGTGGTCGAACGGTCCGCCGCCCGAGCACACGAACATGTTCTTCAGTATCTACTTCGCGATGACCGGTCTCCACGGTCTGCACGTGCTGTTCGGCATCTTCGTGTTCATCTGGTTGCTGGTGCGCGCCATCAAGGGTCACTTCACGCCCGACTACTTCGGTCCGATCGACTACGCGGCGCTGTACTGGCACCTCGTCGATCTGATCTGGATCTTCCTCTTCCCGCTGCTCTACCTGATCCACTGAGTCGATCGAGGAGCCAGTCATGTCGTCATCGACGTCTTCGAAAGACACTCACGGCCATGGCGCCCACGGCGGTGGTCACGGCCTCGGGCATGTCGCGCCGGTCAAGGTGCTGGTCGGCACGTGGCTGATCCTGATGTTCCTCACCATCATCACCGTCACCGCGACCAAGATCGACCTGGGGACCAGCTACAACCTGGCCCTGGCGATGGCCATCGCGGCCATCAAGGCGACCTTGGTGGTGCTGTTCTTCATGCACCTGCGCTACGACAAGCTGTTCCACAGCGTGATGGTCATCGGCGGGCTGCTGGCCGCCGCGCTGTTCGTTGGCTTCGCCCTGATGGACTCGGCCCAGTACCAGGACACGATCATCTGGGACACCGACCATCCGCCCCCGGCGCCCATCGGACCCCGCCCGGTCCCCTGAGGCTCGACCACTCGCACCGTGCTCAGCGCGAGTTCTTGACCAGGTCGGCGATATCGCCGCGAGCGGTGTCGGCGTACCGCGTCGCGTACGTGTGCGCGGCGGCCCGGCAGGCGTCGTCGATGGTGCCGCGGCACAAGATCCGCAGCCGAAGCCAGAGCACGGCTTCGAGCTCGGCGCCGCTCGGGAAGCGGGTCAGGTAGGCGTCCAGGCTGCGGAGGGCGTCACCGTGGCGGCCGAGCTCGACGTGCTGGGTGCGGGCGAGGCCGTAGAGTGCGGTGGCCGCTTCGGCGCCGCGGCTGGCGGCAACCAGGGTGCGGAGCTCCGCGGCGCGGTCGACGGCAGTGGCGCCGGGGACGGCGACCGCGGCGGTCAGGGGCTGAGTGCGGATCCGGGTGTGGAGGTCGCCGGCCGGTGCGGGCGGCAGGTCGGTGGGGGCAGCCGAGCCGCGGCGGTCGCCATGTGGCGGGCGGGCTCCGGTGGCGCGCGGTGGCACCCGGTCGATGGCGCCGCCGCTACCGCCCGGCGTGTGCGCGTCGCGCGAGCCGAGCACGGCGACCTCGAGCGCCGGACCGGTGGCGAGGTCGGGGGTGTGGCGATCATCGGCACCCAGGCGGCCATCGCCGATCGCGGCGGCGGCGGCGGCGGCGCTGCGATCGGCGCCGGGGCTGGTGATGTCGGTGCCGGCGGTCGCGATCACCGTGCCGTCGCGTGACGACCACTGCTGTCCGCCGCTCACCGGCGCGGTCGCGCCGGCACGGTGGACCTCGACGACTCCATGTTCGACCTCGACGGTGACCTCGCCGCCACCGGGGGCGCGGGCAACGGTGAACGCGGTGCCGACCACGCGCACCGCGACGTCGCCGGCGCGCACCCACAGCGGCGGACGGCCAGGTCGCGGCGCCACGTCGAGCCGCACCGCGCCGTGATCGAGCCGCACGTCGATGCCGCCGCCGATCCGCACCACGTCGAACCGGGTCGCCGGCGCGGCGGCGAGGGTCGCGTCACCGAGCTCGATGATCGTCTCGCGGGCGTCGGTCGAGACCACCAGCGGCGGCACGATCGGCGGCGTCGGGACCGGCCGCAGCGCCAGCACCGCGAGCGCGGCGGCGGCGGCGCTGGCCAGCGACAGGCCCCACGGCCACAGGGCGTGCTTCGCCGGCCGCGCCAGCGCCGGCGCCGCTGCGGCGACGATGCGCTGCTCGAGCCGTTCGAGGCGCTCGGGTGCAAGCGGTGGCACGGGCACGCGGTCGCCGAGCGTCATCGGGCACCTCCGGGAGCAGGGGCATCAGCGAGAAACTCGCGCAGCACCGGATCGGCGGCGGCGAGGGCGTGCAGCGCACGCCGGGCGCGCCACACCCGGAGCTTGGTGGCGGTGAGCGACGCACCGGTCACCGTGGCGACCTCGGCCAGCGGTCGACCGTCGATCTCGTGCAACGCGAAGGCGATCCGCGCCGACGGCGACAGGGTCGCGAGGGCGGCGTACAGGCGGCGGACACCCTCGCGGGCGTGAACCGCGCGCGAGCCGCCGACCTCGGGAGCGATGGCGTCGTGGTCGCCGAGCTCTTCTTCGGGCGGCCGGGCGCGACGGCGTCCGATCGACCGCCACGCCACCCGGACGGCGATGCGATCGATCCACGTCGCCAGGCTGGCCTCGGCGCGCCACGACCGCAGCGATCCGAACACCTGCACGAAGACCTCCTGGAGGAGATCCTCCATGTCGGTGTTGGAGCCGAGCACGCGGTAGAGCGACCCGTGGACCCGCGCGCGGTGGCGGCGGAACAGGTCGCGCGCCGCCACCTCCTGCCCGTCGAGGCAGCGGTCGACGAGCACGATGTCCTCGAGATAAGCGACCTGGGTGGTCACATGCGATCCAGTGCTACCAGCGGCCGCCACGGTTACATGACAACGCGCGAACCCGATGTTCGCAGCCACCTGGCGTCGCGGCCAGGGGCGAATCGCTACTTCCGTTTTGATCGCGCCTTCTTGCGCATCGGAGCGCGCGGCCGGGCGGTCGTGACCGTGTCCAGGGGCCGCGGACAGAGGTCGCGGAGCTTGCACGCCGCGCACTCGCCGCCGCGCCACAGGTGGTCGAACAGCGCCTGGACGTGGTCGAGGGTGGGCCCATCGTCGGTCACCACGCCGAGCTCGAAGTTGCGGCGGCCGGTACCACGCGCACCCAGGCCGGCGCCGGTCCAGTTGGCGGAGCCGAGGTACCCCAGCGCCCCATCGACGATCACCAGCTTGAGGTGGACCCGAGGGCACTGTCGGATCGGCAGCCCGGTCCGCAGGCCGGGATGGCGCGCCAGCTCGGCGCGGAACGGTCGCGACGCCCGGTCGGCACACAGGATGCGCAGCTCGACGCCGCGGCTCGACGCCTCGGCGAGCGCCGCGAGGACCGAACGGTAGCTCGACCTGCCGAGCCGGCGCCGCACGCCGGGTCGTGCCCGACCGTCCTCGACCATCAACTCCTTGAGGTTGGCGGTCGCGATCCAGACGCTGGTCTCGGCGGCCAGCACGGCGGCGATCACCCGCTGGTAGTGGCCGCGCCCGCCGACGAGCTCGATCGGCACCGCGCGTCGCGGCGACACGAAATCGACCACCGTCACGGGGTCATCATCATGGGCTGCGCGACGCAGTGGCCACCATCGACGACCAGCACCGTGCCGGTGATGTACGCCGCCGCCGCCGAGCGCAGATAGACCGCGGCGGCGGCGATCTCGTCGATGAGCCCGAAGCGACCGAGCGGAATCGCCTTCGCCGCCCGGGCGGCGGCGTCACCGGGCGCGAGCCGGCGCATGCCCTCGGTGTCGCCGATCGGGCCGGGCGCGATCGACACCACGCGGATGCCGGCGCCGCCCCATTCGACGGCGAGGTTGCGCGTCATGGCATCGACGCCGGCCTTGGCGGCCGACGCGTGCAGCTGCAGCGGCGTGCCGTGGTAGTGCAACGTCGCCGTGACGTTGACGATGAGGCCGTCGCCGGCGTCGCGCAACGACGGGAAGGCCGCCCGCGCGGCGTGGAACGAACCGATCAGGTCGATGTCGACCACGGTCCGGAACGCGTTCGGCGACAGCGCTGCCGCCGGGGCCAGAAAATTTCCGGCGGCGCCGTTGACCAGCGTATCGATCTTGCCAAACCGCGCCCGCGCCGCCTCGATCACGCGGGCCACGGCGTCCGGATCGCGGACGTCGGCGGCGACCGCCAGCACGTCCTTGCCGGTGGCGGCGCGCAGCTCGGCGGCGGTGGCGTCGATGACGTCCTGCTTGCGGCTGGTGATGCAGACCTCGCAGCCGAGGCGGGCGTAGGCGGCGGCGATGCCCTTGCAGATGCCGGTGCCGCCACCCGTGATCACGGCCACGTGGCCGGCGAGGGCGTCGTCGCGGAAGACGTCGAGCGGGTTGGCCATGGCCGCACGGTAGCCGAAAGTGGGAACCGCGCCCGCGGCCTGGTGTCCTGGATGCGAGCAGACGCCGCGCCTGGTGCATGGAGCGCCGCGCAGGTGTCGGCACCCCTCGCCGGAGGATCGTCATGTCACGTCCGCATCACCGGGCGCGCTGGGCCAGGTGCGCCCTCGCGTTGTTCGCGCTCACCGTCCTCGCCGCACCCGCCACCGCCGCCCGCAAGAAGAAGGTGAAGAAGAAGACCCCGGTCTCGGTGTGCGCCCACTTCGATCAGATCGATCGCGACGCCGACGGCGTCGACCTGGTGGTCGCCAATCGGTGCGAGATCAAGCTGTCGTGCGCCGTGAGCTGGACGCTCACCTGCGCGCCGGACACCGCGAAGGCGAACCGCATCCAGCGTGGGTCGGCGTTCGAGCTCGACACCGGTGGGTCGCAGACCACGCTGGCGGCGCCCGCCGAGTGCGGCAACGATGGCTGGGTCATCGATGACGTCAGCTGGAGTTGCCATCCCGAGCCCGCCAGGCCGTGATGCTGTAAGTCGAAGGCCGTTCTGGCGTTGGTTTCGCTACCCCGTCGCCTACCGCGACCTGGGGTCAAGAAGATCAGTTAGTTGGCGTCGTTTCTGTCCGGTCGTCAGCGATCGCTGACGATTCCATAGACCGGGTGAGGCTCCTGGGGCGTGTACATCCTCGTAGGCAGTAATTGGTCACGAGGCTCACGCCACCGAAGGGTAAACCCGCGAGGCAATGGAGGTCCGTCCGTCCGCCCAGGGTCCTGCTCGGTGGTTTCGAAACACCGACGTAGTATAAGGACCCAAGGAACATGGCCGACCGCCAGGACATCGACGCGCTGCTCATCGGCGCTCTCTACGGAGAGCTCGATGGAGACGAGCGTGCGCGCCTCGAGGCGCACCTGGCCAGTCATCCACAGGACAGGTCGGCGCTCGACGGGTTGCGGTCCACGCGCGAGATTCTTCGCGAGGCCGACCTGCCCACGCGGCTGGCCACGGCCGAGCCCTCGCCCGCGATCTCGGCCCGGCTGCTCCAGGAGGCCGCCCGGCGGGCGCCGGTGGCCGCTGGCAGCGGATTCTTCGCGTTTCTCGCGGGCCTCTTGCGTCCGTTTGCAGCCAGCCCCGCGTTGTCGGCGGCGGCCGCCCTCGTGCTGGTGGGCGGCGCGGCCGGATTGATGTACTCGCGCGGCACGTTTCGGGTCGCGGAGCCGACCATGGAACGCTCGGTCCGCGCCGAGGTCGACAAGGAAAAGGCGGAGTATTTCGCGGCCGGTTCCGGTGCCCCGGCGGCGGCGAGCGGAACTTCGGCGACCGCTCCGGCAGCGGTGCCGACCATCGACGACTATCGCGTCGGGCTCGATGAGGGCGTCATGCGCGCCGTCGATGACGATGGCGATCGAGGCTTGCCGGCGCGGGCGTTCGGTGACGAGATCTCCGGCAACGCGGGGGTCGTCGCCGGCGTCACGGCTGATCCGCTCGCTGGCGACCAGCTCGAGAAGGACGCGGTCGGGCGTGGCGGCGGTGGCGGCAAGCTCGCCGGTGGTGGACCTGACACCGGTACCGAGCTGGCGGCGGCGGTCGAGGCTAGCGGCGATGATGACCTCCGGAAGGCGAATCGGGCGGCCGGCGCAGGGGCAGGCTCGGCGACCACGACGTTCCAGTCCGGCAGCGGTGGCAGCGCGAGCGGCGCCAAGGCCGACACCAGCGCGACTCGTCCGGGCTACATCGCGGTCGACAAGCAGGCCAAGGACGAGCCGACGGTGCTCGCGCTCGACGGCAAGCGCATCGACGCCGCCAACGAGCGAGAGGCCGATGACTTCGCCGCCGCGGTCCGGACGCCGGCTGGCACGGTCGCCGACAAGAAGGCGCCGCCGCCGCCGGGCAGCGGCGGGCGCGTCGCGACCGGCGAGAGCCGGGCTCCGTCCGAGCCGGCGCCGGTGGCGGCGCCGCCAAGCTCGTCGTCGATGCCGCCCAAGGCGGCGACCCAGAAGCCGGCGACCGGGCAGAACCCAGCGCAGAAGCCAGCGCAGAAGGGTGTCGCGCCGCAGAAGCCGCAGCAGATCGCCCGCGACCAGGGCAAGGCGGGGGCCAGCTACGATCCCGCCAAGGCCGCCGCGCTCGACGCCTGGGCGCGCGATCAACATGCGCGCATGGTCAAGCTGGTCAACGCCGGCAAGTGTACCGACGCCGGCACCATCGGTGCCGACATCGCCCGCAAGGCGCCCGACTACTACCAGTCCAGCGTCGCCAACGATCGCGCGGTGCGCGCCTGTCGTTCGTACGTCGACCGCGCGCGGCGCGCGAAGAGCGAGGACGCCAAGACCAAGGCCGCGGCACCACGCGCGCCGCAGCCCGATTCGCCGTCCGACATGGAATCGGTCAAGTAGGGCGGTGCCCTAGCGGCCCATCCAGCGGCGCATCGCGGCTGGCGCCACCGCGAGCGCGTCATCGAGGGCGCCGGCCAGCGGCGCGGACGACTTGGTGTGCCAGAAGAGGCTCGGACCGGGCTCCCGTTCGGCGTGCTCCAGCAGCGCGGCGCTCGATTTTGCGGTGTAGACCGCGTCGATCGGCGGCGCTCCGGCCCGGCGCATGCGCTCGGCCGCGCGGGCGCCAGGCGTGGTCGCGCGCCCGTAGCCGCTCCCGAGCCAGCGGCCGTCGACCTCGAGGCCGGCGTACAGCGTGCCGAGGCCGGTCGCCGACGTGGCGCCGCGCAAGCCGTCGACGAGCGCCAGCGTCACGTGCGCCAGGCGCGCCAGCCGAAGCCGGCTGGTGACCGGCCACGGCGTCACGCGAACCGCGCACACCCGCGGCGGTGACGGCGCCAGGCCGAGCTCGTGGGCGAGGTGGAAGCCGGCCAGCAGGCCAGCGGTGGTGCAGCCGCTGCCGACGGCGACGACGACCCGGCGCGGCCATGGCAGCTCTCCCGCGGCTGCCTGCGTCGCGAGCTCGAAGGCCGCCGACATCGCGCCCAGCGCGCCGGCCGGCGTCGCGCCGCCCGGCGGCATGACGTACGCACCGCGTCGACGGCGCACGATCGCCATCGCGAGCGGCAGCTCGATCACGGATCCGATCGCGATCACCTCGGGCCGCGCCGCCAGGAGCGCGCTGGCGTTGGCGAGCGCCGTCTCGCTGGCCGGTTGCGGAAACAGGATGGCGCCGGCGTCGAGGCCCGCGGTGCGGGCGTGGAGCACCGACGCGACGACGTGGTTCGATCCGTAGGCCCCGGTCGCCCACATCCGGGTCGCGCCGGCGGCCCGCGCGCGACCGAACATGGCCTCGAGCGTGCGCACCTTGTTGCCGCCGTAGGTCGCGGCGGTCAGGTCCTCGCGCTTGATCCACACCTCGTCGCCGACGGCGAGTCGCTCGACCGGCGTCGGCCAGTCGCCCAGCCGCACCCACGGCAGCTGGCGGCCGACCTGGGGCAGGGCGCGGAACAGCGCCACGTCATCGAGCGACCGGTTCGTCGGCGAGCTCACGCGCGCTCACGGCCGCGAGGTCAGGATGGCTCCGGGACGTACTCCGGCGGCGCGCTGCCGCCGGCGCCGAACAAGAACTGCTCGCACTGTTCCTTGAGCGTGTCGTGCGACTTCTTCTGCGTGAGATCGAGGCGGTACTCGTTCACCATCCGCTTCGAGTGCTCGATCCATTGCTGCCACGCCTGCTGCGAGATGGTCTCGAAGATGCGCTGGCCGAGGGCGTCGGCGAACGGCTGGTACGGGAGGCCGGGGAGATCGGCGCCGAGCTTGGCGCACCGGATCATTCGTGACATGGCGCGGATTCGACCAGTGAACCGCCCGGCCGGCAAGCGGTCGCGAGTGACGCATCGCAAGTAGCCGTGGTCACTGGGTTCGGCGCCGCTCGATCGGTGACGGAATCACATCATGATCGTGACGTTTCGGTTAGGCTAGCGCCGATGCGTACCCTTCGCCTTACCCTGACGGTCCTGGTGTGTGCGGTCGCCGCGTGTGGCGACGACGGCGGTGGCGGTCTCGACGACTACTTCCCCGAGTTGCCGCCAACCGGCGGTGCCCAGGGCGCGTTCGTTGGCGAGATCGGTGCGGCCAACGTGAACGAGTTGCTCACCGGTCCGGCCGCCCAGGGTCAGGTCGGCGACTTCTTTCTCCGCAACGACAAGATCCGGCTGATCATCAGCGCGCCGACGCGCGTGATCGGCGTGGTACCGCAGGGTGGCAACATCATGGACGCGGCCGAGATCGGACCCGGCGGCACCCAGCTCCTGCCCGATCACTTCGGCGAGCTCTCGCTCATCTACAAGGCCGGTCGCACCTGCGAGCACAGCGCGATCGAGATCGTGCGCGACGGTGCGGCCGGCGGCCCGGCGGTGTTGCGCGCCCGCGGCTGGAGCGGCAACAACGACTTCATCAACCTCAAGGGCATCGGCATCCTGCCGGTCAGCGACGATCTCGACCCCGATGTGCCCGATCAGATCGAGTGCGCGACCACGTACGTCCTGGCGCCCGGCGCCCGCCACGTCGAGGTCTACTGGTCGCTCTTCAACGCCGGCACCGTCCGGGTCATCGGCCCGCTCGGTATGCTCAACGACACCGGCGGCGAGACCGAGTCGTGGGGCAACGGTCGCGGCTTCGAGCGGGCCGGGATCGAGGCGCTCTCGACGCTCGCCGATCCGGCGCCGATCGACTACGTCGTCTACCAGGCCCCCGGCCCCGGCTATGGCCTCATCCCGCGCTTCGACGAGCCGACGCCGAGCTCCGGGTTCCTCATCGCCGGGGTGTCGATCGTGCTGTTCGGCGCCGACAACCTGCTCGACATCCTCGACCCCAGCACGTACACGCTCGGCCTCGATCCGCGGGTTGGCAAGATGCAGCGCGTCGATCTGGTCATCGGTCAGGACGCCGAGGACACCGACGTGGTGTTCCGCGCCGGCAAGGCGACCCCGGATCCGACCACCTCGATCGGGGGCACCGTGGCGTGGGCCGGCGGCAGCGCCAGCCTGGCCGGCGCTCGGGTCGGGGTCTACGCCGACGGCAACGGCAACGGCGCCATCGAGGACACCGACAAGATCGTCAGCTACCTCGATGTCGCGACCGATGGCACGTACGGCGGGCAGGTCCCGGCCGGCGGGGCGCTCCTGGTCCGCGCCGAGGTCAAGGACACCGCGCGTTCGGCGGCAGCGGCGGTCGGGCAGGCGGTCGCGCTCAGCTTGCCGGCCCCGGTCAAGCTCGACTTCCAGATCATCGACGACGCCACCAGCGAGAACATCCCGGGCCGCATCCTCGTCATCGGTACCCATCCCGCGTTTCCCGACAAGCGCGTGTTCGAGACCTACGATCGCCTGACCGGCGTGGTGCGCTCGCTGCACGCCATCCGTGGCACCTCGACCGGCGCCGGAGCCGACAAGGCGCTCTACCTGCCGGCCGGTGGCAGCTACCGCGTCTATGCGTCGCGGGGCACCGAGTGGTCGGTGGCGTCGGCCGGGTTCAACGCCACCGCCGATGGCGCGGTCAGCCTGCACCTGCGGCGGGTCATCGACACCGCCGGCTACCTGGCCACCGAGTTTCACGTCCACCAGGTTGGTTCGCCCGACTCGCCGGTCGGCTCCGAAGATCGCGTGCGGTCGGCGGTGTCGGCGGGCATGGAGCTGTTCTCGGTGACCGATCACGACGTGGTGACCGATCTGCAGCCGATCGTGGTCGACCTCGGGCTCGATGACCTGCTGCGCGTCCTGCCCGGCATCGAGGTCACGCCGTTCCCGTACGGTCACTTCAACGCCTGGCCGCTCGACGTGGTGCCCAACTCGAACGGCGGCGCCATCGACTGGGGCCGCGGTCGCGAGGGCTTCGCGATGACGCCCGGCGAGATCTTCGACGCGGCGCGCGCTCGCGGTGCGCGCGTGGTCGAGGTCAATCACCCTCGTGGTGACAAGGCCTTCTCGGCGTTCCAGAAGTACTTCGATGTCGCCCACGTCCAGTACGACTACGTGCAGCGCAGCATCTTCGGTGATTTCCAGAACGTGTCGGTGCCCAACCAGTGGCTGCGGCTGCCCGAGGAGTCGCTGTGGGACGACAGCTGGAACGCGCTCGAGATCTGGAACGGCTTCGCGATGAAGGACACCGACGGCGACGCCCGCAACGAGTGCACCTCGCTCGATCGTGTGATGCGCGACTGGTTCAACATGCTGTCGTTCGGGTTCTACGTCGCTCCGATCGGCAACAGTGACACCCACACGTCGGTGTCTGACCCGGTCGGGATGCCGCGCACCATGGTGCGGGTCGCCGACGACTCGGGCGCCGCGCTGGCGTCGGGCGCCGCGACCGCGTCGGTGATGGCGGCGCTCGAGGGCACCGCCGCGGCGCGCGACATCGTGGTGACCAACGGCCCGATGCTGGCGGTGACGTCGATGGGCAGCCCCGCGATCGGCCGCCAGGTCGCCGCCGTCGGCGGCTCGATCACGCTGGTGGTGACGGTGACGTCGCCCGAGTGGGCCGAGATCGACACCCTCGAGATCTTCGCCAACGACACGCCGATCTCGCCGGTGACCCGATCCGCGGACCCGGTCAGCCTTCGCCCGCTCAAGTGCTGGACGTCGCGCAACCTCAACCAGCTCAACGCCCTGGATCCCTGCGCCCTGGCCCCGATCGCGCCCGAGTCGATGCAGGTCCAGTTGCAGACCGCGAGCGGCCCGGGCACGCACCGCTTCCACAGCGCGCAGGTCACCATCACGCTCACCGCCGCCGACATCCGCAACCGCGCTGGCGCCACCGGCACCGACGCCTGGCTGGTCATCCGGGCCCGGGGTGACAGGTCGATCTTCCCGGTCCTGACCAATGGCGCGGTCGACGACGACACCCTGCCGGTGCTGGTGACCGGCAATGCGTCCGCGGTCGATCTGGCCCTGCGCGGCCGCGGCGTGCCAGCCATCGGGTTTGCGGCCCCGGTGTTCCTGGACTTCGATGGTGGCGGCTACCGGGCCCCGTTCCAGCCCTGACGAGCCGAGGCGAGGCTTCCGACGGGCAACCCGGCGACCGGCCCGCGGGTCAATCCGGTGACGGCACCTTGCGCCCACGTTCCCGCCAGGCCAACCTGGTAGGACCGGGACGGTCAGCAGTCCAGGAAGTGCTCGATGGATAGTTCGATCTGGGACCTGATGAGCGATGGCGGTTACGCCATGTGGTTCATCATCTTCTTCTCGGTGGTCGCCCTGGCGGTGGCCATCGAGCGCGCGATCGCGCAGTGGCAGTTCACGGTCCGCGCACGTGCGCTGGCCGACATCGTCGGCCGGTGCCTGTCGCGGGGAGCGGTCCAGGAGGGCCGCAGCGCGTGCGAGCGGTCGCCGTCGCCGCTCGCCGACGTGTTCCTGGTCGGCTACGAGCGCCTGGGGCGTGGCCGGCCCGAGCACCTGGGCACCGCGGTCCACCGCGAGCGGCTGCGGGTGGTCGGCGACCTGCGCACCCGGTTGTGGATGCTGGGCACCATCGGTGCCACCGCGCCGTTCGTCGGCCTGTTCGGTACCGTGCTCGGCATCATGAAGGCGATGGGGCGTTTCAAGGGCGACGATCAGGTGAAGTTCGCGATGATCTCGAAGCCCATCTCGGAGGCGCTGGTGGTCACCGCCGCCGGCATCCTGGTCGCGGTCGAGGCGGTGATCCTCTACAACTTCTTCAATCAGCGGGCGGCGCGCATCGCCACCGAGCTGAAGCTCCTGACCGACGAGTTCCTCGAACAGCTCGAGGAGCTACCCCCCGAGGCGCGCGAAGCGCCTGGCAAGGAGGCGGGCGATGGCCGGCGCGCTGCCTGACGAGGAAGAGGATGGCGGTCACGGCGGTGGCGGCATCTTCGCCGAGATCAACATCACGCCGCTCACCGACGTCTTCCTGGTGATGGTGATCATCTTCATGGTGAGTGCGCTCGCCGTGCAGGCCGAGGCGCAGGAGGAGAAGAAGCGCACCGACGAGGTCCTCGAGCAGGTCGAGGCCGACAAGCGCTCCGGGCTGAAGGTCAACCTGCCGGCCGGCGCGGCGCAGGAGATCGACGTCACCAAGGCGAGCCTGGTGCTGCTCATCCCGATGCAGGGTGAGGTGGTGGTCTCGGGCAAGGTCGTCAAGGACGAGGATCTCGACAACCTCTTCCGCGCCGCCTTCACCAAGGACAAGACCACCCAGGTGGTGCTGCAGGCCGACAAGGGCGTGCCCCACGGCCGGGTGGTGAACGTGATGGAACGCGCCAAGGCTGCCGGGATCACCCGGCTGGCGATCGGCACCAGCGCCGCGGCACCCTGAGCCGACGACGGTGGGAATCCGCTGGCCCTGAGCGAGGCCGCGGAGCCGCCGAGTCGACCTAGAAGCGCACGCCGGCGCCAAGTCCGGGCGCAGCGCCGCCGCCGGTCGGGACCGGCGTGGGTGCGATCCACCACGAGGCCTCGCGCAGGCCGGCGTCGCGGAGCAGGCCGGCGTTGCGCGACTGGTCGGCCTTGCCCGAGAAGATCGCGCCCAGGCCGGCGCCAGCGAGCGCCACGCCGCCGATGAAGCTGACCCCGGCCCAGAAGTTGGCCTCGCTCTGGAACGCGCAGAACACCGGGAAGTCGTTGGCGCCGCAGTCGAAGTAGAACGCGCTCACCACCGCGAGCAGGGTGCCGCCGATGGCGAAGCCGGCCCCCCAGCGAACGTCGCGCTTGGCCTTGGCTTGATCGACCTCGCCGATGTCGGCGAGCGGGATGGGCTCCGACGATCCGCCACTGTTGACGTAGACGTTGACGCCGTCGGCGCGCTCGAGGCGACCGGTGACGACGTCGGACTGGCCCCTGGCGAGCCGGCGGTCGGCGGCCTCGGGCTTGAAGCGGACGTTGACCTCGTAGCGACGCAGCCGGCAGGCGCTGGTGGCGGCCAGGGCGGCACACACCGCCGCGACCACGAGCGGGCGGCGGGTCGTCATGGTGCTCCGGGGGCGGTGGTGGGCGGCGCGGCGGACGAGATCGTGGCGGTCGAGATCTCGAGCTCGGCGCAGTCGGCGAGCACGAACGATGCGTCCTTGGCGACGGTGAGGCGACAGGTGGTGACGACGGCGCCGCCGCCGTCGCGCTCGCGAAGGCCGGTGACGATGCGGCCGTCGCGCGGCGCCACGGTGGCGTCGATGACCGGCACCGGCATGATCGCGGAGCGGCGGAGGCCGAAACGCTTGCAGTCGCCGAGCGAGACCTTCTCCGGGTCCGACTTCTTGAAGATCAGATCGCAGGTCCGGACGTGGAGCAGGCCCGGATCGGCGGGCGACGGCATGACCTCGGTGATCACGCGACCGAAACGCTGACCGCCGCACCCACCGATGGTGACCAGGGCCGGCAGCAGCGCCGTCAAGAGCGACCGCCTGATCATTCCCATCAAGCGGACGCTACCACGCGCGGGTTGACAGGTTCGGAACCCGGCGCCGAAGATTCGCCGATGAGACCTGTCGTCCTCGGGTGCTGGTTCGCGCTCGCCGCCGCGTCGGCGGGCTGCCGCGTCTGTCTGGGCGCCTGCGAGAAGGCCCACGGCCGGGTCGTCACCGGCATCGTGCCGCGCGCCGACGGCACCATGGCGGTGACCACGTGCGATCTGGTCACCAAGGGCAACGGTTCGACGGTGTCGCGCTGTCGTGATGTCGAGATCGGCGCGCCGACCGGCGCGCCGGCGGCGAGTGACGCGCCGACCACGGGAGTCGCGCCGTGACCCGCGCGCGGGTCGGCGCGCTGGTGCTGGCGGCGCTCAGCGGCTGCGTCGCCTGGTCCGAGCCGCAGATGACCCAGCGGCGCCTGCCGCTGGCGGCGCCGGTGGTGGAGCTGCGGACCGACCTGCTGCCCGGTCAGGGCGCGGTGCTCGCCGACGGCAGCTTCCGCTTCGTGGTCGATGGTGCGCACCTGTGCCGGCGCACCGAGCTGGTCAAGGAGGAGGTGGTGGTCGTCGAGCGCAAGCACGTCACCAGTGTCGGCGTCGGCTCGGTGATCGGCGGCGTGACCGCGATCCTGGTCGGGATCGGGTACGCGGCGACCGCCGACACCCAGGGTGGCACCCCCGCCGTGATGGTGTTCAGCGGCGTGGCGATGACGGCGGTGCCGGTCTACCAGCGCTACGCCAAGGGCCCGAGCTACCGCGAGCGGGTGGCCGAGACCCGCGACGTGCCGTCGGGCAGCGTCGAGACGCCGTGCGCCGACACCTCGGTCGGCCGCGTGCTCGGCGAGCTGGTCCTGACCACGCCGTGGGGGGCCAACGTCAAGGCGACGCCGGGAACTGACGGCGCCGCGGTGTTCGCGCTCGACTGGTCGACGACCGGCATCGACCTGCGCGCCGTCAACCCCGGCAACCGGTTGATGGTGGCGTGGCGCATCCGTTCGAGCCGCACCGCGCTGACCGTCGACTGGACGCCGACCATCGCCGACCGCGATGGCGCCATCGCGCTGATCGAGCGCGCCAGCGCCAGCAAGCCGACCGAGCCACCCGAGCTGGCGGTGGTGGCGCTGGGCGCCGACGGCGGCGCGCTGATCGCCGGCGAGGACACCACGGTGCGGCTGACCATCGAGAACCGTGGCGGCGGCGTGGCGCGCGCCCTGGTGGCGACCGTTCGCTCGAGTCATCCCGCGGTCGACGGCGTCACCGTCGACTTCGGCGATCTCGGTCCCAAGGAGGCCAAGACCCGCACCTTCAAGGTGACGCTGCGCGAGGACGAGGCCGAGACCCAGGTGACGGTGGTCGCCAAGTTCACGCTGGCGGTTCACACGCCGCCCGCCGATCACACCGTGCAGCTCGCCGTGACCCCCAAGCTGTGCCCGCCCGAGAAGCTGACCCGGGTCCAGTACAAGGCCAAGCGCGACAAGCTGCGGGCGATGGTGAAGGAAGGCATCCTCACCGAGGCCGACCTGCAGCGCTACGACGCGGTGCTGGTGGGGTGCCTGAAGTAACGTGTCGGGCACCGACGTCGATCCGCGCGTCGAGGAGGAGGGGCCGAGCTACGCCGGGGCCATCGCGCTCAACTATCGCCTGATCAAGAAGCTGGGCGAGGGCGGCTTCGGCGCCGTCTACCTCGCCGAGCACGTCGACCTCAAGCGCAAGGTGGCGTGCAAGATCCTGCACCCGCAGTTCGCGCGCGATCCAGGGCAGGTCGAGCGCTTCTTTCGCGAGGCGCGCGCGGTGTGCGACATCGGGCATCCGACCATCGCGGCGATCGAGAACTTCGGCCGCCTCGACGCCGGCGAGCCGTTCTACCTGATGGAGTACTTCCCCGGCCTGCCGCTGGGCCGGCTGGCGGCGGAGCGGCGGCTCGATGCCGGGCAGCTGGTGACCATCTTCGACGCCATCGTCGACGCCCTGACCGCGGCCCACGCCAAGGGCATCATCCACCGCGATCTCAAGCCCGACAACATCATGGTGGCGATGGACGGCGACCGGGTCAGCGCGGTGCGCCTGCTCGACTTCGGCATCGCCAAGCTGCTCGACGCCGTCGACGGGGTGGCGTCGCTGTCAGGCTTCCCGATGGGCACGCCGGCGTACATGGCGCCCGAGCAGGCGCTCGACTCCAAGAACGTCGATCTGCGCGCCGACGTCTACTCGTTCGCCGCCACCGTGTTCGCGACCATCGCCGGGCGGCCGCCGTTCGTGGCACCCAGCGTCGCGGCGCTGCTGGTGTCGGTGCAGACCACGCCGGCGGCGTCCTTGCGCAGCCTGGTACCGACCGCGCCCGAGGTCCTCGATCGCGCCATCGCCCGCTGCCTCGAGAAGTCGCCCGACGCTCGCCCGGCGACGGTGGCCGCGGCGTGGGCCGAGATCCGCGCCGCGCTGCTGTTCCGGACCGATCCGTCGGCGCTGGTCGCCCAGTCGGTCGCCGCGCCGGCGCCGGCGGCGCCCGACGCCGCCACGATGCTGGCCGCCAGCCCGCGCATGTGGCGCGCCGACCAGGTCGGCTCCGCCGCAGCGCCGCTCCCGACGGCGCTGCGCTCGGTCCCGCCGACCGCGCTGGCGCCGACCCGGTCGCGGACGCCGGTGTTCCTGGTCATCGGCGGGGTATGCGTTGCCGCGGTGCTGGTCGTCATCGTCGTCGCCATGGCGGGTGGCAAGCCGCGCGGCCCCGCGGCTGCCGTCACGATCACGGACGCGGCCACGGCCGCGGTTCCGGTTTCGGCAACGGTTTCGGACGCGGCCACGGCTTCGGACCCGGGTCCGGACGCGGCCACGGTTTCGAACCCGGTCTCGGACCCGGCCGCCGATGCCTCCACCCCCGTCACCGACCGCATCGACGCCGGCGTCCGCCGTCGTCCGCCGCCCCCACCGCGCCTCGATTGCAGCGAAGGTAGCTTCGCCGCGATCTCTCGCGCCGCTGCTCCCGACGACGCCGCGGTCCGCTCCGCCCTCCGCCGCCTCAAGCAGTGCGAGCCGCAGCTCGACGTCGGCACCTACCGCCGGATCCAGGCGGCGCTGATCGCGAAGCAATAGGCAGTCTACAACCCCAGCTTGTCGAGCTTCTTGTGCAGGCCCTCGCGGGTGATGCCCAGGGTGACCGCGGTCCGGGTCTTGTTGCCCCCGTGATCGCGCAGCGCCTCGGAGATCAGCCAGCGCTCGACCTGGTCCATCATCTCGCGGAGCGTGCCCTTCTTGGGCGCCACCTTGGCGACCGTGCTCTCGATCTTGCGCAGCCGCGGTGACAGATCCGTGACCTCGATGTGGAGCGCCGGCTCGCACTGGATGACCAGGCGCTGGATCTCGTTCTCGAGCTCGCGGATGTTGCCGGGCCAGGCGTAGCCGGCCAGCGCGTCGAGCGACTCCTGCGAGAAGCCGGGCAGCTCGACCCGGTACTCGGCGGCGTACTTGGTGAGGAAGTGCTTGGCCAGGAGCGGGATGTCGTCGCGCCGCTCGCGGAGCGGCGGCAGGCGGATCGGGAACACCATCAGGCGATAGTAGAGATCGGAGCGGAAGCGGCCCTTCTCGACCTCGGCGGCCAGATCGCGGTTGGTGGCGCAGATGATGCGGACGTCGACCTGTTTCTCGGCGGTCGCACCGACCGGGCGGATGGTGCCCTCTTGCAAGACGCGCAGGAGCTTGGCCTGCAACGACAGCGGCATCTCGCCCATCTCGTCGAGGAACAGGGTGCCGCCGTCGGCGATCTCGAACAGCCCCTTCTTGTCGCTATCGGCCGACGTGAAGGCGCCGCGCTTGTGGCCGAACAGCTCGCTCTCGAGCAAGTTCTCCGGCAACGCAGCGCAGTTCTGGGCCACGAACATCTTGTCGCGGCGACCCGACTTGTAGTGGATGGCGCTCGCCACCAGCTCCTTGCCGGTGCCGGTCTCGCCGTCGATGCAGACGGTGGCCCGGGTGTCGATCACCTTGTCGAGCTGGCCGAAGACCTGCTGCATGGCCTCCGATTCGCCGATGATGTCGGGAAAGCGGGCCTTCTCCTCGCGGCGCTTGAGGTAGACGTTCTCGCCCCGAGCCCGCTCCTCGGCCAGCTTGAGGCGGCCGACCAGGCCGGCGTTGTCGAGCGCCAGCGCGGCCTGGGCGCCGATCAGGAGCGCGACCTCGAGGTTGGACTCGTCGAACATGCCGGCGGTCCGCCGGTTGTCGGCCTGCAGGAGGCCGGTGATCTCCTCGCCGCGCCACAGCGGCACCGCGATGACCGACAGGATCTGGCCGCCCATGATCGACTCCGAGGACGGCAGCTCCTCCTGCGCGTTGGCGGTCAGGATGGCGGCGCGATCGGTGAGCACGCGACGCAGGATCGCACGTGAGGCGCGGACCGGATCGACGCCTGGCTCGGGCGGCCGATGGGCGCCACCACGCTCGCGCTGCAGGGCCAGCGTGAAGCGGTCCTTGTCGGCCTCGGCGCGGAGCAAGATCGTGACGTGGGTGGCGCGCGACAGGATCTCGAACGCGGCGTCGGCGACGGCGTCGAGCACCGCGGCCTGGTCGAGGCGGCCGCTCAGCGGCTGCAGCGCCTTGTACACCTTGAGGGCGCTGACCGGGTCGCGATCGATCTGGTCACGGACCGCCGGCAGATCGATGATCGAGCGGGTCGCGACCAGGCGCTCGGCCAGCTCGGCGTCGTCGGCCGGCAGCCCCGGCGTCAGCGGCGGGCCAAACCGGATCCGGATCTGGACCGGCGCGCGGGCGTCACCGAGCAAGATCAGGTCGCCGGGCTCGAGCCCCAGCTCGTGGCGGCGGCTGGCGTCGACCGCGATCCGGGTGCCGGCGCGCTCGACCGCCGAACCGTTGGTCGAGCGCAGGTCGCGAAACACGTAGCCCGCGCCCTCGCGGAGGATCTGAGCGTGCTCGCCCGACAGGTGGTAGTCGGTGAGGACGATGGTGTTGGTCGCCGCCCGCCCCAGCGTGATCACGGGGGTGGTGAGCTCGTAGCTCGGCCGGGCCGAGGTGCCGCGGAGGATTTCGAGGACGAGCACGGTATTTCGGGCGAGAACCAGAGTGCGGTTGAGCCACTGACGGTTATACTCCGAGACGCTTTTTCGGTCATGGCATCGCCTTCCAAAGTGCTTGTGGTCAGCCGAGATCGCCGTGCCACGGATGGCATGCGACTGGGGTTCGAGCGCGAGGGCATGACCGTGGCCGCCGCCGCGAGCGCCGACGCTGCAGCGTTCGACGACGTGGCGGTGGTGGTGGCGGGCGCCGACGCCGCGGATGACGAGCCGGCCTTGCTCATCCGCGAGCTGGTGGCGCGGGCCGCCAGCGGTGGCTCGCCGCCGCTCCTGTACGTCGGCAACGGCATCGCGCGTGGGGTGGCGCTGGCGGCCGGTGCGACCGCCGTGCTGTCGGCGCCGGCCTACGTCCGCGACGTGGTGACGATCGGTCGCATCCTGGCCGGGCGCCGGCCGGGCAACCGCTCGGTGATGGACGGCGATCTCGGCCAGACGTTCGGCGTGTTCTACCTGGTCCGCGCGCTGGCGCGGACCGGTGCCACCGGCACGCTGCTGATGCTGCGCGGGCTGCGGCGCGGCGAGATCCGCTTCTTCGAAGGCGAGGTGACCTCGGCGCAGGTCGGGGGGCTCCACGGCCAGGCGGCGCTCGATCAGCTCCTGCTGTGGACCGAGGCGCGCTTCGAGCTCCGCGACGAACCGGTGGTGCGCCGCCAGCAGATCCCGCTCACGCTCGACGAGCTGCTCGGTCACGCCGAGCGGTTTCTGTGTGACCTGCGCGAGGCGGCGGGCAGCCTGTCGCCGTCGGCGGTGTACGAACAGGACCAGGCCACGGTGGCGGCGATGGGCCGGCAGCTGCCGACCGAGGTCCACGGGGTGCTGCGCATGTTCGACGGCCACCGGACGGTCGCCGACGTCCTCGAAGACAGCCCGTTCCGGATCCTCGAGACCCTGCGGGTCGCCGAGCGAGCGGCCCAGGTCGGACTGCTGAAGAAGCTGGTGATCGCGAAGCAGCGCAACACCCACCGCGCGATGCTGGCCGTCGAAGAATGGCTGGTCGGTGGCGCCACCGGCGAGGTGGCGCGGCCGGTCACGCCCGAGGGATCGGGGCCGGTCGGTGGTGGCAAGAAGAAGAAGGGCCGCCCGAGCGGCGCGCAGGACGTGGTCAAGCCCAAGGCCATCGTCGAGGTCGACTGGGCGGCGCTGGTGCCACGCGCCGCCGGGCTCGACGCCGGCGCGGTGTCGCCGGTGGTGCCGTCGTCGATGGCCAAGGGCGAGTTCGAGGTGCGGGCGCGGGCCGTGGTGGCGGCGAGTCGCGACCACGAGCGCGAGAAGCTCGAGACGCTGACCGACGCCGGCGAGCGTGACCGGCTGTTCGCGCCGCTGGTCGAAGTGGCCGAGCGTGACCAGCTCGACGCCGAGGAGCAGGAGTGGCTGGAGTCGGAGAAGAAGTCGCGGCACGAGGCGGTCGAGGCCGAGCTGCGGGCCAAGGCGGAGGCGGCGGCGAAGGTGAAGGCGGACGCCGACGAGGCGAAGCGCGCGGTGGCGGCGGCGGAGGCGGCCGCGCGGGCCGAGAAGCAGGCGGCGGCGGCGGCCAAGGCCAAGGCCGAGGCTGACGCCAGGGCGAAGGCCGAGGCCGAGAAGGCGGCGGTGGTGGCGGCCAAGGCCAAGGCGGAGGTCGACGCCAGGGCGAAGGCCAGCGCGGAGAAACAGGCGGCGGTGGCGGCCAAGGCCAAGGCCGAGGTTGACGCCAAGGCGAAGGCCGAGGCCGACAAGAAGGCGAAGGCCGACGCCAAGGCCAGGACGGAGGCTGACGTCAAGGCGAAGGCCGTGGTCGAGAAGCAGGCGGCCGCGGCGAAGCTCGAGGCGGCGAGGGTCGAGGCGGCGAGGGTCGAGGCGGCGCAGGTCGAGGCGGTGAAGGCCGAGGCGGTGAAGGCCGAGGCGGCGAAGGTCGAGGCGGCGAGGGTCGAGGCCGCAAAGGTCGAGGCCGCAAAGGTCGAGGCCGCAAAGGTCGAGGCGGCGCAGGTCGAGGCGGTGAAGGCCGAGGCCGCAAAGGTCGAGGCGGCGAAGGTCGAGGCGGCGCAGGTCGAGGCGGCGCAGGTCGAGGAGGCGAAGGCCGAGGCGGCGAAGGCCGAGACCGCGACGCTCGACGGCGACGCCGCGGTGAAGGCGAAGGATGGTGCCGAGAGTGAGCGGAAGCCGGCCGCGACCAGCGAGAGCAGCGGCGAGCTGTCCGGAGAGTTCCGGACCCCGAAGCCGGTGCCGGCTGCTGATCCCGCGGTCGCGGGGCCGTCGATCCTCGTCGAGGAGCTGAGCGATACCCGGGTCGAAGCGCGCTCGATCGCCGAGGCTGCGACGTCGTTCGCGGCGGCGGCCGCGGCGACCGCGGCAGCCAAGGATCCGCCGCGCGCCAAGCGGAAGTCGACCGCTCCGCCGGCCGCCGCGCAACCGGCGGTCCGGGAGGCCGACAAGGCGCGGGCCGACGCGCAGGCGACGGCCACGGCCGCCACCGGTCATTTCAGCGACGACGAGGAGGCCTTCTTTCAGGCCGGTCAGTCGCCGGAGAAGCACGACCCGGCCGAGTCCTTCGACGACCTCGATGCTGGCTATCAACGGCTCGGGTTCTGGGATCGGCTGGTCGGGCGCAAGCCGCCACCGAGTCGAGCCGGGACCAAGAAGGCGCCGGCGAAGAAACCGACGACCAAGAAGCCACCGACGAAGCGCTGACCCGCCACGGTTCGGCGACGGTTTCGGTTTCGGCGACGGTTTCGGCGACGGTTTCGGTTTCGGCGACGGTTTCGGTTTCGGCGTCGGCGTCGGCGTCGGTGTCGGCCGTGGTGGCTACGGCGATGCTTGCTCGCTCGCCCACACCAGCTCGACCCCGCCGCGCGAGCTCCACATCTTGAGCGCGATCGTCCGCGCACCATCGCGCAGCACCGCCGCCGTGCGCGGAAAGCTCGCGACGTAGACGGTGGCGAAGTCGCCCACGGCGGGCAACTCGGCGCGCTGGACCTCGGGTGGCCGGCGATCGCGCACGATCTTGACCGGTGCGGTCTCGACGCCAGCGTCGTCGACGAGGGCGAGCCGCCACACCGAGCGCGCGCCGCGGTGCAGATCGTTCTCGCTTCGATCGTAGGTGGTCACCACCAGCGTGACCTCGTAGTCGCCGCCGGCGGCGGCGCGGGCCTCGGCCAGCAACGTGTCGCGTGCCGCGCCGGCGAGCTTGCGGATCTCGGCCTGGTGAGCGGCGCGGGCAGCCCGCCATTCCGGTGACTGGAACGTGGCGTGAAGCTCGAGCGCCTGTTGGTAGGGACCGCGCAGGATCGCGGTCCGCGTCCAGGCCAGCGTGACGGCGTCGTACTCGCCGGCGGACGCCGGCCATGCCTCGGTCAATCGCACCGGCCGCGGCGCCGGCGTACAGGCGAGCGCGCTGCCCAGCGCGACCGCAACCGCGACCGCGACCGCGACCGCCGCCGCGAGTCTCACGGCAGGAAGTCCTTGCGCGTGTAGAGCGGGTACAGCGGTGCGTGGGCAATGACCGCGTCGCGTCCGCCCTCCAGTCGGTCGACCAGCGCCACCACCGCGGCCACCCGCAGGCCCATGCCGACCGACCGCTCGATCGCCCGCAGCGTCGAGGCCCCGGTCGTGACGACATCCTCGACCACGACCACCGGACGCGTCGCGTCGAGGCGTGCTGCGGTCTCGAGCCACTGCCCGGTGCCGTGGCCTTTGGGATCTTTGCGCACGATGAACGCGTGCAGCGGTCGTCCGGCGTGGAAGCTGGCCACGCTGGTGGCGGTTGCCAGCGGGTCGGCGCCGAGGGTCAGTCCGCCGACCGCCCCGGCGTCAGGCGCGACCTCGTCGATCATGCGTCGAAACAGCTGGCCGATCAGAAACCCGCCCTCGGCGTCGAGGCTGACCGCCTTGCAGTCGATGTAGAAGGTCGACCTGGCGCCCGACGACAGGGTCACCTCGCGCTCGGCGAAGGCGTGGATGCGGAGCAGGTCGAGGAGGCGAGCCCGCTGCTGGGCGAAGACCGGTTCGGCGTACAGCGACTCGAGGGGCATCGGCGGCTCACCGTAGCACGGCGGCTCGCAGCGGTGCGCGCGCCGCGGCGGTCGAGCCGGCGAGCAGCGTGGCCGCGACGGTTGACGGCACAGGTCGCCAGGGTACAGTGGCCAACCGTGCATCTCGTCGACGAATCCGATGCCGTCCCGGTCACCTCGGCTGCGGATCTGCTCGCCCACTTTCGCAGCGCCGAGAAGCCACGCGCGGCGTGGCGGGTCGGCACCGAGCACGAGCTGATCGGCGTCCGCGCCGGCGGGCCGAAGGTCGGGACGGCGCCGGCCTACGACGGACCCGACGGGATCGGGGCGGTGCTGGCCGGGTTCGCGGCCCGCGGCTGGATGCCGGTCGAGGAGGGCGGTCACGTGATCGCCCTCACGCACGGCGATGCCCAGGTGACCATCGAACCCGGCGGTCAGTTCGAGCTGGCCGCGCGTCCGGTGGCGCATAGCTGCGATCTGGTGGCCGATCTACGCGAGCACGTCGCCACGCTCGCCGAGGTCACGCGGCCGATGGGGCTGGCCTGGCTGTCGATCGGGTTCCGTCCGTTCGGGGGCCGTGGCGACGTGCCGTGGATGCCCAAGGAGCGCTACGACGTCATGCGCGCCTACATGCCAACGGTCGGCACGCTCGGTCTCGACATGATGCTGCGCACGGCGACCGTGCAGACCAACCTCGATTGGTCCGACGAAGACGACGCCAGCGCCAAGCTGCGCTGCCTCATGAGCGTGACCTCCATCCTCACGGCGCTGTGGGCGTCGTCGCCGATCGTCGAGGGCGCGGTCAGCGGCTACCAGAGCTATCGGGCCCACATCTGGCGCGCCACCGACTCGGCGCGCGCTGGGCTGCTGCGCTTCGCGTTCGAGGATGGCGGCGTGTACCGGCCCTACGTCGAGTGGGCCCTCGACGTGCCGATGTACTTCGTCTACCGAGGCGGATACCTGCCGGTTCGCGACCTGACCTTCCGCCGCTTCATGGCCGACGGGTGGCAGGGCCAGCGCGCGACCCGTGCCGACTGGGCGTTGCACCTGTCGACCCTGTTTCCCGACGCGCGGATGAAGAAGTACATGGAGGTGCGCGGCTGCGATTGCGGCTCGATGCCGATGATCGCCGCGCTGGCGCCGCTCTGTCACGGCCTCCTCTACGACGACACCGCGCGCACCGCGGCGATCGCGCTCACCGCCGAGCTCGACTGGCCGGCTCGTCAACGGCTGGCCGACGACGTTCCGCGCCTCGGACTGGCGACCCCGGTGGGGCGCACGACGGTCGGCGCGCTGGCCAAGGAGCTGGTGGCGATCGCCCGTGACGGGCTCGGGCGCACGCTGCCCGGCGTGCGTGGCTTGATCGCACCGGTCGCCGAGATCGCCGAGAGTGGACGCACGGAGGCCGACCGGATCGTCGACCTGTGGCAAGCCCATGCCGGCGATCTGCCGGCGCTGGTCCGCGCGCTGGCCCATCCTGGCCTCCATCCATCGTCGCAGGCGATCGCGCTTCAGCCCTGCGACTGATCAGGGCTCGTCGATCTCGATGTCGATCTCGATCTCGAAGTCGTCGTCGATCTCGATCTCGACCGAGGGGGCGCGGAGCTCGGGCCGCGGCGTCCGGTGGGCGACCCCGGTGGGGTCGCCTTCGGCGGCGAGATCGAGGCCCGCGAGGGCCGCCTCGAGGTCGGGCGTGGTCGGCGGTGCCTGGGTCCGGGTCCCGGGTCGCGGCGGTGGCGGGGGTGGTGGTTGGGTTCGCGACCCGGGTCGCGGCTGCGCGTGAGGCACCGAGCGCTGCACCGGCAGGGGCGCGGGCGTCCATGCGGCCTTGAGCTCGCTGGCGTCGAGCGCCTGGGCGGCAACCGTGGCGGGGTCGACCCGGGTGGTCGGCGGCGTGGTGCCGAAGTCGATGTCGCGGCTGCGCAGCGCGTGGGTGCCGCTCGACAGGTCGACGTCGACGCCGTCCTCGAGATCGAGGTTGGCGAGCGGGTCGCGGGCCGGGCCGGCCGCAGCCGCGGCGCGGCGCGAGGCATCGCGGTCGGCCAGGTCCCGTCGCTGACGCTCCCGTTCACGGGCATGGGTCTCCTGCTCGACGCGCAGCCGCTCCTGCTCGGCGCGCTCGCGCTCGAGTCGGTGCCGCTCGCGTTCCTCTTGCTCTCGATGGACGCGGTCGCGACTCTGCGCATCGCGTTCGATTCGCAGGCGCTCGCGCTCGACCCGCTCGCGCTCCAGGCGCTGGCGCTCGCGTTCGACTCGGTCACGTTCGGCTCGTTCGCGCGCCAGCCGGTCTTCGGTGGCTCGCAACTCGGTGGTCGCCGACCTCGGACGCGGCGGTGGCGGCGCGGTGACGTGGCGGCGACCGCGCGTGGTCGCGCCGACGCCGCGATCGTGGTGAGGGTCGACGACGATCGAATCATGGTCCGGTGCGGCACCTACGGGCGGCGCCGGGTCGGCGACGGCGGCGGTCTCGGCGGTGGTCTCGGCGACGGTTTCGGCGACGGTCTCGGCGACGGTCTCGGCGACGGTCTCGGCGACGGTCTCGGCGACGGTTTCGGCGACGGTCTCGGCGGCGGTTCCGGCGACGGTCTCGGCGGCGGTTTCGGCGGCGGTTTCGGCGGCGGTTTCGGCCCCGGCCCCGGCGTCCGGTGCCGCCGCGACCGCCACCGGCTTCGGCAACGTCGGTATCGGCAGCGCGTCCGGGGTGCCGCGGGCGCGGGTGCGCGCCGACGGGGCCCGGGTTCCGAGCGTGGCGGCCAGCCGGCGGCTGACCTCGTCGACCGCGATCTCCTCCACGATGACCCCGCCGCTCAGCAAATCGAGCTCGTGGTCGGGATCGCCAGCGATCAGCGCTCGCGCCAGCGTGACCACCGCACCGATGTCGATCTCCTCATCGAGCCCGTCGGCCACCGCCGAGGCGGCCGACAGCGCCGAGGCGGCGGCGGCGGCCAGATCGGCGGGTGCCACCCGAGCGCGGGAGACGCGCGCGGGCGGCGGTGGCGGTGCCGCCGGCGGCGGCGGTTCGGGGGCGACCTCGATCGGCGCGGGCTCGGGTTCGAGTGCGCGCGCGGCCATCGGCACCGCGGGCGGGGCGGGCGCGGCGACGGCTGGGCGCGGCACCACGTGGGCGGGCCGCTGCGGCACCGGCGCGATGCGGGTCGGCGACTCGTTGGTGACCGGCATGGGCGCGATCCGCGTCGGCGAGTCGTTGGTGACCGCCAGCGGTGATGATCGTGCCGGCGGGCCGGTCGGCGTCGCCGGCCGGCGTGGCACCGCGCGGATCTGCGTCTTGCCCTCCTCCTCGGCAGGCTCGACGCTCCGGACCTGGGTCTTGTCGTCGTCCTTGCGATCGCCGACCTCGGCGCGCGGCTCGTCGGCGCGTTCGTCCTCGGGCTCGACCGGTTGCGGTAGGCCGCCGGGTGGATCGGGGAGGCCGCGCCGCTTGCGGACCTCGATCATGCGAAGCAGGACGTCGCGGCTCTCGCGCGACACGCGCTGCAACTCGACCGCCATCCCGACCTGGGCGCGGGGGCGGTCGGGATCCACTTCGCGAATCCAGCGCACGACGCCCTGACCGACCAGCACCGCCTGATCGGTGGCGAGCCGGATCTCGAAGCGGATCTCGTCGCCGACCGGCTTGGGCTGGCGGGTCGGGATGAAGATGCCCGAGCGCGCGACGTTGACGGCGAAGCGCTCGATGAAGGTATCGAGGTCGGCATGGCGCACCTTGATGCGCAGCGCGGTCGTTGGCCGCTTGGCGTCGTCGGTAGCCATCCTCGGGACGCCGATGTTCCGACGCGGCGCCGGAAAAGGCAATTCGCGTGACGCGCTGCTGGACGCCGATGGTGAGCTGGTTCAGCCCGCTTGCTGCGCGACCCAGGCCCGCACCGCGGCCAGGGCCTCGGGGACCCGAGCCAGGTCCTTGCCGCCACCCTGGGCCAGGTCGGCCTTGCCGCCGCCCTTACCGCCCAGGATCTCAGCGACGACCGCGATGATCTTGCCGGCGTGGAGCCTGCCGATCAGGTCCTTGGTCACCATGGCCACCAGCGTGACCTTGTCGGCGCCGACCCCGGCCAGCACCACCACACCCGAGCCGAGCTTGTCGCGGAGCTGGTCGCCGGTCTCGCGCAGCACCTTGACGTCGTCGACCTCGATCGCCGCCGCCAGGACCTGGACGCCGCCGACCTCGACGGTCTCGGCCATGAGGTCACGGCCGCCGCCGCCCGAGGCCAGCTTCTGCTTGAGCTTGTCGAGCTCCTTCTCCAGCGCCCGGTAGGCGAGCAGGGCCCGGTCGACCTTGTCGGCGACCTCGAACAGCGGCGCCTTCAGGCGCTCGGCGGCGCGGGTCAGCTCGGCCTCCAGCTTGCGCAGGTAGTCGACCGCGCCGGCGCCGGTCACGGCCTCGATCCGGCGCACCCCCTGGGCCACCCCGGCTTCACCGAGGATCTTGAACACGCCGATATCGCCGGCGCGCCGCACGTGGGTGCCGCCACAGAACTCGAGCGATTCGTGGCCGATGCGCACCACGCGGACCTGGTCACCGTACTTCTCGCCGAACATCGCGACCGCGCCGCGCTGGCGGGCCTCGGCGAGCGGCAGGACCTCGATCAGCGAGTCGTCGTTGCCGCGAATGTCGGCGTTGACCAGATCTTCGACCTCGCGCTGCTCGGCGTCGGTCAGCGGCGCAAAATGGGCGAAGTCGAAGCGCAGCCGGTCGGGTGCCACCAGCGAGCCCTTCTGGGCCACGTGCGCGCCGAGCACGCGCTTGAGCGCCAGGTGCATGAGGTGGGTCGCCGAGTGGTTGGCCCGGATGCGTTCGCGGCGATCGTCGTCGACCGTGGCGGTGACGGTGTCGCCGACCGCGACCTCGCCGGCCGTGACCTCGCCCTGGTGCACGAACAGGTCACCGGCGGGTTTGTGGGTGTGGTCGACGCGCACCCGCGCGCCGCCGCTGGCGAGCAGGACACCCGCGTCGCCGATCTGGCCGCCGCTCTCGGCGTAGAACGGGGTCTGGTCGAGCACGACCTCGACCTTGGCTCCGACCGCGGCCCGCTCGACCTGCTCGCCGTCGACGACGATGGCCTTGATCGCGCCGTGACCGCTGGTGCCGCGGCCGTCGTAGCCGAGGAAACGGGTCGCCGGCAGCTCGCCGGCGAGCCGCTGGTAGAGGACGTCGACGGTGTGGTCGGACGACACGAAGCGCGAGCGGGCGCGGGCGGCCTCCATCTCGGCGCTGTACGCCGCCTTGTCGACCGTGAAGCCGCGCTCACCAGCGATGATCTCGGTCAGGTCATCCGGGAAGCCGTGGGTGTCGTACAGCGTGAACGTCACCTTGCCGCTGACCGTGGTCTGGTCGGCGGCGCGCATGCGTGTGAACTCGTCCTCGAGCAGGCCGAGGCCTTCGTCGAGGGTGTGGCGGAATCGCTTCTCCTCCTCGTGGGTGACGCTCTCGATGGTGCTGGCGCGCTCGGCGAGCTCCGGATACGTCGACCGCATGTCCTCGACCACGCGCAGACAGACCCGGTGCATGAACGGCTCGGTGATGCCGAGCAGCTTGCCGTGACGCACGGCGCGCCGAAAGATGCGGCGCAGGACGTACTCGCGGGTGGTCTTGTCGGGAAACACGCCGTCGGCGATCAGGAACGTGCTGGCGCGCGCGTGATCGGCGATCACGCGCAGCGAGGTGTCGGTCGCGGGATCGGCGCCATAACGCACCTTCGCCAGCTCGGCCGCCGTGGCCAGGATGCCCGTGAACAGGTCGGTGTCGTAGTTCGATCCCACGCCCTGGATCACGGACGTCATGCGCTCGAGACCCGCGCCGGTGTCGACCGACGGCGCGGGCAGGTCGCGCAGGACGCCGTGCTGGCGATCGAACTGCATGAAGACCAGGTTCCAGATCTCGAGCCAGCCGTGCCAG
The DNA here is from genome assembly GCA_947483555.1 of Myxococcales bacterium. Taxonomy (GTDB): domain Bacteria; phylum Myxococcota_A; class Polyangia; order Haliangiales; family Haliangiaceae; genus UBA2376. The sequence continues at coordinate 55,997 of CANKMW010000046.1, forward strand.
CTCGCCGGGTCACGCGATGGCCACGCCGCCGGCACGCCATCCATGAAGTAGTGGATCTCCGAGCACGGGCCACACGGTCCGGAGTCGCCGGCGGACCAGAAGTTCTCGCTCTTGCCCAGATCGATGATCCGGTCGTCGCCGAAGCCGGTCACCCGCTTCCAGGTCGCGCGGGCCTGCGCATCGGGCCCCAGGTCGAGCTCGTGGTCGCCGCCGAACACGGTCACCACCAGGCGCGACGTGTCGATGCCGTAGACCCGGGTCAACAGGTCCCAGGCCCAGACGATGGCGTCGTCCTTGAAATAGTCGCCGAACGAGAAGTTGCCGAGCATCTCGAAGAAGGTGTGATGGCGCGGCGTCTTGCCGACCTCGTCGAGGTCGTTGTGCTTGCCGCCAGCGCGCACACACTTCTGGCTGCTGGTGGCGCGCTGGTAGCCGCGCTGCTCGCGGCCGGTGAACACGTCCTTGAACTGGACCATGCCCGCGGTGGTGAACAGGAGCGTCGGATCGTTGGCCGGCACCAGCGAGCTCGAGGCCACGCGGGCGTGGCCGCGCTCGGCGAAGAAGTCGAGGAACGCTTGACGGACCTGGGCAGCCTTCATGACCGCCGGACCCTAGCAGATAGATCAGGAGCGGGGGCGGCGGCGCCGCAGCGTCAACCCGACGAGCACCCCGAGCATCGCCGCGCCCGGCCCGCCGCGGCCGGCGGTCGAGCAGCAGCCGCCGTCGTCATCCGGCAGGTCACCGTCACACGGCTCGGCCAGGCCCGAGCCGCACGGGATGCCGGTCGTGACCTTGCCGTGGATCCAGGTCAGGTAGGCGTCGACCCGGGTGTCGATCCCGCCCATGGTGCACTCGACGCCGGAGAAGCTGCGCGACACGATGCCGACGATGCGGCGACCGTCGCCGAGGTCGGCCAGCGCGGGCCCGCCGGAGTCGCCGTTGCAGTTCTGCGGTTGCGGCGAGCCCATGCCGACCTGGATCTCGGTGCCGTTGAGGGACACCAGCTTGGTGCGGGCGTCGAACAGGACGCCAACCTCGTTGGTCTGGTTGCTGGTGCGGCCATAGCCAACGATGTCGAGGTCGAGGTTGGCCGCGATCTCCGCGGCCTGGTCGGGGCGCGGCATCTTCACCGGCTCGACCGTGGTGATCGACTGGGCCAGCAGCACGACGCCGACGTCGTAGAACGTTCCCAGGCCGTCGAACGCGGTGACGTTGATGTCGAACGACTCGTGGGGATGGATGGCGCGGCCGGGTACGGTGCCGAGGTTGCCGGTGGTGGTGTCGAGCGCCAGCGAGAAGCCGGGCACGATGCCGCCGGTGAGCGCCGGATCGATGCAGTGCGCCGCCGTGAGCACGGCGTCGGGGGCGATCAGCGTGCCGGTGCAGCCGGCCATGACCTCGCCGCCGAAGTTGTACATGAGCGCGCCGACGCCCGGGAATTCGCCGGCCGCCGTCGGGCTGCCGCCGATGACCAGGGCCTCGTCGGTGTCGAGCGCCGGTTCGAAGCACGCCCCCAGCGGCGCCAGCGCGGCGAGCGGCCACAGCGCGATGCACAGCCACGACAGCCGGCTGCGGTTGGACATCGGCTCTCCCGTCGGCGTGGTCAGGATCCGCATCATCAGAAGAGGTAGACCCCGGAGGCGAAGCCGCCGAAGTAGGTGTCGCGAGCGCCGCTGACGTCCACGGTGGTGGCGTCGCCGTCGCGGTTGTTGGTGAGCTCACCGTTGCCCTTGAAGGCGTAGCCGATGGTCGTGAAACGCACGGCGGCTCGGACCAGGATCTTGGGGGCGACCTGATAGTCGAACGAGCCTTCGACATCGCCGCCGGTGACGGTGGCCGCGCCGTACTGGGTCGGCGACTGCATCTCGCCGGTGTCGGTGATCAGCAGGAACCGGGCGTCGGCGCCGATCACCATCTTGGGTCCCAGCACGTAGGCCATGCCCACGCCGGGGTCGACGTACGAGTAGTCGGTGTTGGGGATGTCGATATCGGCCGGCAGCAGCGCCGGGTTGTTTCGATCGATGAAGAACTTGCGCTTGTTGTAGCGGATCGAGCCTTCGAGCTGCAGCGACCGTCCGACCGGCTGCCGGTAGACCACGCCGCCGGCCAGGTGATGCTCGCTGGTCGGCAATTCGTAGACCATCCCGGTCTTCTCGAGGTTGGAGGAGATGCTGAGCACGCGATCGATGACGATCGAGATGCCGAGGTTGCGCGTGATCCCCTTGTTGCGGCGGTTGAACGCGAGCGGGAAGATATCGGCCGCGATGTAGATGCCGGGTACCGGCCCGCCGTCGTAGCCCTGGGGCCGGTTCATCATCAGGTTGGTCGTGAACGACAGCTTGCGTCCGGTGAACGACAGGCCGACCGCGACGTCCATCGCCCGTCGGCGCGGGTTGGTCAGGTTGACCTTGCCGCCGACGGCGATGTCGTCATCGCCGCCGTCATCGCCGCTGTCGTCGCCGTCGTCGCCGTCGTCGCCGCTGTCGTCGCCGCTGTCGTCGCCGCTGTCGTCGCCGCTGTCGTCGCCGTCGTCGCCGCTGTCGTCGCCGCTGTCGTCGCCGCTGTCGTCGTCGCCGCTGGCGGCGACGCGGTCGTCATCGCCATCGTCGTCATCGCCGTCATCGTCACGGCTCCTGGCCTTGGCGGCCTTGGCCTTGGCGGCCTTGGCCTTGGCGGCCTTGGCGGCCTTGCCGCCATCGTCATCATCCCCGTCGTCCTCGTTATCGCCGCGGCCTTTCCAGCCCTTGCGCCCGCCGCCGTCGTCCTCGGCTTCGTCGTCGTCCTCGTCCTCGTCCTCGTCGCGGGCCTTGCCCTTGCCCTTGCCCTTGGCCTTGGCGGCCTTGGCCTTGGCGGCCTTGGTCTTGGCGGACGTACCGTCGTCGTCATCTCCGTCGTCGTCGTCGCCACCCTCATCGTCGTCCTCGTCGTCGCCGCCGGCCGGCGGCAGATCGTCGATGATCGGCATCATCTCGGTCTTGATCGTGTCGCGGCCATCGACGCCAAGGCTCGGGCTGCGTTCGACGATGTCGGGGGCGGCCACCGTCTTGCCGGTCTTCCCCTCACGAAGCTGGAGGTGAAGGATGTAGCGCGAACCGCGCTTCTCGACGCGCCCGCTGATCACCCCGTCGATCGACAGCTTGCGGGCGATCTTCTTGACGTTCTTTTCGTTGAGCTTGGTGGCGCCGAGGTCGTCCGCCGCCGACTCCCACTTCTTGCGCGGCACGACGGAGTTGCCCTTCTTGAGCAGCTTCTCGACGTCGTCCTGGAACGCCTCGGCCTTGGGGCCCGTGAATTCGAGCACCACGAGGCGGCGGCGAGCCGCGGCCGGCGACGGCGACAGCACGATCGCGAGCGCGACGACGGTGGCGGCGAGCCACGCCAGCGTGCGCAGCGCGTTACTTCTGGAAGCGATCGATCTCGAAGTCGTCATGGCCCTTGCCTCCCGAGGCATCCCCGGTATTGGCGGTCGTACCCTGCTGCCACTGGGTCCCGCCGCCCGACACGCCCCGGAACAGGAGCGCGAAATCGGACGGACTCGACGAGTTCTTGACCGCCTCGTCGTAGGTCACCAGGTGCTGTTTGACCAGGTTGGCGAGGCTCTGGTCGAACGAGAACATCCCGTACGGGTGCAGGCCCTGCGCGATCGCGTCCTTGATCTCACGGGTGCGGGCGGGATCCTCGATCATCTCGCGCACCCGCTCGGTGTTCACCATGACCTCGAGCGCCGGCACCATGCCCTTGCCATCGGCGCGGGGCAGGAGGCGCTGCGAGATCACGCCGCGCAGGATGCTGGCGAGCGACAGCCGGGCCTGGACCTGCTGGTGGGTCGGGAACATCGAGATGATGCGATTCACGGTCTCGGTGGCGTCGGCGGTGTGCAAGGTCGACAGCACCAGGTGGCCGGTCTCGGCGGCGGTCATGGCGATGCTGGCGGTCTCGTTGTCGCGCATCTCGCCGACCAGGATGACGTCGGGGTCCTGGCGCAGCGCGGCGCGCAGGGCGCGCGAGAACGACTGGGTATCGAACCCGATCTCGCGCTGGTTGATGACCGAGCGCTTGTCCTTGAACGTGTACTCGATCGGATCTTCGACGGTGACGATGTGGTAGGCGTGCTGGGTGTTGATGTAGTCGACCATCGCGGCGAGGGTGGTCGACTTGCCGGAGCCGGTGACGCCGGTCACCAGGATGATGCCGCGGGTATTGTCGGCGAGGTCGAGCACGACCTTGGCCAGGTTGAGCACGCCGAAGGGCGGCACCTCGGGCGGGATCAAGCGCATGACCATGCCGACGGCGCCGCGCTGCTGGAAGACGTTGACGCGATAGCGCACCCCGTCCGGGGTCCCGTAGGCGAGGTCGATGTCGAAGGCCTCCTCGAACACCGCCCGCTGGCGGTCGTTCATGATCTCGAGCGCGAACTGCGCGATGGCCTCGCGGGTCATCGCGGGCACGTCGCGCACGGTGCGCAGGTCGCCCTTGATGCGGAAGATCGGGGGCAGACCGGCCTTGAGGTGGACGTCGGAGGCGCCCAGCTGACGGGCCGCGTTGAGCACACGTTCGAAGAGCTGGCTCATCGCAGACCGGAAGCGTAACACGGCCTTGCGAGGCGCGATGGTCGACGAGATGTTAGGCTGTCACCGCTGATGCGTTGTCCGACCTGTGGCGGCGAGAATGCCGATGGCGCGAAGTTCTGCGGCGGGTGCGGGCAGCGCATGGCGGCCGGGCCACCCACGCTTCCGCCCGAGATCACGACCCCGACCCGAGCCATCAAGACCCGGCCACCGCCGGCTGGCATGAGTCTGGGTGAATCACTGCCGGTGCCCGTGGCTGGTGGGGCGCGGATGGCCAAGATGTTGCTCGTCGTGACGCTGGACGTCGGGCTGGTCGTGGCGGGTATCGTGCTCATGACCGGGGGGGCGGGCGGCGGCGCGGCGCAGGCCGGCGGTGGCGCAACCCCGACCAGCATGAGCGACGCCGGGCCGCCGACGGGGAGCGAAGCCGGATCCGGACCGGGAACCGGGGCCGGACCTCGCACCGGGTTCGGATCCGGACCGAGCGCGGGCACGGGCACGGGCACGGGCACGGGCACGGGCACGGGCACGGGCACGGGCACGGGCACGGACACGGGCACGGGCACGGGCACCGGTTTGGAGGACGATCCGATCGGTGCGGCGGCGGCAGCAGCTGCCGCGGCGGCCGCTGCGGGCACGGCGACCGACGCGGGTACGGCAACCGACACCGGCCTGGTCACGTTGCCGGCCGCCGATGCCGCCGCCGTTCCGGAGCGAGAGACCGACGCCGCCGACCCGACACCCGCCGACGCCGCCGCGGCCGCCCCCGATCCCGACGCCGCCGCGGCCGCCTCCGCCGGCGAGCTCGCCAGCCACCTCGCCCGCCTGGTGGTGCAGGCGAGCGGCAAGATGGACCGTTGCTACCAGAACGCGACCAAGGCCTTGCCCGCCGATCAGCCCCTGACCGGTGAGGTGGACATCGGCCTGGCCGTGATGCCTACTGGTGCGGTTCAGAACGTGCGCGTCACTCGCAACACCACCGGTTCGAACGACCTCGGCGGCTGCATCCTGGCCGCCGCTTCGGCGTGGAGCTTCCCGCCCCACGGCGAGAGCGATCCGGTGGAGTTCGTGCACGTCTTCCGCTTCGGTCCCCGTTCCCAATGACCATGCGCAACGAGAGCCTGGCTGCACGGATCCCCGGTATGGCCCGCGAGCTGGTGGGCGCGGAGGTGCTCGTCATCGATCAGGACGACAACGTGCAGAAGGGGATGACCCAGCTGCTCGGTGCGGCCAGTCTGCATGTCACCGGCGTGAAGGATCCCGAGGCCGCGCTGGCGGCGGTCGATCGCCAGTTCTTCTCGGTGGTGCTGGTCGATCTGGACACGCCGGCGCCCGGCGCCGGCCTCGAGACCGTGCGCCAGGTCAAGGCGGCGACGCCGACGTCGATGGTCATCGCGTTGACGCCGCGGCGCTCGTTCGAGGACGCGGTCGCGGCGGTCCGCGCCGGCGCCATCGATCTCATCCTCAAGGCGCCCGACTCGGTGGCCTACCTCAAGGATCGGGTGCTCGACGCCGCCGGCCGCTCGGTGGGCAAGCGCGAGGTCGACTCGGTCCTCGGCGAGGTGCGCGCCGTCCAGGACGACTTCCTGCAGAAGTTCATGGACGCCGAACGACGCGCGCTCGACCTCACCGATCGGCTCGCCGGCAAGGATCCGGCGGCGCGCTCGATGGACATCGAGAACTTCGCGGTGCTGGTCGTCGACGAGGTCGATTCGATGGTCGAGGAGATCACGGCCGCGGCACCGGCCGGCTTCACGTTCATCCACGCCACCAGCGGTGGCGAAGCGCTCGACCGCATGTCGAGCGGACGCTTCCACTACGCGCTGGTCTCCGACGATCTCCACGATCTACCGGCGTCGATGGTGACCTCGACGATCCGCGCCCAGAGCGGCGACACCGTCGTGTTCGTGTTCCGTGGCCCTGGCCCTGGTGGCTACGTCAACCTGCTCGAGACCATGGGCCAGCGCGCGATCCTGACCCCGTTCGAGGACGCCAAGCAGCTGGTCGCCCGCCTCGACGAGTTCGCCGACGCGTTCCGGGCCCGGGCCCGCGAGCGCCGCTACACCCAGAACTTCCGCGAGAAGCACTACGACTTCCTGCGCCGTTACGTCGAGCTCAAGACCAAGATCGATCGGGCGCTGGGCGACGGTCCGGGCTGACCGTCACAGGCCGGGGGCCGGAAATCGTCGCGTGGTCTCGATGACCTCGCCGCGGATCCGGGCGAGCAGGGCGGCGTCGGTCGGTGCCTCGGCGACGGCGCTCATCCAGGCCGCGATCTGGCGCATCTCGGGCTCCTTCATGCCGCGCGACGTCACCGATGGCGTGCCGAGGCGGACGCCGGACGGATCGAAGGGCTTGCGAGGATCGAACGGCACGGTGTTGTAGTTGCAGACGATGCCGGCGACGTCGAGCGCCTTGGCCAGCGGCTTGCCGGCGGTGCCCTTGCCGGTGACGTCGACGAGGACGAGGTGGTTGTCGGTGCCGCCGGTGATGACATCGAAGCCATGCTCGACCAGCCCGGCGGCGAGCGCCTGGGCGTTGGCGACGATCTGGCGGGCGTAGACCGTGAACGCCGGCTGCGCCGCCTCGTGCAGCGCCACCGCGACGCCGGCAGTGGTGTGGTTGTGGGGACCGCCCTGCAAGCCCGGGAAGACCGCGCGATCGATCGCCTTCTGGTGGCTGGTCTTGCACAGCAGCATGCCGCCGCGCGGACCGCGCAACGTCTTGTGGGTCGTGGTCGACACCACGTCGGCGACCGGCACCGGCGACGGGTGCACGCCGGCGGCGACCAGGCCGGCGATGTGGGCGATGTCGGCGGCGAAGATGGCGCCGACCTCGTGCGCGATCTCGGCGAAGGCCGCGAAGTCGATGGTGCGCGGGATCGCGGTGCCGCCGGCGAACAGCAGCTTGGGCCGCTCCTTGCGCGCCAGGTCGCGGACCTCGTCGAGATCGATGCGACCGGTGTCCTTGCGGACGCCGTACTGCACCGGGCGGAAGTAGCTGCCGGTGATCGACACGTTCCAGCCGTGGGTGAGGTGGCCGCCGGCCGGCAGCGCCATGCCCATGACGGTGTCGCCGGGCTTGAGGAACGCGAAGTAGATGGCCAGGTTGGCCGGCGAACCCGAGTACGGCTGCACGTTGGCGTGGTCGGCGCCGAACAGCGCCTTGGCGCGGTCGATGCAGAGCTGCTCGATCTGGTCGATGTTCTGCTGGCCTTCGTAGTAGCGCTTGGTCGGGTAACCCTCGCTGTACTTGTTGGTCAGCACGGTGCCGGTGGCGGCGATGACCGCCGCCGAGGCGTAGTTCTCCGACGCGATCAACCGGATGGTGTCGCGCTGGAGCTGCTCCTCGGCCACCAGCAGCGCGGCGAGATCGGGATCGATGGGGTGGACGGTGTCGGCGGCGTGCGACATGGCGAGCAGCATATCTCGTGAACTGGCTCCAGGCGTCGACGTACACCGGTTCGCGGTGTAAACCCGGAACGTCATGTACCACCCGTCCCGCGACGAGTTCGTGCGGGCCGCCGCGAGCGGGAATCTGATCGCGGTGTACCGGGAGCTGTGCGCCGACGCCGATACCCCGGTGTCGGCGTACGCCGCGCTCGGCGGCGGCGAGTACAGCTTCCTGCTCGAGAGCGTGGTCGGGGGCGCGACCTGGGCCGCGTACTCGTTCGTCGGCGTGGCCCCGCGCGCCGTGGTCACCTGCCGCGGCGGCACCGCGCACGCCACCTGGTACGACGTCGAGGGGGGCGGACCGCCGCGCACCGCCGACTGGCCGACCGCCGATCCGGTGGTGGCGCTGTCGGAGGTGATGAGCGAGTTCCGGCCGGCGCCAGCGCCCGGGCTGCCGCGCTTCTGGGGCGGTGCGGTCGGCTGGATCGCGTACGACTGCGTGCGGGCCTTCGAGGACCTGCCGGCGCGGCACAAGCCCGAGCTCGGCGTGCCGGCGCTGTGCATGGCGGTCACCGACACCGTGGTCGTGTTCGACAACCTGCGCCAGACCATCAAGATCGTCGCCACCGCGTACGTGCCGCGCGCCGAGCGCGCCGAGGCGGCCTACGACCGCGCCTGCGCGCGCATCGACGACATCGTCGCCCGGCTGCGCGGGCCGCGACCGCGGCCCAAGGCGCTGGCGCCGCTGCCCGACGGTGCCGCGATCCCGGCCGCGATCTCGCGCTTCGGTCGCCTCGAGTTCGAGACCGCGGTCGATCAGATCAAGGACTACATCCTGGCCGGCGACGCCTTCCAGGTCGTGCTGTCGCAGCGGCTCGAGGTGGCGCGCGCCGGCGTCGATCCGCTCGACGTCTACCGCTCGCTGCGCGTGATCAATCCGTCGCCGTACATGTTCCACCTCCGCTACCCCGAGGCCACTATCACCGGGGCGTCGCCGGAGACCCTGGTGCGCCTCGACGGCGACACCATCGAGCTGCGGCCGATCGCCGGTACCCGGCCGCGGGGCGCCACCCGCGCCGACGACGTACGGCTCGAGGACGAGCTGCGCGCCGACCCCAAGGAGTGCGCCGAGCACCTCATGCTGATCGATCTGGGTCGCAACGACGTCGGTCGCGTCGCTGCCACCGGCAGCGTCCGCGTCACCGAGCAGATGGTGATCGAACGCTACAGCCACGTCATGCACCTGGTCTCGCACGTGGTCGGCACGCTGGCGCCGGGGCGGGCGTGGCCGGACGTGCTGCGGGCGGCGTTCCCGGCCGGGACGCTGTCGGGCGCACCCAAGATCCGCGCCATGGAGATCATCGACGAGCTCGAGCCCACCGAGCGGGGCCTGTATGGCGGCGCGGTCGGCTACGTCTCGTTCACCGGCAACATGGATCTGGCGATCGCGATCCGGACCCTGGTCACGGTCGGCGACACCATCCACGTCCAGGCCGGTGCCGGCATCGTCGCCGACAGCGTCGCCGCCCGCGAGTGGGAGGAGACCATGAGCAAGGCCGGCGCGGTGCTGCGCGCGGTCGCGATGGCGGCCCAGGCGGAGGAGGCCTAAGTGCAATGCCGCTCGCTTAGCGCCGCAACGCCAATCATGTCGATCAGTTCCAACACCGTTCGCCCTGAGCGAGGCCGCGCAGCGGCCGAGTCGAAGGGCGCATCTCAGGATCCATCACATCGTCTTGTCGGCAGTCATGGCGACAACCGCAGTCAAGCCGATCACTTCCACCATCCGGTCACCCTGAGCGAGGACGCGAAGCGGCCGAGTCGAAGGGCGCATTTCGACGGAGTGCGTCCTTCGACTCGGCCTCGCTGGCGCTCGGCCATCGCTCTGGACGACCGGGTCTTGGATCATCTCGATCAGTTGTGGGCGGCGTGTGACCCTCGCCGGCGGTCACATCGCGGCAAC
>CANKMW010000047.1 GCA_947483555.1 Myxococcales bacterium
ACCTACGGTGGCGGCAACCGCATCCTCGTCGTGCGCGGCTTCAACAACTGAATCACGGGCAGTCGATCGGATCGCCCACGCCCCACACCAGCGTCGTCGGCGCCCGGCCGATGAGCGCGTTCGCCAGCACGTCGAACATGAGGTAGCTGGACCCGCCCGCGCGCAGCGACGTCTCGTAGATCGCGACGTTGTCGCTCAGGGTCTCGTGGCGGTCGCAGGGCGGCGCGAAGACTGCGGGCGGCTGCGCGAACGGCTCCTCGGGGGTCGAGCCGGGCAGGGCAGCCAGATCGGCGGCGACCAGCTCGGCGAACAGGGCCTGGGTCAGGAGGCCACGCCCGGGTACGGTGAACTGCGAGTCGATCTGGTGGCCGGCCACGTTGGCGTCGCCCAGGCCCTGGCGGATCAGGATCGGCGAGGTGATGTGGTGACGCTGGACGTGGCCGTCGTCGTCGCACTTCCACGCGGTGGTCGGGGCGTGCTCGGCGTGCCAGGTGGCGCAGCTCTCGTCGAGGCGCGGCGCCTGCACCGAGAACGCGGCGGCCATGGTCTGGAACGTCTGGTAGTCGCAGATCCCGTTGTCGAGGCACATCGGCGTGGTCGAGAAGTCGAGGTCCTCCGGGTTCACCGCGAACGCCGAGTCGATGAGCCCCATGTACTGGAGCGGGCAGGTCGCGCCGCTGCACGCGGTGTTGTGGGCGCGGAGCACCTCGCGCACCCGGTCGACGTTCTCGGTGACGCCCATGCCGCCGGCCGAGCCGCCGGCCAGGAGCACGCCGGTGGCGTCGTCGAGGTCGGGCAGGTCGCCGTTGCCGCCGTTCAGCGTGTAGGCCGGCGGCGCCGCGCCGTCCTTGCGCAGCGTGGCCAGCACCGCGTCGACGATCAGCGAGCCGCTGAAGGCGATGCGGAAGCGCGCCGGCGCGCCGGTGATCGGGTGGTGGCCGTCGACGTCGATCGCGCCGGCGGTGCCGGTCCAGTTGTCGCTCGAGCAGTAGCGGACGAAGATCTGGTTCCAGTCGCCGACCGGGTTGGGCACACCGGCGGCGCCGCCGCGCTCCAGGATCCCGTTGCCGCGGATCCCGGGGTTCGGGGACAGGAGGTTGGTCATCCCCTGCGCGCCGAAGCTGGTCTCGACGCTGCACCAGCGCCGCGCGCAGTCGTCGGCGCTGCTGCAGCCACCGCCGCCTTGCAGCTGGATCACCCAGCGATCGCGGCTCGCCGCGTTGGCGGCGGGACGGAAGTAGAAGAACGCGCGGGTGCCGTCGTTGCACAGCGCCTCGGGGAAGGCGGCGGCGTCGAGCTCGACGCGCTGCAGATCGGTGCCACCGCCGATCCCTCCGGCCGGGCCCATCGCTCGGCAGTCGAGGACGTCACCGATGTAGGGAGCGGCGGTGCTGGCGTCGGCCGGGGCGTTGGCATCGAGGCCGCCGGCGTCGGGCGTCTCCGACACCGTCTCACCGCACCCGACCGAGATAGCGACGGTGACCAGGACAAGGCGTTCGAGCATGGATGGGCTGGCATTGCAGGGGGCGCGCCACGGCAACGACCCGGATCCCCGATCACCCCGGGACCTCGAGGTCCCGGTTGCACCCTTCCTGGCCGGTCCGGGACGGGCCGGCTGATCACGGCAGCTCCCGGCACCGAGGACGAGGCGTCGCTCGAGCGCGACCTCGACGCCTTCGAGTCGCTCATGACCCGGCACGACGTGCTCGCCGGGTTCCGCCAGGTCCGCGCGCTACCGATCGCCGAGCGCATCGGCCACCGCGTCTGCGGCGTGGCGCTCTGGCCGACGGTGCAGCGGGGCGACGTGCCGTGATCACGCACCTCGCGTGCGACGCGCCGTGGGAGGCGGCGCGAAGCCGACGACGCCGCCGCGGGTGGTGGCCGCGAACACCTGCGCCGGGAGCTCGCGCCGCTTCGGCTCGTCCTCGCGGAGGCTGGCCTCGGTGAGTTGCAAGTGGCGCGGATCGAAGGCGATGCCCGCGTGCGGGTAGCCGCCGCTCGCGATGCGGCCCTCGATGTAAGCGAGCATGGCGAACGTCTCGGGATCATCGCTGGCCCTGGCGGTGCGCCACTGCGTGAAGTAGACCGGGGCGGCGAACCAGTAGACCAGGAGCGCCGTGCCGAGCGCGCACGCGGGGTGCCTCACCACCGCGTCCGGCGCGTAGCTGCCGTCGTCCCAGTTCCAGCGACCGGCGAAGCGGTGGAGCGCGCGCGCGTCCATCGCGGCGATCCGCGCGAGCAGAGTGTCGGTCTCCTTCTTGTCACGGGCGATCTCGGCGCGGGCGCGCGCGAGCGCGGCCGGCAGCCGCGCCGCGATCCAGGCCTGCACCGCTGACCTCGCCGAGCGCGCGACCCGCGACTCGAGGGTCTTCTTCGGCAGGTCACGCGCGGCCTCGGCGCGCGCCCGTCGCGCGACCTCCTTCTCGACGACGCGCCGGCCGCGTGGATCGCCCAGCACGTCCCGCACCGTGGCCTCGACGTTGTACTCGATCCGCGCCCTGACCCGGGGAGGCAAGGCGAGCTGGCGGACCGCGGGCAGCAACGGCTTGACCGCGCGGCTGGCCACGGCCCACTCCCAGTCCTCCGGCAGGAGGCCGCCGAGGACCTTGGTCGCGACGTCGGGTCGGGGTGACTTCGCGGGGCGGATCGTCATCACCCCGAGTGGAGCACGAGGCGCGGCGCTCCCTGGCCCCGGCGGTCCGGAATGCGGCCGTACGGGCCCGCGCAGGAACAAGTCGAGCGATGATCGGCGTCGAGCCGCCCCGATGGCAAGGCGCCCGGAGGGAGCATCCTCGGCGGACGTGACCGTCGGGCAACGAAGCCAGCGGGGATGGATCGGCGCCGAGAACGATCGACTTGTTTCTGCGCGAACCCGAAACGACGGTCGATCGCCGACGGGCTGCGCTACGCTCGGCCGGACGCCCACGGTGAACCCACAGATCACGATCATGGCGCTCGCCACCCGCGCCGCCGAGAAGCTCGCCGCCCGCCTGAGCTGAGCCGCGCGGCCATCCTGGGGTCAGGGCCGCCGCACCACCACGCTGGTCGGCGCCTCGTCCTCGCAGGCCGGCTGCGGCAGGCAGGCGGTCCGGGTCAGGGTCAAGACGCCGCTGGCCTGGCTCAGCGCGAAGGCCTGGTACTCCTCGTTGTCTTCTTCCACGCCCCAGATGCGCAGGACGTTGCCGCCCTCCTCCTCGCCGTAGCCGACCTGGGTCGAGGTCTGGGTGTTGACCAGCGTCGTGCAGGCATCATCCGAGTACGAGGTCAGCGTCATCACCCGCTCGAACAGCTGGCGATCGCTGATCGCGATGGCCATGTGGACCTTCATCCACGCACCACCCGCGGCCGTGCACACGTCGCCGGTGATCGTGCCCGACACGCTGGTCAGCGACACCAGCACCCAGTCGCCCACGGTGGTCGTGGTCCACGGCGTGACCCGATCGAGGACGATGGCGCGCGGCGGATCGGTCGCGGTCACGCGCGGATCGTCGGGGTCGAGGGTCAGCACCAGGTGGTCGCCGGTCAGCGCCGTCGTGAACACGATCACGCCACCCTCTGGCTCGGTCAGGATCCAGCGCTCGGGCTCGAGCACCACCGGGATGTCGAAGGCGCCGATCTCGCTGGCCAGCAGGCCATCCATCAGGATGGCCTGGCGCACCCGCAGGGTCCCGGTAGTCGCACCGGTTGCGGTGAACACCACGTCGCCGCGCAAGCCTTGCGGCATGCCGTCGCGCAGCAACGTGACCGGCGTGCCCTGGTTCTGGAGCGTGAGCGTCGATCCGATGCACCACGTGGAGCGGCGTCTCGGTCGCGCGCCGGCCCATGCTGCGCCACGCGCGGCGGATGAGATCCATCGCGGTGTCGAACTCGCGCTCCTGGTACGGCACCGACGAGATCCCTGCCGGCTTGTCGATCACGACGACGTGGGGGTCGTGGACAGCGGGGCGAGCCGCGCCAGGCCACGCAGCGCCAGCACCACCGGTGCGCCGACCACGCCGAGCGCCGCCGCGCCCAGGCCAGCCGCGCACAGGGCGAGCGCGGCACGGCGGTGACACCGGCGTCGGCGCGGACGATCACCAGGCCGAGATCGAACAGGCCCGCGATCACCCCGGCGAGCGCGGCGTCGAACCACGCGTGGAGGTAGCTGTCGACGACGACGAACACGCCGACCGGCGCGTCGCTCGTGTTGTCGTACTTCACGATGGCGGGTCGGTTTTCCGCGGAAGATCGATGTCGTGCCGGATCGCGTCGCCACGCCGTTCGTCGGCGCCACCGACTCCGCCGGCGCGCACGTGTCGCCCGGCGGCGGCGGCGGGATGGGGTCGACCTCGACGTCGCGCCTGAATGCGCCGCCCTCCGCGTGAGCGCCGTCGATCATGACGTGTACATCGACCGCGATCGTGCCGACCCCGAGAGCGCGCGCGTCGTCGCGACTGGCCCGCGCATCCAGCCCGGCCCAGGCCCCGATGCCGAGGCTGACGACGCCGAGGCCGGCGAGACCGACGGCGCCCCACCGCCATGATCGTATAGGGGGGCTCCCGGGTCGCAGGTGGCCGAGAACAATACTGATTCATGGCGTGTTGCCCAGGAGCGGCCACGTGCCGCGCTCCTGGACGCTCACGTCGGCGATGGCGGGGCTCTGTCCGTGCATGTCCGTCAACTCCGCGTTCCGTGCCCGCGCCTCCGTCCTGCTCGCGTTCGGCCTCGGCCTCTTGCTCCGCACCGCCACCGCGTCGGCGAACGAGTATCTCCCGACCGGCGCCGGCGAGAGCTGGACCTACGTCTCCGATCATGGCGAGCTCGTCGAGTCGCAGATCACGCCGGGCTCCGGCGGCTGGACCCGATTCAGCCGGTTCCTGAACCGGAGGGACCAGTGGGTGTGGACCAGCCCTACGAACGACAGGATCTATCTCTGGGTCGGGTCCGGCGCCCGGCCGCTCGTGGACCTCTCGTCGTTGGGCAGTGGCAGCGTGGCGATCGACCTCGGCTGCACCCCCGCGCTGCTACTGATCGATGCCAGGGGCACCACGCTCGCGGTGCCGGCGGGCACGTTTGCGGACGTGATCAGGCTCAGGGTCACGGCGCCCTGCGTGGACGTTGGAGTCACCGACATCTCGTTCGCCAAGGGCGTCGGCATCATCCAGTGGTCGGAGAACACCTTCTTCGGCAACGTCACGTTCAAGATGGTGCGCGGCCCGTCGGTCGAGCGGCTGGTCCGGATCCCGGCTGCGGCGCGCGACACCTACGACGCGATCTCCCGCAACCTCTCCGCCGAGGTGCGCACCGCCATCGATGGCCTGCCCCAGACGGTGCTGCTCGACCACGCCACCTTCGCGATGATGGCTCCGCCGGAGCTGTCGATCGCGCTGCCCGACGCGATCCGCGACACCCTGGCCCAGCAGGGGCTCGACCCGCTCAGCGACGCGGAGGTCGATCGGCTCGCGCTCGTCGTCGCGGTCGACCTGGTCGATCTGGTCGACCTGATCACGGAACAAGAGTCGGCGACCGAGCTGGCGATGATCCACCTCCAGTCCGCGATGGCCGCGCGTGCCGAGACGCTCGAGCTGATCGACAACATGCTGGAGGCGATCGCCAGCTCGACGAACACGATCATCGGCCAGATCAACTGAGCGGATAGCGCAAGTACGTCGAGCCCGTCGCTGCTCGACGAGGAACGCCGCGATCGACACGTCGCGATCGCGATGCCTGGATGCGCACGCCGCGCCGCACTTGCCGACCTGGGTGCGATCGAACTCGTCGGACCCGAGCGAAGTGCGCGGAATCCGATCCTCTTCTCGCGTCCCAGAAGATCCGCACCCAAAGCCAATGCGCCGCTCACGCCGGCGCGATACAATGGTTAGCGCGATGCGGTCGGGCTGGTTGGTGATCGCGATCATCGGCTGCGGAGGTGACGACACGACGCCGCCGGGCGAAGACACCGACGGCGACGGGATCGCCGACACCGAGGATGTCTGCCCGCAGCTCGCGGATCCGGACCAGCGCGACTTCGATGCCGACGGGGTTGGCGACCTTTGCGATCGCTGTCCGCACGTCGCGAGCTCGAACGACCCCGACGGCGACGGCGACGGCGTCGGCGACGCATGCGATCCGCGACCGAGCGCCGGCGGCGACCTGCGGGTGTCGTGGAACGGCTTCTACGACCCGAGCGAGATCGCGACCTGGACACCGATCTCCGGGAGCTGGGAGGTCACCGCGAACCGGCTGGTGAAGAGCGACCTCGGGGCCGGCGCGATCGAATTGCCGCCGATCACCGGCGCCGTGCACGCCGAGACCAGCTACGAGGTGGTCGCGCTGCGCGGTGGTTTCCGCGCCGAGATCGGGACATGCAGCGGCGCCGTGAGCACGATCTTCCCCGCGCAACTCTACTGCTGCGTCGTGGTCCAGCAGGCCGACAACACGATCAACGTCGAGGTCTGGGCGCAGGCGTCCAATCTGCCGGGCTTCTCGATCTCTCAGGCGCCGTGGACGGGTACATTCGGGTCCGGATCGCGGATCGAGATGGTCCACGAGCTGTCCCCGAACCTGCGCGACTGCACGGTGCGACAGGGCATGGCGACGTCACGAACGGAAGCGATAGAAACCGGGGACTCGATCAACGGCGGCGTCCAGCTGTTCTCGCAGAGCGCGGCGGCGCGGTACCGGTACCTGTTCGTCGTCTCGATCGGCGGCTAACGCCGCTCATCGCGGCGGCAGGGGGACGCGCACGATCAGATCGCTGTCGTAGAGGCCGGCGAACACCGCGTCGCCGGTGACGGCGCCGGCCAGGACCAGGCTGCTCTCCCCGGGCAGGGTGAGGACCGGGATGAGCTTGCCGCGGCCGGCATCGAGCACGGCGAGCACCGGCGCGCCGCGATCGCTGATCTCCCCGACCAGCCGATCAGCCACGGCGATCATCGAGGCTGGCACCGCGGTGAGATCGCGGGCCACCAGCACCGCCCCGCCACCCTTCATCGCGACCTTCCACACCTGGCCGCCCTCGGCGACCGAGACGTAGAGCGCGTCGTCGACCTGCACCAGGCCGCTGCCGATGTAGCCCATGCCCTCGGCGGGCTCGAACAGCAGCTCGCTCGCCTCCGGTCCGGTCACGCGCCGCACGCCCAGGCTGCCCCAGCCGAGGGTGCTGTAGTAGACGGTGGTGCCGTCGACGACCAGCTCGGCGGATGGCCGGCCGCTGCCGCCGGTGGCGGCGGCGGGTTCGTGGAACGTGGTGACCGTCCCGCCGCGCGCTGGCGCGGTGCGCACGACCTGGCCGCTCGACCAGTAGAAGGCGTCGCCGGCGAGCGTCAGGCCGAGGACCTCCTCGTCGTCGTCGAGCGGCTGGACCCGGACCGGCGCGGCGCCGCCATCGCTGCGCCACAGCGCCGAATCGGCGCGGTAGGCGATGGTGTCGCCGGCAACGGTGAGCTCGTCGATGCCGATCGCCGAGACCACCACCCGGCGGCGGCCGCGGGCGTCGAGGTGCAGGATGCGGGTGGGGACGGCGTCGTCGATCGGGGCGTCGAGGACCAGCAGCCCATCGCCGGTCGCCTTCAACGCCCCGATGTGATCGGTCACCCAGCCGACCACCGTCACGTCGGAGCTCCACGGTCGCGGTAGCCGCCACAGCGCGCTGGCCGCGGCCTCGTGATCGGTGACCAGCGCGACGACGGCGCCGGCGGCCAGGATCAATCCCGGCGCGGGCTCGGGTTGTCGATCAGGCGCGCCGCCGGCGAGGTGGGCGATGCCGGCGCGGACCTCGACCAGCAGGCCCGTGGTGGTCTGGACCACGATGCCGTCGGCGTCGGCGGCGAGCGCGACGCCACCACCGCCGAGCTCGGTGCGGATCGGCCCGCCGGTGGCCGGCACGCTGCGCAGCCCGGCGCCGAAACTGGTCCAGTACAGGCGGTCGTCATGGCGCACCAGGCCGGCCACGCCGTACTGGCGACCGGCGAGCTGGGTCCGAGCGCCGTCGCGCTTGGCGACCCGCCAGATGGCGCGCGCGGAGGCCCCGTCGGGCATCACGGGCGCGTGATCGTCGTCGGTGAGGTCGTTCGACACGTAGACCGCGTCGCCATCGGTGGTCAGCACGGTGGCTGCGATGTCGACGTCGCCGAGCCCGCTCGCGACGGTGCGCGGCTCGCCGCCGGCGTGGGACACGACCCGCACGCCGTGGCCATCGATGAACCAGACGCCGCCGTCGTCGACGACGAACGGCGACGACCCTCCGGTGTAGAGCTGCCGCGCGGCCCCGCCGCTGGCGGGCACCACGAGCAGCGCGTCCTCGACGCCGAGGAAGAGCTGATCGGCGTACGGCACGATCCGCTGCACCAGTTGCGGGGTGTTGGTCACCAGGCGGGCATCGCCGCCGCCGGCGGGCATCGCCCACACGCCCTCCAGGTCGGCGTAGTAGAGGGTGTCGCCAGCGGCGGCGAGCGCCATCGGCGAGATCGCGGCGAGCTGGAGCGCCGTGGTCGGACCCGGCGCCACGACCGGCGCATCGGGACCCGGCCGCGGGCCGCAGGCGGTCACGCCGATCAGCAAGATGAAGCAGGCTCGCCGCATGGGTCGATGCTAGCCCTGTTGCGCGGGCCGCGTACAATGCGCGCGCATGACGCGTTCGATCACCGCGGTCCCCGGCAACACCCAGCGCCTCGACGGCGGCGCCATGTTCGGTAACGCGCCGCGGCCGATGTGGGAGCGGTGGATCGCGCCCGACGCCCAGCACCGCATCCCGCTGGCCTGCCGTTGCCTGCTGGTTCGCGACGCGGGTCGCACCATCCTGTTCGAGACCGGCATCGGTGCCTTCTTCGCCCCGGCGCTGCGCGAGCGTTACGGCGTCGTCGAGGATCGCCACGTCCTGCTCGACGAGCTGGCCGCGCTCGGGGTCGCGCCCGACGCCATCGACGTCGTCGTGCTGTCCCACCTGCACTTCGATCACGCCGGCGGCGCGCTGTCGGCGTGGCGCGACGGCGCCGCGCCGGAGCTGGTGTTCGCGCGCGCGCGCTGGGTGGTCGGCGCCGCCGCCTGGGCCCGCGCGCTGGCGCCGCACGCCCGCGACCGCGCCTCGTTCATCCCCGAGTTGCCGGGCTTGCTGGAGGCCACCGGCCGCCTCGAGCGGGTCGAGGGCGACATCAGCGCGGTGCTCGGCGCCGGGTTTCGGTTCCACCACAGCGAGGGCCACACGCCGGGGCTCTTGCTCGCCGAGGTGGCGATGCCGGACGGCCCGGTGGTGTTCGCCGCCGACCTGATCCCGGGCAAGGCCTGGGTCCACGTCCCGATCACGATGGGCTACGACCGCTTCCCGGAGCGCCTGATCGACGAGAAGGCCGCGCTGCTCGCCGACCTGCTGGCGCGCGGCGGTCGCCTGTTCTTCACCCACGATCCGCTGGTCGCGATGGGCACCGTGGCGCGCGACGCCAAGGGCCGCTTCCATACCGTCGATGATCGCGCGGCGGTGCGCGATCTGGAGCGCTGAGAGCTTTGGTCGGACCGTGCGGGCCGCGGCCGCCCCGCGGCCCGCCGCGCCAGCCGGCCGCGTTCATCACCTCATGCTCGTTCTTCCCCGCCAAGGTCGCCCCCGCCGTCACATTTCGGACACCGCTCGCCATGCAGGATCTGACAAGCCGCCGGGCCGCCGTCGTCGTGGCCGTGGCACGCGATCTGCTCCGTGCGGTGGCATGCGCCCGGTCTCCATCCTGCTCCTCGCCTCACTACTCTCCGCGCTCCTCGTCGGTCCGGCAGCGGCCCGACCGCAGGCCGCCGACCCGCCGAGGCCGGCTCCGCATCGCCAGCCCAGAACGATCGTCGCCATCGGCGGCGGACTGACCGTGCTCGGCACGCTGGTGGCGCTGGCGGCGTCCATGCCCGACGGCTGCGATGACTGCCATCTCGATCGAATTCCGTTCGTCACCGGGGTCGGCATGATCGTCTTGGGACCGACGCTCGCTCGACTCCAGATCGGCGAGATCGGCGGAACGCATCTGGCCGTGCGCATCGGCGGTGTCGGCTTGTTCACGCTCGCCGCGTTGTCGGCCAGGCGCTCGTACCCGGAGCCGGACCAGGGCGCCGCCATCCTGGCCGCCATGGGCGCGGGCATGGTGCTCGTAGGTGCGCTGACCGACGTCGGCACCGCGTACGGCGCGACGCGCCGCTGGAACCAGCGTCATGCGCTCACCGTCGTCCCGGCGACCGTGTCGACCCGCGGTGCGCTTGCGCCCGGGCTCACGCTCTCGGCCCGCTTCTGATGAGGTCCAGCAGGCAGCCAGGATCGGCGCCGGTCGCAGGGGCCCCGCCGAGCAGCAAGATGAAGAAGGCTCGTCACGTGGTTCGACGCTAGCCGTCGTGTGACCTCCGCGTAAAATGCGCGCGTGATGTTTCGTCGGACCGTCCTCGCCGTGGCGGCGGCCACCGCCGGCTGCAGCGATCCGCCGGGTCGGACGCCGACCACGCCGGTCGACTCCGACGGCGAGCACCTGCGTGACGATCGCGGCCGGATCGCGCTCCTGCACGGCGTCAACGCCCGTGTCGAGGGCGTCTTCGACGTCACCTTCGACGACGGCCGGGTCGCCGTGGAGGAGCTGCCGCCGCTCACCGCCACCGACTGCCGGCGCATGCGCGCGCTCGGCTTTGATCATCTGCGGCTGCCGATCAACTGGAGCGGTGTCGAGCCCGAGCGCGACGTCTTCGACGACGCCTACCTGGCCCGCGTCGACGCCGCCATCACCTGCGCTGCCGATGCCGGCCTGCTGGTCGTGGTCGATCTGCACCAGGACGCCTACTCCAAGGAGATCGGCGAGGACGGCGCGCCGCTGTGGGCGATCGTGCCGCCGCCCACCATGTTGCTCGAGGGGCCGCTCACCGATCTCGGCCAGCGCCGCACGTCGACGCAGGTGACGCTGGCCCTCGACAGCTTCTTCGCGGCCGACGATCCGCACCGGTTGCAGGCCGAGTTCATCGCCATGCTCGAACACGTGGCGCGGCGCTGGGCTGATCACCCGGCGGTGATCGGCTTCGAGATCTTCAACGAACCGACGGTGGGCTTCGCGCTGGTCGATGCCTTCAACATCGCCGCCGCCGCGGCGGTGCGCGCCGCGGCGCCCGGCAAGCTGGTCTTCTTCGAGCCGTCGGCGATCCGCAACTTCACCGATGGGGTGCCGACCGCGTCGGCGCCGTTCCCGTCCGAGGGCGCGGTCTATGCGCCCCACGTCTACACGTTCGTGTTCCGGCCCGACCCGACCGCGCTCGAGCAGCTGCAGCCCGAGGACCTCGAGCCCAGCGTGATGGCCGCCCGCGCCGAGGCCACGGCGTGGGGCACGCCGCTGTGGATCGGCGAGTACGGCGTCGGTCCCGAAACGCCGAACGCGGATCTGTGGATGGGCGTCGAGAACGAGCTCCACGACCGCTACCTGGCATCGAACGCGTTCTGGCTGTGGAAGGAGCACAGCCAGGGCTCGTGGGGCGTCTACGCCCGGGACCCGGCGACGTCGACGTGGACCGAGCGGCCCCAGGTGGTGGCCTGGATCTCGCGCGTGCGCGGCGAGCGCCTGGCCGGTCGCATCGTCGACAACCGCTGGGATCGCAGCACGCGCGCGCTGCGACTCGAGATCGAGCGCGGCTCGGCGCGCGGCGTGCCGCACCGGGTCTACGTGCCGGAGGCGTCGGCGACCTCGTTCACGGCCTCCTGCGATGGCGCGCCGCTGTCATCGCCGCGCGATGCGGCGAGCGGGGTGGTCGAGCTGCCCTGCGAGGGCGTGCTCGAGGTCCGCCCCTGACCGTCAGGCGTCCTTCGACTCGCTTCGCTCGCTCAGGACGATCGGATCAGGCGCTTCGCTCGCTCGGGACGATCGGATCAGGCGCTTCGCTCGCTCAGGACGATCGGATCAGGTGCTTCGCTCGCTCAGGACGATCGGATCAGGTGCGTCGCTCGCTCAGGACGATCGGATCAGGCGCGTCGCTCGCTCGGGACGATCGGATCAGGTGCGTCGCTCGCTCAGGACGATCGGATCAGGAGCTGCGCTCGCTCAGGACGACCTGATCAGGAGCTTCGCTCGCTCGGGAGGTTCGGACCTGGCGGCAGGTTGGCCGGATCGGCCGCGTAGGTGCCGAGCACGCGCAGCTCGGTGGTCAACGGACGCAGCTCGGCCAGCGTGGCCTGGAACGGCTCGCTGGCGGCGTGGCCGAGGGCGTCGAGGTAGAAGCGGTAGCTCCACGGCGTGGCCGGGATGGGGCGCGACTCCAGCTTGGTGAGCGAGATGCTGCGCGCCGCGAAGCGCATCAGGATCTCGCCGAGCGCCCCGGGCCGATCGGCGAGCGACAGGACCAGCGAGGTCTTGGCGGTGCTGCCCTCGGGCAGCGGCGCCGGCCGCAGCCCGACCTCGACGAAGCGGGTGGCGTTGCCGCGCTCGGTCTGGATGCCGCGCGACACGATGGCCAGGCCGTAGCGGGTCGCCGCCGACGAGCTGGCGATGGCGGCGAAGGTGGCGTCGCCGAGCTCGCGCACCTTGCGCGCCGAGCCGGCGGTGTCGATCTCGACCTGGGCCCGCAGGTGCGGGTGGGCGGCGAGGAAGCGCTGGCACTGGGCCAGGGCCTGCGGATGCGACATCACCACGCGCAGATCGTCGAGCGCCACGCCGGGCATCGCCAGCAGGCAGTGCTCGATCGCGCTGATCACCTCGCCGGTGATCGTGAGGTGTCCCTCGGCGAGCAGATCGTAGGTCTCGTTGATGCTGCCGGCGGTGGTGTTCTCGATCGGCAACAGCGCGAGGTCGGCGACGCCGTGCACCACGGCCTCGGCGGCGGCGCGAAAGCTGTCGGCGCCGGACAGCAGCACGCCGCCGCTGCGGCCGGCGTAGCAGCGCTGCGCCGCCAGGTGGCTGTAGCTACCTTCGACGCCCTGGTAGGTGACGCGCAACGGCACGTCGTCGCGCCGCCGCACCGCCGCCTCCTGGTGGGCCACCGACATGTCCATCACCACCCGATACAGGCGCTCGACCTCGTGGGGGTCGAGGCCGGCGGCGGTGGCTTCGCCGCGCAGCCGCTCGAGCAGCAGATCCTCGCGCACCTTGTCGCGAAACGGGCTGGCCGCCGCCAGCTTGGCCTCGGCGACGTCCTCGACGATGTGCAGGCGCTCGGCCAGGAGCGCGATGATCTGGCGGTCGATGGCCTCGATGCGCTCGCGCAGCGAGCCGAGGTTGGGCGCGGGAGCGTCGGACATGGCGCGCCATTGTACGCGTCGAGGCCGGCTCATCAGTGATATCTGAGTGGTCTCGAACCGGAGCAGGAGGAGGAGGCTTGTCAGATCACGACGGATCGTCCGACCCGGACACCACGGGCGGGGTGGACACCGTGCCGCCGACGTCGGGGCCGCACGCCCCCGGCGCCGAGGCGGTGTTCGAGGCGTCGCCGATCGCGCTGCTGATGGTGGACGAGCACGGGGTGATCACGCTCGTGAATCACCATGCCGCACAGCTTTTCGGCTACGCCCGAGCGGAGCTGGTCGGTCAGTCGGTCGAGATGCTGATCCCGGTCACCTCCGACCAGGACGTGGTCGGCGTGCGCAAGGACCGACGGACGGTGCCGCTCGAGATCGGGCTGACCCCCATCCGCACCGACCACGGCGGCTTCGTGCTGACGGCGATCGTGGACCTCACCAGGCGCCGGCAGGCAGAGGAGGCGCTCAGACTCAGCGAGCAGCGGGCCCGGGCGATCTTCGATCAGACGTTCGAGTTCATCGGGTTGCTCGACCCCGCCGGGACCGTGCTCGATGCGAACCCGGCCGCCTTGAGCTTCGCCGGCGTCGCGGTCGAGCAGGTGATCGGAAGACCCTTCTGGGACACGCCGTGGTGGACCCACTCCACGGTCGAGCAGGAGCGCTTGCGCCACGCCATCCGGCAAGCCGCCGCGGGTGAGGTGGTCCGCTTCGAGACCACGCACCGGGCTCCGGATG
Source organism: Myxococcales bacterium (assembly GCA_947483555.1). GTDB lineage: Bacteria > Myxococcota_A > Polyangia > Haliangiales > Haliangiaceae > UBA2376. Next base: position 13,946 of record CANKMW010000047.1, read on the forward strand.
GCGCGCTGCACGTGATCGACTTCTCCCTCAAGCCGGTTCGCGACGCCGACGGCACCGTCATCTGGCTGGTCCCCGAAGGCCGTGACATCACCGAGCGCAAGCGGGCCGAGGACCACGAGGCAACCGCGAACACCCTGCGCGAGATCCTGCTGCGCTCCGCCGGCGATGACATGTTTGCCGACGTGCTGGACCTGGTGCGGGCTCGGTTTGCGAGCCGCTTCGGATTCCTGGGATACATCCGGGACTCCGATGGCGCCCTGGTGTGCCCGTCGATGACGCGGGACATCTGGGACGCCTGCGCCGTCGAGGCCAAGCGCATCGAGTTTCTGCGCCCGACGTGGGGTGGCCTGTGGGGGCGGGTGCTGCTGGAACGGACGGCCTTGATCAAGAACGAGCTCCATCGAACGCCGGTCGGCCATGTGCCCCTCCATCGCTCGATGGGGGCCCCGCTGGTCGTGGACGGCGAGCTGATCGGCTCCATCCACCTGGCCAATCGCGACCACGACTACACCCCGGCGGATCTCGATGCGCTGGTGCGACTGTGCGCCGTGCTGGCGCCGACGCTGAGGCTGTGGCTGCATCGTCGCGACGCGGAGGAGCTGGCCCGCCGGGCCCAGCAACACCGCGAGGAGCTCATCGCCACGGTGGAAGGCATCGTCTGGGAGGCGGACGCCGCCACCTTCGCGTTCACGTTTGTCAGCGCGCAGGCCGAACGGCTGCTTGGTTATCCCGTCCACGTCTGGCTCGAGTCGCCGACCTTCTGGGCCGACCATGTCCACCCCCACGATCGCGAGCGGGCGGTCGACCCCCGCGTCACCCACACCTCCGAGGCGCGCGACCACTCGTTCGAGTACCGGATGCTGGCCGCCGATGGCCGCGTGGTGTGGGTTCAGGACGTGGTCACGATGGTGGTGGAGAGCGGTCGCACCACCAAGCTGCGCGGCATCATGATGGACATCACCGAGCGCAAGCGGGCGGAAGCCGAGCACGCGCGGCTCGAAGCGCAGTTGCGCCAGGCCCAGAAGATGGAGGCCATGGGCACGCTGGCCGGAGGCATCGCGCACGACTTCAACAACATCCTCGCCGCGATCCTCGGAAACGCGGCGCTGGCGAAGGTCGACCTGGGGCCCGACCACCCAGCGCTGGGTTGTCTGGAGGCGATCGAGGTGTCCGGAGATCGGGCGACCGACCTCATCCGGCAGATCCTCGCCTTCAGCCGGCAGGAGCGCGCGCAGATGGAGGTCATCTCGCTGCGCACGGTCGTCGAGGACGATGCCCGCCTGTTGCGGGCCACCCTGCCGGCCGGCGTGGAGTTCGTCACCCGCCTGTCGGCGTGCCCGAACATCCTGGCCAACCGCACCGAGATCCACCAGGTCCTCATGAACCTGTGCACGGGCGCCGACGCGCCTCGGGCGGCCTCCGCGACGGCGGGAAACCAGACCTCGACGCAGGTGCCGCGGCCCGGCTGGCTGGCGACCGTGACGGCGCCGTGGTGGCGTTGCATGACGCCGAGCACGACGAACAACCCGAGGCCGGTGCCGTCGCCGACGGCCTTGGTGGTGAAGAACGGCTCGAAGATCCGGTCCACGACGGCGGCTTCCATCCCGGTGCCGGTGTCGATGACCGTCAGCCGGGCATACGGACCGGGTCGAAGGTCGGCGTGGGCCAGCGCCAGATCGGGGTCCACCTCGACCGCTTCGAGGGCCAGGACGATCGACTTGCCGGGCCGCCCTTCCATCGCGTGCCAGGCGCCCTCGCCGCGGCGCCGCTCGGGGTCGGACGGCATCTGCTCTTCATCGATGACGAGGCGGCGATCGTGAGAGTGACCGCGCGTCTCCTGGAGCGGGTCGGCTATCAGGTGAGCGGCTTCACCAGCGTCGCGGACGCAGCGGCGGCGTTCCGCGCCGATCCATCACGATTCGACGCGGTCGTGACCGACTACAACATGCCGGGCCGGACCGGTCTGGAGTTGGTCCGCGAGTTCCGCAACCTGCGGCCCGATCTGTCCGTGGTGCTGATCTCCGGATTCCTCACCGCCGAGCTCGAGGCTGAGGCCGCGGCTGCCGGGGTCGGGAAGGTGCTCCACAAGCCCTTCACGACCGACGAACTCTACCAGGCGGTAGATCAGCTGCTGGCCTCGAAGCCGGTGTCGGGGTAACCCGGCTAAGATCGACGCCCATGCGCCACGTCCCGTGCGGCTTCGTCGTTGCGGCGATCACCATCAGCTCCGGGGCCACCGCCCACGCCGACACCGACCAGGCCGTGACGATCGCGCGTCTGACCGCGCAGCGGGTGCGCCGCGCGGTGGTCGTGGGGCCGTTCGTTGGCCTCGCGCCCGGCACCACGGTCGACGCCGGTGACCGACACCTCGGCGTGCTGTTCGGCCTCGACCTGTCGCTGTTCAAGGTGCCGATCATCCCCGACGCCGCGACCCTCAAGCAGATCGTCCAGGATCGGGTGCAGGCCCGGGTCATCGAGGCCGTCAAGCAGGCCGCGCTCGGCGGCACGACCATGTCGCTCGCCGAGCAACAGACCCTCGCCGAGGAGCTTGTCGCGGCGGTGCGGGACCAGTTCCTCGAGGAGCGCCGCGGCCGTCGCTTCGAGCGCCCGTCCCTGCGGCTGGTCATCGAGAGCGCGCGCTGGACCGGCGCCGACGCCTGGGCCAACCGCACCACCATCGCCAAGGGCGTCGGCCCGGTCTCGATCGGTCCGTCGCTGACGGTGCTGTCGGCGACCACCACCGAGCTGGCGGTGGGCCTCGAGCTCTCCGTGCAGGCGCTGCTATCGCGCGGGCCGCGCTCGCCGGTCGCCGACCTGTTCGTGCGCTACGACCTCGGGCTCACCGATGGGAGCGACGACGTGATCGGTGTCGGGCTGCGCCTGATCCTCGACGTGATCTGAGCGCGCCGGTTCGCCTCAGGTCTTCCGCCACAGCGTCGCCAGCCACGGTTGCTGCGCGCGTGGTCGCCCTGGTGGGCGGTAGTAGTGATCCAGCTCGGTGAACCCGGCGCTGGTGACGTACGAGCGCCAGGTCTCGAACGAGTGGAAGGCGCTGTAGCGCTCGGAGGTGAAGGCCTCGCTGCCGTCACCGCGCGGGTTCGACGAGAACAGGATGCCGTGCGGCACCAGCGTGGCGTGGAGCTCGCCGAGCACGCGCGGCAACTCCTGTGATGGGACGTGGAACAGCGACGCGTTGGCGAACACGCCGTGGAAGTGGGCCGCCGGCAAGGCGAGGGCGAGGAAATCCTGGTGCAGGACCTCGCAGCCAGACGCGGCGCGAGCCATCGCGACGAAGCGCGCCGAACCATCGAGGCCGGTGGGCGCATGGCCGAGGTCGCGGAAGGCGACCAGGTCGCGGCCCGGTCCGCAGCCGAGGTCGAGGATGCGGAACGGCGGCCGGCCTGCGATGCTGGCAAGCAGCGCGTCGCGGTTCTGCGCCACGTCATGGTCCCAGGTGCCGAGGCGGAACGAGTCGGCGTGGTCGTCGTAGTGACCGATGGTGCGCGCGCTGATCGCCGCCAGGTCGTCGGGCGTGAGGGGTTTCGGCATGGGTGAGACCGGGGCGCGGCGCCGTCAGTCGTTGGTGGCGGCGCCACCGCCGAACGTGATCAGGACCCCGCTGCCGGTGTCCATCATGGTCTCGCCGTCGTCGCCGAACAGCATCGCGCGCGCGCCGACGTACAGCCCGGTCTCGTCCCGGCCGGTGATCAGGGCCCGCAGCTCGAGCCGCTCGTGGTCGGGGCCGCCCACGCCGACCGCGTGCATCGCGGCGACTGACACCAGGGTGCGGCCTACCATCGTGCTGGCGCCGACCTCACCGTAGAAGTCGAGCGCCGCCGCGGGACCGATGCTGCCGGCGCTGACGCCGGCGATCACGCTGAGTCCACCGGCGGCCAGGCCGACGCCGGTGCGGAGCTCGCCGATCCACTCGCTGGCGCCGTAGCCGAGCTCGATGTCGAAGGTGAGCACCGGGCCGACGCCACGCCGGGCGAGCCGCAGGTTGCAGCCGACCAGGGCGCCGGTGCGCCGATCACCCTCGCCGGGCGCCAGCGAGATCACCCCGACGTAGCCGGCCGCGGAGCCGGTGGGCCGGGCGCGCCGCGGCGTCGGCGGGCTCGGCGACCACGGCAGCGGCGGCGGCGTCACCGTGCCGGTCCCGGTCGAGACGTGGACCGGGATGTCGAGCCCGTACGAACGTGCGACCCGCGCCACGATGGCGCCGATGGTCGCGGCGTCGCGGCTCGCGGGCGGCTGAGCGCTGGCGACCGGGCCCAGCACGGAGATCGTCGCCGTCGCGCCGCCGTGGGCGAGACACGCCCAGGCGCGCCAGCGCAGCTTGGTGGCGCTGTCGTCGATCCAGATCGCGCCGAGCTGGGCCGGGAACAGGCCCGCGGCGACCTCGGCCGGCGCGGTCGCGGTACCCACCGCGCACGGCCCTTCGCTGACGCCGACCGCGTACGTCGGGTTGCGACCGAACGGCGCGATCGACACCAGCACGTCGGCGCCGGGCAGCTTGAAGCGGGTGCCGTCGACGACCTTCCACGGCTCGCCGCTGTCCTTGGCCGACACCAGTTGCTGGGTGTGCGGGAGCAGCATCGGATCGGTCGCGCTGGTGATCGGCGCACCGTGGGTGGCGTGGGCGGCGCGCCGGATCTCGGCGAGGACGTCGCCGACCGCGGCGGTCACGCTTCCCGGCGAGACGAGCACGCTAAGGTAGCCCTCGCGCAGATCGAGGCAACCGTGGAGCACGTCGCCGGTCGTGAACGTCGTCGGCCAGTACCCCACGGCGAAGTCGCCCGCCGCGGCCTGTCCGCCCGCCGTGACCAGGGTCATCGCGTGGTCGTAGGCGCACGAGCCCTCGGCGCGCACCGTCACGCCGAGCGCCGCGACCTGACCGTCGAGCTGGACCGCGAGGGTCTCAGCGCGGACCAGCTCGACCGGCAGCGACGGATGGATGGCACCGATGCCGGGCACCTCGGTCGGCGGCCGCACCTGCTCGGCGAGCTCGGTCAGCACCGCGGCAAGGTCGGCGCCCACGACCTTGCCCGTGGGCGGCCGGATCGCGAGCACGAACGCGGCGTCGACGCGCTGCAGGCACAGCGTGATGATGCCGGCGCCGGTGTCGAGTTTCGGCCAGTACGCCCGCGGCAACCAGTCGTAGCGGAGCGCCTCCGCCGCCCGCACCTGCTTCAGGCACGGCAGCGACGCCGGCCGCATCTCGATCCGGGTGCCATCGGGGCGGGTGAAGACGTCGGCGCCGGCCAGGCTGGTGACCGTCCAGGTGTCGGCGCCGATCTGGACCGTCTCGGAGCCGGTCGGCTGGGCGCCGGCGGGGCCGGCGACCACGGCGAGCGCGAGGCAGGTGGACCACGCGACCATCTCTCGACGGGACATCGTCATCGTCATCGATGATCGCGCGACTTGCGGCCGCACCACAAGTGAATGGCGGGGTAGCTCGGGCGAGCGATCGTCACTCGTTCACGTCGATGCCGCCGCCGACCACCGGTCCCGGCTCCCAGACCGCGGCATAGACGACCACGCCGGTGCCGAGGGCAGCGACGCCACCGGCGGCGGCCCACACCCACCAGGTTCGATACCAGGGCGTTGGTGGGTCGTAGCGCAGCGCGATCTCGCGTGGCCGCGCGGCCGAGGCCCAGGTCAACACCTCGTTGCCGGCGTCGTCGCTGGCGATGGCGTAGATCTCGAGGCTGGTCGGGCGCGCACCGGGCACCGCCGGCAGGCGCGCGCGCCGGAGCGTGCCGGGTCCGGCCAGGGTCAGGTCGGCGGCGCGCCAGCTCGCCTCGCCGCGGGCCCGGACGTAGATGGTGGCCTGACGCAACATGGCGGTCGGATCGGCCACGATCTCGATCTCCAGTGGCACTGGCGCGCCCAGCCGTTGATCGCGAGGCCAGCGCACTTCGAGCGTCGGGGCGCCGCGGGCGAGGGCGGCGGCGCGCGCCTTCTCGAACACGAAGGTCGCCTTCGGCGACAGCGTGTAGCTGAGCAGGTGGCCGGGGTCGAGCGCGAGCAGCATGTCGAAGGCCGCCAGCGCATCCGGCTCGCGCTCGAGGTACGCCTGCGCGATGCCGCGCTGTTCCCACAGCGTGACGTGGCGTGGGTGATCGAGCGGGTGCGCCGCGGCGCGGTCGAGCGCCGCCACGGCGGTGTCGACCTCGAACGCTGCCAGCGCGCGCGTGCCGGCGTCGAGGTCGGCGACCCCGGCGCGGGGCGCGCACGTCGCGCCATCCCAGCGCTGGGTGTCGCCGCACGCCGGCCGCAGCGCGACCGCGGCGCCGCCAGCAGCGGGGCCGCGCGTACATCCCACGACGGCGATCAGCGCCACGAACAGTGTGCGTCCCAACGTGTGGACATCGTATCGCCCAACGCGGGCTTCGGGGCCCGGCTCCGCGCTGGTCGCGCTCGCGCGTCAGCCGGTGGGGCCCAAGCCGATGGCTGATCGATCAGCCGGCGACGGCAACGACCGACCCCATACCAGGCGGCTGCTCGGGCTTCCGGCTGAGCCGTCCAACCACGCGAGATCATGGCCGGCGCCACCGGGGACCGAGCTGGCACGACCTCTGCTCTAGCCGGCGTCAACGTCAACGACTCCTCCCTTTCTTCTGGAACCCCCCGGAGCCACCCGTCATGAAGCGCAACCTGCTCACCGCCTGCCTCTTCTCGCTGCCCCTCATCTCCGCCGCGTGCAGCGATGCCGGCGAGGACCTGTCCGAGAGCGACCTGCCCGGCGACATCGACAACGCCGATGACGACGGTGGCAAGGGCGACGCCTGGGATTACGGTAACGACCCGGCACGGCTCGCCAACCGCCTCAACTACCGCCTCGCCGACCTGCCCCGCACGGGCAAGCTCGACAAGCCGGTGTGGGGCACGCGCTACCCGACCGCCGTGGGCCGCGTCCCGACGGCGTGGTCGGACACCTACTGGCCGACCGCGCAGGGCTCGCACAACGTGCGCTGGAATGGCCGCGCGACCAAGTCGCCGCTCGAGCTCTACGACGCCGCGTTCAACAGCGCCGCCGGCTGCGCGACCCAGCCCGACACCATGTGCGGCGCGACCGCCAAGGCGAAGTGGGACCAGTACAACACCTGCGCGGGCCCGGCGGCCAAGTGGCAGATGAAGTACCAGGGCCTGAACCAGATGTTCGACGGCATCAACAACGATAACAAGGGTGGCATCGACGACTGCAGCAGCTCGGATGACGAGGGGCCGCAGGGCTGGTGGGGCACCTGCCACGCCTGGGCACCGGCCGCGCTGCTCGAGCCGGAGCCCCAGAAGGCGGTCACCTACGGTGGCCAGACCTTCGAGGTCGCCGACATCAAGGCGCTGCTCCAGAACGTGTACGAGCGCACCCAGTCGGTGATGCTCGGTGGCCGCTGCAACGCGATGACGATCGAGCACGACGGCACCACGTCGGCCAACACCGAGTGCATGGACGTCAACCCGGGCGCGCTCCACGTCGTGCTCACCAACTTCCTGGGCATCAACGACATGGCGGTCGTCGAGGATCGCACCGCCTCGGGCGAGGTGTGGAACCAGCCGATGACCGGCTACAACATCACCAAGCAGGAGAAGGTCTCGAACACGCGCGCCAACGAGTGCGTCGGCGCCACCGGCAACAAGTGGACGTTCAACACCTCGGCCAGGTCGCTGTACGAGGTCGAGCTGACCACCGACTACCTGACCGAGGGTAGCGCCAGCACCCGCCCGATCGGCATGGCCAGCTACGTCAGCCACGACAGCTACCACTACATCCTCGAGCTCGGCTCGACCGGCAAGATCATCGGCGGCAAGTACTGCACCGACTCGGTCGAGGACCACCCCGACTTCCTGTGGGCGCCGACCGGCGTGTCGGGCTCGTCGTACGGCGGCAACCCGAGCGTCAGCCTCGAGAAGGTCCGCATGCTGCTCAACCTGTCGCTCCAGACCGGCACGCCCGGTGGCGGCGGCGCCGGCGACAAGAGCTACGAGAGCACCACCAGCACCGCGATCCCGGACAACGCTCCGGCCGGCGCGACGGTCGCCATCAACGTCCCCGACACCTTCGCCTTCAAGGGCCTGTCGGTGTCGGTCGACATCACGCACACCTGGCAGGGCGACCTCAAGGTCGAGCTGCTCAAGAACGGCACCTCGGTGGCGACGCTCCACGACCAGACCGGCGGCTCGGCCGACAACGTGACCCAGACGTTCACGTTCACCCCGGCGCAGGTCGGTGGCGACGCTGGCAAGGCGACCTGGTCGCTGAAGGTGACGGACACCGCGGCCCAGGACGTCGGCACCATCAAGCTCTTCAAGCTGGTCTTCTCGATCTGATCTTCGACTAGCCTCGACCCAGGACGCGCCCTCCGGGGCGCGTTCGCATTTTCGGGCGCTATACTGACCGGCGCGTGTCCGCCACCGCCGTCGAGGAGCTGCCGCACCAGCTCGGCGAGTTCGCCATCGAGAGCGAGCTCGGCCGCGGCGGATCGGGCGTGGTGTACGCGGCGCGCTGGGAGGGCAGGGTGCTGGCGCTCAAGGTGCTGCGCCCCGACGAGGCGCCCACGCCCAAGGAGCGCGACCGCTTCCTGGGCGAGGCTCGCCTGCTGGCCAAGGTCCAGCACAGCGGCGTGGTGCGCGTGTTCACCAGCGGCCTGCTGCCCGACGGGCGGCCGTACCTCGGGATGGAGCGCCTGGTCGGTGCCTCGCTCGCCGAGCGTCTGCTCATGGGCCGCATGACGGTGGGCCAGGCGCTGGCGATCTTCGAGCAGGTCGCCACCGCGGTGGCGGCGCTGCACGCCGCCGGCATCGTGCACCGCGACATCAAGCCCGAGAACATCATGCTGGTCGACGGCGGCCAGCGCGCGGTGCTGCTCGACTTCGGCATCGCCCGCGGCGTGGACGACGCCGCCTCGACGACCACGCAGCTCGGGCTGCAGCGCGGCACGCCGGCGTACATGGCGCCCGAGCGGTTCTTCGGCGCCCGGGCGTCGATCGGCAGCGACGTCTACGAGACCGCGGTGGTGCTGTTCGTGATGCTGACCGGGCACCTGCCGTGGCGCGATCCCAAGAGCCCGCACGATCGGCTCGAGCCGCGCCCGCCGTCGGCGCTCGGGGTCGAGCTGCCGGTCGGGCTCGAGCGCGAGCTGATGGGCGCGCTGGCGCCCAAGCCCGAGGGGCGGCCGGCGTCGATCGACGAGCTGGCGACCGCGATCCGCCGCCACGCCTGGGAAGGTGACACCGTGCGGGCCCACGTGCCGGCGACCCACCCCGGTGCCGCGCCGCTCGCCGCCACCACCCAGCTCCGTCGACCGCTCGTCCTCGGCGGCGCCGCGCTCGCCATCGCGGCCATCGCGGCCATCGTCGTGGTCGCCCTCGGCGGCCGCGGCGGCGCCGCGCAGGCCCTCACCCCGACCGACGCCCCGCCCGCCGACGCGGCCACGATCGTGGTGATCGAGCAACCGGTCGATGCGTCGGCCACCGATGCCATGCCATCGCCAAGCGGGACGCGCGGCGGTCGGGTTCGAAACTCGGGCTCGGGCTCGGGCTCGGGCTCGGGCTCGGGCTCGGGCTCGGCATCGGGGTCGGCATCGGGCTCGGGCTCGGGCTCGGGCTCGGGGGCGGGCTCGGGCTCGGGCTCGGGCTCGGGCTCGGGGGCGGGCTCGGGTCCTCTCTCCCCGTCGATGCCCACCTGCGAGCGGTTGTACGGCCTCTACTGTACCGACGAGTACAAGGCCACCGAAGGCGGCATGGCCGGCGCGCTGTGTACCGGCATGCAGAAGGTGATGGCCGACTTCCGCAAGCTCCCCGAGGACGCCCGCCGCGACCAGGAGAAGTTCTGCGTCGACAACTACGCCACCATGTCGGGCGCGGTCAGCGAGCGCTTGCGGCAGTGGAAGGCCGGCCTCGGTCCCGGCCAGCGCGGCGTGCCGCCGCCGCCCGCCGCCGGCACGCCCTGACCTTCACGCCGGCTGCGGCGGCCACGGCGACGGCGGCCGACGCGGCGATGGCGGCCGGAATGCGCATCACGGCGAGATCGCGCTGTGCCGGGCGAGCTGGACCAGCAGCAGCAAGGCGCGCTCGCGATCGTGACGAACCAGCTGGCTGATGACGGCGTCCAGCCGTGCGCGCTGCGCGTCGTCGATCCGGCCGGAGCGCCCGATGAGGTCGATCGCGATGAACACGGACGCACTGGCGCCATGGATCGCGGCGGTCGTCTCGCCGGGGAGCGCACCGGTCCGCCGCATCGCGACGAACTCCTCGGCGAGCGTCAGCCACGGCTCGGCCGCGAGATCCCCGGCGAGCACTGAACTGGCGAGGCCAGCCCAGGCGATGGACGCCGCGTTGAACCGGCTCTGGTACGCGCGGACGCGTTCGACACCGGCGTTGCGGGCCGACAGGGCATCGCCGGCGACCGCCGGAACGACCGCAGGGGGGGGGCGCGGCGACGCCGACGCCGGCGCCGCGACACTCGGGATCGAACCACGGCGGCGCAACCGGGTTTCCGAGCGCCATCGCCTGCAGCATGTAGCCACACGATTGCGTCCGCTGCGCAATGACCACGAGGAGCGCCGCAGCCTCGTCGGGCGGGGAGCGGCGGACGAGATGAGCCTCGAGGTCGTTGGCGCGACTGCCGGCCAGGCCGCGCAGCTCCGCGGCGGCCGCGACTGCGCCGACCTCGACGACGCGAAGCTCGGCAAGTTGGCTCAGTGCCGTCCAGGCCGCCGGGCCCGACGAGGCCGCCGCGGCCCGCAGGAGCGGCTGCGCGCGCCCCTCATCGCCGAGTGCCATGTAGGCACGCGCAAGCTGGACCTGTACGTACGGCGCGTAGGGCAACGTGCCGGTACCGAGTACCGCGCGATACTGCGCGGCGGCGTCGAACGCGTCCCCTCGGGATAGCGCGCGGTCGGCGAGCTCGAGGGCCTCACCGCCGGCTCGCGGGCGTACGAGTGGCCACGCCAGGCGTAGCGGCGGAAACGCCGGGAGCACTGGCGGTGAGGGCGCGGCAATCGCCCGTGGCCGCCACGCCACGGGCGCCCACGGCTCCTCGTACTCTGGCAGATCGCGCGGCGCCAACCACTCCGGCCGCACCACCAGCTCGGCCAAGGTCTGCAACGGAACATGAGGCACCGCGGCGGGGTCAGAAGTAGGCGGGGCGCGTGCGGCGCCGGCGACCAGCGGCGCCGGGCCGGCGACGAGCGGCGCCGGGTTCGTGGAGGGAACCGGGTGACACGCGGCCATCGTCACGCCGGCGAGCGCCCCTCCTGCGATGCAGATCCGCCATCCGCGCATGGCGCTATCATGGCTCCCGCGCCCCGGGGCGTGCGAAGAAACGCCGGGCCACACGTAGGCCTGCAGTCATCTGGGCGGACCTCATCCGCTCGGCCGCCGCGGGCTGCTAGGGTAGCCAGGTCGTGCCAACGAGCCGCAGCCCCGCCCCGCCTGACCAGCTCGCGTACAGGTGTCCAGCGCTCCGCCGGAGGCAGCGATGATCATCCCGATCGGCCACGACCAGACCATCCGCAAGCACCAGTGGGCAACGTACGCGATCATGGCGGTCTGCCTGCTGGTCCAGGCCTACGTTTCGTTCGGGCAGGCCGACGAGGAGTTCGTGCTGCGCTGGGGCTACCACAGCGGCAGCGGCTTGCATCGCAACCTGATCCTGTCGGCGTTCGTGCATGACGGCTGGCTGCACGTCATCGGCAACATGCTGTTCCTGTGGCTGGTCGGCTCGGTCCTCGAGGACCGCTGGGGACGGGCGGTCTTCGTAGGCTTCTATCTCGTGTCGGCGGCGGTGGCGACCCTGTGCTTCGATCTGCTGTCCGGTGATGCCGGCACGATCCTCATCGGCGCGTCGGGTGCGGTGTCGGCGTCCATGGGCGCGTTCCTGGCGCTCTGCTGGTCGGCCCGGATCCGCTTCCTCTACTGGTTCTACGTCAGCACCGGGACGTTTCAGCTGCCGGCGTCGGTGGCGCTCGCGCTGTGGCTCGTCGAGCAGGTGCTGTGGGCCAGCGTCGACAGCGGCGGCGACGTCACCGGCATCGCCTACACCGCTCACCTCGGCGGCTTCGGGTTTGGCCTCGCCGTCGCCATGGTCGCGCGTCAGGGCTGGCTCCGGCCGAGCCAATGGGTCCGCAAGGCGACCGCCCCAGCTGGCCACGCGGCGCAGGTCCCGCTGCCCGCGGCGACCACCCGCCCCGCCACCGCGCCCCTCGCACCGCCCCCGCCGCTGACCGCCGCGGCGTCGCCGCTGGCCCCGGCCGAGCCGACGCCGATCGACGGGCGCGGGCCCCGGTTTCTGACTTGAGCCGGCCGGCACGGTCGGCCTCGACCGATCGCGTGAGCTCCGGAACCCGAGGCGGCACCGGCCGGCGACCGATCCGCATATGCGCAGCCTGGTGAGTCAGGGCGCGAGCTCGGGCGCGATCAGCGCGACCAGGCCATCGGTGAACCGCTCGGGGACGGCCTCGGCCAGGTTGCACAGCGCGACCACGGTGAGCCCATCGTCCGGGAACCGGACGATGTCGACCTTGAAGCCCTGCCAGTCGCCGTCGTGGCGGTGGCGGGCGTGGCCGCGCACCGGCGCGACGTCCCAGCCGAACCCGTACGGATGGGTCTCGCCGCCGGCCAGCACGGCGGGCGCGTAGATCAGCTTCCAGCTCTCGGGCTTCAGGATCGCGCCGGCCCGCAGCGTGCGGTCCCATGCGACCAGGTCGTCGATCGACCAGTACAGCGCGCCGTCGCCGGTGGTGTTGAGCATCGGCGACACCCAGGTCTGGTGCTTCACCTCGCCGCCGACCAGCCGGTAGCCCGACGCGCGGTGCGGGATCACGTCCGCCTCGCTGATCACGCGGGCCGAGGTCATCCCGGCCGGGCCGAACACGCGCGTGCGCAGGATCTCGCCATAGTGCTGGCCGCCGGCGCGGCCGATCAGGAAGCCGAGCAGCGCGTAGCCGGTGTTGCTGTAGCTCCAGCGCGTGCCGGGGGTGAACTCGGGCGGCCTCGCGAGTGTCTTCGCGATCAGATCGGCCTCGGTGTAGTCGCGCTGGTAGTCGAAGCCGCCGTCGGTGTACTCGGGGATGCCCCCGGTGTGGCCGAGCAGGTGTCGGACCGTGACCGCGTGGAACGCGCGCGGCGCCTCCGGGAAATACGTCGCGACCGAGTCGTCGAGCGCGAGCTTGCCGTCCTCGACCAGCAGCATCGCGGCGATCGCGGTGAGGTGTTTGCCGGCCGACGCCGACTGGAACAGCGTCCGCGCGGTGACCGGGACCTGGTGCTCGAGGTCGGCGAAGCCGTAGCCGGCCGCCTTCACCGAGCCGTCGGCGCGGATGATGCCGATCGCGACGCCGGGAATGCGCTGGCGCGCCATCTCGGCGCGGACGAAGCGGTCGAGGTCGTCGTCGGGGGCGGCGTCGCTGGGAGCGGTGGCCATCGGGGTGCCCTTCTCCGCCGGGGGCGGACCGGTGTTCGAGCAGGCAACCGCGAGGAGGCAGAGCGCGGAGCGCCGGATCACCAGCGCAGCATAGGGTGTTCGACGCGCCAAGTGGAAGCAGCCGCCGTGGCGTCGTCCGGAGTCAGCTCGAACGTCACGACGATCGCGCTGTCCTGCGCAAGCAGCGAGCCGCACACCGCCGGGTCACACGCGACCGACGTGTCGATCATCGTGATCGTACCCGCCGTCGTCTCAGCCGAGAACCACGCCGACGCCGGCCGCGGATCCGGGTACGGGATCCCGGGGCGCCGTGCAAGGTCCGGCAACTGCCGACTGGCGTGAGCTGGCGCGGCGCCGGTGATGCGCCGTTGCGCTAGGCTCCGGCCATGTTGCGCCATGGGTCGCTTGCCATCGCCATCGCCATCGCTGCCGTCGCCGCCGTCGCGGCGGGCTGCGGCGGAGAGGAGGGCGGCGGGCTCGACGCCCGCGCCACCGACGCCCGGGTCGACGCCGCGGTGTGCGAGGGCAGCGCGCCCTTCGTTTGCGACGTGACCGTGGGGCGACACGAGGACTGCCCCAGCGCCATCGAGATCTGCACCGGTCACTGCGGTGGAGCCTACGAGTGCTGCTGGTGTGGCGTCCCGGCCACGGGCGGCGGTGCACCGTCGTGGCGGATCGAGTACACCGACTGCGAGCCATGCGACGCTGGCATCGACGCGGTGGTCGACGCCAGCGTCGAGTGACGTTCGATCGGTCGCCAGGGTTGGCGCCCGTCGCGCCGGCGGTCTTGCGGTAGGGTGCCGCCGATGCGCGGTCAGCTCCCGGTCTTGGCTCTCGTCCTCGTCGCCTGCTCGGGCCGCCACGCGCCCCTCGCCGCCCCCGGTGCCGACCGCGACCGTCGATGCCGCGGCGCAGCCCGGTGCCGACGGCGCGGTAGCCGCGATGTCGCTGGCCGTGGCTGGACCGGGCGGTCGACCCGTGCGTCGACTTCTTCGCCCACGCCTGCGGAGGGTTCCTCGCCACCGCCACGATCCCGCCCGTCATCGACGTCGCTTCGGCGGCACGGGTGCTGGGCTTGCTCCACGGTGAGGGCGTGTTTCCGTTCTTCTCGCTGTCGCCGACCCAGGACTTCGTCGACGCCACCCAGGTCATCGCGTCCCTCGATCAGGCCGGGCTCGGCCTCCCCGATCGCGACTACTAGGTCGATAGCGTCGGCAACATGGCGGAGGGCCGGACCGCGTACCGCGCCCATGTCGGCCGCATGTTCGCGCTCCTCGGCTGGCCGGCGGCCCGGGTCAAGGCGGCCACCGCGGACGTGGTGCGCATCGAGACCGCGCTGGCCCGGCTGCAGCAGAAGGAGATGTTCCGCCGCGATCCCCACAACATCTACCACCGCGTCGAGCGCGCTGGTCTGGAGAAGGTCGCCGCGGGCTTCCCGTGTCGCAGCTACTTCGCGGCGCTCGGCCTGGGCGACGTCACCGCGATCGACCCTGTCAGTGGACTCGTAGAATCGCGTGAATCCCGACCGGCCGGTGATCACCGTCGCGCCGGTGGTGATCGCGGTGCTTGCGATCGCCGTCCCGTCAGCGACTCGCGCTGTTACCATCGAGCCAATGAGCGACGTACCGGTGAGCACCGCCGCCGAGATGATCGCGGCGATCGACGCGGCCCAGCCCGACGACGTGATCACGCTGGCGCCCGGCACCTACGTGATCACCGCCAACGTCCTGTGCGACAACGCCGGCACCGCGGCCGCGCCCATCACCGTGCGCGCCGCCGCGCCCGGCACCGTGGTCATCAACTCGAGCGCGGTCGAGGGCTTCCACGTCACCGCGCCCAACTGGGTG
Source organism: Myxococcales bacterium (assembly GCA_947483555.1). GTDB lineage: Bacteria > Myxococcota_A > Polyangia > Haliangiales > Haliangiaceae > UBA2376. The sequence continues at coordinate 29,219 of CANKMW010000047.1, forward strand.
TTCGAGCACCTGGAGATGCGCGGGACCTGCAGCGACGACTCGTCGTGCGAACACGCCTTCCACCTCACCGGCCTCGCCGACCGTACCGTGCTGCGCGGCAACCGGCTGGTCGACTTCAACGCCCAGGTGAAGAGCAACGGCGCCCCGGTCGGCGCCGGCGGCGCCTACACCTGGCCCGACGACGTGTTGATCGAGGGCAACGAGCTCTACGACACCCGCGCTCGCAACACCGGCAACCCGGTCACCAAGCTCGACATCGTCGGCGGCCGGCGCTGGCGGGTGCACGCCAACTACATCCACGACTTCGCCAAGGGCGGCGGCGACGGCATCAGCTACGCCGCCTTCCTCAAGGGCAACTCGCGCGACGGCGTCATGGAGCAGAACCTGGTGGTGTGCGAGCGGCTGCACAGCGGGCGCATCCGGCTCGGCCTGTCGCTCGGCGGCGGCGGCACCTCGCCCGATTCGATCTGCGAGGACGGCAGCTGCACGCCCGAGCACCAGGACGGCATCCTGCGCAACAACATCATCGCCCACTGCCCGGCCGACGTCGGCATCTACATCAACGAGGGCGCGCGTTCGAAGATCCTGTTCAACGTCGTCTACGACGCCACCGGCGTCGACGTGCGCTTCGCCGCGTCGTCGGCCGACGTGCGTGGCAACCTGATGAGCGGCGCGCTGCGCGGCCGCGACGGCGGCACCGTGACCATGGCCGACAACGTGACCGCCGCCGGCAACGCCGCGTTCGCCGGCTGGTTCACCGACCCCGCCAACCTCGACTTCACGCTGGTCGACGGCGCCCAGATCGTCGACCTGGCCACTGCCGTGCCCGAGGTCATCGACGACTACTGCGGCAACCTGCGCGATCGGGGCGCCCCCGATCGCGGCGCGGTCGAGTTCGACGGCGACGGGCCGTGCGACACGCGCGTGACTCACCCCGGCGGCGGCGGTACCGGGCCCGGGCCGGACGCCGGCGGCGGCAGCGGCGATCCCGACGGCGGCGGCGGCGGCGCCGACCCGGGCGGCGGATGCTGCGATGGCGGCGGTGGCGATGGCGGTGCGATCGCCGGCGGGCTGGCGGTGATGGCGCTCCTGGCCCGGCGGCGTCGCCGCGCGCTGCTGCTGGCGACACTGCTGGTGACCTCCGTCGGCGTGACGATCTTGCCCGCGCCCCGCACCCCCGCCTCGGAGACCAGACAATCCATGTTTTAGAGTGATGAACGACTCCCTCAGTTGAACGCCTTGGACCCGACCCGGCCGCCGTCAGACGCTCAAGGAACCGGCCCATGAGTCCCCGCGTGCATGCGACGCGCTGGGCGGTGGCGCCGCTGCTCGTCCTCGCCAGCGTCGAGGGCGTCAAGCATGCCTACGACGCCGCCTGGTCGGCGTGGCCGGACGAGGTTGCGGGCGTCGATCCGCTGCCGTACTACGGCGCCTGGCTGGTGCTGCTCGCGCTGGTGACGTGGCTGGGCCCGCGCTCCTGGCGTGCGCCGTGGGATCGCGGGCCCCTGGCCGGTCGACACCACATGGTCGTCGGCGCGTTGGTCGCAGGGACCTTCGTGCTGCACGGGGGCAAGCTCGCTGCGGTCCTCATCGGGCGTGGCCACTGGCCAGGAGGGGTGTGGCCGGTGCTAGGTGGCGGGCTGGCCGGTCGTGACCAGCGTGACCTTCGGCGCCGTGCACCTGCCGCTATGGACCGACCTCGGAGCGGTCGGCCTGGACGTGCCGCTGCTCCTGGCACACGTCGTCTTCGGATTCCTGATGGGCGGGCTGCGGCAGTCGACCGGAAGCTGCGTACCCGGTGCGGTGGTCCACGTCTCCTGGAACACGCTGGCCTCCTTCGTCCGTTGAGCGGCCGCTGGCGTCAGCCCAGCGCGGCGCGGAACTCGCCGGCGCTGCGCGGGCGATCGGTGGCTGACTTGGACAGCGCCTTGACGATCATCGCGTCGAGCGCTTCGGGCACGTCGGGGCGCAGCGTGCGCGGCGGCACGGCGGTCTCGGTGCAGTGGGCGAAGCCGATCGCGATCACGTTGTCGCCCGAGAACGGCGGCCGGCCGCACACCAGGTGGTAGGCGAGCGCGCCCAGCGCGTAGATGTCGCTCGCGGCGTCGACGTTCTTGCCGCGCACCTGCTCGGGCGACATGTAGTGCGGCGTGCCGAGCAGCATGCCGGTGCCGGTCAGGCCGACGCCGGTGGTGGCCTTGGCGAGGCCGAAGTCGATCAGCTTCACCGCGTTGCGCTCGCCGACCAGGACGTTCTGCGGCTTGAGGTCGCGATGGATGACGCCGGCGTCGTGGGCCGCCGCCAGGCCGGTGCAGATCTGCTGCAGGTAGTCGACGCAATCGACGATCGGCACCAGCCCGCGGGTCGTGATCACCTCGGCCAGGGTGCGGCCGGGGAAGTACTCCATCGACAGGTAGAGCAGGCCGGGGCGGGCCTCGCCGAGGTCGTGGATGCGGATCACCGCTGGCGAGCTGACCTTGCGCGCGGCGGCGGCCTCGCGGCGGAAGCGCTCGACCAGCGCGGCTTCGTCGGCGGCGAACGTGGCGGCGATGACCTTGACCGCGACGGTGTCGTCGAGCACCTCGTCGTGGGCGAGGTACACCGCGCCCATGCCACCGCGGCCGAGCAGACGTTCGATGCGGTAGCGGTTGGCCAGCACGTCGCCCGGCGCCAGCGCCGCCGAGGTCGAAGGCGCGCGGGCCAGCACGGTGTGGGTCCGCTCGAGCGAACCGACCGCGGGGCCCGCAGCGACCGCCTCGGGCGCGACGTTCGCAGGCGCCGGACGTACCGAGCTCTCGGCGAGCAGGCGCTGTTCGTCGATCAGCTTCGACAGCTTCTGGTTGAGCTCGAAGTCGACGCCGCACACGATGGCCTCGAGGTTCTCGACCCGATCCGCCAGCAGCTTGCGTTCGGCCTTGACCGCCGCCAGCTCCTCGCTGGCGCCGGGCGCCAGGGCGCGGGACATGCTCTGGCCGAGCGCCAGCTTCGCTCGCCGCTCACGGTGGGCCAGGATCTCCTTGACGATGATGACCGGTGAGCCGAACACCGCCAGGATCGCGACGATGGGGATCAGGGCCTCGAACACGGCCCCGTTGTACGACCCCGGCCGAGATCGCGCAACCATCGGTCAGGAGTCCAGGCGTGACGTAGAGCGATTCGACGGTGTGCGCGCTGCCGCCGGCGAGCGTCGCCTGCGCCGATCGGCCGGCGCGCAGCTCGACGTGGACCAGGCCGAGCCGCGCCGGCAACCGGGTGCCGTAGCTGCGGTCGCCACAGCGGCCATCGAAGCTGACGATCACGGCGACCCCGCGGGTGATCAGGCGCTCGAGGTCGCCGATCAGCCGATCGAGGTCGAGTTGCTGATGGTAGCGGTGGTCGCGGCCGCCGCTGGTGCCCTGGTAGGGCGGGTCGAGGTACACGACATCGTGCGCGCCGGCGCCGTCGAGCCAGACGGCGTAGTCGCCGCTCGACACCGTGGCGCGCCCGGCGAGCAGCGCGGCCGCTGCCACGATGCTGGCCCGCATGCGGGCCGGTCGGGTGCCGAGGCGGCGACGGTCGGGAGACTGGTTGAACTCGCCGCTGGCATTGAAGCGGACCGCGCTCTTCACGCAGCGCGCGAGCAGGTACAGCAGCCGGGTCGGATCGCCGTCGCGGTTGAAACGGTCGCGGACCCGGTCGTAGCCGCGGCGAGGGTCGGCGAGCTGGGCGCGCCACAATCGCTGGTAATCGTCGGCGAGCCGGTCGGGCGTGTCGATGATCGCGGTCCACAACCGCGCCAGGGGCGCGAAGCTATCGTTGAGGTGCACGGTCGCCACCTTGCCGGCGCGCAGCGCGGCCAGGCTGACCGCGGCCGAGCCGCAGAACGGTTCGATCAGCCGCCGCGTGTCGGCGGGCACGAAGCCGAGAATGGCCGGCGCGAGGCGGCGCTTGCTACCCTGATACGGGATCGGGTGCGGCGCGGCGGCCGTCATCGCGGCGCCATCAGCGCGTCGATCTCGGCGGACGTCGAGCCGAGCAGGTAGAGGATCCGCTCCAGACCACCGCTGGTGAGCGCGGTGTCGGCTGCCGCGGACAGCCGTGGTTTGGCGTGGAACGCGACGCCGAGACCGGCGCGCTCGAGCATCAGCAGATCGTTGGCGCCATCGCCGACCGCCACCACGCGCTCGGGTGCCAGGCCATGGTGGGCCGCCAGCTCGACGACCAGCTCGGCCTTGCGCTGCGGGGTGACCACCGGATCGATCACCCGTCCGGTCAGTCGCCCGGCCTCGATCTCGAGGGTGTTGGCGAAGCCGTGATCGAGGCCGAGCTGGGCGACCAGCGCGGCGGTCGCGAACGTGAAGCCGCCGCTGACCACGGCGGCGTGGCCACCCGCCCGCTTGACGCCGCGCACCAGCGCGGCCGCGCCGTCGGTCACCGGCAAGTGGGCCGCCAGTTCGTCGAGCACGGCGGCGTCGAGCCCGGCCAGCCGGGTGACCCGGGCCCGCAAGCTGGCCTCGAAGTCGAGCTCGCCGCTCATGGCGCGGCGGGTGACCTCGGCGACCTCGTCGCCGACGCCGTGGCGCCGCGCCAGCTCGTCGATGACCTCGATCTGGATCAGCGTCGAGTCCATGTCGGCGACCAGCAGGCGGGGACCGGCGGCGGCGACCACGGCGGGGACGACCGCGATGTCGAGGCTGGCGCCGCCCGCCGTCGTGGTCGCGAGCAGGACATGGCGAAGCCCGTGCCCGTGGGCCCGGACCGGCTCGTCGGTCACCGGCACCGTGACCGTCAACGCGACCACCACCGGTCCACGCTCCGACAGGAACGTGATCGACTCGATGGTCGCGCCGGCGCCGGCGAGCGCGTGCGTGATCTGGTCCAGGCACGATGCGTCGAGCTGGTCACCGAGGGCGGTGACCGTGAACGCGTGGATACGGTTCACCATCGGCACCGAGAATGACACGGGAGCCGCGATGTAGGCGTCGGGCCGCGTCAGGTGCTTGGCGGTCGTCAGACCTCCATCACCAACACCCGACCGCAAGTCCGCGGGTTCGGCCGGCCACGGGCTGGCCTGATGGTTGCTCAAACCAGGTCCATGCTTCGCATCGTCCTGGCTACCGTCGTCGCCACCTCCGTGATCGCCTGCACGGAGGAGTTGCCGTACATGCAGATCTCCGAGGCCCCCGGATCGATCGCGCTCGATCGCGACCCGATGGGTGACTGGTCGACCGATGCGGGGACCACCTCGATCGTGTCACCTGGCTCGGCGTCGTCGCCACAGCTGGTGACGTTGCGGATCGAAGGCCGGAGCGGCGATGGTGGCTATGTGGTCAACGATCCGCTGGCCAGCGCCGCGATCGGCGTGATCGACGGCAGCGCGTGCCGGGTGACGGCGCCTCTGTCGTGCCGCGGCGGCATCTGCTTCGTCGAGCTCGAGCTGAGCGGTTCGGGGCTGTGTCTGGTGCGCGCCAGCGGCACCACCCGCGACGGGGCCGCCGTCGACAGCTGCTGGTACCGCGGCACCTGGGAGGGTGACGTCGCCGACGCCGGGTTCGCCGCCCGCATGCAGGAGGCGTCGGAGGCCGCGCACGCGGCCTGCCTCGGCGGCTGAGTCATCACCGCGACAGGGCGGCCACCAGGTCGCCGTAGACGCGGGCGCGCAGCCCGACCGGATCCACGCCGCCGCCGCCGAGCTCGGGATCGACGACCAGCTCGGCGAGCGTGACCTCGAAGCCCGCGGGCACGAACAACCGATCCCAGCCGAGCGGGCGCAGGCCGCGGGGCTTGTCGGCGATCCGGCCCGGGGCCTGGGCGCTGAACAGCGCCACCTCGGCGCCAGCGCTGGTGCGCAGCGCGACGCACAGATGAAGGCGAACCGCGGTCTCGCGCCACCAGCGGCAGAAGCGCACGTCGTTCTCGGAGTCGAGCTCGAGGCGCAGGCTGTTGCCCTCCAGCGTGATCAGATCGACGACCTCGGCGAAGCACGGGAAGACGTCGGCGGCGAGCACCATGCCGCGGGCGCGTTCGATCGGATCGGGCGCGCTGGCCGAGAACCCCGACGGCAGGCCGGTGAGCTCGAAGTCGAGCGCCGGCGCGATCCGCCGCAGCTCGGTGGCCCGCGGCTCGTTGCCATCGAGGAAGTGCACCCTCACGCGCGCAACCTATCACGCCGGGTTGCACGAGCGGCGCGGCCGACCGAAGATGCTCCCATGCAATCAGCCCGGCGCGCCTCCGTTGCTGCGCTCGCGATCGTCGCGGCGGTGGCGACGCCGCTCGCCGGGTGCAAGCGCAAGCCGCCGGTCGCGCCGGTGCAGGAACCGGGCTCGCCCGATGAGGCCGAGCGCGAGGTCGCGTCGCTGCTCGGCGAGGCCTATCAGGGCGTCAAGCGCAGCAACGCGCCCGGCATGATGTCGTTGCTGGCGATCGACGTGTTCGTCGCCGGCCTCCGTCACGGCGACGTCGGGCTCGAGCGTTCGGCGGCGCTGGTCGCGCTCGGCGACGCGCTCGGTGCCAGGAAGACCCACAAGGTGAGGTCGACCAAGCTCGACGTCGGCGCGGCGATCGATGGCCGCTCGGCGTGGGCGGTCGATCAGATCGACGTCGACGGCAAGCCGTTCGTCGTCGTGGCGCTGGCCGCCGAGCTCGATGGCCTGTGGGTGCTGACCTCGGTCGAGGTCGCGCGCGCGGGCATCCAGACCGGCGAGCCGGCGGCGACTCCGCCGGCGGTGTGGAGCGCCCCGAGCGGGCCGACCGCGGCCCACCGGCCCGCGCCGGCCGATGCCGCCACGGTCCTGGCCCAGCTCGCCGGTGAGCCCGAGCTGCGCGTCGACTATCTCGATCACTACGCGGATCGGCAGTCGATCGTCGTGCGGGTGGGCGGCAAGAAGTCGGTGCTGCGCGGCGTGAAGGCGATCAAGAAGGCGTGGAAGAAGAAGCCACCGGTGTGGACCCTCGGCGAGCCGCTGGCGTCGGCGACCACGCCCGATGGTGCCTTCGCGTGGCTGCTGGTGCCGGCCGCGCTCGTCGACGAGGCGCCCGGTGCGCGCCGCGTCTTCGCGGTGTTCGAGAAGTTCGAGCCCGAGGTGCCCGACGACGGCGACGACGGTGGCGACGACGGCGGCGGCGACGACGACGACGGTGGCGACGAGCCGCCCGCGGTCCAGGGCCTGCCGTGGCGGCTGGTGGTGCTGCACGAATCCGCGCCCGAGCCCTGAGCTCCTCGGGGTCAGCAGGTGAGGGCCCGGGCCTCGCCGACGTCGAGGATCCACAACCGCTGCTCGGGTAGGGCCTGCTTCGACCACCAGGCGCGCATGCGCGCCGGCGGTTCGCCGATCGGTTCGTCGGTGAGGCGGAAGGTGCCCCAGTGCATCGCCAGCAGGTGGCGCGCGCCGAGCGCCTGCCACGCGGCGCCGGCGTCATCGGGATCCATGTGCTGCGGCGCCATGAACCAGCGCGGCGCGTAGGCGCCGATCGGCAGCATCGCCCAGTCGATGGTGCCGACGCGCTGGCCGATCTCGGCGAAGTGATCGCCGGCCGCGGTGTCGCCGGAGTGATACGCGGTGCCCTCGGGGCCGCGCAGCACGTACCCTCCCCACAACGTCTCGTTGCGGGTCCACGGCGCCCGCATCGACCAGTGCCGTGCCGGCACCAGGGTGACGGTGAGGTCGCCGACGGTGTGGGCCTGCCACCAGTCGAGCTCGACGACGTCGTCGAGGCCGAGCCGCGTCAGCCGCGGCGCGTTGCCGAGCGGGACGACGTAGGTCGGGCCCTTGCCGATGCGGGCCAGGGTGGCGAGATCCATGTGGTCCATGTGGTCGTGGGTCACGCACACGACGTCGAACGGCGGCAGCGCTTCCAGCGCGACGCCGGGCGGCACCAGGCGCGGCACCACGCCCTGGATCCGCTCCGACCAGATCGGGTCGATCGCGACCAGCTTGCCACCCAGCCGCAGCACCCAGGTGGCGTGCCCGATCCAGCACGCCGCGGCACCGTCGATCTCCGCCAGTGCGGTCGCGCCGTCGGTGCGCACGCCGGGCCGCACCCGATCGAGCGCCGCGGCGTCGGCGCTGCGCGCCCGGCGACGCCCCGGAAGTCGATCGAGCAGCTTCCAGCGCAGCATGTCGGACGGGCCGCGCTCGGGCTGCGTGGCGAGGTGAGAGAAGCGGGCCATGGCTGCGGTAGTCTACGTGCGGCCAGCATGTGTGACACGCTCGTGGCGATCGAAGGCGGGCGGGTGCTGTTCGCCAAGAACTCGGATCGCGATCCGAACGAGGCCCAGCTCCTCGACTGGCAGCCGCGGCGGCGCCACCCGGCCGGCGCCCGACTGCGCTGCACCCACATCACGATCGCCCAGGCGCCCGAGACCCACGCCGTGCTGCTGAGCCGGCCGTTCTGGATGTGGGGCGCGGAGATCGGCGCCAACCAGCACGGGGTCGTGATCGGCAACCAGGCGGTGTTCACGCGCCAGCCGTACGCGGCGACCGGGCTCACCGGGATGGATCTGCTCCGCCTGGCGCTCGAGCGCGCGGTGTCGGCGCGCGACGCGGTCGAGACCATCGGTGTCCTCCTCGAGGGCAACGGCCAGGGCGGCGGCTGCGGCCACGAGGACCGCTCGTTCACCTATCACAACAGCTTCCTGGTCGCCGATCCCGAGCGCGCGTTCGTGGTCGAGACCGCGGGCCGGCGCTGGCAGGCGCAGGCGATCTCGCGGTCGTGGTCGATCTCGAACCGGCTGACGCTGCCGGGCATCTCGGTCGAGAGCGACCTCGTGAAGACGTACGTCGCGGCCGGTCGGGTCCGCCAGGCCCGGACGGCGGCCGGCGCGGCCACCGCGACGTCGGTGGCCGACCTGTTCCGGGCGCTCCGCGATCACGGCGACGAGGACGAGCCGCGCTATCGCTGGCTCAACGGTTCCATGGCGTCGCCCTGCATGCACGGCGGTGGGCGGGTCGCGGCGTCGCAGACCACGGCGTCGTGGGTCGCCGAGTTGCGCCCCGGCTCGGTCACCCACTGGGTCACCGGCACCGCCGCGCCGTGCACGGCGCTGTTCAAGCCGGTGCGGGTCGACGAGCCGCTCGACCTCGGGCCGGCGCCCACCGATCGCGCCGATGGACGCAGCCTGTGGTGGCGCCACGAGCGGCTGCACCGCCGCGTCATGCGCGACGCGCCGTCCCTACGGCCGCTGTTCACCGCCGAGCGCGACGCGGTCGAGGCGCGCTGGCTGATCGCGCCGCCGTCGCCGGCGACCGCGTTCGCCGAGGGAGATCGCCTGCTCGCCATCTGGGAAGCGCGGGTCGCCGCCCGGCCGACCCGCGACCGTCGGCCCGGCTTCGCGCGTCGCTACTGGGCGGTGCGCGACGCCCGCGCCGGCCTGGCGCGCTGAGCTCGATCGCCGCGGTCATGACCGCGGCAGGCCGGGGGCGACGGCGGCGATCTGATCGCGAAACCAGCGCTGCGCATCGTCGCCGTGGCTGCGCTCGTGCCACAGCAGGTGGATGGCGAAGCCGGTGAGCGCGAGCTCGGGCGGCGGGCGAAGCGTCGCCAGTCGGTGGCTGCCGGCGAAGGCGGTCGCGATGCGCGACGCCAGGGTGACGATCAGATCGGTGGTGGCGATCACGTGCGGGACGATCAGGAAGTGTGGGACCGCCAGCACGACGCGGCGCTGACGGTCCAGCGCCGCGAGCGCGTCGTCGACGAACCCGCCGGCGGTGCCGCGCGGCGCGATCAACAGGTGGTCGAGGGCACAGTAACGATCGAGCGTGAGGCGGCGCCGCGCGGCCGGGTGGTCACGGCGTAGCGCGCACACGAACTGCTCGTCGAACAGGTGGCGCTGGTACATGCCCGGACCGCTCGCGTCGCGGGGACGGGCCGGAGCGATGACCACATCGAGGTCGCCGCGCGCGAGCGCGGTGGCGAGTTCGTCGGGCACCGTGCGGACGAACAGGTCGATGCCCGGCGCGGTCGCGGCGAGGCGCGACACCAGCGCGGGCAGGAGCACGAGCTCGGCGTAGTCGCCGGCGCCGATGAGGAAGCTGCGCCGCGCGGTCGTGGGGTCGAACGCCTCGGGATGGCGCAGCGCGCCGGCGATCCCGTCCAGCGCCCGGTGCACCAGGGGGGCCAGCGCCAGCGCGCGCGGCGTCGGTAGCATCGCGCCGCGCGGGCCGCGCACCAGCAGGGGATCGCCGAGCAGCTCGCGCAGCCGGGCCAGGGCGTGGCTGGCCGCCGACTGGCTGACCCCGAGGCGCGCGGCGGCGCGGGTGACGTGGCGCTCGCCAAGCAGCGCGTCGAGGGCGAGCACCAGGTTGAGATCGACACCCCGGAGCGAATCATGAGCAGTGTGCATGATGGTAATGAATACCATCTGTTGGACTCATGGCCGTGGGGAACCCAGGATGGCAGCGAACCCGCACTCCACAGGAGCACCCATGTACGCCATCACCGGAGTCACTGGAAACACCGGCGCCATCGTCGCCGACACCCTGCTCGCCGCCGGTCAGCCGGTGCGCGTCGTCGTCCGCGACGCCGCCCGCGCTGCGTCGTGGCGCGCTCGTGGCGCCGAGGTCGCGGTCGCCGCGCTCGAGGACACCGCCGCCCTGACCGCCGCCCTGCGCGGCGTCGCCGGCGCCTACCTGCTCGTCCCGCCGCGGCTCGGCGCCGCTGACCCGCTCGCCGACAACCGCGCCGTGGTGGCGTCGCTGGCGGCCGCAGCACGCGACGCCGGGTTACCGCACGCGGTGCTGCTGTCGTCCGTCGGTGCCCAGCACGCCGACGGCACCGGACCGATCCGCTCGCTGCACCACGCCGAGCAGGCGCTGGCGCAGGTGACCGCGCTGACCGCGCTGCGGGCGGCGTACTTCATGGACAACTGGGTCGCGGTGCTCGGAGCGGTGGCGCAGGGCATGCTCCCCACCTTCGTGCCGCCGGGCATCAGCTTTCCGATGGTCGCCACGCGCGACATCGGTCGCTCCGCCGCCGCGGCGCTGGTCGAGGGCCCGCATGGTCGTCGCGTGATCGAGCTAGGCGGTCCGCGCGACTACAGCGCCGCCGACGTGGCCGCCGCCCTGTCCGCGCTCACCGGCCAGCCGGTCACGGCCACCGCGGCGCCGCTCGACGCGGTGGTGCCGACCTTCACCGGCTTCGGGATGTCGATCGCGGTGGCCGAGTTGTTCCGCGAGATGTACGCCGGCATCGCGTCGGGCCGCGTCGCGTGGGAGGGAGGCGCGGCGCAGGCGGTGCGCGGCTCGGTCCCGATCGAGGAGGTGGTGCGCGGCCGGCTGTCGTGATCGGCCGTGGCGACGTAGACTGATCGGGCAGTGTCGCCCGCCGTCGCCGTCGACGTGATCGTGATCGGCGCCGGCCTGTCGGGGCTGGTGTGCGCGACGCGGCTGGTCGCCGCCGGCGCGCGGGTCCGGGTGCTCGAGGCCCGCGACCGCGTCGGCGGTCGCCTGCTCGGTCGCCGGATCGGCGACGGCGTGTTCGATCTCGGTGGCCAGTGGTGGACGGCGGGCCAGCCGCGACTGGCGGCGCTCGCCGACCAGCTCGGGGTCGTGCGCACGCCGCAGTTTCGCGACGGCGCCTCGGTCCTGGCGCTGGCGCCGGCGGGGCCGGCGCGATGGCTACCGGGGCGCGTGTTCGCGGCGCTGGCGCGCGGCCGGCGGCTGGCGGCGCTGTCGCGGATGATCGCGCGCGCTGGTGCCGGCGAGGCACCGGCAGCGTGGGACCAGGACAGCCTGGGTACCTGGCTCGAGCGTGACGTGCCGGATGCCACGCTCCGAGCTCAGGTCGCGCTGCACTGCGAGATGACGTTCGCGACCGACCCCCACGAGCTGTCGCTGCTCGACTACCTGGCCCAGCTCGGCGCCACCGACGGCCACCGCGGTCCGTTCGACGGCCGCGACGGCGACGAGCATCGCTTCGTGCCCGGTGCCCACGCCTTGCCCGATCGGCTCGCGGCCGCGCTCGGTGATCGGATCGCCCTGTCGTCGCCGGTGCGCGCGGTCGACGCTGGTGGTGACGCGGTCGTGGTCTTCACCGACGCCGGCAGCGCGCGCGCCGCGCACCTGGTGCTGGCCGTGCCGCCGGCGGTGGCGCGCTCGATCGCGTTCACGCCGGCACTTCCGGCCAGCGCCGCGCTTGCGATCGCGGCCTCGCGCCCGGGTCCGGTCGTGAAGTGCGTCGCCACCTACCACCGCGCCTTCTGGCGCGACGCCGGCCGCTCGGGTGAAGCCTACCTGCGCCCGGGGCTGGTCCGCGCCACGGTCGACGCCTGCACCAGCGACGGCGTGCCGGCGTTGACGGCCTTCATCGTCGCCGCCGATGCGGCGAGCTGGTCGGCGACGCCGGTCGCGGCGCGCACGGCCGCCGTTTGCGCCGACCTCGCCCGCGTCTTCGGCGAGCCGGCCGCGTCGCCGACCGGGTTCGGGTTCGCCGACTGGGGTGCCGATCCGTGGAGCGGTGGCTGCGTCGCCGGCCTGCCGCCGGGTGCGCGCGCCGCCGGTGCCGCCTGGCGCGGACCGCATGGTCGCATCCACCTCGCCGGCACCGAGGCTGCCGACCGCTGGCCCGGCTTCATGGAAGGCGCCATCGTCGCTGCCGAGCGTGCCGCCGGCGAGGTCCTCGGCGCGTGAGCCGAAGGCGCTACTTCGCCAGCTGATGCTTGGGATACAGCACGATCTCGATGCGCCGGTTCTTGGCCTTGACCCGCGACGCCGGCCGGTGCTCGCCGAACGCCACCGCCGCCAGCCGGCGCGGATCGACCTTGGCCTCGGTCTGCAGGTAGTGCACGACCGTCAGCGCGCGCGCCGACGATAGCTCCCAGTTGCTCGGGAAGCGCGGCGTCACGCCCTTGGCGGGTCGGATCGGCGAGTCGTCGGTGTGGCCCTGGACCCAGATCTGCTTGTCGGGCACGTCGTTGAGGGCGGCGCCGACGCGTGCCAGCACCGCCTTGCCACGCTCGGTCAGCTCGGCCTCGCCGATCTGGAACAGCACCTTGTCGACCAGCTCGAGGGTGATCTGGTCGCCGTCCTGGGTGACCTGACCCTGGCCGCTGACCACCGCGGCCAGCTTCTCCTGCACTCGGGTCGCTTCGGCCGCCTTGGTGGCGATCACGGCCTGGCCGGCGCGGAGCTCGTCGGCGGCCTGCTTCTCGACCGCCAGCGCATCACGAGCTTCCACCAGCTCGCGCTCGAGGCGGGTGCGCTCGCCGTCGTTGGTCAGCCCGGCGGCGGCCGGGCGCGGCGATGGATCGCCACCGCGCGAGCTCAGGAACGCGCCCACCCCGCCGGCGATCCCGACCACCACGGCGGTGCCGATCACGAACCTGGCCAGCTTGCGGCCGCGCTGCGGCTTGGGCCGGATCTCGGCGCGCGATTCGCCGCGCTTGCCGCGCGCTTGTGGGGGCCGAACCAGGACGCCGCTCGCATCGGGAATGGAGATCGCCATGACCACCGTCCTAGCAAGGACGATTCCTGATCGCGGCCCCGGAATTCGCGCAGATGCGCGCTGGTCCCCGCGGCGGGTGGAGCCTCGGCCCCCTGCTGAGGTCGGTTCGACCTCAGCTCGCCATCAGCGTCTTGGCGTGAGGCGCCGCCCGCAGCGGTAGCGGTGGCGGCGGCGGCACCGACGCGCGCTGTTCGGGCCGGCGGTCGGTGTCGGTCTCCTCGTCGTCCTTCGACGCCACGTCGCGACCCAGGCCGGCGGCGTCGAACAGCTTGCGGTACTCGGGAGGCAGCGATGCGTACTTGGCAGCCAGCAGCACGCGCGACACGAACAGCTCCTCGCGCTTGCCGTCGGCGATGTCGCGCTTGAGCGAGATCTCGCCAGGCACCCGGCTCTTCTGGCACATGGTGCGGATCGTCGGCGACAGCAGCTCGAGCAACGCCCGACCCGGCTCGCCGGGATCCGACAGGGTGCGCAGCGCGACCTTGCCGATCATCACCTCGCGGGTGCGCCGCTGGGCGAGCGCCGGCTGCATGGCCTCGACGACCGCCGCCGCCAGCCGCGAGATCGCGACCGCATCTTCGCCACCGAGCTCGGTCTCGACCCCGATCGGCTTGCCGTCCTCGTCGAGCATCGCGCAGGTCACCGTGCTGGCGGCGACCCGATCCATCGTCAGCCGCCAGCCGACCGACGGCTTCTGGGCTTGCTCGCGAATCACCAGCGCGAGCTCCTCGCCGTCGCGCTCGACCTCGACCAGCGCGGCCTTGTCGAGGTGGATCTTCGCGGGTGCCGGTTTCCCGATCAGGCGCTTGCGGGGCAGCTTCGCGACCAGCCCCGGCACCAGCGCGCCGACGCGGGCCGGTCCGGTCCACGGCGGCTCGATGAGATCGAAGGTGATCGTGAAGCGAGCCGCGAACGCGGTCGCGGCGGCGCCGACGTTGGCCTTCCAGGACCAGGTCCAGGCCGTGCGTGGCAGCTGGTGGCGGTCGAAGAAGGCGGCGGCGGCGGCGAACGAGGTCTGCATCGCGCGATCGATGCGGGGCTCGGCGGCCGCGGCGACCGTGCGCTTCTCCAGCGCGGCGCGCGAGGTGGCGATGGCGTGTCGGGCACCCTCGAGGGCGCGCAACGCGGTCTGCTGCACCAGCGTGGCGTCCTTGGCGACCGATGGTTGCGACAAGGACACCGCGCCTTCGATCGAACGTTCGAGAGCGGCGAGCTTGGCGCCCTCCTGATCGGCGTCGCGCTTGGCGTCGCGTGCGCGGGCGCGCAGCTGGTCGAGCTGCGCGGCCGAGGCGAACATGGCCGCGCACGACTCGACCGCCGCGGCCACGATGTCGATGAAATTTTCCTCGAACGGGAAGGGAGTTCCGTCGCCATAGCGATACATGAGGCACCTCCCAGGTGTTGGTTGGGATTGAGCAACCCGTGTGCCAGATAGGCCGCGGAGTTCTGGCGACATGGGTCGGCGAACCGTGGTCGGACCGGGGATCCACTCCCCATGGTGGGGCGCCACACCCCGATCCACCCGTCACTGGTCGCCGCGAGTCCTCGGGCTAGTATGCGCCCGGTGCCGGATCCGTTTCGATTCCTGTTTCGTGTCCGCTATGGCGAGTGCGACGCGCAGAAGATCGTCTTCAACGCGCGGTGGAGCGAGTATGTCGACCTCGCCGCCACCGAGTACACGCGGCAGCTGTTCGGCTCGGTCGATCCCGATGCCGCCGGTCTCGACTGGCGGCTGGTGCGCCAGCTCATCGAGTGGCGGGCACCGGCGCGCTTCGACGACGTGCTGGTCGCCGAGGTGACCACCGTGCGGGTCGGCACCACGTCGTTCACGTTCGCGACCCGGTTCGGTCGCCCCGGCGACGACGACGCGCTGGTGACCGCCGAGACGGTGTACGTCGCGGTCGCCGCCCACACCGGCGTCAAGCAGGCGGTGCCCGACCACCATCGCGCCGCGCTGCTCGGCGGGGCGCCAGACGCCGTGATCGATCACGCAGGGGCTGGCAGCGCACCGCGTCGAGGCCGCTGATGCCGGTTCGAAGGCCGGTCCTGAGCCTGTCGAAGGGGTGGCGCCTCGGGTCGCCATCGTGAACCCGACTTCCGAGCGGTCACCGCCTCGCCAGGGTGGCAAGCCGAACAGAAACGGCGTGATCCGGCGATGGTAATCCCGGGTACGCCGCGTGCATCCGTGGAGGTGACCGTGCGGGCCGAATCGGTGACCATCGACGAGAGCATGGACGCCCGCGACGAGCACGATCGTCTGGAAGATCGCTTCGAGCGCCCCGACAGTCGGTCCGACGAGCCACTCGACGAGCACACGCTGGACGACCGCAAGCGGCCCGGCCCGCTCGGGCCGGTGCTCGCCGAGCACGTCATCGAGCTGGTGCTCGAGCGCACCCAGGCGCGCTGCGCGCACCGGCCGCTCGCCGCTCGCACCCCGGCGGTGTCGGTGACGGTCACCGCGCGCGCGGTCGATCTCGGCGCCGGCCCGCTGGCGATGGAGTCGTTGTTCGAGGTCGCGGCGCGGGCGGTGGCGGCGTTCGTCGAGCACGGTTGCCTGGCCGTGGTTCGCCGCGGTGAGGGCCCGACGTTCCTGTTCCCGCTGCCGGCGATGGGTGGCGACGACGGTGAGCCGCTCGACGAGGTGGTGGCGCTGTGCCGCCAGCTCGACGAGGACCTGGCGCGGGCGCGCGCGGTCGACATCGCCGAGCGTTTCCGCGCCGGCCTCGAGCGCGCACCGGCGCTGCGCGACCTGGTGGTCGAGGTCCGCCTCGGCGAAGGGGTCATCCTCGGAGCACCGCGGCGGGTCGGGACGCTGTTGCCGTCCGCGGTCTGGCACCCGGCCTGACCGGCGCGACGGACGACGCCGCATCGGTGGTCCGCATCGGCTATAACCGCCGGCATGCGTATCGCCGTCGCCTCCGACGAGGCGTACCCCGTCCACGCCACCGTGGCCCGCGTGCTCGCGGAGCGCGGCCACACGCTGGTGGCGTTCGGCGCGGTCGCGTCGGGCGTCGAGCAACCGTGGCCGGACGTGGCCGAGGAGGCGGCGCAGGCCGTGGCCAGCGGCGGGTGCGACGAGGGGATCTTGTTCTGCTGGTCGGGTACCGGCATCTCGATGGCCGCCAACAAGGTCGCCGGGGTGCGCGCCGCGCTGTGCGGCGATCCCGGAGCGGCAGCGGCGGCGCGGGTGTGGAACCACGCCAACGTGCTGTGCCTCGCCAACCGCACGCTGTCCGACGACATGGCCGGCGAGATCCTGACCGCGTGGTTCGAGACCCCGGCCGGTGATCGAGGCGCCGACGGCGTGGCGCGCCTGGCCGCGGTCGACGCCCGTCACCGGCGCGCGCCCGACACCTGACGCCCGGCGGTGTACCTTCCGCACATGATCCGCGTCCACGCCGTATCCCTCGTCGCCCTGGCGTTCGCCGCCGCCTGCGGCGGTTCGCCCGCGCCCGCACCCGCCGGCTCGCCGGCAACGCCGACCGCCGGTAGCGACCTGACCGTGGCGCCGGTGGTGGTCCCCGACGGGCCCGGCCGGGTCGCCGACGGCTCGCTGGCGTCGGCCGCGCTGGGCGTGACCAAGCGCTACAAGGTGTGGCTGCCGGCCGGATACGACACGCTGCCGGCCCGCCGCTATCCGGTCGTGTACATGCTGCACGGCCTGGGCGGCGACGAGACCAACTGGGTCGAGTCCGGTCGCCTCGACGCGGCGGCGGACGCGCTGCGCCTGCAGGCGATCGTGGTCATGCCCGACGGCGACGACAGCTTCTACGCCAACGCGGCCACCGCCGTCGATCGCGACGCGTGCCTGGGACGGCGGCCGCCGTTCTCACGCGATCAGCAAGCCGAGGACTACTGCGTCGCCACCGCGACGTACGACGACTACATCACCAAGGACCTGATCGCCCACGTCGACGCGACCTACCGCACCATCGCGCTTCGCCGCGGCCGCGGCATCGGCGGTCTGTCGATGGGCGGCTTCGGTGCCTTGCAGCTCGCGATGCGCCACCCGGAGCTCTATGCCGCCAGCGCATCGCACTCCGGCGTCGACGCGCTGCTCTACGCCGGGCCGCATCCCTACGTCGCCGGCCAGGTGGTGCTGCACGACCAGGCCGCGCTGCGCAGCCGGGTCGGCGGTCCGATCGCCGATCTGGTACGCACGATCTTCGGCACCGACGCCGCCAACTGGCGCGGCCACGATCCCGCCAGCCTGGCCGGCGGCTTGAAAGACGGCGACCTCGCGCTCTACCTCGACGCCGGCAGCGAGGACGAGCTGCTGCTCCACGATGGCGCCCAGTACCTGCACGACCTGCTGCTCGAGCGCGGCGTGCACCACGAGTGGTACCTCGGGCCCGGCGGCCATACCTTCGCCTTCTGGGCCCAGCGGATCGACGACAGTCTGGCGTTCTTCACGCGCGAGCTGGCACCGGCTTCTCCCTGACCACGCTCTCGACGAACACGGTCTGCGATGGCAGCGCCAGCGCGCTGCCGTGGTGGTCGACGATCTCCATGAACGTCATGAGCAGCTGCTCGCGCAGGGCGCGGAACCCGTCCATGTCGGTGGAGGTCGACCACGCCGACACCTCGATCTCGAGCGCCGACACACCGAAGCCCACGAAGCGCACGTCGATCTGCTGGTCCCAGATCAGCGGGTGATCGCGTAGCGCGGTGCGCAGGCCGTCGAGCACGCCGCGCAGCGCGGCACCGCTGGTGGCGTAGATCAAGCCGATCTTCAGCGCCAGCTTGAGCCGATCGCGCTCGGCAAACGACTCGATGCGCGCGTCGGCGACCTGGGCGTTGGGGATCGTGACCACGGTGCGGTCACCGGTCCGGATGCGGGTCGAGCGCAGGCCGATGGCCTCGACCACGCCGACATGCTCGTTGATCTTCACCGCATCGCCCTCGCGGAACGGCTGGTCGAGGCCGATCGAGAAGGCGCCGAACAGGTTCTCGACGGTCTTCTGGGCCGCCAGCGCGATCGCGATGCCGCCGATGCCCAGCCCGGCGATCAGGCCGGCGACCGGATAGCCGAGCTCCGACAGCATCGAGATGAGCGCGATGATGCCGACCACGACCTTGCCGACCCGCACCGCGAGCGGCACCAGGGCGCGCGCGATCGGTTTTTCCGTGGCCCACGTGGTGGCCGCGACCGAGTGGCGAGCAGCGTCGAGGGCGCGGATCAGGGTCCAGAAGAAGCACAGGAACAGCAGCGCGCGGACCAGCCCGCCGATGGTGCGCTCGGCCGGCGTGTACAGCGCGAGCAGCTCGACGAGGCCGCGGAACAGCACCAGCGTCCACGCCCAGCGCAACGGTCCGGCGACGACCACGAGGAGCTCGTCGTCCCAGGTCGCCCGGGTGCGGCGGGTGACGCGGGCCAGCACGAAGCGGGTCAGGCCGCCGAGCACGGCGCCGAACAGGAAGCTCACCAGCACCAGCACCGGCAGCGCCAGCCATTGCCACCACGACAGCTCGAGCGGGCCGGCGCGCAGCAGCCACCCCGGCAAGCGATCGTGCAGCCAGCGGTCGGGCAGGCGCGCATACCAGGCGTCGACGCGGGCCACGACCGCCGCCGAGAACCGCCAGGTGCCGTCGGTGCCGCGCACCAGCGTCACCGGTTCGTTGCCGGCCGGGCCGGGCAGCGTCGCCAGCTCCTCGATCTCGAGCGGGCGGCCGTCGACCTGGTTACCCGCCGGGGTGTCGTCGACGCGGGCCGGCTCGAGCCAGACATGTCGATCGAGCACCGCCTTGAGCCGGCGGGCCAGCTCGGGGCCGCGGCCGCGGGTGTGGTCGTCGAGCTCGAGGAAGGCGGCGGCGCGCTGGTGCTCGGCGCTGCGGGTGGCCGCGAAGAAGCCGGTCAACGCGCGGCGCGGCGTCTCGCCACCGGGCTGCGCGGTCGCGATGCCGAGGCCGAACCAGAGCCAGCCCAGGACGACGTGGAACGTGAGGAGCATGCGGCGCGTCATGGCGCGCAACGTACAGCAGCCGCGCTACGGCAGGGCCTCGTCGAACGACACGCCGCCGACCCGGGTGCGGCCTTCCTGGAACAGAGCTCCTGGAACGTGACGATGCCGCGCCTGATCGGGATGCAGCGCACCGCCGAGATCGCCCAGGCCGAATCGATCGCGACCGCCGACGCCGGCGTCGCGGCGCTGCTCGAGAAGCGCGAACCGCGCTTCAACGGGCGCTGACCGCGGTCCCGCCGCTGGCGCCGCCGCCGGCGCACTTCGAGGCGTCGAGGCTGCGCCAGCTGCCCGTGGCCCAGTCGACGATCCAGCCGACGCCGCCGGCGGCGATGCCGAGCACCACCCAGCCGGTCGAGGCCCCGGCCTCGATGCGGCAGGACCGCTCGCCGTCGGCGGTGCGGAAGACCACGTCGTGGCTGACCTTGTTCGACAGGGTCACCGAGAGCGGGGCCTGGCCGATGCTCTTGCCGTCAACGAGGACCTCGGAGCCGGCGGGCGCGCCGTCGAGCGTGACGTTGCTGCTCTTGGACTTGAGCACGGTGGCGCAGCCGGTGGTGGCGGTGGTGGCGGCGACGAGGACGGTGGCGACGAGAAGGTTCGAGACGCGCATGAGAGTTCTCCAGGTTTCGGACGGACGGCTTGTCCGTTCCATGGCCTCGAGACAGGAGGTCGGGACGGCTGTCGCACAAAAAACGACCTGCCCCTGCAGATCATCTTTTCTGCGACCGGGACGGGCCCGGCCTGTCTACTCCTGGAGGCAGCGCCGCATGCTGACCTCGAGATCGCTCGCGATCAGCCGCATGATGCTCTCGAGCTCTTCCTTCGACGTTCCCAGCCGCTCGGTCAGCGCGCTGCGGGTCCCGACCAGGATGGCGTCGCGGGCCCGGCCCAGCCAGCGCGCGGCGGTGGCCCGGTGAACCCCATGGATCAGCGCGATCTCGTCGATGTTGAGGCCGTCGACGAAGTGCTGCGACAGCAGCGTGCGGTCTTCCGCCGACAGCGCCTGCACCGTGGCCTGGAACGCGGTCTTGAACTCGGCGCGGTAGGTCCGCTTCATGTGATCGAGCAGCGGATCGGCGGTCGACGGCATCTGGGCCAGCATCTCGTCTTCGAGCGGGAGCTCGCGGCGGGCGCCGTCGAGGGCGTTGAGGGCGACCCGCGCGGTCACGGCCTTGAGCCAGTTGCGGAGCTGGCCGCGGCCCGAGTACTCGCCGATCTTGGCCGCCGACGCACCCTTGCCCACGAACAGGCGCTCGCGCACCTGCTGGGCGAGGTCCGAGGTGGCGGCATCGCCGCGGACGAAGCGGCCGAGGGCGCCGCGCAGGTCGGCGCCGTAGGTGGCCTCGAAGGCGGCCAGGGCGGCGGCGTCACCACGGCCGCAGGCGCAGCCGAGGTAGAGGTCGTCGCCGCGCAGGGCGGCCAGGGCTTCGGGCAGGGCGCCCTCGGGCAGGCGGGCGGCGACGTGGGCCACGAACACGTCGTCCGGAAGCCGGACGTCGGGCCAGGCCGCGGCGGCGGCGGCCACCATCGCCCGCAACGCCGGTTCGATCTCTGCCGGCTCCTCGGGTGCGCGGCCGGGCGCCAGGTGGGCGCGCAGCACGGCGGTCAACGGGGCGCTCGGCGCAGCGGCGCTCGACATCGGGTGAACACGGTACCATGGGTGGGCGGCCCGCTCTCATCATGATCTGCCTCGACGAGAACATGGTCAGTGAGCTCATCGAGGGGCTGTTGCCGCCCGCGACGGCGGCGACGCTGCGCCAGCATCTGCAGCAGTGTGGCGACTGCCGCCGCCTGGTGTCGGCCCTGGCCCGGGGCAGCGCCTCCGTGCCCGCCGCTCCCCTCGAGGTCGAGGCCGGTCGCCCCCGCGGCACGCTGATCGATCGCTACGTCGTGCTGCACCCGGTGGGCGTCGGCGCCATGGGCTTGGTCTACGCCGCCTACGATCCCGATCTCGATCGCCGGGTCGCGCTCAAGCTGGTGCGGGTGCCGGCCAGCGGCGAGGAGGCCGAGGCCCAGCGCGCCCGCCTCCTTCGCGAGGCCCGGGCCATGGCCCGGCTCACCGACGGCAACGTGATCACGGTGCACGACGTCGGGCTGGTCGAGGATCAGCTCTTCGTCGCCATGGAGCTGGTCGATGGCGGCACGCTTGGCGACTGGCGCCGCGAGCGCGCCCGGTCGTGGAGCGAGGTGATGTCGCTGTGTGTCGCCGCCGGCCGCGGCCTCGCCGCCGCCCACCACGCCGGCCTGGTGCACCGCGACTTCAAGCCCGACAACGTCCTGGTCGGGCGCGACGGCCGCATCCTCGTCACTGACTTCGGCCTCGCCGGCTCGGTCGCCGACGCCGAGTCCGCCGCACCAGCGGCGGTGGCGATGATCGAGAGCGCCCGCCGCGAGCTCGCCGACAGCGTCTCGCTCACCCGCACCGGCGAGCTGGTCGGCACCCCGGCGTACATGTCGCCCGAGCAACTCGCCGGCGCCCGCGCCGACGCCCGCAGCGATCAGTTCAGCTTCTGCGTCACCCTGCACGAGGCGCTCTACGATCAGCGTCCGTTCGCCGGCGACACCCTGGCCGACCTGGCGCAGGCCATCGCGGCGGGCGCGATCCGCCCCGCGCCTGCCGGCGCCTCCGTCCCGGCCTGGTTGCGGGCGGCGGTGTTGCGCGGCCTGCACGCCGCGCCGCCGTCGCGGTATCCGTCGATGGACGAGCTGCTGGCGGCGTTGGTGCCGCCGTCGCCGCCGCGGTGGCGTGGCCTCGCGCTCGGAGCCGCCGTCATCGTCGTCGCCGGCGGTGCGCTGGTCTCGGCCGCGCTCGGCCGCGATGGTGGCTCCGATGCCGGACCGACCTGCAGCGCCGCGCCGGCGCGCCTGGCCAGCGCGTGGAACCCGCAGCAGCGCGACGCCGCTGCCCGCGCCTTCACCGCCACCGGCGTCTCCTACGCCGGCGACGTGTGGCAACGCACCGCCCGCACCCTCGACGCCTACGGCGCGGCGTGGTCGGCGATGCACACCGAGGCCTGCGAGGCCTCGCTGGTGCGCCACGAGCAATCGCCGGAGCTGCACGATCTGCGGCAGGCCTGCCTCGCCGCGCGTCTCGATCAGATGAAGGCGCTGGTCGACATCTTCGCCCGCGCCGATGCCACCGTCGTCGACAAGGCGATCGACGCCGCCGCCGGCCTGCCGTCCCTGGCGCCGTGCAAGGACGTCGCCGGCCTGCGCGCTGCCCCGGCGCCACCGAGCGATCCGGCGACCCGCGCCGCGGTGGATCGGCTGCGCGGCGACCTGCGTCAGGCCCTGGCCCTGCGCTCCGCCGGCAAGATCGGCGACGCCCTTGGCCGCGTGACCGCCGCCGCCGCCGAGGCCCGGGTCGTCGGCGATCCCGGCCTGACCTCCGAGCTGTTGCTCCGACAGGGCGAGTTCCTCGGCACCCTCGGCGACGACGGCGCCGCCGAGTCGCTGCTCTACCAGGCCATCGGCTTCGCCGAGGCCGCCGGCCGCGACGACGTGCGGGCCCAGTGCTGGACCGAGTTGACCAGCAACCTGGGCTACAAGCAGAACCGCATCGACGAGGCCCGCCGCGCCAGCGGCTACGCCCTGGCCATCCTGCAGCGCCGCCCCGGTGAACTCGAGCAGCGGGCCTACGCCCACAACAACCTCGGGCTGGCGCTGGTGGCGGCCGGCACCTACGACGCCGCGGTGGTCGAGATCGAGCAGGCCCGCACCCTGCTCGCGCAGCACGATCCCCACAGTCCCAGCCTGCTGGTGATCGAGGGCAACCTCGGCGACATCCACCGAACCCTCGGCCACTACGACGCCGCGGTGGCCATCCTCGAGCGCGTCCTCGTCGAGATCGAGGCCAAGCTCGGCGCCGATCATCCCCGCCTGGCCGACGCCCAGGTCAACCTGGCCAACGCCCTGGCCGAGAAGGGCAACTACGACGCCGCGGTCGACCTCTATCACCAGGCCATCGCGCTCCTGCGCCGCAGCTACGGCCCCGACCACCCCGGCCTCGCCATCACCGAGGGCAACCTCGGCATCGTGTTGTGGCGCGCCGAGCGGCTCGACGAGTCGCTGGCGGCGACCGACCGCGCGCTCGCCATCTACGAGGCCGCCGGCCAGGGCGACGGACCCGCCGCCGCCGGGCTGCTGGCGAACCGCGGCGGGGTCCTGTTCCAGAAGAAGGACTTCGCCGGCGCCCGCGCCGCCGTCACCAGCGGGCTCGAGCGTCTCGAACGCAGTCTCGGCCCGACTCATCCGCTGATCGCCGACCCGCTGCTGAGCCTGGCCGAGATCACCGCCGCCGAGGAGGTCTACGCCACCGCGCTGCCGCTGGCCCGCCGTGCCGCCGCGATCCTGGAATCCGCCAACGGCGACGATCACGCCCGCATCGCGCCGGCGCTGACGCTCATCGGCCACATCCTCGTCAGCTCCGGCAAGGCCGCCGCCGCCATCGCGCCGCTCGAGCGCGCCCTGCCGATGTGGCTCGCCAGCGGCGGCGAGGCCACCATCACTGGCCAGATCCAGCTCACGCTGGCGGCCGCGTTGTGGGACGGCGGCGGCGATCGCGAGCGCGCCCGCGCCCTCGGCGAACAGGCCCGCGACACCCTGCGCGCCACCGGCGACGCTGGCGCCGAGCAACTGGGCCACGCCGAGTCCTGGCTGGCCGAGCATCCGCGCTAGGCGACCTCGACCGATCGATCGCGCTCTATGCCCCTGCCATCGCGCTCCTGTCGCGCACCCGCGGCCGCGGTGACGCATCGGTGCCGGACTCCTTCCGCAACCTCGCGACCACGCTGTCTCGCGCCGGACGGCATGATCAAGCCCTCGCCGCGCTCGACGACGCCACCGCGGCCCTGGTCTTGTCCGGTAAACCGGACAGTCCCGACGCGGCCGGCCTCCTGGTGACCCGCGGCGGCATCCTGCGCGAGCGGGGAGACTTCGCGGGTGCCCGCGCGGCGGTTCGCACCGCGGTGGAGCGCCTCGACCGGCTGCTGGGGCCGGCGCATCCGATGCTGATCGATCCGCTCCTGACCCTCGCCGACATCGAGGGCATGGCCGGCCAGCACGACGCGGCGGTGGCGGCGGCGCGTCGTGCCGAGGCCATCCTGGTCGCCACCCACGGCGCCGGCGACGCCAACCTGGCGCCGGTGCGGGCGTTCCTCGGCCAGATGCTGGTGGCGTCGGGCCGACCCGCCGACGCCGTGGTCGTGCTCGAACCTGCGCTGGCGCGATGGTTGGCCAGCGGCGGCTCGCCGCTGATCACCGGACAGATCCAGCTCACGCTCGCCGACGCCTTGTGGCAGGCCCGCGGAGAGCGCGCCCGCGCCCGCGGGCTCGCCGAGGACGCGGCGGCGTCACTGCGGCCGACCGGCGCGGCCGGCGCCGCCGAGCTGGCCAAGGTCGAGGCCTGGCTGGCCGCGCACGCTCGCTGATCAGGCAGCGGGCGAACGTGGGCTTGCCGGCGGCGTCGGTGCGGGTGGCGCGGGCGAACACCGTGAACAGGCCCCAGGCGTTGGTGACGTAGAGCTCCCACCAGCCGTCGGCGTTGCCCGGGGTGTAGCGCTCGACGTCGGCGAGGTTGACGCCGACCACGGGGCCGCCGGGGCGGGCGTGGAAGCAGGTGCCGGCGACCGCGAGGCGCGCGGTGTGGCTCGTGCCGCTGCCGCTGCCACTGCCGGTGCCGCCGCTGAGCCAGCCGTCCTCGAGATCGCGCTCCGCGCATCCAGCCGCGCATGCGGAGCCAGCGGCTGTGCTAGCTGGCGGGGCCGATCGCGAGGCCGCCGGCCAGCTCGGCGACGGAAGGGCTCACGGGCCGCTGGCGCGCAATCGATCGAGCAGCTCGGTTGATGCACCCAGGAGGGTGAGCTCCGCGAGGATGTCGGCGCGGTAGTCCGGGTGCGCTTCCGCGGCGAGGAGCTCCCCGAGGATAGCTACGACGAGCTGCCCGCGCCGGCCGAGGCGCTGCTCGCCGAGTAGCGAGCCCGGACACCGAAACGCGATGGCTCCGAATAGTGAACTGGCCTGTTGCGACCCAGGAACCTGTGGTCGCGACGCCAGGCGCTCTTCGGCCGACCAGCGAAAGGTCGACGCGTGTGCGGAGCATGAGGCGCACCAACGCCCGCCGTGTTCGCCGGCGACGGTTGCCGTGGGCGTTGATGACGGCGCGGACGCACAGGGTTCACCCGGCGGCCATGATCGCGGGATGACGGCGTCACCGCGGGCTGGTGCCATGGCGACATGCCAACCTCAGGCTCCCGCACGTCGCGCGCGATGGTCGCGGTGGCGATCGTCACGACCGCCGCGTGCGCGACCGCGGCCGACAGCACGGCGCCAGCGCTGGCGCTCACCGAGGTCGCGGCCGCCGGGATCCCCGATGATTGGGTCGAGGTCCTCAACGTCTCGGACGAACCGGTCGAGCTCGTCGACTTCGTCGTGGTCGACGAGCGCGGCCGGCTCGACCGGGCGCGGCCGCTGGGCGCGACCACCCTCGCCCCGGGCGAGCGCCAGGTCTGCGCCATCGACGACGCCACCACCGGCTTCCGCCTCGCCGGCGACGAGGAGGTGTGGATCTATCGCGCCGCTGATGGCGCGCTGGTGGATGGCGTCGACTGGGCGCAAGGCGCCTCGCCGCCGGGCGGCTCGCTGGCGCGCCGCGGCGACAGCGGTGGGTTCGCGACCATCACGACCGACAGCCGCGGCGCCGCCAACCCGGGTGTGCCGTGAGCGAGCCGACCGCAGCCGACCGGGTCCTGCGCTGGCCACGCCGGGTGGCGCGAGCCGGGCTGTTCCTGATCGAGGGCGCGGTCGCCGACGTGCCGGCGCGGGGGGCACAGCTGACCTGGATCGCCGAGAACCTGATCACCCTGGCCGGCGTCGATGTCGAGGTGATGGGCGAGGCGCCGACCGGCGTGCTGGTGCTTCGTGAGCCGTGCTTGATCTCGACGCTGGCGGTGCTGGCGCGCGTGCCGGTCGACGCGGTCGGCCGGTCGTTGGCCCAGCTCGCCGGCCTCGGGCGCGCCGCCGTGCTCGACGCTGCCGCGCCCGCACCGTGGGCGGAGCCGCGGGTGCTGATCAGCACCGACGACGCCGACGAGCTGATCGCAGCGGCCGTGGCTGGCACACCGATCACGGCGGTCAGCGTCGAAGAGCTGGCGCCCGGCGGCGGCGCCGGCGGCCCGCCGCCCGGATTCCTGCGGGCCGCGGCCCGGCCGCGGACGTGGCTGCGGGTGCGGTTCGACGCGGCGGAGCGCCAGGTCCGCGCGGCGTGATCGCCGCCGCGGCGGTGCCCGAGCTCGACGCGCTGGCCGAGCTCGTCGAGCGCGCCGGCCCGCTGGCGCGCCACCGGGTGCTCGCCGAGGTCGACGATCACGGCGTGCGCCGCCGCGTGCACGCCCTCGAGCTCGGCTCCACCGCCGCCGACACGCCGCTGCTGATCGTCGTCGTCGGCGTGCACGGCCTGGAGCGGATCGGTACCCAGGTGGTGCTGGCGTTCCTGGCCGCGCTGCTCGGTCGGCTGACGTGGGATCGCGCCGGCCACGAGGTGCTCGATCGAGCGCGGCTCTGGCTCTTGCCGGCGCTCAACCCGGTCGGGCTGGCGCGCGGCACGCGCGCCAACGGCAGCGGCGTCGATCTGATGCGCAACGCGCCCGGCGATCGAGTCGGCCGCGCCACCCCGCTGGTCGGCGGCCAGCGGCTCGCGCGCTGGCTGCCCTGGTACCGCGGCGAGGCCGGCGCGGCGATGGAACCCGAGGCCGCGGCGCTGGTGACGTGGGTGGCGCACGGGATCGCCAGTGCGCCGGCGGCGATCGCGCTCGACGTCCACTCCGGCTTCGGCCTCGTCGACCGCCTGTGGTTTCCCTGGGCCCGCACGCGGCGGCCGATGCCGCAGCTTCCCGAGCTGCGCGCGCTCGTCGATCTGCTCGATGGTAGCCAGCCGCATCACGTCTACCGCGTCGAGCCGCAGGCCCGCGCCTACACCATCCAGGGCGACCTGTGGGATCACGTCTACGCCCAGCACCTGGCGGCGGCGCGACCCGGCGTGTTCCTGCCGCTCACCCTCGAGCTGGGATCGTGGTCGTGGGTGAAGAAGAACCCGCGCCAGCTGTTCAGCCGGCAGGGTTGGTTCAACCCGATCAAGCCGCACCGCCTGCGCCGCACCCTGCGCCGCCACCTTTCGCTGCTCGACTTCCTGCAGCCCGAGTGGATCGATCCGCGAGCTCCGCGGTGGCAGTGCGCGGCGCGGTCATCCCAAGCGAGGACCCGGCGCGCA
This sequence comes from Myxococcales bacterium, assembly GCA_947483555.1. Classification (GTDB taxonomy): domain Bacteria; phylum Myxococcota_A; class Polyangia; order Haliangiales; family Haliangiaceae; genus UBA2376. The sequence goes on from CANKMW010000047.1 coordinate 56,867, forward strand.
GGCCCACGTGGGCCGTCGCGATGGGCAGGCCCCACCGCGCCGGCGGCGCACGGCACGGCGGGGCGGGAGCATCACCAGATCCCCGCTCCGCGCCGTCTACGCCCTGCAGACTCCTGGCCGCGAGCTCGCTGCGGCGGCTAGGCGTCGTGGACGCGGTGCATGGCGATGAGCGCCAGCGCCTCGTAGATCACGGCGACGCCGAGGTGCGCGGTGAGGTCGGCATGATCGAGCGCCGGCGAGACCTCGCACAGATCGGCGCCGACCAGGCGCACGCCAGCGAGTCCGCGGACCAGGGCCAGGGCTTCGCGGGCGTCGAGCCCACCCGGCACCGGCGTTCCGGTACCCGGCGCGAACGCCGGGTCGATGGCGTCGACATCGAACGACAGGTAGGTGGGCCGGCGGCCGATGCGCTCGCGCAGCTCGGCACACAGATGCGGCATGCCGCGTGCGACGACCTCGTCGATGAAGAAGATGCGGTTGCCGGCGTCGAGCGTGACCTCCGCGTCGTCGGCGCCACTCCACGAGCCGCGGATGCCGACGTGATAGAGTTGGCCGGCCTCGGCCAGACCCTCGCGGATGATGTGGCGCATCGGGGTGCCGTGGTGGAACTCGTCGCCCCAGGTGTCGGCGCTGGAGGTGTCGAGGTGGGCATCGACGTGGACGATCGCCACCGGGCCGTGCGCGGCGTGGATGGCGCGCAGCGCCGGCAGCGCCACCGAGTGATCGCCGCCGACCACGATCGGCACCGCGCCGGCGCGCACGATCGCTGCCACCTCGGCCTGGACGGCGTCGCGCATCGCGCCGCGATCGAACGGCGGAAACGCGACGTTGCCGCCGTCGCGGCAGACCAGGGTCTGGAACACGTCGATGCCGGCGGTGGCGTGGTAGCTCTGCACCAGCGCGCTGACTCGCCGCAGCGCCCACGGCGCCAGCCGGGCCCCGGGCTGGTACGTGGTACCGGCGTCGGTCGGTACGCCCACCAGCACGACATCGCTGCCGTGGTACCGGTCGGCGGCCTGCACATCGCACAGTGGCAGGCGGAAGAACGGGGCCTGACCGTGGCGCAGGTACTCGAAGGCGGATTGCTGTGACATCGTCGGCTCCTTCACGAACGCAGATGGCCATCGAGCGACACGGCGATCGCGGCGCGAACGCGGGCCGCGAAGTCGACCGGTTGCTCGGTGGGACGGCCCCACATCGCGGCGCGCGCGACCAGCCGGGCGCGCGCTCGCCGCCGCGTCGACAGGCGCCAGTAGTGAGGCAGGAACGTCGCGTCGCCGGTCCACGCCAGATCGCGGTTGTCGTAGGTCAGCGCCAGCGGCACCACCGGCACGTTGGCGATCATGGCAGCGCCGAAGATGCCGCGGTGAAACGGCAGCAGGCGTTCGCCGCTGGTCGTGGTGCCCTCGGGGAAGTTGAGGACGCTCACTCCGGCGTGCAGGGCGGCGAGCGCGCGCCGCAGCGTGACCGCGCGCGCGGCGACCGAGGCCCGGTTGACAAAGTTGGTGCCGAGCGCGCGCGCCGCCGGACCGATCACCGGCCAGTCGGCGACCTCGGCCTTGGCGATCGGCGCGGCCGGCATCTGCGACAGGATCACCAGCGGGTCGAGGTACGAGACGTGGTTGGCGACCAGGATGCAGGGACGCTCCGGCAAGATCCCGATCACCTCGATCTCCAGGGCGTGGATGGCGCACACGTCGCGCGCCGTCGCCGACAGCGCCTGGGCTCGCATGGTCGGCGTCCGGTGGGTGCCGAGCCGGGCCTCGCCGAGCGCGGCCAGGCTGGTCACCGTGGCGCGCGCGATGCGAGAGCTGGCGCGCGCCCCGACGGCGACGCCCACCGCGCTCGCCAGCCCGGGGATTGCCAGCGACGTGCCGCTCACGCCGCCTCGCTGGCCGCGACGCGACGATCGACCAGACCGAGGCGCTCGTACTTGGGACGCATGCGCTCGAACGTCGCGCGGTCGATGCACGACACGATGCGCTCGTCGCCCGGCCCGTAGAAGTCGCGGCGGCGGTCGGCCTCGGTGGCGCCGAGCATCGCGTGCAGGGCACGCGCCGCCACGTTGTCCTCCTTGACGGTGAACCAGCACACGTCGACCCGCTCGAGGATGGTGCGGACGAAGGTGCCGATCATCATCGCCGTCACGCGCTTGCGCTGGTACTCCTCGCGGATCGCCAGGGTGGTGCACCACGCCCGCCGTTCCTTGACGAAGGACAAGAGGTACCCGACCGGGCGATCGTCGTCGAGGGCGAGGAAGCAGGTGTCGGGAAAGATCTCGGTACACACCCGCAGGTAGTGCGGGCACAGGACGTCCTCGCCCATGGACCCGAACACGTCGCGCTCGAGCTGGGTCAGGGCGGCGAAGTCGTCGGTGGTCAGCGTACGAACCTGATAGCGCGTCATCGAGAACCTCCGGCGTTGTTGTGTTGCCATCCTTGATGGCACCTCCCGGTGGCGGCTCGACGACGCCGCGATGGCCCGAGCGCGGCGGGTCGGAAACGTTGTCGCCGCGCACGTGACGGCGGCGTGAAGCCGCGATCGCGTGACGCCGCTTCGTCGCAACCGCGTCGCCGACCGCAGCGTGAAGTGTTGCGAGGCGGCAGCGGTCGGTTCACGCGCCGCCGGCAATGTGCGCGCACAACCCAACCAGGAGCGAACCCATGCGTCTATCGACTTCGATGCTCGCCGCGGCGTTGTGTGCGTCGCTGCTCGCCTGCGGCGACAACAGTCAGCCGGGCCCCGGCGGCCCCGAAGGCCCCCTCGGTCCGCGGGGCCCGTCGGGCGACGACGGCGTCAACGGCGTCGACGGCGTCGACGGCGAGCCGGGACGCCCCGGCGGCAACTGCCCGGTCGGCGGCGGGGTCGAGACCGAGGCCGAAGGCGTACCGGGCTCGGTGCCGCTGTCGTCGATGGTGTCGTTGACCTTCTGCGACGCCGCCGCCACCGGCGCCACCAACATCCCGGACTACGTCAAGGCGCTGGTCACCCACTACGGTCGCGGCACGATGCCCGCCGGCATGGAGTTCCCGCTGTCGGTGGCCACCACCGACAGCGTGCGCGCCATCCGCGGCCTGGTGCCCGACACCGTCATCAAGTGGCTCGACCCGCTGACCTGGGACAACATGACCAGCCCGACGACGACGCCGCGGTTCGGCGCCAACGCCGACTACATGGCCTTCTTCGGCGATGGCTGGCAGAACGCGTCGACGCCGTACTGGCACGGCAGCGACACCGCCGGCTGGGTCTGGGTCAATCACGAGTACGTGTCGAACGGCCGCCCCCGGACCACCGCCGCTGCCACCGGTCAACACCTCACCCTGGCCCGCTTCCTGTCCTACTGGGGAACCATCGCCGGGTCGCCGACCAGCAACGCCTGGACCGACGCTGACCTCAACATCTACACCGACGAGTTCAAGAAGCAGGTCGGCGGCGCCTGGTTCCGCATGGCCCAGGACCCGGCGACCGGCGAGTGGGCGCTCGATCGCTCGCAGGCGCCGCGGCGCTACGACGCCACCGACGCCACCCTGGTCAAGGTGACCGGCATGGACGTCAGTCCCGATCACGACGACGTCGGCGCGGCGCTGCCCGAGGACGTGGTCGCCGGCATCATGGCCGACTGCTCGGGCACGCAAACCCCGTGGGGCACCATCATCACGGCGGAGGAGAACGTCGCGTTCGCCTACGGCGACATCGAGACCGCGTGGAGCTCGGGCAACCGCTTCCTCGCTGGCCGCGGCTTCGATCCGGGCGCCAGCGTCTCGTTCGACACCACGCCGTCGACGGTGGGTGACTTTGCCAGCCCGGACGCCAACGCCTCGCACCCCAAGGACGCCTACGGCTTCCTGGTCGAGATCGATCCGGGCCAGGCGCCCGGCGAGTACTACGGCAAGACCACCGCCGGGGTCGGCCACCGCAAGCTCGGCGCCATGGGCCGCGCCAGCTGGGAGAACGCCGCCTTCGCCATGGGCACCGACTGGAAGCTGCTTCCGGGCCAGCCGATCGTCGTCTACGCCGGCAACGATCGCCGCTCCGGCCACATCTACAAGTTCGTCACCAGCCAGCCGTACCAGCTCGGCATGACCCGGCCGCAGATCCGCGCGCTGCTCGATAGCGGCAAGCTCTACGTGTCGCACTTCTCGGGCCTCGACAACGCCCACGGCCGCCGCCTGCAGGCCAGCCAGGCCGCGCCGACCGAGCCCGCGCCCGGCAACGGTCGCTGGCTCGAGCTGTCGACGACCTCGACGTCGCCCGCGCCCAACGCCACGGCGCTCGGCGTCTCGGCCAGGTCGGTCGGTCAGGCGCTCACCGATCCGACCTGGAACGGCATCGGCAGCTTCGCCAGCGACGCCGACATCCGCAAGGCGCTGTTCACGGCCTCGCTCAAGATCGGCGCCATGGAGCTCAACCGCCCCGAGGACATCGAGTACAACCCGATGGACATCTCGGGCAAGCCGCGGCTCTACGTCGCGTTCACCAACCACGCGGGCACCGTGGCGCTGGATCAGAACGGGGTCCTGCTGGCGCCGACCGCGACCCAGCCCAACCGCGGCGACCGGGCCGGCGGCATCTTCGCGATCGAGGAGACGGTGACCGGGACCCCGGCGACGTCGATGACGTTCTCGTACTGGCAGGTGTGGCAGGGCAGCCTGGCCGCCGGCGTGTTCGATGCCGGCAGCCCCGACAACATCGCCATCGACGCCGACGGCGGCGTGTGGTTCGGCACCGACGGCTACTTCGGCAGCTCGACGCGCCGCTCGGCCGACGGCGTCTACTACCTCGACCTCGATCCGGCGCACCGGGCCACGCCGACGCCGACCTACGGCCTCGCGTTCCGCATCGCCGCCGCGCCGAGCGACGCCGAGGCCACCGGGCCGGCGTTCACCCCGGGCATGGGCACGCTGTTCTTCAACGTGCAGCATCCCGGCGAGGACATCCTGTCGAACTGGCCGCCGCGCTGATGCCGACCAGCGCGGCAAGATTCGTTGGCCTCGCGCTGATCGTCACCGGGTTAGGTCTCGGTTGTGATCAGCGCGGGGCGTCCGCGTACGAAGGGCCGCTGGCCTACGCCGTGGCGCACAGCGGCAAGGTCGACAACCTCGAGGCCGCGGTACCGCCGATGTGTTACACGCGGACCGCTGGCGAGTCGAACCCGTGCTGGGTGTGCCACGCTCGCGGCCAGGGCCGCAACAGCCTCGACGATGTCGAGCTGCAAGAGACCTACGCGTTCTCCGACGCGGCGCTCGACAATCACTGGGCCAACCTGTTCGTCGACCGGCGACCGTTCATCGCCGGGATCGGCGACGACGACATCCTGCGCTGGGTCCGCGGCGACAACTACGCGCCGCTCCGGGCCACGATGCAGGCGCTACCGGCGAGCTACCAGGGCTTTCGCCCCGACCTCGACCTCGGCCGCGGTCTCGACGACGACGGCTTCGCCCGCGATGGCAGCGGCTGGCGCGCGGTGCGATTTCATCCCTTTCCTGGCGCGTTCTGGCCCAGCAACGGCTCGAGCAGCGACCTATTCGTCCGGCTGCCGGACAGATTTCGCCGCGCCGCCGACGGCCGGCCGTCGCGCGACGTCTACCGCCTCAACCTGTCGCTGCTCGAGGCCGCGATCGCGGTCGAGGACTACGGCACCCGGGCCGTCGACCGCGCCGTCGAACCGGTCGACGAGCGCCTGATCGGCTTCGACCTCGACGGCGATGGCCAGCTCCGCGCCGCCACGCAACGGATTCGCCAGTTGCCCCCGCGCTACGCTGGCGGCGCCGCCAACTCCCGGGTGGTGGCGCAGGCGTACCCCGAGGGCATGGAACTCCTGCACAGCGTGCGCTACCTCGATCCCGACGCGCCGACGCTGATGGCGGCGCGGATGAAGGAGCTGCGCTACATGCGCAAGGTCGAGGACCCCGACGACTGGGGCCTGCAGCGCGCCTACGCCGAGGAGGCCGAGGACAAGGCCGCCGGCAAGCTCCCGGTGTACCAGGGCGATCCGGAGATGGGTCTGCTCAACCCGTGGGGCTGGCAGCTCCAGGGCTACATCGAGGATGCGCGCGGCACGCTGCGGGTGCAGAGCGAGGAGGAGCACCGCTTCTGCATGGGCTGTCACGGTCACGTCGGCGTGACCATCGATCACACCTTCAGCTTCGCGCGCAAGGTGCCGGGCCGCGACGGTTGGCGCCACCAGGACCTGCGCGGTCTGCACGACCGTCCGCAGGTCGGACACACCGCTCCCGAGCTGGTGACGTACTTCGCGCGGGTCCAGGGCGGCGACGAGACCCGGACCAACGACGAGCTCCTGGCCCGCTTCTTCCCCGGTGGCCGGCTCGCCGAGGCCGAGCTGCGGCGGGCCGCGGTCGGCGGCGATCGCGACCTGGCCTGGGCGCTGGCGCCGAGCCGCGCCCGCGCGCTTGCCCTCGACAAGGCCTACCTCGCGGTGGTCCGCGAGCAGAGCTTCGTCCACGGCCGCGACGCGGTGCTGACGCCGGCGACCCGGGTGCATGCCCGCATCACCGACGACGGCACCGGGCTCGGCGCCGCCGGCAAGGTCTACCGCGACGGCCGCCTCCACCTGGTGTGGGAGGCCCGCTGAGGTGCGACCTGGCGGGCCGACCGCCGCCGCGCCGGTGCCCGCGAGGCGGTTGGCCACCCCGGCGACCGATCGGCTCACGGGCCGCTGGCGCGCAATCGATCGAGCAGCTCGGTTGATGCACCCAGGAGGGTGAGCGCCGCGAGGATGTCGGCGCGGTAGTCGGGGTTGGACAGGCGATCGTCCTGGAGATAAGCGGCCTCCAGCTCGGCCTCAGCGTGGCGCTCCGAGGTCTCGAGGATCTGGCCGAGAGGATCGGTAGCGGTCGGCGAGTCGCGAAGGACGGGCCGGACGAACGAGGTCGCGACCTCGACGCCCGATCGTGTGGCCCGCCAGTACGTGATCGGATCGGGGCCGGTGCGGGCCAACATATCGGCGTGCATCTCGACCTCGACGCTGGGATCTCGCCAGGTCCAGACCAGCGCGGGCGAATTGCCGACGGTGCGGGTGCCGGTGATCGCGCCGTCGACGACGGCGGTGAGCGTGGCTCCGGGTGAGGCCACGAGGGCGGTGATCGTGTCGCCGGCCCGCGAGTACTTGGCGTCGATCGCGCCGTCGCCGGCGGGGGACAGGCCGGAGTCGTCGTCGTGTAGCGGAACCGTGGACTCGAGCAGCGGGCGCGGGCGACCCGCGGCGATGAAGAAGAGGGCCTGGCGCTCGACGGGCGAGGTGCCGCGCGGGTGTCGCCAGGTGGCCAGCCAGTAGGCGCCGCGCGGGCCGACGCAGGAGTGGCCGAGCGCGATCGACGCAGGACGGCGCTCGCGGGCGGTGATCCAGCGCCCGATCGTGGCGGTGGCCCGGTCGGGTTCGCGATCGCGGCCGGGCGGGCACGGCGTCTCGCCGAGCGCCTCGCGCATGCGGTGGGCCACGGCGTCCTCGGTGGCACGCAAGATGGCGGCCTGTTCGGCGGCGGTGCGGGTCCAGCGGGTCGCGACCCGATCGACCAGCAGGCGGCGGCCCAGGACCGAGACCGGCGCGATCGGAGAGCGCGCGACCAGCGCGGCGCGCTGGTCGGCCGGGATGTCGAGGACCGCGAGCAGGTGTTCGACCAGCTCGCGATCCGGTGTGCCATGGGGGAGTCCGCCGTTGAGCACGCGGATCGCCTCCAGCGCGCGATCGTGGCGCTCGGCCAGCGCCGACGCCGGACACGCGTGCCAGGTGGGCGCGGCGTCGACGCAGCGGAAGATCGTCCGACTACCGGCGCTGCCGGCGAGCGCCACCACGACCACGCCCTCGCCGGGCGGCGGTTGCCACCGCGCGAGCCCGATCGAGCCCGCGTGATGTCCAACGTCGCGTACGCCGGCGACGACGGCGACCGAGAGCGTGGTCTCGGAAGTGGCGCCGCCCTCGTGCGCGTCGCGGACCAGGAGCGGCTCCAAGAGGCCGTCGCCGTCGAGATCGGCTAGCACCAGGGTCGCGCTGGTCTGGATCCACGACCACTCCATGAAGTCGTCCCGCGCGATGCCACGCACGTGGGCGATGACGTCGATCGAGCCAGCGCCGACCCGCAGCGTCCACCAGTGACCGTGGCGGCGGACGCCTGCGGCGAAGCGATCGCGCGCGCCGCGATCGTAGAGGTCGGCCTGGACGTCGACGACGACGCCGGCGGCCTCGGCGCATCCGGCGGCGAAGCTGCCGATCGAGTCTTCGCGCTGGCGTTCGCTCGGCGCGGCTCGATCGATCCAGGCTGACACCCGCGCACGCAGCGCCGCGAGCTCGGCTGCGGTCGGACGCGGGCAGAACGCGAGCGCGGCGAGATGGTCGGTGGTGGACGAAGGCGGCTCGGGCACCAGGGCATCGAGCTCGGCGCGGCGTCGAGCCGCAAGCGCGGCGAGCTCGAGGCGAAGATCGGTGGCTAGCGGCGGGCCCGCGTCGACGGCATCGGAAGCGGTGGCCGCGTCCGCCGGGGCCAGGACGACCGACGGCGCCGTCGGTCGGCGAGCGTCGGCGCAGCCGGTAGCGCCGAGGGCGGTGGCTGCGAGCAGCGCGAGTCGTCGCACGCGCTCACAACGCGCCGGGGCTGCACCGTATTCGCCACCGTGCACGGATGCGTGCGCCAGGAGTCCGCAGGCCGTAGACGGCGCGGAGCGGGGATCTGGTGATGCTCCCGCCCCGCCGTGCCGTGCGCGGCCGGCGCGGTGGGGCCTGCCCATCGCGACGCCCCACGACTATGTAGTGGCGGTGGTGTCAAGCGCAGATCTTCGC
>CANKMW010000048.1 GCA_947483555.1 Myxococcales bacterium
CCAATACCTCGACGAGCGGCCTGAGGCGCAGCGAGCACTGTTCCAGGAACTCAAGCGGAGCCACGCCTTCCAGGTAAGACCGGTGTCGAAGAACGAGTTCGTGCTCTCCTTGGCGTTCCCAGTGCGAGAGTTGGCCGGGGACGCTGCCCGGGTCGTCACCTTCGTCCGTGGGTCGGGTGGACCAGGCTTGCCGATGCCGGGCGGGCCGACGAGCAGGAGGTTGTGCCCACCAGCCACCGCGACCTCGGTGGCGAGCCGTGCCAGCGGCTGGCCGCGAACGTCGCCGAGGTCGAGGCCGCTGCGCTCGGCGGCCCGCGCGTGCAGCGCCTGCGCGGCCCGCAGCGGCGCCACCCCGGCGAGCGCCGCGACCACCTCGGACAGGTGTCCGGCCGCGTAGACCTCGAGGCCGTCGACCGCCGCCGCCTCGCCCGCCGACGCCACCGGCAGGACGATGCCGCGCATGCCGTGTCGCCGCGCCGTGATCGCCGCCGCCAGCGCGCCCCGCACCTTGCGCAGCGTGCCGTCGAGCCCGAGCTCGCCCATGAGCATGAGGCCTTCGAGCGGTCCGAGCGCGAACAGTCCCTCCGCCACCAGCACGCCGACGGCGATCGGCAGATCGAACGCGGTCCCGGGTTTGGGCAGGTCGGCTGGCGCCAGGTTCACGGTGATCTTCTTGGGCGGCAGCGACTGGCCTACCGCCTCGAGCGCGGCGCGGATGCGAACCGCGCCCTCGCGCACGCTCGGGGCCGGCATGCCGACCACGTGGTAGGTCGGCAACTGCCCGGCGGCCACGTCGACCTCGACGTCGATGGGGATCGCGTCGACACCACGCAACGTCGAAGAGCAGAGTCGAGCCAGCACCCGGTGCACTGGAGCACGACCTGTGCCACGCCCAAGCCCACGACCACTGGCGTGAGTCGTCCGGATCCCGGACAGACGAGTCCGGAAGCCGGACCTCCTGTCCGGCCGGCCGTCCGCCGCGGTCATGCCGGCGCCGCCCGCAGGCGCGACGATTCCCCCGGTCGCCCGGTGTCAGCCACCACGCAGCCGCCACCGGGCAGCCGGTTCCCCGTACCATGGAACGTAACGATCCCGCCGGGTTGCGCGGTGTCAGCCACCGCGCCAGCCGGCGGTGGCGAGAGCGTGTCAACCGCGGCACCCCGCTGCGGCTCCTTGCCCATAGAGTGTACGCGACGGGACCCATCACCTTGTCACGCGAAGCCTCGCTGACCATCGCGGGCGCCGATGCCCGCGGACGCTTGCTGTCGGACCTCGCCGCCGGCCCGGCGCGCCGGGGCTACGCCATCGCCTACGACATGCTCGGCAGCCGGGCCGAGGCGGAGGAGGCGGTGCAGGAGGCGCTGGCCCGGGCCTGCGAACGCCTCGACGACCTGCGCGATCCGGCCGCGGCGCCGGCGTGGTTCCTGCGCGTCGTCGCCACCACCTGCCTGCGTACGCTGCGCCGCCGCCGGCTCAAGCGCGCGGTGTTCGGGCGCTGGTTCGAGCGCGCCACCGACGAGCCGGGCGCCGCCGCCGATGGCGCTGCCCGGCCCGCGATGCCCGCCGACAGCGATCATCTCGACGGGCCGCCGCTGCACGGCACCCGCACGACGACCGCCGCCGCCACCCTGGCCGACCGCCAGGAGGTGATGGCGCTGCTTCGCCACATCGAGGTGCTGCCAGCCAAGCAACGCGCCGCGCTGGTCCTGCGCTACGGCCACGATCTGCCCGTCCCCGAGGTCGCCGCCCTGCTCGGCGTCGAGCTCGCAACCGCCAAGACTCACCTGGTCCGCGGCCTCGCGCGGCTGCGCGATCTGATGGAGGAACACCGATGAAGCGCTGTACCAAGATCTCCGACTCGCTGCTCTCGGGACAGCCGCTGTCCGACGGCGACCGCGACCACCTCGCCGCCTGTGCCGACTGCGCGCGGCTGGCGGCGATGGCGCGCCTGGTCACCTCGATCGCGACGGCGGCCGAGGTCGGTCCGGGGTTCACGTCGCGCGTCATCGCCGGCGCCCGCGAGCGTCTGGCCGCCCGCCGCCGCCAGCGCATCGTCGGCTTCGGACTGGCGGCCGTCGTCGCCGCCGCCGCCACCGTGCTGATCGTGTCCAGCCAGCGCGGCGGTGGCCGCCGGGCCGACCCTCCGGTCGCGGTCCGGCCCGCCGGCGACCTGCCCGGCGTCGACGAGCCGGCCGCGCCTGACGACGGCATCACCGACGACGAGCTGCGCGAGCTGGTCGGCGGCGCCACCATGACCCGCGCGCTCGCGCCCAGCGCCGACTGGGACCACATCGAGACCCCGGTTCGCAACTACCACGCCGTGCTGCGGCTCGGAGGACAGCCATGATCCGCCTGCGTTCCCTCGCCATCGCTCTGCTCACCACCGCCGTGGTGTCGTCGCCCATCGCCGCCCAGCCGCAGCCGCCCGAGCCGCCCGAGCCGCCGGACGCGCCGGTCGCCCCGCGCGGACCGCGTCCGCCGCGCGCGCCCCGGCCGCCCCGGCCGCCCCGGCCGCCCCAGGCCCCGCGACCCATCCAGGTTCCCGATCACGTCCGCGCCCAGGTCGAGGCCGAGCTGGATCGCGCCCGCGCCGATATCGATCGCGCGCTCACCGAGATCGACGGCAACCCGCACGTGCCGCCGGCGCTCAAGGCCAAGCTGAAGCAGCAGCTCGCGAAGCTGCGTGACGCCGACCTCGACGACCTCGTCGACATGGCCGGCAACATGGCCGGGGACATGGACGAGTTCGGTCGCCAGATGGACCGCTGGGGCGAGCAGCTCGAGAAGTCGGTCGAACGCGATGTCGCCAAGGCGCTCCGCGACTCTGGCATCGAAGACATGGACTTCGATTTCGACTTCGACCACGACGACGATGCTGATGCCCCGGATGTCGATGACGACCCGTGGGCGCCGGGCCCACCGTCGGGCCGCCACGGGCGCATGCCGCCCCATCCTCCGCAGCCGCCGATGGTCCTCGACTTCGGAGACGATTTCTCCTTCGACTTCGACCTCGACCTCGACGATCTGCAGCTCACGCCGGCCCAGCGCACCGACCTGAAGCGCATCGCCGCCCAGCAGAAGGCCGCGGTCGCACCGGCGACCAAGCGCATCCACGAGCTGTCGCGCGAGCTGCGCGGCGAGCTGGCCGACGACGACACCGACGCCGCCGAGGTCGATCGCCTGGTCGACGAGATCTCGCGCCAGGAGAGCACCGTGCGCAAGGCCCGCCTCGGCGCACTCACCCGCACGCGCCGGTTGCTGTCGGCCGCGCAGCGCACCAAGGTCGACGGCCGCGGGCGTCCTTAGTCCCTGAGTACAGCCCACCGGACGTTGGTGACCGAGTGAGCCGTCTGGTCGCGCGGCGGGCTCGCCGACGCGTGGGAGATCTCGGCGTGGTCGGCATGTCGCCACGTCTGAGCAGGAACGGTAGCGGCCGGCCGTCGACCGCGGCGTCCACGGTCGCGTCGGCCGTGTCGGCCGAACCGTCCGCATCACCGGAGGTGTCGCCGCCGCAGACCGCGCAGACCGCGCTGGCCGGCTCGAGGACCTCGAGCTATCTGGCCGACGACTACTGCAACTCGCCCATCAGATTCAGCTGGGCGCCGCCGAGCTGGAACCAGCGCTCGGCCTCGCCCACGCGAGCAACGTCGTCCCAGCCGTTCACGTCGCCCTGGTTGCTGATGCCGGCCATGACCGTGCCCGGGAACGCGCCGCCGCCTGCGGTGCGGATCGCGGCCACGAACGAAGCGTGCGAGATGCGGGCGGGGTTGGAAAACGGGAAGCGACACAGCACGCCGAAGCGGTTGTCGTTGGCGTCGTACCCGAAGGCGAGCAAGCGGACCGTCTGGGCGGTGCCGATGCTCTGGATCTGGAGGCCGTTGGTGGGGTCGTCGACCAGGGTGATCGACGGTGGCGCCGCGACGTTGACGGTGCCGCCCGCGGTGGTGATGGCGAGGCTGTCGGTGGTGCCGAACGGCGCCCGCATCGCCTCGGCGATCAGATCGCGCTCCAGCTCCAGCAGGCGCCGGTGCAGCTCCGTCTCGAACTCGCCGAACGAGCCCGGCGTGAACTTCTCCTTCATCCGGTGAGCATCCATGAAGGCCCTGATCTCGGCGAGTTGCTCCTCGGCTCGCCGAGGCTTCTCGATCGCAGGCGTGTGACGGGCGGCCGGGGGCGTGGGCGAGGCGGCGAGCTTCATGCCGTCGCAAACATGTGCCGCTCAACCGAAATTCCCGACCGTCCCGGTGCCAGGATCAGATCTGCACCCTGACGTCTGGCGTCGGGGCCGCGTCTGGCACCATCACCTGGCGCCCACCGTCACCACACGTTCGACGCTAGGATGCGCGCACGATGAAGCTCGCGATGCGCAACCACCACATCAGTGGTTTCTCCGGTGACGACCTGGCCTTCCTTTCGATGCGGTTCCCGAAGTCGAAAGGATTCACGCCCGGCCAGTCCGACTCGTGGGTATGGCACGCCAACGCCAAGCGCCGCCGCTACCTGATCGGTGGCTCGGGCTGGGCGACCGGGTTGTGGTACTCGGGCGCGCAGATCTTCGTGACCCGGTCGCGTCACGGCATCTACCGCTTCGGCGCCATCGGCGACACGAATGACGACGACGACTTCCACCAGGACGATCTGCGGGCGGCGCTGATGGGCGTCTGGGGGCTCGACGAGAAGAACGTCTTCGCCTGGGCCGACCGCGACCTGAAGTCCGGCATCATGTTTCGCTGGAACGGCAAGAAATGGGCGGAGATGCCGTCACCGGGATGGGGTGTGATGGAGGTGCACGGGGTGGCCAAGGACATCATCTACGCCGTGGGCCGCCGCGGCTTGATCGCGCGCTGGAACGGTAAGGCCTGGAAGAAGATCAAGGCGCTCACCGACGGCAACCTCGAGCACCTGCAGGTGATCGACGAGGACGAGATCCATGCCGTTGCCGACGACGGCGCCCTGCTCCGCGGCACCGCCAAGAAGTGGGAGGTCGTGCTCGTCGACGACGGACCGCTGTACGGCGTCGCCCGCTTCAAGGACCAGCTCTGGGTAGCGGCCGGCACCCGTGGCGTGGGCCGCGTGAAGGGCGGCGCCATCGAGATCGTGAAGCCGAAGATCCACGCCACCAGCTTCGACGCGCGCCGCGGCCTGGTCGCCGCCTGTTACGATCAGATCGCGTGGACCGACGACGGCGTCGCCTGGTACGGCAACCACGAGACCTCCGACCTGCTGGCCGAGACCGCGTCGACCGATCCGCTGTGGGACTAGCTCGGACTCATAGGTGAGATCTTGAGCCGGGCTCCCGACGAGGATTCCGCCCGGCGGCGGGGGATCCGGGAAGATCAAAGCGCTGCAGGCAGTCGAGAATGCGCCGTGGCGCATGAAGGGCTACCCGGCCGCGGCCGATCCATCGCCTGGCGTCGTCGCCCGGACGCGACGCCACCCCCGCTCGAGCTCGCGCTTCGTGATACGCCCTGAATGGCGCTGTGCTCCGGGCGTCCATCGAGCTCATGGTCGCCCGCTCCCTGTCGCTGCCCGTCCTGGTCTCCGTGCTCGCCGCGGCGGGTGCGGTCCTGGCGGGCGGGTGCGCCGCGCACCTGAAGCCGGTGCCGGCGGGTGAGACCGGGGTGGGTGAGCTCGCGTTCGTGGGCCTCGGCGCGGTCGACGAGGACGCGGTGCGCGACGGCCTCGGCCTGAGCCACGCCCGCGAGCTGGGCCAGCCGTTCGCGCGCTTCCTGGTCGCGCTCGATCGCCGCCGCGTGCGCGGCTACTACGTGCGCCGCGGCTTCTTCGCCGTGACGGTCGAGACCGACGTCCGCGAGCGCGGCGGCCGCGCCGACGTCAGCTTCCGCATCGTCGAGGGCGCCCGGGCCCGGGTGCTGCGGGTCGAGGTCGTCGGGTTGCCGCCCGACCCGGCGGTCGACGCCGCCGCCCTGCGGGCCCGGGTGCCGCTCGCCGACGGTGCGCCGTTCGATCACGACGGGTACGCGCTGGCCCCGCCGGCGCTGGTGGCGGCGCTGCAGGCGCTCGGCTACCCGTGGGCCCGCGTCGACGGCGTCGTCCTCGCCGACCCGGTGCGCGCCGCGGCGGTCATCCGCCTCACGGTCGACGCCGGTCCGCGCGCGATGTTCGGCAAGGTCACGGTCAACGGCGCGCCGCCCGGCCTCGGCGGCGCGATCGCCGCCCGCATCGAGGTCCGGCCGGGTCAGCGGTTCTCGCCGCGCGCGCTCGACGCCACCCGCGCCGCGCTCTACGAGCTCGGCCGACTCGCGCTGGTGCGGGTCGAGCCCGATCGCGCCACCCGCGGCGAGGTCGTCGACGTGGTGGTGACGGTCGCGGCCGCGCCACGCCACGAGCTGCGCCTCGGCGGCGGCGTCGGTGCCGATCCGCTGGCCTTCGAGGTCCGTGGCCGCGCCATCTACGGCGTCGCGGCGTGGCCGTGGCCGCTGACCACCGCGCGCAGCGAGCTGCGGCCGGCGCTGGTCTACCAGCGCGACGACGGCGATCTGGCGCCCCGCCTCGACGCCAGCGCCACCCTCGATCGCCTCGATCTGATCCGGCCGCGCTACAGCGGCACCGTCGAGGCCAGCTTCTCGTACCTGGCGGTCGAGGCCTTCACCAGCTACGGCCCGCGCCTGCGTCTGACCGCGCGCACGCCCACCTATCGCCGCGCCGTGCAGCTCACCGCGGGCTGGCAGCTCGGCGTGGTCGGCTATCGCGACGTGTCGCCGGTCGTCGACGCCGCCACCGCGACCCGGCTCGGCCTCGATCGCGTCGAGCGGCTGGGCGCGTTCGAGCAGAGCGTGATCGTCGATCGCCGCGACGACCGGGTGGCGCCGCGGCGCGGCCTGTACGTCGAGCTGCGCGCCGAGGAGGGCACCCGGGCCGCGGGCGGCGCGCTCACCTATCTGCGCCTGGCCCCCGAGGCGCGCGGCTACCTGGCCGGCGGGCCGGTGGTGCTGGCGGCGCGGGCCCGCACCGGCACGCTGATCGGCGACGTGCCGGCGACGCGCCGCTTCTTCGCCGGCGGCGCCAACAGCCAGCGCGGCTTCCCCGAGCGTCACCTGGCACCGTTCGCCGCCGGGCTGGTCGACGGCGAGCGCCTCGACGTGCCGTACGGCGGCGCGGCGATGGTCGAGCTGTCCGCCGAGCTGCGCTTCCCGATGCCGCAGCTGCGCTACCTCGGGCGGCTAGCCGGGGCCGCGTTCGTCGACGGCGGCGACGTCACCGAGGCCTGGGACCAGCTGGCGCTCGGCGCGCTGCACTGGGCGGGCGGCCTCGGCTTGCGCCTGCCGACACCGGTGGGCGCGGTGCGCTTCGACCTCGGCTACCGCCTGACCCGGTCCGGCGCCGGCGAGCCGCGGCCCGGCGAACGCTTCGCCTACCACCTCAGCGTCGGCGAGGCGTTCTGATGGCCCGCCGGGCGCTGCGCTGGGCGCGCCGCGTCGTGCTCGCGGCCGTGACGCTGGCGCTGGTCGGTGGGATCGCGGCCGCGATCGCGCTCCACACCGACTGGGGCCGCGACCGGGTGCGGGCCCAGCTCGAGGCCAAGCTGTGGCCGTACTTCCCGGCCGGGGCGCGGATCGGTCGGCTCGAGGGCAGCGTGCTGGGCGACTTCTCCCTGCATGACATCGAGCTGCGCGATCGGGAGGGTCGGCCGGCGGTCACGATCGCGCGGGTCGAGCTCAACATCGGGCTGACCGCGTGGCTCGACGACGAGGCCCGCCTCGAGTCGGTGATCGTCGAGGGCGTGGCGATCGAGCTGCACCAGCACGGCGGCGACCCGCCCAACCTCGCGACCATGTTCGAGCCCAACGCCGATCCGTTGACCTTCGAGGTCGTGATCGAGCGGCTGGTCGTGCGCGGCGCGGCGATCACGATCGAGCGCGACGGTCGCGTCGATCACCTCGACGACGTCGGCCTCGAGGCCGAAGCGCGGGTGCAGCAGGACGGCGCGGTGCAGGCGCGGGCCGCCGTCGCGGCGCGCTGGCGCGTGCGGCGAGCGCCGGTGGCCATCAGCGGTCGGTTCGAGCTCGACCCCGACGGGGCCATCGCGGTGCCAGCGGCGAAGCTCGTGGTCGGTGGCGTGGCGATCGAGGCCACCGGCGTCGGCTACGGCGGCGCGGCCGGGGTGGCCGCCGTGCGCGGCGCGCTGCAGGTGGTGGCGCCCCCGGGGGCGCTCGCCGCGCTGGCGCCGGCGTGGATGCTGCCGCGCTTGCCTCTCGACCTGCACGTCGACGTGGCGCCGGCCGCGAACGACGCGGTCGCCATCCGGCTGCGCGGCACCGCCGGCGCGGCGACCCTCGTGGGCGCGGTGGTGGCGCGGCCGCTGGCGCCCCATCCCACCGTCGTCGGCTCGGTGATGGTCCACGGGCTCGACGGTCACGAGGTGGTGGCCGGGTTGCCGTCGTCCGCGATCGACGCCGCGGTCGTGGTCGCGCTGGCGCTCGATCCGTCTCGCCACCGGCTGGCGGCGCTGCGCGGCACGATCAGCGTGAGCGGTGCCGGCCGGGTCGACGCCGTACGCTTCGACCGCATCGGCGCGACCGCGGCGTTCGATGGCGGCGACGCGGCCGCGGTGATCGTCGACGCGCGCGGCGACGGCGACACCTGGGTGCGCGCCGCCGGCACGGTGGTCGTGGTCGGCGATGCGGTCGTGGTGCGCGACGGCACGCTGATCGCGCACAGCGCCGCCCTCGACCGCGTGACGCCGGGACGGATCGCGATCGGCGGCGCCTTCGACGTCGACCTGACGCTGGACGGCCGCCTCGACGGTGCCGCCGCGCGGGTCGCGGTGCGCGGCACGATCGCCGGCCGCCGCATGCGTCGCGACGACGTCCGGGTCGCCGCCCTCGACGTGCGCCTCGCGCTCGACGACGTCCCGACCCGGCCGGGCGGGACCGCGACGCTGTCGATGCGGGGCGTCACCGTCGCTGACCTGGCCGTGCCCGACGTGGTAGCCTCCGCCCGCGGCCGCCTCGGCGGCGGCTACCACGTCAGCGCGCGCGCCGAGGATCCGGCGCTCGGCGTGGGCGGTAGCGTCGACGCCGAGGTCACGATCGGCGATCTGAGCTCCACCATCGCCGACGTCCGCCTCGGGCGCTATGCGCTGCATGCCGGCGCCACCCGCCTCGCCGGCCGCGGCGGCCGCATCCTGATCACCCCCGACCGCGTCGCGGTGAGCGGCGTGGGCGGTCAGGTCGCCGGCGGCAGCCTCGCGGTCGATGCCTCGGTCTCGCTGGCGCGCCCCGGCGACGTGGCCGGCGAGGTCGCCATCACCGGCCTCGACCTGGCCCAGGTCCGCGGCCTGCCCGGCGTGCCGGCGCTGGGGCGCGGCACGGTCGATCTGCGCGCCGGCCTCGACCGTCGTCGCGCCCACCTCGAGCTGGCGGTGCGCGGCGCCGCGATCGGCGAGCTCACCGTCGCGGTCGACCTCGCACCACCCCGCCGCCCGACCGAGCTGGCGTCGTGGACGGCGCTCGATCGCCGCGCGGTGCGCGGGCTGCGGATCGACGCCCGCGCCGTCGATCTGAACGCGCTCGGCGACACCTTCGCGATCACCACGCCGCTGGGCGGACGGATCGACGCGCTGGTGCAGCTCGGCGCGGCCGGCGGGCCGGCCGCCGGCGCCTCCGCCGAGCTTCACGGCCGCGGCCTGATCGCCGATGGGTTGCCGGCGCCGCTCGATCTCGACGTCGTCTTCGACCTCGACCAGCCGGCGGTGACCAAGGTCGATCTGACCGCGGCGCTGCGCGGCATCGGCGCCGCGCGGGTGACGGCCGCGGTCCGGGTGCCGATCCACGTCTTCGACGTTGACGCCTGGCGTCGACTCGGCCTGGGCGCGGTCGAGGACGCCCGGCTCCGCATCGATGCGCTCACCATCGACGACGCCGTGGCCGCCAGCCTCGGTCTCGGCACCGTGCGCGGCGAGCTCACCGTCGACGCCACCGCGTCGCCGGGCCTGCGCGAGATCGAGGCGACCGTGGTGGCCCGCGACCTGCGCGCCGGGCCGCTGGTCGAGCCCATCGGCGTCTCGCTCCAGCTGGTCGCCGATGCCAGCGGCGCCCGCGCCACGGTCCGCGCCGGCCTCGGCGGCACCACCGTGGCCACGGCCGAGGTGTCGTCGCCGCTCGACGTGATCGCGGCGCTGCGCCGCGGGCTCGCACCCACCGCGCTGCCGGTGCGCGGTGCGGTCACGCTGCCCGAGACCGAGCTGGCGATGCTGGGCCGCGCCCTCGGGCTGGCGGCACCGCCGTCGGCCCGCATCCGCGGCGGCGCCACGGTCGAGGGCACCCTCGGTGCGCCGACCGCCACCGTCGACCTCGTGCTCGAGCACCTCGGCGCGCGGCGCGGGCGGCGCGGCGGCCAGCCGCGCGGCGGCCTGCGCACGCTGACCGTCGGCGGCGCTTACGCCGCCGGTCAGGTCCACGTCGAGGTCCGCGGTCAGCAGGACGACGGCGGCGCGCTGGCGATCGACGCCGACGTCGAGCTGGCGCGATCGAGCGCGGCGCGGGCCTCGATCGTCGCCACCGGCCTCCAGCTGCGCCCGCTGGCCCGCCTGGCGCCCGACGCCCTGTTCGGCGTCTCCGGGGTGCTCGACGCCGACCTGCGCCTGCGCGGCCTCGAGCCGGCCACCGCCAGCGTGCTCGGCCAGGTCCGGCTCACCAAGGGCACGCTGCCGATCCACGACGTGGTCGGCGTGCTCCGCGACACCGCGGTCACGCTCGACTTCGACCCCGGCCGTGTCCACGCCGCGATCAGCGGTGCGATCGAGACCGGCCGCCTCGAGGTGGTCGCCGACGCCGCGCTCGACGGCCTGCTACCACAGCGAGGCACGATCGACGCCACGGTTCGCGGTCTCGAGCTGATCACGTCGTCGGCGCCTCGCGTCGACGGGACGCTGCACGCCGAGATCGGCCCAACGATGGCTTCGGGGCCCGGCTCCGGTCGCGTCAGCTGGTGGGGCCGCGCCGGCGATCACGTGACGATCGACGCCGCGCTGCGCGGCGCCACGGTCACCGCCCGGGCCTCGAAGGGCCGCGACCTCCACCCGTCGGGCCTGCCGCTCGACCTGGTGTTCGCCGACACCCGCCCCGGGGCGCCGGTGGCGGTGCCGCGCGCGGTCGCGGTCCGCAGCTTCGTCGGCGCCGCCCCCGACCAGCCGCTGGCGGAGATCGCCTTGCGCATCGAGCCGGTCACGGTGGTCACGCCGATCCTCCGTGGCGAGGTCAGCGGTCAGCTCGCGGGCGCCATCGGCCTCGATGGCGCCACCGTCGAGGGCCGGCTCGAGGTGGCGCGCGGCGATGTCGTCTTGCTCGAGCGCCGCTACCGCCTGCGCCGGGCGGTGGTCACCTTCGACGGCTCGATCGATCCGTTGCTCGACGTCCAGCTCGAGCGCGACCTGCCCGAGCTCACGCTGCTCGCCAACGTCAGCGGCCGCGCCAGCGATCCTCGCCTGACGCTGTCGTCGGATCCGGCGACCTATACCGAGGGCCAGCTGCTGGCCTTCGCGCTCGCCGACAGCGCGTCGGCGCCCGGCAGCGAGACCAGCGACGCCGCCACCAACCTGCTCGCCGCCGTGGCGTCGCAGGCGATCGTCGGCGCCATCGCGCCGCTGTTGCCGGTGCGCATCGACGTGATCGCCTACGAGCCGGCCAGCGCGACCAGCGGCCGCGCGTTCGTGTTCGGACGCTGGATCACGCGCAAGCTGCTGGTCCTGTACCGCAACCGCGCCGAGGCGCGGCCCGACCAGAACGTCAACGAGGCCGAGGCCGAGTACTGGCTCGATCAGCGGGTGCTGGTCGAAGGCGTCGCCGGCGATCGCGGCGTGCTCGGCCTCGACCTCTTGTGGACCCGGCGCTGGTGAGCGGTGGCGGCCGTCGCGCCGGCCGCGGCCACGCTCCGCGTCAGCCGGGGAAGATCGTGCCGTTGATCTCGTACCACTGCTCGCGGTTGGGGCGGCGGTAGTCGAGGGTGGCGGGATCGATCCCGCCGTCCCGGGCGATCTTCTCGATCGACTTCACGGTCGCGTCCCACTCGGTGTAGCCCTCCTTGACCGCGTTGAGCTTCCGGGCCATCGCCCCGAGGTCGGGCTTGTCGAGCCAGTTGTCCTTCTTGGTCGAGTACTCGGTCTGCACCGCGGCGAACGTGCCGCGCTCACCCTTCTGGTTGCTCTGGGTCGACGCCACCAGGGGATGGAGCTGGGCGCGTACCGCGGCCAGCGCTTGCTTCTTCTCCTCCTCCGGCGTGAGCGTCGCCGGCGCCTCGGGGGCCGGCGCGTACAGATCCTCGTCGGAGATCGACTGCTGGGGATCGACCACCGGGTTGAAACACTGCGACTTGTCGGTGTCGACCCCATGGGCGAGTTGGGTGCTGGTCACGTTGTCGTGCTTCTGCTGCTGCTGGGCCCGGGCCCGCTTGCCGAGGTCGGTCTTGAGCCACGCCAGCTCGGACGACCGCTTCGACAGGCTGCGGTTCATCTCCATGCGGATGCCTTCGTCACGGAACTCCTCGTGGTTGTCCTTGATCACCACCAGGAGGGCGGCGATCTGCGACCGGTAGAGGTCGATCTTCGCGTTCGCCTTGTCGATCCCGCCGTTGCCGACCGTGGCGGTGACGTCTCCGATCACCCCCGGCCCGGTGACGCTCTCATAGGTCGCGCGGTGGGCGGCCAGCGCCTTCGGCCAGTCCGCCCGCCGCCCGGTGGACAGCGAGTGGACCAGGTTGTCCACGGTCTCCTTGCGGCCCGGCTTGCTGCTGTTCATGAACTCGGTCATCGCCTCGGCGATCCGCGCCTTGTCGCCCTTGGCGGCGCGGACCTTGGCGCGGGTGGCCATCCAGTCGTCCATCGAGGTGTCGAAGCAAGCCTTGACCCACCGCGACTCGTCGTCACCCTCGGCGGCCCGCCGCATGATGTCGACCTCCGCCTCGGTGATCTTGGTGTTGCTGACGTAGCGGACCTCGGTGTCCGTGTACGGCGTCGCCGATCCGGTGGCCAGGCCCAGCGCGGTCGCGCCGGTGTGCTCGGTGGCGTTCTTGTACAGCGTCGAGGCGCTGGCCGAGCTCACCTGCTCGGTCCTGGACAGGTTCATGTCGACGGTCTTGTTCTTGACGTCGACCGAGCCGGACAGCGCCTCGGTGTCGGTCCGGTTCCACACGCTGACCGGACCCGCGGTCAGGCCACCGCTGACGTTGTTGCTGCCCGACAGATCTTCTCGGATCACCTGGCCGTTCTCGTCGCGGACCACGGTCTTGCTCTGGTCTCCGGACCACGCCATGCTGGCACCTGCGGGGCCGACCCCGGCGCTGCCACCGAAGCCCGAGCCGCTCGAGTCGCGCTCGCCCTTCTCGAGGAGCTTGCGTGAGTTGGCGGCCACGAACGCGTCGGCTTCCTCGACGGTGTCGAGCTTGTCGAGCTGGGCGACCAGGTTGGGATCGTTGGCCATCTCGAACTTGTAGACCCGACCACCGCCGTCCTTCTTCGAGAGCGTGGCGCCACCGTTGGCGAAGCCGCTCGACACCGTCGGCCCGCCGGTGACCGCGACGTCGGTCGAGACCTCGATCGACACCACCAGCGTCTGGGGATCGTTCAGCTTGGGCTGGAAGCCGTAGCGCACCTTGCGGTCGGTCGAGACCTTGGCGCTGACGCCGAGCGATCCCGCCGACGATGGTCCGGCGCCCGGGTTCTGGACCTTGCCGTCGACGCCAGCCGAGCCGCCCACGCCGGTCTCGCGCTGGAAGCCTTGCCCGTTCGCCGCCGCCGATCCGGGAGAGGCGCCGTCGAGCGCCGCGAGCAGCGCGGCGTCGCCCTGGTTCTTGAGGATCGAGACGTAGTGCAAGCCGGGGCGACTCGACTGGGTCCCACCCGCCGCGCTCGCGAACTCGGCCTTGTAGGCCTCGACGTCGGCCTCCTCGATCGGAAACTGGATGGTCCGGGTCTCGTTGCCGCGCACCTCGAGGGTGCCGCCGACGCTGGCGCTCTCCTTGCCCGCGTGGTCACGCTGGAGGCCGCCGGCCGTGCCCACCCCGCCCGACACAGAGAAGGTCAGGTTGGCCCAGTAGCGGCCGTCCTTGTCGCGCACGATCGCGAGCGTCACCTTGCCGTCGAGCTTGGGGGTCACCGACACGGTGGCCTTGGTGGTCGGCGCGCCGATGCTGTCCTTGGCCGGCGTCGAGACCTCCTGAGCGGTCGCGGTCCCCTTCATCCCGGCGTCGGCGCTGACCGAACCCTTGTCGGACGACAGCCCGCCGCTCGCCGAGCCACCGACGGAGGTGCCCGACTTGAGGTTGTTCTCTTCGTCGGCAGTGCCGCGGTCGTACTTCAGGCTCGCCTCGCCGCCGAGCCGGCCATCGCCGCGCTTCAACGCCGCCCCGGCGGTCATCTTGGTCAGCTTGCCATCGACGACCGTGGTGTCGTCCGCGGTGTGCGACACACCCTGCAGGCCGACCGTGGTCTTCGAAGACGCCGCATCGGTATGCGAGCCGCTGCCGTCCCTGACCGTGGTCGAGGTCGACTCGGACTTCGTGTACGAGCCTTCCTTGAGGTTCACCTCGGTGCCCTTCTTGGTGGTCGTCGTGGTGCCGACGCCGGCCGGCGTCTCGTGAGCCTCGACCGTGGTGGTCGAGCCCTTGTCGCCACCGCCGAGCAAGACCTTGACCGCGCTGATCGGTTGCGACGACGTGTAGACGGCCTTCGACGAGTTGGCACGGTTGACCGCCTTTGCCTGGCTCTCGGGTTTCGGATCGTCGAGGAGCAGGAGATTCGAGGCCACCTGCTGGTTGCCGTCGGTGAACAGCTTGCGGTCGGCCTCGAGCTGCGCCTTGCGCTCGGCGCGGGTGGTGGCATCGACCTGGGGACCGAAGATCGATGACTGGTTGGGCGGGTGGGTGGGCATCGCCGCCAGCTCGGCGTCGATGCGCTTGACCTGCTCGAGGTTCTGGGTGCGCAGGGTCTCGTAGTACGTCCGCGCACCCTGCTTCGCGTCGGCGGTGGGCGGCTCGTGGACCTGCGAGTCGTCGTACGGATACATCGGTCGATACGGATCGACCTCGGTTCGCCCCTCGGCAGGTTCGGCCTTGCGCATGATCGCCCGAGCGATCCCGGCGCCGCCGTTCACCTGCGCCGGGCGTCCACTGACCATCGCGTCGGCGGCGCGGTCGGCTTCGAGCTCGGCCGAGTCGCCAGGTGCCGAGACCTCGAGCTTGTGCTGTCGGTGGGCAGCGCCGCTGGCCTGCTGCTGGGTGTGCGCGACCTCGTGGGCGATCAGGTGCATGCCGAACGGGTCGTCGGGCTGGTACTGGCCGCTGTTGAAGTGAATGTCGTTGCCGACCGCGTAGGCCCGCGCGCCGACCGCCCGCGATGCTTCCACCGAAGCGTCGCTGGTGTGGACCCGCACCGCCGACAGATCGGCGCCGAGCGACGACTCGAAGCGGTCGCGCAGCGCGCCGGGCAGCGGCGAGCCGTTGCCGCCGTCGGCGCGGTCGACGGCGGCGCCGGCGTGCTCGGCGACCCCGTTGCGGTCGCGATGACCGAACGTCGCGCCGAGCTCGCGAGCCGCCTCGGCGCTCTCGACCCGGAAGATGATGGGGCGGGGCGACAGGCTCTGGGTCATGCTGCGCTTGCCGGGGCTGCTGCCACCGTCTCGCTGCCACGGAAGCTCGAAGCCGAGGTCGTCTGCATCGCGCTGTAGCTTGGTCATCGTGCTGCCCTCCACGGCGTAGAGGCATGCCCCACAAGCCTGTGAGATCCCGGCGACCAAAAAGCGGGTGTCCCGATCGTCACGCCCGCGCTGTCACAGCGCCCCGTGGCAGCCGGTGGTCGGGTGTGACCGCTGCTCAACGATCGCACAGGGTTGCGCTACGCACGGGCTGGTCCCCCGGTTGCTGTAGGCGAGGGCGATGCGAACCCATCACGCCCTCCTCCTCCTCCTCGCGGGTGCCTGCGCGGACGCCGGACCACCCGGCGCGGATCACGTCCCGTCGGACCCCGCCGAGGCGCAGCGCGCGCTCAGCGACTTCCTCGACGCGCTCGGCGAGCGCGGCGACGCGCCGTTCCCGACCGCCTGGCGTCAGGCCAGCGCGGCCGACTTCGCGCGCGCCGGCGCGCTCATCCACGCCATCGCTGGCGACACCTGGCTCGAGGATGTCGCCACCGCCGAGCCGGCGCAGCTCGACGCCGTCGAGGAGCTGGCGGCGGCCAGCGTCGGTCAGCTGCGCCTGGAGTGGAACGATGCCCGCGGCACGCCGGGCGCGATCCACGAGGTCGGCTTCGTGCGCCGCGGCGTCGAGCCGCGCGCGGTGTGGGACGCCTTCGCCGCCCAGCGCGGCGGCGCGCTCGCCGAGCTCTACGGCCTCGGCGCCGCCGACCAGCTCGTGGTCGCCGAGACCGTCGACGCCGGCGCCACGGCGATCGTGCGCCTCGAGCGCCGCTGGCACGGCTTCGTGGTCGACGGCCAGCTGCTCGACGCTCACGTGACCACCGCGACGTCGCCGCTCGGCGATGGCTACCTGGCCGAGCTCACCGGCGCGCTCGACCGCGACCTCGGAGCTCGCCTGCCGGCCACGCCGCCATCGGCGTGGCTCGACGAGGACGACGCCCGCGCCCTCGCCGGCGACGGCGTGCTCACTGCCGAGCTGCGCATCGTGTGCGGCGCGGCGTGCCAGCCGCTGTGGATCGTGCGCGTCGAGGGCGGCCGCGAGCTCCTGATCGACGCCGCCAGCGGCGACCTCGTCGCCGACGGCAGCTACTCGCATCACGGCACGCTCAAGGGCCCGAGCTACACCCCGGGCGCGGCGGCGGCGCCGGTGCCGGTCAAGCTGCGCGGCTCCGAGATCCGGACCGGCGGCGTCTACGTCGGCGGCACCAGCCTGGCCGACGGCAGCCATGCGCTCACCAGCTCGGCGGCGCACACCGTCGACCTCGTCGGTCCGCGCCCGACCGGAACCTGGCCGCGGGGCCGCGTCGATCGCCGCCTCCTCGGCAGCTGGAACACGATCCAGAACAGCACCCGGACCTGGACGCCTTCGACCGAGCCCAATCGCGACTTCACCACCGCCTGGGCCCGCGACGACGCCAAGTTCGAGCGTCACTCGGCGACGGTGTTCGGCTGGCTCAACTACTGGCAGCAGATGTTCTCCGGGCTGACCGTGCAGATCCCCGGCACCGCGTCGTACATGACCGAGAACGGCGGCGGCGGGTGCCAGACCGGTGTGCTGAGCACGGGTGCCCCCGGCTCGGGGCAGACCACGTGGGGCCAGCTCGGGTGCCGCCTGAACACCACCGACACGCTGCCGGCGCCGATCGGCAGCATGGCGCTGCTCGGCCACGAGTTCGGCGGCCATGTCGTCGGCATCTGCAACATGGTCGCCGGTGACTCGTGCACGCTGGTCAACCCGCAGAACGGGCCGCGCCCGTCGACTCCGGGCGCCTGGCGCAGCGGCGTGTGGGGCGCGTCGATCGAGAACCTGGCCAACCTGTACGGCACCGTGCTCACCCAGTTCCGCAACCCGGGTCAATCCGGGTTCGGCGGCTTCAACCTGCCGTACAGCGAGACCTGGAACTACGACGGCTACCAGTCGACGACCGACAGCCTCGGCACCATCGCGCAGGACTCGGCGGGGGTCATCGACTGCCTGGCCACCGGCGTGAGCTGTCCGTCGACCCACGCCTGCGTGATGTCGCCGCGGTCGCCGCATGGCAACGGCCGCGGCGTGTGCGCTCGCCGGTGCACCAGCAGCTGCGCCGGTGGCCTGTTCTGCACCGCGG
This sequence comes from Myxococcales bacterium, assembly GCA_947483555.1. Taxonomy (GTDB): domain Bacteria; phylum Myxococcota_A; class Polyangia; order Haliangiales; family Haliangiaceae; genus UBA2376. The sequence goes on from CANKMW010000048.1 coordinate 17,759, forward strand.
CGGCGACGGCGTCCGAGGGACTCGGGGTGATCCCGTCGGTGAACGTGTGCTGGGCCGACGACTACATGTCCAACTGGTTCACCACGGTCGGCAGCCGCCTGGCGCTCGACGCTGGCTGGGACAACACGCTGAAGTGGATGACGCTCGCCGGCGCCGGCAACTCGGGCAACGGCCTGCGCGACTTCGTCGGTGGCACCGACAGCTGGTACACCACGCTGCTCAACCTGTCGATCGACGACGATTACGAGATCACGCGCGCGGTGCGCTCGGCCGCCGGACCCACCGTCACCGCGGCGACGGCGTGGCGCGACGACTTCACCAACCGCTTCAGCCGCGCGGTGCCCATGACGGTGGTCGACGAGGTCGGAACCGAGATCGTGCTCGGCGGCGCCACGTCGGGATATCCGATCTTCAACGGCACGGATCCCGACCGCGTGCTGTTCCGCGGCGTCGCCGGCGCCCGCTACGAGATCAGCGCCGATCCGGTCGCCGGATCTCCGGTCGACCTGAACATCACGGTCCATCGCTGGGCTTCCGGCTTCACCACCACCGCGACCACGGGCCACAACCTCACCGGGCCGGGCGAGAGGATCACCACCGACGCGCTGCCGGCGACCGACTGGTACCTGGTCACCTTCAGCAACCGCATCTCCACCACGGGTGGATGGCGCGGCAAGCTGCGCCTGATCGCCGGCGCCGACGACTTCTCGGCCGCGCTCGCCGAGGCCTATCCGGTGGCCAGCGGCGTGCCGATCAGCGGCAAGCTCACCGCCGGCGACATCGACGCCTTCAAGATCTACGTCCCCAACACCACCGCCAACCTGTTCGTCACCACCGTGGCGTCGCCGGTGGTCCACGTCGAGATGTACGACCCCGACGGCGTCGCCAAGCCGGTCAACACCTGGGGCTTCTACAACCTGGTCCCCGCCGGCAAGGTCGGGTACTGGACGTTCCGCATCAAGAACGCGACCACGACCACGGCCTACAGCGTGACCGCGACCCTGTCGTGCGCCACCGGCACCGCGCCCTGTGACGACCTGAGCGCGGCGTCGACGATCACGACGCGCCAGGCGTGGGGCGATCGCTTCGCCGGTCGCCTGGCCAGCGTCGGCAAGACCGCGCGCTACGCGGTCGCGCTCGACGCCTACGAGGATGCGTCGTTCGCCATCACCCACGCCAAGGGCTCGGGCTGCAAGTTCCAGCTCGACCTGCTGCCGCCCAGCGTCATGAGCTACTTCGGCGGCCGCCGCATCACGCGGTGGACCGACGGCGCCGTCGGTCGCGACGGTGGCCGCTCGCCCGGCGGCCACGTCACGGCGATGATCCCGTGGACCTACACCGTCGAGGTCGGCCTCGAGGCCGGGTCCGCCGGGACCGACTGCTGGTACCGGCTCGAGATCGCCGAGTCCGACCTGAGCAGCAACGCCATGCCGGCCTGGTGAGGTGGGCCGCGCGGCGTGGTATGGAACCAGACGATGTGGTCTCGTGCCGCGCTCGCCTCGGCTGCCCTGGTGATCGCTTGCCAGGGCAGCGACGGGAAGTCCGCGTCGCCACCGCCGCCGCCGGCCACCGCGGTGTCGGCGGGCGACGCCGGCGCGCTGGCGGTCGACGGTGGCGTGACCACGCTGCCGAGCTTCGATCCCGGCACCGGCTTTCACCTCGACGAGGCACCGGCGGCCCGGCCGGCGGGTCGGGTGGTCACGCGCGAGCGCAAGGTCGCGCAGATCCTGCTCCGCTCGACGCCGGCCGGCGCCATCGCGGCGGTCGATGGCGTGCGCCTGGGCACGACGCCGGTGTTGTGGGAGGGCTGGCTCGACGGACAGGCTCACGAGTTCACGTTCGTGATGGCCGGCCACTCGCTGGCCCGCTACCGCTTCGTCCCGGTGACCGGCGGCATCGTGCACGGCTCGCTGGTCAAGATCACCGACGACCGCGACGCCGGTGTACCCGCCATCCCGGCGGCGGTCCCGTCGGCGCCGTCCGCGCCGCCGGCGTCGTCGCCCGAGCGGCCGCCGCCGCCGCCGCCGGTCGACGCGGCGCCGGCGCCCGTCGATGCCGCCGTCGCGGCACCGTTCGGTCCGCCGCCCTGATCTCGCCCGTCGCTCGGTCCCGTCCCGGGCCGCGGCCGTGCCGCGGCCGTGCCGTGGCCGTGGTCAGGGACAGTTCGCGGTCCGGTACGGATCGGACGCGTAGTCCTCGAACCCGATCGTGAAGAACGCGCCCGGCGCCGGTCGCAGCTCGACGCCGTTGACGACCACCACGTACTCGACCTCGGCGCGGACGTACTGGCCGTCGGGCGTGACGGTGGTCGGCTGCTCGGGGCACTGGTAGGGCTGGAACGGATCGAGGCCGCGCACACCGACGGTGAAGCGGGCGTCGTTGCCGACCCGGCGGTCGAACCAGGCGTGGACCGTCCGCAGTGGTGCCGTCGAGCCGCGCGGCCGCCAGCGCAGCGTGGCGTCGAGCTTCTGCCACACGGTGGGATCATCGCGGTCGGTGACGCCCGGCGACCACACCCGGAAGCACAGGTTGGTGATCGCCGCCCGCTGGCGGGCCCAGGTGCCGAAGGCGACCACGCCGCCGGCGTCGACGCCGCCGTCGCACGGATCGGCCGTCTCACGGCTGAGCTTCGCGACCGCGCCGCCGAGCCACGCCGGCGGTAGCAGCACGTCGAACCGGTAGTTGGCGCCCAGGTTCGAGTCCCAGGCCTGGCAGCCCGGCACCGCCGTGTTCTCGAACCACACCTCGAGGCGGCGAGCGGTGCGCGGCACCTCGACGAGCAGCGCGCCGGACTTGATGGTGCCCGACGATCCCTCGCCGGTGTCCCAGCGGACGTGGGCGGCCACGTCCCAGAGATCGTGACCGTCGCGCGAGTTGCGGCACGTGGTCAGTCGCGCGGCGTCGTACTCGAGCCGCACCTGGCCGCCGGGGACCAGGCCGCCGATCTGGGTCTCGCTGTGGTCGGCGGCGAAGACGATGCGGGCCGGCGCGATCGGTCCGGCGCCCGGACAGACCGCGTCGTTGCGCGGCACGACGAAGCTGGTCGACCACGCGATCAGGTAGTTGTCGAAGTCGCCCGGGTAGCGGTTGTGATCGAACAGGCGGCCACCCCCGGCCAGGCGCGCGAACGGCACCACGTTGATCTGGGCCCGGGTCAGCGCCGTGCCGCTCATGCCGGGGCCGGGCAGGTTGCGGTCCATCCGCACCCGGTAACGCACGAAGCCCGGGCTCGCCGGCGTGGAGGTCGCCGTGGCCTGCACCTCCCACCAGGTCGGATCGGAGCCGTACTGATAGAGCACCGCGGGCGCGGCGCCTTCCGCGGCGGCGGCCGCCGACAGCTCGAGCGCGCCTTCCCAGATCCACGACGTGCCGCTGGTCTGGTACCCACCGGTCCCGTTCGACAGCCGGGCGAGATCGCGCAGCGCGACGTGGCAGTTGCGGTCGGCCTGGTCGCGCGATCCGTCGACGCCGAGCAGGGGCGCTTCACCGGCCACGACCTCATGCTCGTCGGCGTCGACACAGGCGGAGGGAGCGAGGCAGAGCGCAACGGCGGCGAGGAGGCGGCGAGGCATGGTCCGGGGCTTCGCATCCGCTGTGCCACCTCGGCGCCCCTGCAAGTCATCGACATCACGGACCGGCGGCGCCGGGTGGCCACTGCAGTCGCCGCCGGCGCGCTGCCAAACGCAACGAACGCAAGGCGGGACCGGTGCCGGCCACCGGATCGTCGGCGGTCAGCGCTTGTCGGACGGTCGGTACAGCGTGATCAGCTTGCTGCCGCGGTCGAAGCCGACGTTCTTCTCCATCACCCACAGCACGTCGCCCACCCAGCCCCAGCGCAGCTTCTTCCGGGGCGCGATCACGCGGGCCCGGCGCGTGGCGCGGTCGCCATCGACCTCGAACAGATCGAGGTATTCCGCATCGGCCTTCTTGCGCGCCACCGCCGCCGCGTTGACCGGATCGATCTGCAGCGACACCCACAGCTTGTCACCGCGCATCGCGTAGGCGAGCGACGCCGCGGTGTAGAGCGGGAGCGGCTGATCGAGCGTGAGCGGGCGCGGAACCCCGTCCTGCCACACCTCGACCTCGGAGTTGTCCTCCTTCATGCGCGCGAACAGGTGCTCGGGGGTCTCGGTCATGACCTCGACCTGGCGGGCGCGGCCAAGCAGGTCGGTGATCGGTTCGTCCTTCACCCACGCCGCGGTGAGCAGGTTCCACGCCGCCGCGGTGTTGGGCGAGCGCTGGTCCTCGGCCTTGCGCCACACGCCGCCGCGGGTGCCGACCGCGACCGTCATGTCGTCGATGAAGTAGTGGGGCGTGAAGTCGAGCTTGGCGTCGCGGCCATCACGGCCGAGCATGAGGCGGCCGGGCTTCTTGCCCAGCTTCTTGCCCTTGAGCAGCTCGAACGCCTCGGCCTGGAGCAGCGTGCCGGCGCGCGCCAGCGGATCGCGCGTATGGGCGATCACGGCCAGCTGGCCGTTCACGGTGCGCAGGAAGATGTCGGTCGCCGGCTTGTGCTTGTACGCCTTGACGACCGTGCCATCGAACCCGACCAGGGTGCCGTGCACTGGCTTGCCGGGGTCGTCGTCCGAGACCACGAACAGCCGGTCGCCGAGCAGGTAGAGCCGGCGCACGGCCGGGGCGACCGCGGCGACGCTGAAGCTGGCGATCTCGCCGGCGTCGGCGGTCCCGATCACCTGGACCTGGACCTCGGCGGCGCCGTCGGTGACTACCAAGGCCATCCGGGTGCCATCGGTGGTGAAGACGTCGTCGAGAAAGCCACGTTCGGGCGCGAACGCGCCCAGCTCGGCGAGCCCGACCAGTGGCACCGGCGGCAGTGTCTTCTCGATCTTGGGAACCGGCCTCGGTTGCGGGGGCGGCGGCCCCGGCGCTCGCCGGTCTGGCTGGGCCGCGGCGGTGCCGGCGACGATCGTGAGACTGCACAGAGCCGAGGCGAGTCGAGCGCGCATCATCCACCTTCTCGAGGCGAACCTCGTGAGTCGGTTGCCCATGACGGGAGTGCCACGACCGGGCGGCGAGCGCAACTGGCCGCGGGTTCCGTACACTGGGGGCCTGTCCGACCCCGCCGACCCCGCCGACCCCGCCGACCCCGCCGACCCCGCCGGCCGCGCCCCGGTCCGCTCCGTCCACCACGGCGACGGCGTGGCGTTTCTGGCCGCTGGCCTGGCCACCGACCACGCGCTGGTCACGTCGTTGCCCGATCACTCCGAGGTGCCCGACCTCGGCGTCGACGGCTGGCGGCGATGGTTCACCGCCACCGTCGCGCTGGCCTGCCGCGCGGTCGCCGACGACGACGTCGCGATCTTCTTCCAGACCGACGTGAAGCACGACGGTCGCTGGATCGACAAGGGGCACCTGGTCCACGCCGGCGCTGACGCCGCGGACAGCCACCTGCTGTGGCACAAGATCGTGTGCCGCGTCGCACCGGGGACGATCACGTTTGGCCGTCCCGCGTTCGCCCACCTGCTGTGCGCGTCGCGCCGGCTGCGCCTGGCGCCGGGCCGCTCGACGGCCGACGTGCTGCCCGGGCTCGGCGAGATGCCGTGGTCGCGCGCCATGGGCGCCGACGTCTGTCGCGCGGTGGCCCGCTTCCTCGTCGAGCACACCGCCACCCGCGCCGTGGTCGATCCGTTCTGCGGCGCCGGCACCATGCTCGCCGCCGCCAACGAGGTCGGGCTCGACGCCATCGGCGTCGAGCTGTCGCGCCGCCGCGCCGCCCGCGCTCGCCGTCTGGTGCTGGCACCCGCGCCGGCGGCCGGCGGCCAGAAGCCGAGGTGATCCGAGCGTCTCCGGCCATCGACCAGCAGACGAGCGCGACCGTCAGCTCCTGGTCAGGGCGACGGCGAGCGCGGCGCCGAGCGTCGCGTTGTGGCGGGCGAGGGCGCGGTTGGCGGTGACGGCGGCGCCGCCGGTGGTGCCGGCCAGGCGCGCCAGCAGGTAGGGCGTCAGGCGCTTGCCGCTGACCGCGTCGGCGTCGGCCAGGGCGATCGCGCTGGCGATGGCGGCATCGATGGTCGCGGTGTCGAGCGCGGCCGCGACCGGGATCGGGTTGCACACCAGCACGCCGCCCTGACCGAGCTCGTCCCAGCGGGCGCGGCAGATCGCCGCCAGGGCCGTGACGTCGTCGACGCGGTGATCGAGGCGCAGGCCCGAGCTGCGGGTGTAGAACGCAGGTAGCTCGTCGGTGCCGAAGCCGATCACCAGCACGCCGAGCGTCTCCAGCAGCTCGAGCGTGCGCGGCAGATCGAGGATGGCCTTGGCGCCGGCCGAGATCACCGCGATCGGCGTTCGCGCCAGCGCCGGCAGGTCGTGAGAGACATCGCCGAGGCCGCCGCGGTGGACGCCGCCGAGGCCGCCGGTCGCGAACACCCGGATGCCGACCCGCGCCGCGAGCACGGCGGTGGCGCTGACCGTGGTGGCGGCGTCGCCGCCGCGGGCCAGGTGCACGGCCAGGTCGGCGGCGCCGGTCTTGGCGAAGCGAGCGCCGTGCTCGGCCAGCTCGGCGAGGGCGTCGTCGGGGAGGCCGATGCGCACCCGCCCGGCGACCACCGCGATGGTCGCCGGCGTGGCGCCGCCGGCACGCACCGCGACCTCGAGCTCGCGGGCGAGGGCGAGGTTGTCCGGGTAGGGCAGGCCGTGGGCGACGATGGTCGACTCGAGCGCGACGACCGCGCCACCGGCCGCCAGCGTGGCGGCGACCTCGGGCGCGACGTCGAACGACGTGGTCACGCGGCGGACCATACCCGCGCCGCGCCGCCGCGCGCTACAGTGGGCGTCGTGCGCTTCCCGCTCACCGCCCAGCTCGTCGACGAGGCGCGGCGCTTCGAGCTTCGCTCGGCGTGCCGCGACTGCCTGTTCTGGCTCGAGCGGCGGCAGGCGTGCCTGCACGGCTGGCCCGATGAGGGCCAGCGGCGGTGGCCGCTCGATGCGCCGCACGAGGATGGCAGCGCGCCGGTCGACGCTGCGTTCTGCAAGGAGTTCGAGCTGCGCTGACGGTCGCGGTTTCGGCGGCGCGCCACGGGCCCTTCGACTCGCCGCTTCGCGGCACGCTCCGGGCGAACGGATTCGAGATGCGCCACGGGCCCTTCGACTCGCCGCTTCGCGGCTCGCTCAGGGCGAACGGATTTCCACGGTCGTGGCAGGTCGCGAATCAGCTCTGTTCCATGCCGCCGCGCGTCCGATCGCTTGCACGTCCCACCACCGGACGTCCTGAGCCGGGCCGAGCGCAAGCGAGGTCCGTGTCGAAGGACGGACGTCGTCGAGATGCGCCACGGGCCCTTCGACTCGCCGCTCTGCGGCTCGCAAGGGCGAACGGATTTCCACGGTCGTGGCAGGTCGCGAATCAGCTCGGTTCCAGACCGTTCGGTGTCTTAGTACGGAGTCTGCGTTATCCACGTCCACTGGCAGTCTCTTGCGGCCGGCGTCAGCAGGAGACCGAGCAGGCCGGCGGCGACCATCGGTACGCCGACCGCCATGCCCGATCCCCACGACGCGCATGATGGCTCGCCGTGCTTCCCGCAGCGCTTCGTGTCGCGGACGATCAATGCGACGCCTGCGACGGCCGTGGCGGCGGGGACGCCGTAGGCGACCGCCGCCGACGGTCTGCCCGGCACGACGCAGCCGGTACCGCCGGCGGTGAGAGCTGCGACCAGCACGGTCACGGTGAGCGATCGAGACGACGACGACGGCGTGCGCATGGCGGGACGTGGTGCAACTCGCAGACCACGCGCGGTCGGCGCTCGTGGCCGGGCGTCGTACGACGCAACCGCGCGTTCGCCGGACGGTTGCCAATTCCTTCCCGGTCCTTCCGTACTTCACGCCGTGTCTCGCCGCGCAACGGGCCGTCAGATCTCCATCGGCGTCGGCTACCGGTACGGTTTCTTCAGTCCAGGTCCCAGTCGACGTCCGAGATGCTCTGGCCGCGTCCGACATCGACGGCGCGCGTGGCGTCGTCGTTGCCGACCGGGCCCGGCGGTGACGCCGCCGCTCGGCCGCGGGGCGGCTCGCGCGTCTCGGCTTTCTTGCGCGAGGTCGCGCCCGCGCCGCCGGCACTGCCGGGGATCCCGCGCTCGCGCTCGCGGGCGACCAGATCGCGCATGTCGCCCATGCGCGTGGCGTCCTCGTCGGGCAGCTTGGGGTAGCGCCGCGACTGCTCGCGAGGGCCGAGATCGATCGAGCCGTTGGCGCCGTCGCCCTCGTGGGTCGCCGACAGGAAGTCGACGTCGAGGTCATCGATGGAGCCGTCCTCGAGCGTGGCCTCACCATGGACCGCGCGGGTCGGCTCGTCGTGGCGCGGATCCCGCGCCCCGCCGGCGCCGGTGTCGCTGGCGCGGGCCAACAGCCGTGGATCGACGTCGGCGGCCCGGGTCGGATCGTCGAGCTGGAAGTCGTCGCCGAAGCGCCCCGGCCCCCGCCGCAGCGGCCGACCGCCGACCGCCTCGGCCGGCAGCGGCAGCGACGCGTCGACTTGCCGCGTGGCCTCGTCGAGGAACATCGGCGGCGGTTTCGGAGCCCCGGCCTGTCCTGAGCTCGGTCGAAGGGCCGGGCGCTTGCCGCGCGACGACTCGGGTGGCGGCGAACCGCTGGCGCCGGCCGCCGGCCCCGACCGCTGCGACTTGCCCGGCTTCATGCGCACCCCCGGCCCGAGCTCGACCTCTTCGCTCGGACGCTTGGAGCGCGTCTTGGGTCCGGTCGCGTTGGCCTTGGCGAGCCCGACGATGACGGCCTGCTTGGCCTGCATCTCGTCGAGGCTGGGCGGTGGCGGCGGTGGTGCGCCGGCGACCCGTTGCAGGCGCGGCTGGGGTGGCGGCGTCGGCTCGCGGGCCGGCGGCGCCGCCCGCAGGGCCGCCAGATCGACGAACGAGACCTTCGACTCCTCGTCGGCGAGGCGACCGCCCTCGTCGCGCAACATGCGGAGCACGCGGGTGCGCTCGCCGGCGCTGAGCTGATCGCGTCGTCCGACGCCGGCGTGGGTCCGTTGCCGCTTGGCGAACTCCGACAGCGGCATCGGCTGCTCGATCTTCTTGGCGCCGGTGCCGAACAGGCCGGTCGCCGCCTTGATCCACTTCTTCGGCCCGCTGGCCGGCTCGGGCAACGAGATCGCCGACAGCGCGCGCTCGACCTCGCTGGGCAGACGGTTGTCGCGGCCGGTGATCAGCGCCGCCGCGCGCGCCGCGTCCTGCGGGCACTCGGCGGCCGCCGGCACCATCCGGCGCACGAAGTCGTCGCTCTTGCCGAGCGCGTACTGGTGCGGACGCAACACGAAGCGGACGCCGAGCTTCTCGAGCCAGGTCACCGGCGGGTCGGCACCGATCAGCACGAACGCGCCGCGGTTGGCGTAGCGCTTCTGCGAGCCGTCGCCGAGCGCGATGATCACGCTGTCGGGCTCGAACGCGACCACCTGCGACTGATACTTGGCCTTGAGCCGCTGCTGGGCCGCGTACGACTCGATCGCCTGCTTGTTCTTGGGTTGCGACCGATTGAACGACTTGCCGCGGTAGCTGATGATCACGCGCGCGCCGGCGTCGGCGAGCGCCAGCGCGGCCTCGACGGCCGAGTCGCCGCCGCCGACCACCAGCACGTCCTGGCCGCGCCAGTCGTCGGGGTCGTCGAGCAGGCTGGCGACCTTGGGCAGGTTCTCGCCCGGCACCTGCAGGGTGCGCGGCTTGCCGCGGGTGCCAGTGGCAAGCACCACCCGCTGGGCCAGGTACTGGGCCACGGTGGTGCGAACCTCGAAGTTGCCATCGGGCTTGCGGGTCGCGCTCTCGACCGCCTCGCCCTGGCGGATCTTCAAGCCGACCCGCTCGATCAGCTCGCGCCAGATCGGGATGATCTGCTCCTTGCTCGAGTCGAACACCGGCAGCAACGACACGTTCATGCTCTCGTACGGCTCCGCCATCACCAGCTTGCCCTTGGGGTAGCGGGCGATCGTCGACGCGATCAGCTGTTCCTTCTCGAGCACGACGTAGCTCAGCCCGCGCTGGATACAGCTCAGCGCCGCCGACAGCCCGCCCGGCCCCGAGCCGACGATGGCGACGTCGACCGCGTTGGCGCCCTCGCCGCGCAAGGCCCCCGGCCGCATGCCGGTGCGCAGCATGTGCTCGATGACGCCGCGGCCGAGGTTGGCCGCGTTCTTGACCAGCGGCTTGCCGGCGACCTCGCCGATCAGGTACTGGCCCGGCACCGCGGTCTGGTAGCAGTCGTCGAGCTCCGGCACCTTGAGCGGCGGCGGCTCGCTGCCCTCGCGGAACATGACCAGCGCCTCGGTCGGGCACGCCCACATGCATGCCTCGCACTGGATGCAGTCGTGGAAGCGCAGCACCCGGCTCTTGTTCGAGACCAGGTCGAGCACGTTGGTCGGGCAGACCGCGACGCAGGCATCGCAGCCGGTGCAGCGATCATCGTTGATGTCGTGGACCAGGATCGAGACCGCCGGCATCGGCGACGGCTGGGCGTGGCCATGGCGATGACGGCGCGCGCCGATCACGGTGAACAGCGCCATCACGGCGATGGCGAGGCCGCCCAGGGTGAGTGGCACCACCCAGGTCATCTCGCTCCTCGAATCACCTCTCTAGCATAGGCAATTTCGGTGCCTCGTGGCGACACTGGTGTTCCGCGGACTTGGCGGCGTATGGCTGGGTACGCCTGGGGGCGGGCCCCCCGCTGGGCGTCACAGCTTGGTGAAGGTGAGGGCGCCGACCAGCGCCGGATTGGTGACGTCGTAGATGGTGAACGCGGTCGCCGAGGCGTCGAGCTTGGTGTACGTGAGCGACGTGGGGTCGGGACAGGTCTGGGTGATGTTGATGTCGTTGCCGCTGACGACGAAGGTGCCGCGGCTGCGTTGTACCGAGCCGCCACCTTGATCGACGAACTGGTAGGTCCCGGCGCTATTCACGCTGGTGGCCTGGTACACGACGCCGGTGGAGCCGGTCTGTCCGCCGACCCCGGTGTAGACGGTGCTCGCGGAGACGACGTACGTGCCATCGACGATGGGGCCGCCCTGTGGGGTCGGGGCCGCAACCGCCATCGCCACGGTATCCACCAGCGTGGCCCGGTTGACGACCGCATTGCACTGCGCGGCATCGAGCGGGACGGCGTCGGTGGCCGCGTCGGCGGCCGCGTCGGGTCCGGCGACCGATTCGTCGCCACACCCCGCCGACAGTGCGCACGCGAACGCGAAGAAGACCCGACACCTGGTCAGTAGCCCCATCGCGGCACGATACACCCGTCGCGATACGCCTGGCGCTCGTGCTGCTCCCGCTACTGCTGCACGCAGAAGAAGTGGCGCAGCTGGGCGCAGTTGCTGACGCCGCCGTTGTTCGGGAACGTGCCGGTCGTGGTCGAGGCCGCGATGCACGAGAGTCCGAAGTCGGTGCTGAGGCTCGACGACCAGTTGACGCAGTCGGAGGTCGAGGACGTCCAGTCGGCGTTGGCGCCGGTCCACGAGCCCCAGCCGTCGTCGGAGTGGATCGGGGCCAGCAGGTCCCGATCTTGCCCGCCGGACGCGCCGATGAGGCGCGTGTTGTCGGTGATGAACACCAGCGCGCTGGTCTCCGCGCTCGTGTAGCGCGTGTACGCCGCGACCACCCAGCCAACCTGGCCGTCGCCGGCGTTGCCGGTCACCGTCGCGATGCGGGTGGAACCGTCCACGACCAGCGCCCGGTACGTCGAGCCGAACGAGGCGATGCAGAGATTGTCGATGCCAGCGATGCCGCCTTGGGCCGGGGTGACGCGCGTGGTGTAGAACTGGATCGACTTCTGTTGCACGGTGCCGGCGCAGTCGGGGCGGCACACACCCGCCGCCATGGTCTGGCTGAACACGGTCGCCTGGTCGCAGGTCTCGGGGCCGTTGGTGATGCTGTCGCCGCAGCGCGGTCCGAGCGCGGTGCAGGCGCCATTGCAGAAGCCGTAGGAGCCGTTGTTGGCGCCGCTGTCGCAGGTCTCGGGGCCGTTGGTGATGCTGTCGCCGCAGCGCGGTCCGAGCGCGGTGCAGGCCGAGTTGCAGAAGCCGTACTGGCCGTTGTTGGCGCCGCTGTCGCAGGTCTCGGGGCCGTTCTGCACGCCGTCGCCGCAGCGCGGGCCGAGGGCAGTGCAGGCCGAGTTGCAGAAGCCGTACGAGCCGTTGTTGGCGCCGCTGTCGCATGTCTCGGGGCCGTTCTGCGTGCCGTCGCCGCAACGTGGACCGAGGGCGGTGCAGGCCGAGTTGCAGAAGCCGTACATGCCGTTGTTGGCGCCGCTATCGCACGCCTCGGGACCGTTCTGCGTGCCGTCGCCGCAGCGCGCGCCGGGGCCGCTGCAGCTCGAGTTGCAGAACCCGTACCCGCCGTTGTTCGCGCCATCGTCGCAGGTATCGGTGCCGTTGACCACGCCGTCGCCGCAGCTGGCCGGAATGGCGTCGGTCGGCGCGTCGGGCGGCGCGTCGATCGGCGGCACACCATCGGATGGCGCGCCGTCGGTCGAGCCCGGAGCGTCGGGCCCGCCGACCGGAGCGTCGGCGTCGGTGGTCACCTGGCCGCATCCGGCTGCCAGGAGGAAACCAAGCATCACGACCGGCATGAACAATCGAGTCATGGGTAGTCCTTCTGGGGGCAGCCCCGGTCCCCCTCGACCATGGTAGAGGACGGCGAGGAAGATCTCTACAGGGTCGTCCCGCCCGACGTCCGGAGCCAGGCGGCGATCTCTCGCAACGTTCGGCAATGGTCGGCCACGGGCCGAAGTCCAAGGAATCGCGGGCGCGCCCGGTCGGCGACGGTCACCCGACCGGCTACGACTGGATGTCGTAGCGCTCGAGCTTGTCGTAGAGCGTGCGCTCGGCGATGCCGAGCAGCTCGGCAGCGCGGCGGCGGTTGCCGCCGGTGGCGTCGAGCGCCGCGACGACCTGCAGGAAACGCAGGGCTGGCCCGCATGACCTGCCGCGCGGCGAGCAGATCCTGGATACTTGCGACCAGCTCCACGTGGTCCGCGCCGTGCAATCGCACCGCACGTGTCCGTCGAAGATCGGAGATGAGCCCCATGAAGCGTTCCACCAAGATCTCGTTGCTCGCCACCTGCGCCGCGCTCCTGCTCGGCTCGGGCATCGCCGCGGCCGACCACGGCCCCCGTCGCGGTCCCCCCGCGGCGCGCCACATGCTCGCCACGCACCGCACCGGCTACGTCTGGGTGCAGGGCAACTGGGCGTGGCAGTACAACCAGTGGCGATGGACCCTGGGGCACTACGAGCGTGTGCGGGCCGGCTTCAACTGGACGGACGGTGGCTGGGATCAGCGCGACGGCCGCTTTCAGTGGCGCGACGGCCGCTGGGACCGCGATGACCGCGACGATCGCGCCCACGACCGCGACCACCGTCCCGATCGTGACGACCGCGCGCACGACCGCGACCGCCCCGATCGTGACGACCGCGCCCGTGACGGTGGCAACCGCGACCGTGACGGCGGCAACCGGGGGCGCCGGTGACCGCCGCGGCGCTCGTCGCGCGACTGGCGCTGGCCGCGCTGGCGGCCGGCGCGGTCGCCTGCAAGCAGGACGCGACGCCCACCAGCGGCGGCGCCTCCACGAGCAGCAGCGGCGGTGGCGGTGGCAGCGCCGGCGCCGAGACGAGCGCCGAGGTCAAGCGACTGGCGCCGCGCAACGGCGCGTTGCCGGCGGCGCCGCGACGCCTCGGTGACGGCAGCCTGGCCGGCGCCGATGACGGCGCGGACGACGGCGAACGGCGGCGCGGCCGGCGCGGTGACGGGCCGCGGCCGGACCGCGAGGAGATGCGCGCGATGGGCGACCAGCGCCGCCTGGAGGCGCTCGAGATCTACGACGCCGACAAGAGCGGTGAGCTCGACGAGTCAGAGCGCGCGGTCATGCACGAGGCCCGGATCGCCGACCTGGTGACCCGCCTCGACAAGGACGCCGACGGCCGCCTGACCAAGGCCGAGCTCGAGGAGATGGCGACCCGCGGCCGCCGCCCGCCGCCCGACTTCGCGGTCATCGACACCGACAAGGACGGCTTCGTCACCGTCGAGGAGATGGCCCGGTCGCAGCCGGCTCGACCGGGCGGCCGCGACCGGCGCGGTCCACCCGGCGGCGCACCGCCCGCACCGCCCGTGCCGTAGTCGACCGCGAGGCGGACGCCGCGGCCACCGTGATACCGTCGGCGACGTGCTGACCCTCGCCGACCGCCTCGCTGCGATCAAGGTTCTCGACGAGCACGGTGCCGAGGTCGCGCTGGGGACGCTGTGGAAGGACCGGCCGGCGGTGGTCGCGCTGGTCCGCCACTTCGGTTGACTGTTCTGCCGCGAGCAGGTGGTGCAGTTGCACCACGCCATCGATCGCATCCACGCCGCCGGCGCCGAGCTCCACGTCATCGGCAACGGCGCGCCCATGTTCATCGCCGGTTTCCGCGACACCACCGCGTTTCCGGGCCCGATCTACACCGATCCGTCGCTGGCGGTGTACGAGGCGGCGCAGCTGGTCCGCGGCATCACCACGACGTTCAACCCGCGGGCGGCGCTCGGCGCCCTGCGCGCCCTGCGTGGCGGCTTCCGCCAGGGTCGAACCCAGGGCGACCCATTCCAGCAAGGCGGCGTGCTGGTGGTCGCACCGTCGGGCGAGATCCTCTTCCACCACATCTCGAAGGCGGCCGGCGACCACCCGAAGCTCGAGCGCGTGCTGGCGGCGCTGCCGTCGCCGCGCCCGGCGGCTTGATCGCGTGCGCCGGCGTCGCGCCCGCCGGCTACGGGCTGACGGTCAGCGCGCCGCCGTTGACGGGCGACCACGCGAACGATCCGTTCGAGCCGGCGCCGTCCAGATCGCAGTAGGTCCAGTTGCTGCCGTCGATCGAGACCCGGGCCGCGTAGGCGTAGGCCCCGATCGCCGGCGTGGCCAGCACCGCCTGGTACTCGTCATCGTTGCCGACCTGCACGTTGAAGGCGGCGTCGAACCACGACCAGCCGGATTCGACCTGCGGGTTGGCCGCCCGCGGGCCGTGGCCGATCTGGGCCCGCACCGACGGGCTGGCACCGGCGGTCGTGGTGACGCCGGTCTCGAAGATCCGGGTGTAGATGGCCGGCATCGCCGCGCTCGACGCCACCGCGATGGTGGGCGGGAACTGCAGCACGCAGTAGTCGGCCTCGGCGGCGCGGTTGCTCTCGCTGGCGACGCACGCGCACACGCTGGGAGCGGTGCCGCCGCTGCGCGGTAGCGTCGTGAGGCGGGCGAAGTCGGTGCCGTTGTGGTGGGCGTCGATGCAGCCGGCGCGGCGGCGCTGCAACGAGGTGGTGTTGTTGCTCGGCGCCGTCGCGGCGGCGGCGCCCTCGAAGCAGCTCGCGCTGCCGCCCCAGCCGACCAGGCCGATCACGTCGACGCCGAGCGGGCAGGTGGAGATCGGGAGCTGGGTCGTGGTCGACGTCAACGCCAGCTTCCCCGAGCTGACGCTCAGGTCGAACGGCGTCAGCAGGATCAGGTCCGGCGTCGGTAGCGCCGTCGTGCCGCCGCCGCCCATCGCGTCCTGGATCAGGTAGTAGCCGCCGGCCGGCACGATCACCGATGGCAACGCCTCGACGTCCCAGGTCGAGGTCGCGGCGGCGCTGGCGTACTGCAACGCCATCCCGTCCAGCGCCACCGGCGCCGGCCCGGTGTTGTGGAGCTCGATGAAGTCGTGGGTGTACACCGACCCGGCGTTGCCGCCGCCGCCGTAGACCTGACTGATCACCAGGCCCACGCCACACGGCTCGTCGACGAAGGTGGTGAACCCGGTCGGGTGCGTGAACGGCGCCGCCATCGCCACGCCGAGCGCGCTCAGCGCACCGGTCGTGACGCGGACCCGGTAGGTGATGCCGAACGCCAGGGCGGGCGCTGGCGTGAACGTGGCGACCGTGTCGCCGGCGCTCATCACCGGCGGCCCGGCCACCGGCAGGCAGGTGAGGAAGGCGTCGGTCGAGAGCTGGAACGTCCCGCTGCACGCACCGGCGGTGGATTGCGCCGTCAACGACAGCGGCCGCATGGCGACCGAGAACGTGACGGCGACGGTGCCCGGCGTCGGCACGGCGACCGCGGCGTCGGCGGGATTGGTCACCGTCACCGTGGGTGCCGGGCCGACCGAGAGCAGCGTGGCGCCGATCGCGGGGCCGATGGTCGCCGAGATCGTCGACGTGCCGTTGGTCAGCGCGCTGGCGACGCCGGCGGTGGTCACGGTCGCCACCGCCATGGTGCTCGAGCCCCAGGTCGCCAGGGTGGTCACGTCGCCGACGCTGGCGTCGCTGAACGTGCCGGTGGCGGTGAACGGGACCATCTGCCCGATCGTCCGGCCGGGGTTGGCCGGCGTCACGACGATGGTCTCGACCACCGCCGCGCCGACCGTCATCGTGGTGCCGCCGCTGACGGTCCCGATGGCGGCGCTGATCAGCGAGCTGCCGAGCTGCGCCGCGGTGGCCAGGCCGCCGGCGGTCAGCGGCACGGCGGTGCGGTCGCTCGAATCCCAGACCGCCGCCGACGTCAGGTCGGGCGTCGCGCCGTCGCTCATCAGGCCGGTGGCGGTGAACTGCTGGCTGCGGCCCTTGGCGAGCGTCGGCAAGCTCGGCGTGACGGTGATCGCGTCGAGCTCGGCCGCCGTCACGGTCAGCATCGCGGTGTCGCTGATGACGCCCGAGGTCGCGGTGATCATGGTCGTGCCCGCGGCCTGCGCCGCGGCCAGGCCGCGGGTCCCCGGCGTCGTCGAGACCGTGGCGACGCCGGTCATGGTCGACGACCACGTCACCTGCTCGGTCATCGGCATGGTCGAGGCGTCGCTGAACATGCCGGTGGCGGTGAACTGCTGGCTGCGACCGTCGGCGATCGAGGCCGGGTCCGGCCCGACCACGATCGACACCAGGCTGGCCGGCGGCACCAGCACCGTCGTCTGGCCGCTGATCGCGCTCAGCGTCGCGATCACCGCGGTCGAGCCCTGGGCGACGCCGGTGATCAGCCCGCCACCGGTCACGGTCGCCACCGCGCCCGAGCCGGTGGTCCAGGCCACCTGCGTGGTCAGGTCCATCGTCGGTCCGGCGCTGTAGGTCCCGGTCGCCGTCATCGGCTGGGTCATGCCGATGCCCACGGTCGGGTTGGTCGGCGTGACGGCGATCGCCGTCAACAGCGGCGCGCCGACGGTCACGGTCACCATCGCGGTCACGCCGTTCTGGCTGGCGGTGATCACGCTGGTGCCCGCGGTGACGCCGGTGACCGTGCCGTCGCCATCGATGGTCGCGACCGCCGCCGTGGCCGACATCCACGTGACCGTGGCCGAGACGTCGGCCTGCGAGCCATCGCTGAAGCTGCCGCTGGCGGCCAGCTGCACGGTGAGACCGGCGGCGACCGCCGGCGCCGGCGGCGAGATCGTGATCGCGGTGAGCGTGGCGGCCGCCACCGTGATCTCGGTGCTGCCGCGCAGGCCGCGCGCCGTCGCCGTCACCAGCGCCGATCCGGTGGCCAGGCCGCGCACCACCGCGCTACCTCCGCTGCCGGGCGTCACCGAAACCTGCGCCCCGTCGTCGGTGGTCCAGGTCACGCCGTCGTCGATGGACTGCGACGATCCGTCGATGACGAAGAACGCAGCCACCGTGATCTGGTCGCCGATGCCGAGCGTCGCCGCCGGCGGGTTGACGCGCAGCGACGACGGGGCCCCGCCACCGTCGTCGCTGCAGCCGCTCGCCGCGAGCCAGCACATCGTGCACACCGACCACACGAAACAGGTTCCCGACCTCATCGGCCGGGTTTCGCACCGCCGGCGGCGGCGGTCCAGCCCAAACGGCAGCCGCCTCACGGTGGCCGCCCGTTGACCGGCCGGTGGACCGCGAGGTCTACCCGACCCTCGACGTGGAGCCTGAGGAAGGCCTCGACCTCGGCGCTCAGATCCGCCACCGTCCGACCTCCGACCGCGATCGGATCGCCGAGGTGCACGTGGACGATCTTGCCGGTCGCCGGCACGCGGGCGCCGCGGGGCAGGATGTCGATCGTGCCCCGGATCGCCACCGGCACGATCGGCGCCCCGGTCGCGAGCGCGAGGTGAAAGCCGCCCTTCTTGAGCGGGTTGATGCGCCCGTCGCGTGAGCGGGTGCCCTCGGGCGCAAGGTAGACACACACGCCGTCGCGAACCAGCTCGGCGGCGCGGCGAAGGCTGGCGCGCGCCGTGGTCGGGTTGGAGCGATCGACCTCGATGAACTCGGCGGCGCGCAGCAGCGGGCCCCACAGCGGAAAGCGGAACAGCTCGGTCTTGCCCAGCATGCGGATGGTTGGCGAAGGCAGGGTGGCGTACAGCATCGGGATGTCGAGGTGGCTCTGGTGGTTCGACATGTAGACGTAGGTCTCCCCAGGTGAGACCTGCGCCCCGCCACTCACCACCAGGTTCACCTCCAGGGTGTCAACGACGCGGCGTGCGAACCAGCGGGCCCGCTCGTCGATGTCGTGGCGCTCGAGCCGCCCGCGGGCCGCGTCGACCAACGAGGGTGCGGCGAGTCGGGCCATGTCGGCAACGATCCTCAGGCCATGGATGATCCCCATCGCCGACACAGTATGCGAGGACGTACGCGGCCGCGTGTTAGATTGAGTCGTGCGCTCGGGGATCGTGTTGCTCGCGGCGCTGGTGGTGAGCATCGCCGCCGCGTCCGCACGCGCCGACGCCATCGACGCCGAGGTCGCGCAGCTGGGCGCGGCCACCAGCTACAAGCGCCGGCTGGCGGCAGCGCTGGCGCTGGCCAAGAGTCACGACGGTCGGGCCGTCATCGCGCTGTCCTCCGCGTTGCGCAACGATCGCGAGGCGCAGATCCGCCGCGTGGTCGCGCTCGCCCTGCCCAAGGCGATCGACGAGTCCACTCCACCGCGGGTCCGCGACACCGCGATGGAGACCCTCGAGCGCGCCGCGGCCCGCGATCGCGATCCCAAGGTCCGCGACCTCGCCGCCCGCGCCCTGCTCAAGCTCGAGGCGCTGCGGACGCCGGCCCCCGCGCCGGCCGGCGATCGACCGGCGGTGTTCGTCCACATCGGCGCCGCCGCCGACCTGTCGAGCAAGGCGCCCAAGGACACCATGTCCAAGCTGGCCAAGGTCGTGCGCGGCGTGGTTGCTCGCCGCGCCAACGACATGTCGACCGAATGGCCCGGCGCCCTGCCCACCGAGAAGCAGCTCACCGCCAGCGGTGCGCGCGCGTTCATCGTCGCCGCCACGATCTCGGCGATCGACGTCACCCGCAGCGGCGGCAAGGCCGAGATCGCGTGCACCGTGTCGGTGCGCGTCGCGCCGTGGAGCGGCACCGACGGCGCCGAGAAGTGGGTCGCCCACAAGGCGGCCTCGGCGTCGGGATCGGGCAAGGCGATCACCGGCTCGGCCGCCGCCGCGATCGAGGGCGGCATCCGCGACTGCGTGATGGCGGTCGGCGAGGAGGTCACCAACAAGCAGGTGGTGCCGTTCCTCAAGCGGATCGCCGGCGACGGCTGACGGCCCCGCCGAGCGCGCCGATCCGACGCTCGCGCCGGCCCATCAACCAGGCGTAGATGGTCGGCAGCACCATCAGCGTGAGCAACGTCGCCGTCACCAGGCCGCCGATCACCACCGTCGCGAGCGGCTTCTGGACCTCGGCGCCGGCGCCCGAGGCGATGGCCATGGGAATGAACCCCAGCGAGGCCACCAGCGCGGTCATCAGCACCGGGCGCAGCCGGACCCGCGCGCCCTCGAACGCGGCGTCGCGGGCGCTCAGGCCGCCGCGGCGTCGCTCCTCGATGTAGCTGATCAACACCAGGCCGTTGAGGACGGCGACGCCGAACAGCGCGATGAAGCCGACGCCGGCCGAGATCGACAGCGGCATGCCGCGCAGCGCGAGCGCGAACAGGCCGCCGGTGACCGCGAACGGCACGTTGAGGTACACCAGCGCTGCCAGCGTCGCCGATCCATTGGCGGCATAGAGCATCACGAAGATGAGGGCGAGCGCGAGGGGCACGACGATCATGAGCCGCCGGCTGGCCTCCTGCAGATTCTCGAACTGCCCACCCCAGTCGGTGAAGTAGCCGGCCGGGATCACGTCGGAGGCCTCGATCGCCGCCTTGGCGTCGGCGACGAAGCCGCCCAGGTCGCGGCCGCGCACGTTGAGCTCGACGGTGACCCGGCGCCGGCCGGCCTCGTGGCTGACCTGCGCCGGGCCGTCCTCGGCATGAATGTCGGCCAGCTCATCGATGCGGACCAGCGCGCCGGAGGGCGATCGAACCTTGAGCGCCTTGATCTCGTCGATCGTGTCACGAGCCGAGGGCGCGAACCGGACGGTGAGCGCGAAGCGGCGCTGGCCCTCGAGCACGACCCCGACCTCGCGGCCGCCGATCGCTGACACCACCTCGAGGACCTCGGCGGCGTTGATACCGTGGCGGGCGATGGCGCGGCGGTCGACCCGGACCCGCAGCACCGGCAGCCCCGCGGTCTGCTCGGCCTTGACGTCGGCGGCGCCGGGAACCTTCGACAGCACCGTCACGATCTCGGCGGCGATGCGCTCCAGCGTCGTCATGTCGTCGCCGTAGATCTTGAGCGCGACGTCGGATCGCACGCCGGAGATCAGCTCGGCGACCCGCAGCTCGATGGGCTGCGAGTAGCTGAAGTTCTGCCCCGACAGCTTGGTGCGCAGGGCGAGGTCGAACGCCTCGACCAGGCCCTCCCGCGTGGTCGCTGCTTTCCAGCCATCGCGCGGCTTGAGGATCACGAACACGTCCGAGATCTCGACCCCCATCGGATCGGTGGCGATCTCGGCACGGCCGGTCTTGGACACCACCGTCTCGACCTCGTCCTTGAACGCGAGCAGCACCTTCTCGAGCTCGGTGGTCTGCCGCACCGACTCCTCGAGCGAGACGCTGGGCAGGCGGATCGCCTGCAGTGCGATCGCGCCCTCGTCGAGCTTGGGCACGAACTCGGAGCCGAGGCGCGTCGCCACCACGCCGCTGGCGCCGAGCACGGCGAGCGCGATGGCCACCACCACCCAGCGCCGGCGCAGCGCGCCGCGCAGGCTGGGCTCGTAGACCCGGCGGACGCCGGCCACGATGAAGCTCTCCTTCTCGGACAGCTTGCGCGGCAGGATCAGGGAAGCCAGCGCCGGGATGAAGGTCATGGCCAGGACCAGCGCACCGCCGAGCGCGAACAGCACGGTCAGCGCCATCGGCTTGAACATCTTGCCCTCGATCCCGACCAGCGACAGGATGGGCAGGTAGACGATCGCGATGATGATCACGCCGAAGGTCGCCGAGCGCAGCACCTCGCGGCTGGCCTGGAGCACGATCTCGGTCCGCTCCTCGGGCGTGACGGCCCGGCCGAGGCGGTGCGAACGTTCGGCCAGGAGTCGGATCGAATTCTCGACGACGATCACGGCGCCGTCGACGATCAGGCCGAAGTCGATCGCGCCCAGCGACATGAGGTTACCCGAAACGCCGAAGCGCCGCATGCCCAGGAACGCGACCAGCATCGACAGCGGGATGACCAGCGAAACCAGCAGCCCGGCACGCAGGTTGCGCAGCATCAAGAACAGCACGACGATCACCAGGATGCCGCCCTCGAGCAGGCTGAAGGCCACGGTGTTGATCGTCTTCCTGACCAGATCGGTGCGATCGTAGAACGGCTCGATCGTGACGCCGAGCTTGGCCAGCGACGGCTCGAGCGAATCGATGGCGGCCTTGGCGTCGGTGACGACCGCGCGGGCGTTGGCGCCCATGCGCATCATGACGATGCCGGACACGATCTCGCCGCGACCGTCGCGGGTGACCGCGCCCTGGCGGACCATCGGCGCCAGCTCGACCGCCGCGACGTGGCGCAGGTAGATCGGGGTGCCGTCGTCGTCCGCCGCGATGACGATGTCGCCGATGTCGTCGCGGGTCTGGACCAGGCCTTCGCCGCGGATCAGGAACTGCTCGCCGTTCTGTTCCAGGTAGGCGCCGCCGGCGTTGGCGTTGTTGCGCTCGAGGGCCTCGACCACCTGATCCAGCGTGACCTCCAGTCGCGCCAGGTCGGTGGGCCGGAGCTGGACCTCGTAGGTCTTGAGCTCGCCGCCGAAGGCGTTGATCTCGACCACGCCGGGCACGGTGCGCAGCCGGGGCGCGATGTCCCACTCCAGGATCGTGCGCAGCTCCATGGCCGTCTTGCCCTCGCCGCGGACCTCGAACTGGAAGATCTCGCCGAGTCCGGTCGACACCGGCCCCATCTCGGGTTCGCCGTAGCCGGGCGGGATCGCTTCCTTGGCCGCCGACAGACGCTCGCTGATCTGCTGGCGCGCGAAGTAGATGTCGGTGTCGTCCTCGAAGACCACGGTGACCGCGGACAGCCCGAACTTCGACGTCGAGCGGATCTCGGTGACGTTGGGCAGACCGCTCATCGCCTGCTCGACCGGCGTGGTGACGAACTTCTCGACCTCCTCCGGACCGAGGGCCGGCGAGCTGGTGAGGATCTGGACCTGGACGTTGGTGACGTCGGGGACGGCGTCGATGGGCAGGCGCGCCATGGCCAGCAGGCCGGCGGCGACCAGCACCAGCGAGGCGATGAGGACCATGACCCGGTTCTTGAGCGACCACTCGAGGATGCGTTCGATCATGGTGTTCTCCTCAGTGGTCGTGGCCGCCGAAGCTCTCGCGGCGCGCCTCGGACTTGAGCAGGAAGGTCCCCGCGGTCACGACCCGATCACCGGCGACCAGGCCGCGGGTGATCTCGACCCAGTCGGCGGTGCGCACGCCGACCTCGACGGTGCGGACCTGGAACTCGTGCTCGTCGACGGGTACGAACACGATCGAGCCGTCGCCGTCGCGCTGGACCGCGGTCGCCGGGACGAACAGACCCTCGCGGGGCTCGCCCACCGCCCCGGAGAGCGCGACGGTCGCGAACATGCCCGGCTTGAGCGCGCCGTCGGGGTTGGCGAGCACGACCCGCACCTTGATGGTGCGCGAGCGCCGTTCGAGGACGGCGCCGATGGTCTGGATGGTCCCGGAGAAGACCCGGTCCCTCCAGGCCGCGACCCGGGCGTCCACCCGGTGGCCGATCGCGACCTTGCCGAGGTCGCGCTCGTAGACGTCGACCATCACCCACACGGTGCGGAGGTCCATCACCAGGAACATCGTGTCGGCCGGCTCGATCATCTGGCCGAGCGCGGCCGCGCGTTCGACCACGACGCCGTCGATCGGCGACGTGATCGCCACCGCCGCGGCGAAGTGATCGTCGGCCTTCAGACGCCCGAGCTGGGCGTCGGACACGCCGAGCGTGTGCAGGCGCAGCTCGGCGGCCTCCTTCTCGGCGCGGGCGAGGGTGGCCGCGGCCTCGGCGGCCCGCCAGTCGCGCTCCGACGAGATCTTCTTGTCGAACAGCGCCTTCTCGCGGTCGGCGACGTCGCGCGCGACCTTGGCGGTGGTGTCCGCGGCGATGTAGTCGGCCTTGGCGCGCCCCAGCTCCGGCGAATCGATCAGCGCCAGCGTCTCGCCTTTCTTGACCATGTCGCCGACGCCCCGGGTCAGGCGCGTGATGCGTCCGGGCAGCCGGGGGCCGATGCGCGCCACGCCGTCATCGGGCGGCGTCACCTCGCCGGTTGCGCCCAGCTCGGAGGCCACGCTGCGGGTCGCCACGGTGACGAACGCGATCTTCGCCGTCACCGCCTGCTCGGGCGTGAGCTTCACCATGCCCGCCTGCTCGCCTTCCTCGTGCTCGCCTTCCTCGTGCTCGCCTTCGCCCTCCTCGTGCTCGCCCTTGCTCTCCTTCCGCTCGCCCTTCTCGGCCTTGCCACCGCCACCGCAGGTAGCGAGGCCAAGGCCGATCACGACGGCACCGAGGGTCGCGGCGACGCGGCGCGCGGACGTATGGATGAAGCTCATCGCAGATCCTCTCCACCGACGGCGCGGACGATCGCGGCGTGGGCAACGATGGCTTCCGCCATCGCGTCGAGATACGCAGCGCGGCTGGCGATCAGCTCGCGGCGCACCAGGTTGAACTCGAAGTAGTCGATCTTGCCGGCCTCGAACGACTGCCGGGCCAGGTCGAGGTTCTCCTTGAGGCGCGCGTTGACCTCGAGGTCGTAGCCACGCACTGCGGCCAGCGCCCGCTGGTGGGTTCGCCATGCCAGGCGGGCCTCGCGCTCGACGTCCACGGTCACCCGCGCGGCGTCGATCGTGACGCCGCGTTCGCGCGCGCGCGCGGCGGCCCGCCCGCCCTGGTTCCGGTTGCGCACCGGCAGGGTCACGGTGGCACCGAACAGGAGCACGTGATTCGTCGTGTCCGGGTCGGACTCGAGCCCGTAGCTGATGCCGAGGCCGAGATCCGGCGTGCCCAGCGCATCGGCCAGCCGCACCTCGGCCTTCGCGGCCGTGATCGCGGCGCGGGCCGCGGTCAGCTCGGGTCGGTCGGCGGCGGCGCGGGCGGCGAAGTCGGACTCGCTCCACGGCAGCTCGGCCAGCGTCGGCAGCTCGCCGGCCGGCTCGACGCGATCCTGCGCCGGCGCGCCGACGGTACGCCCCAGCTCGGTGATCGCCGACTCGTAGCTGGTCTCGGCGTCGAGGCGCTCGTGGCGCGCGCGACCCAGCTCGGCGGCGGTCAGGTTGACCTGGAGCAGCGTGTCGTCGCCGAGGCCCAGCCTGGTCGCGGTGGCATCGGAGAGCTGCTGCGCGAGCTGCTCCACGTCGCTCGCCGCGGCGACGCGGGCCTGGGCGGCGAGCGCGAGGTTGTACGCTTGCCAGACCTTGAGCTGGGCGAGGCGGCGCACGGCGTCGAGCCGTGCCCGCACCACGGCCGCCTGGGCGCTCGCGGCGTCGCGACGGGCAGCGCGCTTGCCGCCGAGCTCGAACACCTGCGACAGCGACAGCTCGACCTCGACCCGGGTGTTGCCGCCACCGAGACGGGGTCCGGCGGCGGCGCCAAGCTCGGGGTTGTAGAGCGGACGTCCGGCCTGATCGGCGTCGCCGAGCGCGGCGGCGACCTCGGCGCGGACCACCGCCACCTCGGGGCGCTGATCGGCGCGCCGCATGGCATCGGACAGGTTGATCACCTCGGCGCGTGCCGTGGCGGAGAGCATGCTCACCGCCACGGTCGCAAGGACCATGGATCGAGACATCGTCGGACCTCGGGCGGTCGAACACCGCCGATGGGCGCGCCGGTGGGACCGGCGCGCGCGTGGACATCGGAGCGCACCCGAAGGCGCGCGATCACGGCATCCGGATCAGACGATCGGAGGGCGGGTCGGCGGTGCGGTCGACGCGCGGTCGGTCAACCCGTCGGGGATCTGGTGACTGCTGGCGATCGCCAGCGGCGACGTCGAGCGGTGCGCGGCGGGTACCGAGAGGATGATCGGGGTCGGCGTATGGCAGCCGCAGAGATGCATCGCGGGCGTGCAGCCGTGCTCGTCGGTACCGAGCGGCGCGTCGTCAGCATCGCCGTGGCCGTCGTGACCGAGGTCGCCGTACGCGATCACGTGCATCCCAGTCTCCACCATCTCGCCCGCGGGCAGCAGCCCGACGACGAGCAGGAAGGCGATGACGCGGACAGCCACAGGATCAGGTAGCGTGCCCACGCGCCGGTGTCAATGTCGGCGCTTCCCTCACCCGCAGCGAGTTCGCGCATCACAAGCACGGCAAGCTTCCCAAGGAGTCGCCGAAGATCGAAGCGGCGATCCTGGCCAAGCTACGGGCGACGTTGAAGGCGATGCCGCTCGACATCGAGCGAGTGTCCATCGTGGCGTTGCCGTCGGCCGTGCTCGCCAGGCTTGACCATCGCGAGCCGGCCGTCGATGCTCGGCGAGACGCATGCTCGACCTGTTCGACGAGTTCAAGGCGCTGATCGCCGCGCTCGACGCGAGCGCGGTGGACTACGCGCTGTGCGGCGGCCTGGCGATGGCGGTCCATGCGCTGCCTCGCGCGACCGTCGACATCGATCTGCTCATCCGGCCCGAGGATCTGGTGGTCGCGAAGGACGTCGCCCGAGCGCTTGGATATACGTTCGAAGCCACGCCGATGAGCTTTCGCCGTGGCGACGTCGTGATTCACCGCGTGTCCAAGATCGATCCCGACTCCGGGGACACGCTGACGCTGGATCTCCTGCTGGTGACCCCGGCCACGTCAGGCGCCTGGACCTCGCGCCTGACGCTCGCGTGGGACCAGGGTCTGGTGCGAGTCGTGTCCCGCGAAGGTCTCATCGAGCTCAAGTCTCTGCGCAAGAGCGGGCAGGATCTCGACGACATCGCGTTGTTGCAGCGAGGCGACGATGAAGGTTGACATGTCGCCGCACGCGATCACGGTCCGCTTGCGCCGCGCTTCCCAGCTCCGGCGCCTTTGCCTCTCGCTGAGCAAGGCGAGGCCGCCGGAGGCGCCGGCCCACCCAGCGTTCGAGCTCGACTCGAGCCTTCGCGATGGGGCCAATCGACAGCGTTAGGCATCACCACGCTGCGCGAGATCCTCGCCGCCGCGGTCGAGGCTGCCGCCGGCGACCGATCCGATGGGCATCGAGCTGTCCGACGTGTTCGTGACCCTGCAGCCGCGTGATCGGTGGAAGCGGGCGACCACCCAGGACGAGCTGGTCGGGCACATGCAAGCGATGGTCTCGACGCTGCCCGGCATGCGGGCGGCGTTCACGCAGCCGATCGAGATGAGGGTCAACGAGATGATCGCCGGCGTTCGCGCCGATCTCGGCGTCAAGCTCTTCGGCGAGGACTTCGATGTGTTGCGCGCCAAGGCCGCCGAGATCGAGCGCATCTTGAAGTCCATCCCGGGCGCCGCCGACGTCGTCGCGGAGCAGATCACGGGGCTGCCGATCATGCAGATCATCGTCGACAGCGAGGCGACCGCACGCCACGGCATCGCCAAGGCGGATGTCCTGGCGGTGGTCGCCGCGCTCGGCACCTACGAGGTCGGGACGCTCCAGGATGGCGAGCGCCGGTTCCCGATCACGATCCGGATCGCCGATCGCTACCGGCAAGACGAGGCGGCGATCGGGCGGATCCTGGTCCGTTCGCCGGGTGGCGAGCGCATCCCGCTCAACCGGCTGGCGCGGATCGAGACCATCGAGGGACCTTCGACCGTGCAGCGCGAGTGGGGGCGACGGCGAGTGATCGTGCAGGCCAACATCCGCGGTCGTGACATCGGGTCGTTCGTCGCCGAGGCGCGCCGTGCGATCGACGCCGGCGTCGAGCTGCCAGCGGGCTACTACGTCCAGTTCGGTGGCCAGTTCGAGCACCTCGAGGCGGCGCGGAGGCGTCTGATGATCGTGGTCCCGGTCGCGCTGGCGCTGATCTTCATCCTGCTCTACTTCACCTACGGCCGCGTGCTGGACGCGGTGCGGGTCTTCACCGGCGTGCCATTTGCCGCCATCGGCGGCGTGTTCGCCCTGTGGTTGCGCGACATCCCGTTCAGCGTCCCGGCGGGCGTCGGGTTCGTCGCTCTCTCCGGCGTCGCCGTGCTCGGCGACATGGTGCTGGTATCGACCTTCCGCACCATGCTCGCGGCCGGCGTGCCGCCCGATCAGGTCCGCGACGCCGCGCTGCGCCGCCTGCGACCGGTGCTCATGACCGCCCTGGTCGCCAGTCTCGGGTTCGTGCCCATGGCGCTCAACACCGGGATCGGCGCCGAGGTCCAGCGGCCGCTGGCGACCGTGGTGATCGGCGGGCTCATCTCGTCGACCCTGCTGACGCTGTTCGTCCTGCCGGTCCTGTACACGCTGGTCGGCGGGCGCCGGCGGGAGACCGCGGCGTGACGCGTATGGGTTGGTCGGTACGCCGTAACTCGCCCGGAGAATCACGTGGTTGGCGATGGGCGCGTCCCAGCGCCACCGTGCGATGGAAAACGATCGAAACGCCGGGTACCGTCTGGTGATGGAACCCGCCGCGAAGCTTCTCGCCGAGGCGATGCAGTTGCCCGCCGACGAGCGCGAAGATCTCGCCGCGAAACTCCTCGATAGCCTCGAGCCGCCGACGGGGATTTCGATCGAGGACCAGGACGAGATCGAACGACGGGGTGCCGACGCTCGGAGCGGTGCGGACGAGGTCAAGCGGGATCTCTTGCAGTGATTCGTTTTCGGCCGGCGGCCGCTCGCGAACTCGCCGCCGACGTCAGGCACTACGAGAAGGATTATCCCGGGCGCGGGTAAGGGATCGGTTGTCGAACGTCATGATCCTGATCCGACAGCACCTGCAGCGTCCCGGCCGGGAGCCCGTAGCGTGAAGCCGGCGGGGCGAACCGCGATCATCGCCGCGGTCGTGGTCGCGCTTCAGGCCGCCGCGGTGGTGGCGTATCTCCAGGTCGAGCGAGGTCGCCGCGTCAGCGCCGGGTTTGCGGTCACGACGCTCCCCGGTCTGCCGGCGCCGGCGCTGATGGTGGAACGCGTCGACGGTGTCGAGCTCGACGTCGCGCGCGATCGCGGCCGGGTGCGGGTCGTGCACTTCTGGGCGACGTGGTGCGTGCCGTGCCGCAAGGAGTTGCCCGAGCTGCTGGCCCGGGCCGCCGAGGTCGACGGTCTCGAGCTGCTGGCGGTCTCGGTGGATGACGACTGGGCCGTGGTGCGTGAGTTCTTTCCGGCCGGCGTGCCGCGCCAGGTGGTGCGAGCGCGCGACCGTGAGGCGCACCGCAGGTACGGAACCCAGGCGCTCCCCGACTCGTACGTGGTGACCCCCGACGGCCGTCTGGTCGAGCGGATCCTGGGCGCTCGCGACTGGTCCCGCCCCGAGGCGCGCCGGTATCTACGGACCCTCACCGAGCGCTGGCGATAGCGGATCCGGGGCCGATCACTGAACCTACGATTGACCATAGTAGCTATCTCGGCTACAACGTGGTCCGGGTGCGGACCTTCGAGAACGCGACGCAGGTGCTCGGCGAGCTGGAGCAGCGCCTGATGGACCTGCTCTGGGACGAGCAGCCGCTCTCGGTTCGCGAGGTCAAGGCCCGCTTGCCGCGAACCCGGCTGGCGTACACGACCGTGATGACGACGCTCGACCGCCTGTACAAGAAGGGGCTGCTCGCACGGTCGAAGCACGGCCTGGCGTTCGTGTATCAGCCGGCGATGACGCGCGGCGAATACCAGCGGCGCGTGGTGCAGGCGGCGCTGTCGCCGTTGCTGGCCCACGGCTCGGGCCCGGTGCTGGCGGCGTTCGTCGACGTCGCGGCCGGCGCCGACGCCGAGAATCTGGATCGCCTGGAGAACCTCATCTCGATCCACCGCCGGAAGCGTCGAGGAGAGCCGCGATGAGGACAGCCCCGCGATGATCGGCTTCACGCTCGTGTTCGCACTGACGGTGGTCGCGCTGTCGGCGGTGGCGGTGGTGGCGGTCCAGCTCGCCGGCGGCGCGCTGCGGCGCCGCGGTGCCCACGCCGAGCGTCGCGCCGTCGAGCTGGCGGCCGTATTGCCGGTCGCGCTTGGCGGCGCGCTGGTCACCTCGCTGGTGGTGCACGGCTACATCGGCGAGGACCACTGCGGGGTTCACGATCACCACGCCCACCTGTGTGTCGCCCATGGCGGCGCCTGGGCGCAGGTGCCGTGGATCGTGGCCATGGTCGCGGCGACGGCTGCGGCGTTGCTGGCCCGGCTGGCGATCCTGGTGTCGCAGCACGCGCGGACCGCGCGGGCGGTCGCCGCGCTGCGACGGGTGAGCGCAGCCGTCGGCGGGGTCCGGGTCGTCGACTCGCCGCGCGCGTTCTGCTTCGTCGCCGGGGTGTGGCGGCCCGAGATCTACGCGTCGACCGCGGCCTGGCAGGGCCTGGCCGATGACGAGCGGGCGGCGGTGCTGGCTCACGAGCGAGGTCACGTCGCGCACCACGACCTGAGGCGACGCCTCGGCGTCGAGATGCTGCTCGCGTTCGCGGCGCCGCTGCTCGGCGCGCTGCTGGTGCGGCGGTGGGCCCGGGCCACGGAACGGCTACGAGACCACGACGCCGTCGCGGTGGTCGGCGATCCCGACCCGGTGGCGCGGGCCATGGTGCGGCTGTGTCGGCTCGATCGCGAGGCGGCCACGCCCGGCTTCGCGTTCGCCGCCCGCGGCGACGAGCTGGCCGAGCGCGTCGAAGCGCTGCTCGCCGGCGAGCCGACCGGCGTGCGCGCCGCTCGCGTGCTCGGCGTCGCGCTGGCCATCGTTGCGCTGGGGGCGGTCGCCCTGATCGCAAGCCAGGCCGAGCCGCTGCACCACGCGCTCGAGACCCTGCTCGGCTAGCCGCCGCGCTCGATGATGAAGGAGATCACGTGCAGCCGAGAATACTATCGCTGATAGTCGCCTTGGGCGCCGCCGGCGCCGCGACCGCGGTCGCCGACGACGGCGAGCTGGCCTCGGGTGCCGGGACGTCCGACACCGTGGCCTCGATCGACGAGGCGCAGTTCCTGGCTCGCCTCGCCCTCGTCGATCCTCGACTCGAGCGCCTCGCCGCGGACGTCGACCGCGCGCGCGCCGAGGTGGTCGCCGCCGGCGTTCGTGCCGAACCGGTGATCGCCATCGATCGCGAGGAGGTCTTTCCCGACCGCGGTGTGGCGACCAACTACGCCCGGCTGACGTGGCCCCTCGACGTCTCCGGCCGCCGCCGCCGGCGCATCGCGGCGGCGCACTCGACGGTGGCGGCGGCGCAGGCCGACGCCGACCGGGCGCGCGTCGAGATCGTCATCGACGCGCTGCGGGTCTTCTACGATGCCGCCCACGCTCGCTTGCACGTCGACGCGCTGCGCACCGAACGCGAGACGCTGGTGCGGGTCGTGGAGATCGTCCGCAAGCGGGCCGGTGCCGGGGCCGCGAGCGGCTACGACGTGCAGCGCTTCGAGCTGGCGCTGACCGCCTACGACGACCTCCTCACCTCCGCCGAGACCCGGCTGTTCGCGGCCCGCACCGAGGTCGCCGCGTTGCTCGGCCGGCCCGACGAGCTGGTCGACGCGGCGGCGTCGCTCGGCGTGCCGGCGCGGCCGCCGACGCTGGCGTCGCTGGTCTCGACCGCGCTCGACGGCCGCGACGATCTCCGCGCGGCGCGACTCCGCGGCGACAGCGCCGACCAGCTAGCGGCCGAGGCGGCGCGGGCCTGGATCCCCGGGCTCGGTCTGTCGGCGGGCGTCATGTCCCAGGACGTCGGCGCCGACACCGCGATCGGGTACACGGTCGGGCTTGCCATCGCGTTGCCGATCTTCGATCGCGGCCGCGCCGCCGGGGCGCGGGCGCGCGCAGCGCGGCGGACCGCCGACGCCGACGCCCGGGTGATCGCGGTCAAGGTCCCGGCGGCGCTGCGGGCCACCCACGTGGCGCTCGAGCGGCGCATCGCGCAGGCCGAGCTGTTCGCGACCGCCCAGCTGTCGCGGCTCGAGGCGCTCCTGCGCGCCGCCGAGACCGGCTACCGCGAAGGCGACCGCAGCGTGGTCGAGCTGCTCGATGCCTACCAGACCGCGCGCGACACCCGCCTCCGCGATCTCGAGCTCCGGCGCGACGCGCGCACGGCCGAGCTCGATCTGTGGCTCGTGCTGGGGCGCCGCCCATGAGGTCCATCATGTCACTCGCCGTTGATCGATCGGTCGTGCTCGGGTTCCTGACGCTGCTGGCGACCGCTGGCTGCGGCGACAAGCAGGGCGATCATGGCGCCGGGCACGACGAAGGCGCCGGCCACGCCGGGCATGACGAAGGCGCCGAGCTTCCCGGGCAGTCGGTGACGCTGTGGGCGGCCCGGACCGAGCTCTTCATGGAGTACCAGCCCCTGATCGTCGGTGGCGAGAGCTCGTTCGCGGCCCACGTCACCGAGATGCCCAGCTTCAAGGCGGTCACCGCGGGCTCGACCACGCTCACGCTTCGCTACCCCGACGGCACCAGCGTGGCCGGGACCGCGGCGCAGCCGTCGAACCCGGGCATCTTCCGTCCCACGCTCACTCCGACGCGCGCGGGTCCATGCGAGCTGGCCATGTCCGTGACCGGCGCGCAGCTCACCGACTCGTTCACGATCGGGCCGTGTGTCGTGTTCGCCGACCTGGCCACGGCGCGCGCCGCGCTCGGCGAGGAAGCCGAGACCCCGGGGCGCATCGTCTACCTCAAGGAACAGCAGTGGAAGACCGACTTCGCGACGGTCGCCGTGGCCGAACGCGATCTCCAGGACGGCGTCCGCGCCAGCGGTGAGATCCGTCCGGTCGCCGGACGGGAAGCGCGCATCAGCGCCCCGGTCGGCGGCCGCGTCGCCCTGGTCGAGCCGGTGCCGCTCATCGGCATGCCGGTCAAGCAGGGCCAGGTGCTGGCGACGATCGCCCCGCGCCTGGCATCGGGTGGCGATCGCGCCGGCATGGCGGCCGAGGTCGAGGCCGCGGGCGCCGAGGTCGATGCCGGCAAGGTCGAACTGGCGCGGGCCGAGCGCCTGGTCGCCGACCAGGCCGCCCCGACCCGGACGGTCGACGAGGCTCGTACCCGCTTGCGCGTCGCGGAGGCCCGGCTCACCGGCGCCCGCGGGCGGCTGGCGCAGTACGACACCGGCGCCTCCGGCGGCGCTGGCGGCCGTCGGTTCCAGGTCCGGGCCCCGATCGACGGTACCCTGGTCGCGCTCGGCGTCGCCTCGGGCGAGAACGTCGAGGAGGATCAGCTGTTGCTCAGCGTGATCGACCTCGACCGCGTGTGGCTGGTCGCCAACGTCTTCGAGCCCGACATCCCGCGGGTCGAGGGCGCGCGATCGGCGTGGTTCACGATCGACGGCTACGACGAGCCGTTCACCGTCGACGAGCGCAATGGCCGCCTGGTGACCGTCGGCCGCGTCATCGATCCCCGGACCCGGACCACGCCGGTGATCTTCGAGGTCGACAACCGGGCCGGCAAGCTGCGCATCGGCAACTTCACCAAGGTGGTGATCGCCACCGGCGCCCCCCGGCGAGCGCTGGCGATTCCGGATCGAGCGGTGATCGACGACGCCGGCAAGGCGATCACGTACGCGATGGTCGAGGGTGAGGCGTTCGAGCGCCGCCCGCTTCGCGTCGGCATCCGCTCGAATGGCTGGGTCGAGGTGCTCGAAGGCGTCGCGGCCGGCGAGCACGTGGTGAGTACGGGCGGCTACGAGATCAAGCTGTCGGCGGCCTCCGGGTCGGTGCCGGCACATGGCCACGCACACTGAGGCAACCACGATGTCGCTCATGGACCGGATCATCCGCTGGTCGATCACGAACCGACTGTTCGTCGTGATCGCCGCCCTCGGCGTGCTCGCCTACGGGGCGGTCACGGCCCTGCGCATGCCGGTCGACGTCTTCCCGGATCTGACCGCGCCGTCGGTCACCGTGGTGACCGAGGCCCACGGCCTGGCGCCCCAGGAGGTCGAGACCCTGGTGACCTTCCCGATCGAGTCGGCGGTCAACGGCGCGACCGGGGTCCGCCGCGTCCGGTCCGCGTCCGCCATCGGCATCTCGATCGTGTGGGTCGAGTTCGACTGGGGCACCGACAAGTACATCGCCCGCCAGATCGTGAACGAGAAGCTGCAACTGGTGGCGGCCCAGATCCCACCCGACATCAGCCCGCCGACGCTGGCCCCGATCTCGTCGATCATGGGCGAGATCCTGTTCATCGCGATCCGCAGCGACCGCCACGGCCCGATGGAGGTCCGCGAGGTCTCCGACTGGACGGTTCGCCGCCGGCTGCTCGCCATCCCCGGCGTGGCCCAGGTGATCCCGATCGGCGGCGAGGTGCGGCAGTACCAGGTCCAGGTCGACCCCGACCGGCTGCGTGCGTTCGACATCACGCTGGCCGAGGTCACCGAGTCGGTCGCGGAGTCCAACCAGAACTCGACCGGCGGCTTCTTCGTGCGCGGTGGTCAGGAGGCGCTGATCCGCGGCGTCGGGCGCATCCAGTCCCAGCGTGACATCGCCCGCGCCGTGGTCGTGGTGCGCGACGGCGTGCCGATCCTGGTCGAGCAGGTCGCCAAGGTCGACGTCGGCCCGGCGATCCGGCGCGGTGAGGGTTCGTCCAACGGCGAGCCGGCGGTCGTGCTCGGCATCCAGAAGCAGCCCGGCGCCAACACGCTGGAGCTCACCGCCCGGATCGAGCGCGAGCTCGACGCCATCCAGAAGACGCTGCCCGCGGGGATGGTGATCGAGCGCAACAAGGTCCGGCAGGCCGACTTCATCGACACCGCGGTGCACAACGTCTCGCTGGCGCTCCGCGACGGCGCGGTGCTGGTCGCGATCATCCTGTTCCTGTTCCTGTTCAACGTCCGCACCACGCTGATCTCGCTCGCCTCGCTGCCACTGTCGCTGGTCGTGGCCATCATCGCGATGGACGCGCTCGGCATCACCGTCAACACGATGACGCTGGGCGGCCTGACCATCGCGATCGGCGCGCTGGTCGACGACGCCATCATCGACGTCGAGAACGTGTTCCGGCGTCTGCGCGAGAACCGCGCCTTGCCCGACGCCGAGCGCCGGCCGGCGGACGAGGTCATCTTCGAGGCGTCGCGCGAGGTCCGCGGCTCGATCGTGTTCGCGACCCTGATCGTGATGCTGGTGTTCGTGCCGCTGTTCTTCCTCACCGGCGTCGAGGGCCGGCTGCTCCTGCCGCTCGGGATGGCCTACCTGGTGGCGATCTTCGCGTCGCTGGTGGTCGCGTTGACCCTGACCCCGGCGCTGTGCGCCTACATCCTGCCGCGGGCGCGCTCGCTGGCCCACGGCGACGCGTTCCTGGTTCGCGGGCTCAAGCGCGGCTACCGGCCGCTGCTCGCCGCCGTGATCCGCCGCCCGTCGGTGGTCGTGATCGCGGCCACGGCGATGCTGGCGGTGGCCCTGGCCCTGGTGCCGTTCCTCGGCCGGACGTTCCTTCCCGAATTCAACGAGGGTGCCCTGACCGTGGGCGCCGTGACCTTGCCCGGGACCTCGCTGGCCGAGTCCGATCGTCTGGGTCGGCGGCTCGAGCAGACCCTGATGTCGTTCCCGGAGGTGGTGTCGACCGCCCGCCGGACCGGCCGCGCCGAGCTCGACGAGCACGCCCAGGATGTCAACGCGGCGGAGATCGACGTGCGGCTCCGCAACACGAAGCGCTCGAAGCAGGAGTTCCTGACCGAGCTCCGCAAGCAATTGAGCAGCATCCCCGGCCTCGTGGTCACGATCGGCGGGCCGATCGCACACCGGATCGACCACATGCTGTCGGGTACCCGGGCCAGCATCGCCATCAAGATCTTCGGCGACGACCTGACCCAGCTCCGGACCTCGGCCGAGCAGGTCAAGCAGGTCATGGCCGGCGTCTCCGGCGTCGTCGACCTGTCGATCGAGCAGCAGGTCGACGTGCCGCAGCTGGCGGTGGTGTTCGATCGCGAGGCGATCGCCCGCCACGGCCTGCGCGCCGGCGCGCTGGCCGAGATCGTCGAGACCGCGTTCGCCGGCAACAAGGTCACCCGGGTGCTCGAGAAC
This sequence comes from Myxococcales bacterium, assembly GCA_947483555.1. GTDB lineage: Bacteria > Myxococcota_A > Polyangia > Haliangiales > Haliangiaceae > UBA2376. Next base: position 53,094 of record CANKMW010000048.1, read on the forward strand.
CAGCGCACCTACGACGTCGTGGTCCGCTACCGCGACGATCAGCGCGCCGACATCGACGCGATCCGCAACACCGTCGTCGATACCCCGTCGGGCGCCAAGGTGCCGCTGAAGATGCTGGCCGAGATCCGCGACGACGTCGGCCCCAACACGATCTCGCGCGAGAACGTCCAGCGCCGGATCGTGGTCTCGGCCAACGTCAGCGGCGGCGATCTGCGCGGCGTCGTCGACGACATCCGACGCGGCATCGAACGCGACGTCGTGTTCCCCGACGGCTACTACGTCGTCTACGGCGGCCAGTTCGAGAGCGAGCAGGCGGCGACCCGCACCATCTCGCTGCTCGGGCTGCTGGTGATCGCGGGCATCTTCTTGCTGCTGTTCCTGGCCTTCCGCTCGGTGCGCAACGCGCTGCTCATCATGGTCAACCTGCCGCTGGCCCTGATCGGTGGCGTGGTGGCGGTCTCCATCGGCGGCGGCGTGCTCAGCGTCGCCTCGCTGGTCGGCTTCATCACGCTGTTCGGCATCGCGACCCGCAACGGCATCATGATGATCTCGCACTACGAGCACCTGCGCCGGGTCGAGGGCGCCGCCTTCGACGATGCCGTGTTCCGCGGCTCGATGGAACGCTTGTCCCCGGTGCTGATGACGGCGCTGTGCGCCGGGCTGGCGCTGATCCCGCTGGTCGTCGCCGGCAGCGAGCCTGGCAACGAGCTGCAGGCGCCGATGGGCGTCGTGATCCTGGGCGGCCTCCTGTCGTCGACCGCCCTCAACATGCTCGTCGTGCCCGCCCTCTACGGCTGGATCGCGCGGCCCCGCGCCCTGGCCGCCGCGCCGGCGCCGGCCCCGGCGCCGACCCCGGTCGGCGGGTGAGGCTCGCGCCCATCGCCGGCGGTGTCGTCCGGCTCGGGGCGCCCCCGTCACCCGAGCTTGGCGTACGCCGCCTTGTCGAAGCCGACGATGAGCTGCTTGCCGACCACCAGGATCGGCCGGCGCAGAAGATTTGGCTCCGCGGTGACGGCACGCGCGAACTCGGCGCCGCTCGGCGGCGTCTGCACCCAGCCCTTGGCCTTGGCCACGGCGTGCCGGCTGTTGAGCACCGCGGCCACGCCGCCGGCCTTGGCGACGATCGCCTCGACGGCGGCGGCGTCGAGCGGCTTGCGAGCGTAATCGATCTCGGTCAGCTCGAGCGGCAGCTTGCGCAAGGAACTCCTCGCGTCACGGCAGCTGGTTCAAGTCGACTTGAGGTACAGGGTCGCGGCGGGCTTGGCGCTCATGCCGCGTACGCTATCACGAGCGTCACTCGTCGCACCTACCGTCGTCGCAGCGGCGGGTTGGGCAGCTCGAACGCGATCAGCCCGAACAGCGCATAGCCGATCACGATCGGCACCCACAACGGCTGGATGAACAGCCCGATCGCGCACAGGAACGACACCACCACCACCATGCCCAGCCGCACCCGCGCGTACTGCCGCCGCCGCGCCGAGGCCAGGAACGGCATCACGATGTCGAACGGAACGTAGAGGAACACGGCCTCGTTCCAGCGCAGCCCCGGGATGGTCGAGATGATGGCCGCGGTCCAGATGATGAGGCCGACCAGGGTCAGCGGCACGGTGGCGATCGCGACCGTGGTGCGCTCGAACCGCCCGCTGAGCTTGGTGACCAGCAGCGGCAGCGCGAACGCCAGGCCGATCAGGAGCGACCAGCCGCGGTTGGTGGGACCGCCCTCGGGGATCGGCGGCCCGCGCCGCTCGTAGATGGTCTCGGACGCGACGCCGAACACCCGCTCGACATGATCGCGCAGCACGTAAGGGTGGAACATCGCCTGCCACAGGGTGATGTCCTCGTCGAGCGCGCGGCCGACCGAGAAGTCGCCGAACGCGATCATCGGCGGGAACTCGGCCAGGCCGCGCCGCCCCATCTGCCGGAACGTGAGCGGGTAGCGGCCCCCGGTGTCGACCCGCATGCGTCCCCCGGTGCCGACGTCGATGATGTCGCGCAGCCGGGTCGTGCAGTTGTCGGCGAAGTGGTCGTAGATGTAGTTGCGGTTGGCGGGCAGGATGTCCACCAGCAGCTTGTGCTCGATGGCGCGGGCCTGGCCGGGCGGCAGCGGCAAGGCCTGGCGCCAGATCGTGCGGTCCTCGGAGCGGTAGAAGTGGACCATGCCGCCGAGCGGCACCGGCTCGACCCAGAACTGCTGCTGGCCGCGGATGAAGGTCCAGATCAGGTCGCCGGGGGCGGCGGTGAAGTCGGTGACGCCGTAGTTGAAGCACACCGTCTCGCGGCCGGCCTCGTTGTAGTTGAGGCACAGCGCGGTGTGACCGAACTTCTCGAAGATCAGCTCGCCGCGCCCGAACGTGAACAGCTCGATCACCGGCGCCGTCTCGCCGGGCGGGACGTGCGTGACCTCGCCCATGCGGCCGCCCTGGGCGTGGACCACGCCGGCGTCGCCGGCGACGCTGATCGCGGTCACCACCGCCGCCGCGACGACGACCGCGCCGGTCGACCTCATGGCGCGGTCGGCTTCGCGAACGTCGCGGCGTCGATCGCCGGATCGATCTCGACCGTGGTCACGGTGACGTCGGAGGTCTCGCCGCCGCCGCTCGACACCCGCCGGTGCGCGACCTTGATGCCGCCGATGTCCCGGTAGTCGTCGAAGCGGTCGGTGGTGTCGGCGCCGCCACTGTCGTAGCGCTGCGCCACCAGCATCTTCGAGACCGGATCGAGGTACAGCCGCGTCGAGCGCGCGCCGTCGGCCGACGTCACCTGCACCACGTCGACCGGCTTGCCGTCGAGCTTCTCCGACGGCCGGGCCTGGACCTTGGCCCCTGGCTCGCGGTGGCGGGTCAGCACCAGCTCGGGGTCGACCCAGCGCTGGAGCTGGAGCTGGGGCAGCTGTGACGCCGGCAGGTCGACGAGGCCGGCCGGGCCCTGCTGCCAGCCCTTGGCGCCGTCGACCGCGAACACGACCTCGAACTGCTTGGCCAGCGAGATGTCCATGCGCATCCGATCCGGCGGCGCCAGGACGCGCTTGAACTCGACGGCGACGGTCTGTCCCTGCGCCGACAGGGTCCCGGTCGCGGTCATGCGCAGCCCCTTGAGCGCGACCACCTTGTCGCCACCCTTGGCCGCCAGCGCTCCCTCGAGCAGCTTGACGCCGGCCGCGGCCAGCTTCGGATCGTCGACGACCTTGGCGACCTCGGGCTGGGGCCCGATCGGGGCATCGAACCGCACCCGCTCGAACGGGATCTGGGCCGCCTCGAGCTGCGGCGCGATGGCGTCACCATCGCCGAGCAACACGATCACGAACGCCTGCGGCGTCAGCACCGTGCCGGCGGCCGCGGCGGCCTCCTCGCGCGTGATGCGACCGACCAGGAGCGGGAAGTCGCTGACGTAGGCTTGCGACAGGCCGTGCAGGTCGGCGGTGACCAGCGCGCCGGCGAGATCGTCGGCGCCGGCGACCCGCATGGCGTAGCTGCCGGCCAGGTTGGCGATCGCCGCCGCCACCTCGTCGTCGGTCGGTCCGCCCTCGTGCATCTTCGCGATCTCGCCGATCACCAGCTCGAGCGTGGCCACGGTCTCGGCGGTGCGGGTCGAGGTGGTCGCGATCAGCGAGCCGCGCTCGAGGTTGCGGTCGAACGCCGAGGACGCGCCGTAGGTCTTGCCACCCTCGCTGCGCACCACCTTCATCAGGCGTGAGCTGAAGGCGCCGCCGCCGAGCGCGTAGTTCCACACCAGCGTGGCGAAGAAGCGCGAGTCGTCGTGGGACAGCCCGTACTGGGCGACGCGGATCTGGGTCTGGGTCTGACCGGGCTTGTCGACCAGCCGCACCTTGACGCCGCCGATCGGCTGCCCGATGTACTTGGGACGAGCCGGCAGCGGTGCCTTGGCCCAGGCCCCGAACGCGCGGGTCAGATCTTTCTTCAGCTTCGCGACGTCGACGTCGCCCGACACCGCCAGGGTCGCGTTGGCGGGCACGAACCAGGTCTTGTGCCAGGCCACCACGTCGGCGCGGGTCAGCCGCTTGATCCACTCCGCCGACGCCACCCAGCCGCGGACGTGATCGTCGCCCCACAACAGATTCTGGGTGTGGGCGCCGGCCAGCCCGGGCGCGTCGTCGAGGCGGCGCGACACCGCGGCGAGCTGCTGCTCCTTGGCCTTGGTGATCTCGGTGTCGGTGAAGCTGGGCTGGATCACCATCTCGGGCAGGAGCTCGAGGCAGACCCGGGCGTCCTTGGTCATCGTCGTGCAGGTCACCCAGGTCGCTTCGAAGCCGGCATCGGCCGTGATGTTGCCGCCGACGAAGTCGATGGTCCTGGCGATCGCCAGCGCGTCGCGCTTGCGGGTCCCCTTGGGCAACAGATCGGCGGCCAGCTCGGCGACGCCGAGGCGGGCCAGCGGTTCCTCGGCGCGGCCGGCACGGACCATGAGCTGCATCGACACCACCGGCAGGCGGTCGCTCTTGATCACCACCACCTGCAGGCCGTTGGGCAAGGTGAAGCGCTCGATCGGCGCCAGGGTCACCGCCTGCGGCGGCTTCGCAGCCGGCGCCTTGATCAGATCGGTGCGCGCGGTCCACGCATCCGGCGGCGCCGGCGTCGGATCGTCGGGCGGCCGGGCGACGTTGCCGTCACCATCGCCGGGCAGGGACGGGATGATCGCGGTGGTCGACCGCGGGCCGCACGCGGTCGCGAGCGCGGCGGCGGACAGCACGGCGAGGAGCTGGTTCACGGTGCCCCCTTCGGTGGCACGACGACCACGGTCGCGCGCTCGGGTGTCAGGTACGTCTTCGCCACCCGCGCCACGTCGGCGGCGGTGATCTTCTCGAGCGCGTCGAGGTCGCGCACCCACTGGGTCGGATCGCCGGTCAGGATCCACGACTGGCCGATCTGCTCGGCGAGCCCGAGCGGGCTGTCGAGCCCGAACACGAACCCGGCCAGGATCTGGTTCTTGGCCTTGCGCAGCTCGTCGGCGGTCGGTGGCTTGCTGGCCGCCCGCGCCACCTCGTCGAACAGCGCCGCCTCGACCGCGGCGCCGGCGGCGGCCTCGCGATAGACCCCGAGCACCAGGAACAGGCCGGGATGCTCACGGATGAGCACCGGCGCCGCCGCTTCCACGCCGAGCTGCTTCTTGGTCTTGGGGTCGGTCGCCTTGATGCGCTGGCGCAGCCGCGCCGATTCGCCGCCGCCGAGCACCAGGGACAGGACCTGGAGCGCGTACACGTCGTTGGCCTTGGCCTCCGGCACCTTCCAGCCCGCGAAGACGATGCCGATCTGGCCCGGCTCCACGACCTCGCGCCGTGGTTCGGTCTGGGTCGGCTCCGGCGCCGCATCCGCGGGCCGGGGCGGAAGCGCGCCGCCGGGGATGTTGCCGAAGTGCTTCTCGGTGGCCGCCTTGACCTCGGCGAGCGTCGACTGCCCGACCACGACCAGCAGCGCGTTGCCGGGCTGGTAGTAGGCGTCGTAGAAGCCCTTCAGGTCGGCGGCCGTGGTGCGGTCGAGATCCGCGATCGTGCCGCCGGCGGTCCACGCGTACGGATGCTTGCGGAACGTGATCTCGAGGAAGCGCAGCAGGCCCTTGCTGATCGGATCGTTCTCCTGCTGCCGGATCTCTTCCTTCACCACCTCGCGTTCGGTGGCGATCGTCTGGTCGCGAAACAGGAGATTGCGCATGCGCTCGGCCTCGAGCTCGAGGACGAAGTCGAGGTACTCGGCGGGCACGACCTGCAGGTACGCGGTGGCGTCCTCGGTGGTGTGGGCGTTCGCGGTGCCGCCGACGCCACTCACGAAGCGCGCGTGCTCCTCGGGCCGCACCCGCTTGGTGCCCTTGAACATGATGTGCTCGAACATGTGGGCCGAGCCGCGACGATCGCGGTGCTCGTCCTTCGAGCCGACGTGGTACCAGACCTCGACCGCCACCACCGGCGCGGCGTCGTGGCGGAGGAAGACGCCGCGCAGGCCGTTCTCGAGCGTGAACGACTCGAGCACGGGCAGCTTGGGGCCGGCGGGGGAGGGAGGACGAGGACGGGGCGCGGGGCCGGCCGGCTGACCGGCGGCCGGAGCCGCAGTGGCGGCCAGCGTCGCCGCCAGCGCGGTGCCCAGGAGCATGACGTTCATTGGCTTCTCCGTTAGCGCGCGCAAGCTACCGTGGCCAGCGCAACGGGTGCTAGACCCGCGAGGCGCGTGTTCGGTTGCCTGACCGTTTGGTCAATGGTTGAAAGCGGTTGGGTACCGGATGGACCGGCAATCCATGCTTCTTCAATTCTGTCATTTGTGTATTTTTTTTGCTTGACTGGAACAGTGCCGTTCACCACAATGGGGTTAGAGCGGCAACAACCGGAGAGGTGGACGTGGCACGAGCTACAGCTGCTGCATCGCAATCCAATTCTCAAGAAGACGGAGGGGCACGCGTGCTGGATGTCACCGGAGTAAAAGTGTTCTCTGCGACCAAGGCCAAGGAGCGCGAGCTGCTCGGTGAGATCATCACCGACTGGATTCGCTCCCACCAGGACGTGGACATCGTCGACAAGATCGTCACGCAGTCGTCGGATTCCGAGTTCCACTGTCTGACCATCACGCTGTTCTACAAGCACAAGTCGTAGCTCCCGGGTTACGGGCTTGATCTCTGGTCTCCGATCGGGTACCCCTTCCGACCTCTATGGAGAACTCGTTCGGTAAGCCTGTCGAGGTCGAGGTCAGGGACAGCCTCGAAAAGGCCATGAAGATCCTCAAGCAGAAGATGTCCAAAGAGGGCATCCTGCAGGAGCTCAAGCGCCGCCGCTTCTACGAGAAGCCGTCGGTGAAGAAGAAGCGCAAGACGCGCGAGGCCCGCAAGCGCCTGCGCCGCGAGCTGAAGCGCAAGTCGGGTGTGCCGCCGACCGGCCCCGGCCGGATGTGATCCGAGACTGGGTCGAGATCATCGTTCCCGCCGCGGCCGTCGATGTCGACGAGATCGCGGCGCTCCTGGCCGACGCCTGTGAGCCGGCCCGTGAGGGTACCGAGATCCGCGGCGACGAGGTCGTGATCTGGGCGCCGCTCGCCGCCAGCGAAGCGGCGCTGGCCGAGGTCCGCGCCGCGGTGGCGGCGTACGCCGACGCCGGGCTCGGTGTCGATCCGGCCACGGTGCGCGCCCAGCCGGCGTTGCCCGAGGCCGAATGGCGCGACGCCTGGAAGAAGTACTTTCACGTCACCCGCCTCACCCCGCGCATCGTGGTGGTGCCGAGCTGGGAGCAGTACGTCGCCGCGCCTGGAGAGGTCGTCATCGATCTCGACCCGGGGATGGCGTTCGGCACCGGCACCCACGCCTCGACCCGGCTGGTGCTCGGCGAGCTCGACCGCCTGGCGACCGAGGGCCCGGCGCCGGCGCGGGTGCTCGATGTCGGCGCCGGCTCGGGCATCCTGGCGATCGCGGCGGTCAAGCTGTGGCCGGGGGCGACCGCCCTCGCGCTCGACAACGATCCGATCGCCGTGACCGCCTGCGCCGAGAACGCCGCCGGCAACCGGGTCGCCGATCGCGTGCATTGCAGCGGGACGCCGGTCGAGGACGTCGACGGCACCTGGCCGCTGGTGCTCGCCAACATCCAGGCCCACGTGCTGCGCGCGCTCGCCGACGTGCTGGTGGCCCGGGTCGCCGCCGGCGGCACGCTGGTGCTGTCCGGGTTGCTGACGCCGCAGGCCGCCGCGGTCGCCGACGAGTACATCGCCCGCGGCCTGGTGCTGGTCGCGCTGCGCGAGAGCCCCGATGACGCGGCGTGGTCGAGCGTCACGTTGACCCGAAGGTCCTGAGCGCGTGACCGCGCGCCTGTGCATCGCGCCGGCGCGGCTGCTCGCAGGCCGGCTGACGATCGAGGGCGACGATCACGCCTACCTGTTCCGCGTCCGCCGGCTGGCGATCGGCGACCCGGTGGTGGTGTTCGACGGCGCCGGTCGCGAGGCAGCGGCGGTGGCGATCGAGATCAGCGCCGCCCGCGCGGTGCTCGACGTCGGTGCGCCGCGGGCCGTGCTCCGCCCGCCGCCGCACATCGCCGTCGTGCAGGCGGTGCTCAAGGGCGAGCGCATGGACTGGTGTCTCGAGAAGCTGGTCGAGGTCGGCGCCGACGCGATCGCGCCGGTCGAGACCGAGCGCACGGTGGTGCGGCTCGACGACGAGCGGCGGGCCAAACGCCAGCTCCGCCACCAGCGCATCGCGCAGGAGGCGGCGCGTCAGAGCGGACGCGCCGACGTTCCGACCGTGCTCGCCGCCACCAGCTTCGACCAGGCGATCGCGGCCGTGACCGCCGAGCTCCGCCTGCTCGCCGATCCGGCCGCCGATCTCCCGTTGCTGGCGGCGGTGACCCCGTCGTCGCTGTCGGTCGCGCTGCTGATCGGCCCCGAGGGCGGCCTCACCGCCGACGAGCAGGCCCGCGCCCTGGCGGCCGGCTTCGTGGCCGTCTCGCTGGGGACGACCGTGCTGCGCGCCGAGACCGCAGGCGCGGCCGCGGTGTTCGCGATCCGCGCCGCGCGGGCGGCACGGATCTGCTGAACCACCGCCGCGTTGATGCCGTCGAGCCGCATGAGGCTCGAGGAATCCGTGTTCGCCGTCCCGAAGCTGGATTGCCGCACCTGACGTTCAGCGGGAGCGCAGCCTCGAGAGTCGTGGGGTGTCTCCCGCCACCGTTACCCATATGACATGCCCGTCATATGGGTAACGCCGCGGTCGGGGACGCGTGCCGCGCTGTCGGGCTGCCGGCCCAGCGATCGCGGCGCCACGCTTCGGGCCACCGGGTAGCCGGCATTACCGCCTCGCCCCGCAGCACGTCGCGATCACGTGGCGCAGCTCGGCGACATCGTCTCGCCGGGTGGCGTCGGTCGGGTCCTTTCCGGCCCGCGTCTCGGCGATGGCGAGACTCGCGCGGTACTCCGCCAGCGCGCCGGGCGCGTCGCCCTGGGCCAGAATCACGGTGCCAAGCTTGTAGTGACCAACCATCAGGTCCCGCTGCCATACGGCGTTGCTCGGATCGGACGCCGCGAGCGCCTCGCGGATGGCGAGACTCGCGCGGAATTCGGCCAGCGCGCCGGGTGCTTCGCCCTGGGCCAGCAGCACGTCGCCCACGCTTTCGCGGCTGACCGACAGGTCGCGCTGCCAGCCGGCGTTGCTCGGATCGGACGCCGCGAGCTTCTCGCTGATGGTGAGACTGGCGCGGAATTCGGCCAGCGCGCCGGGCGCGTCGCCCTGGGCGAGGAGCACGTTGCCCACCCTGTCATGGCTGACCGACAGGTCGCGCTGCCAGCCGGCGTTGCTCGGATCGGACGCGGCCAGCTTCTCGCGGATGGCGTGACTCGCGCGGAATTCGGCCAGCGCGCCGGGCGCGTCGCCCTGGGCCAGCAGCACCTTGCCAACGTATTCACGGCTGACCGACAGGTCGCGCTGCCAGCCGGCGTTGATCGGATCGGACGCCGCGAGCTTCTCGCGGATGGCGAGGCTCGCGCGGAATTCGGCCAGCGCGCCGGGCGCGTCGCCCTGGGCCAGCAGCACGTCCCCCACGCTTTCACGGCTGACCGACAGGTCGCGCTGCCAGCCGGCGTTGCGCGGATCGGACGCCGCGAGCTTCTCGCGGATGGCGAGGCTCGCGCGGAATTCGGCCAGCGCGCCGCGCGCGTCGCCCTGGGCCAGCAGCACGTCGCCGACCTTGTTGTGGCCGACCGACAGGTCGCGCTGCCATACGGCGTTGCTCGGATCGGACGCCGCGAGCGCCTCGCTGATGGTGAGACTGGCGCGGAATTCGGCCAGCGCGCCGGGCGCGTCGCCCTGGGCCAGCAGCACGTCGCCAACGTATTCACGGCTGACCGACAGGTCGCGCTGCCAGCCGGCGTTGCGCGGATCGGACGCGGCGAGCTTCTCGCTGATGGCGAGACTCGCGCGGAATTCGGCCAGCGCGCCGGGCGCGTCGCCCTGGGCCAGCACGTCGCCAACCTTGTTGTGGCTGACCGACAGGTTGCGCTGCCAGACGGCATTGCTCGGCTCTGACGCCGCCAGCGCCTCGGCGATGGCGAGGCTCGCGCGGAATTCGGCCAGCGCGCCGGGCGCGTCGCCCTGGGCGAGGAGCACGTCGCCCAGGTTCCTCCGCGCCAACGCCCGCCGGCGCCGCTCGTTACTCCCCCGGTCCTCCGGCCGTCGCTGGTAGTAGTCCTTGGCCTTGCTCGCCACGACGCCCAGGAGCTTGCTCTTGCCCAGAGGCTGGAGCTTCTCGTGCAGGTCGCCCAGCATGAAGTCCATCAACTCCTCGGCGTCCGCCCGGCTCTGCTCGGCCTCGGCCAGGTTCTTCTCTGCAACCACACGCTGAGTCTCCGCCGCGTTCTTGGCCTGGACGACTCTCCAGAAGCCGATCACGCCCCCTATGCCGAGGATCATCATCGCAGCGGCTGCGACGCTCACCGCCGTCCGATGTCGGCGGAGCCAGCGCCGTGCGAGCTGGCGGGTCGTGTAGCGGTGGACGCCGACGAGTTGCCCGGTTTGAAACCGGCGGAGATCGTCGGCCAGCTCCTTGGCAGTTGCGTATCGATCCGCCGGGTCTCGCGCCATCGCCTTGTCGATGACGGCGAGCAGATCAGCAGGCACCTCGGGCGCGACCGCGCGCAAGGGCTTCGGTGGACCCTCCTTGACCAGGGCGTCGATGCCCTTCGACTCGCCATACGGCACGCCGCCGCAGAGCAGGTGGTGGAGCGTCGCGCCAATTGAATAGACGTCGGCACGCTCATCGACCGCTTCGCCCCGCGCCTGCTCGGGAGGCATGAACGCGGGCGTGCCCATCGCATAGCCGGCGACCGTCAAGCCGTCGTCGGCCAAGACGGTCCGGCGATCGTCGCCCGCCTCCACCTCATTTTTCGCCGCCGCCAAGTCCTTCGCCAAACCCCAGTCGATCACGACCGTTTCGCCGAACGCGCCCACGAGGATGTTCGCCGGCTTGAGGTCGCGATGGATGATGCGCCGACTGTGCGAGTAGGCGAGCGCGTCGGCGACTGCCAGCACGTTGGGCAGGAGCGCGAGTCGATCCTTGATGGTCGTGGTCTCGGCGATCACCTTGTCGAGGGACTTCCCCTCTACGTGCTTCATTGCGAAAAACGGCTCGCCGTCGGGCCAACGACCGACCTCGTAGATCGGCACGATCGACGGATGCTGGAGCCGCGCGGTGATCTTCGCCTCGCGCTCGAACCGAGCCTTCGCGGACGAACTGCTCGCGAGAAGTTCCTTGAGCGCAACCGGCCGACCCGCCCGTCGATCGCGCGCGGAGAGGACCCGGCCCATCCCGCCCTTGGCGACTTCAGCGCCGACTTCGTAGACGGCGCGATCGACGGTGGGGAGTTCTGGAAGATCGCCCGGCTGCTGGCCCATCGCGGGCCGAGTGGCCTCGATGCCGTGAGCAGCCTTGGCCGGTGCGGTATCACACACAGTGCGGTTGGGGTGCTCGCCGGCCGGTTGCGTAGCGTCCGACGCAAGCGACGGATCCTCGGGCGTCGGTCCAGCTTGGTCTTTCATCGGCTCCCCCGGTGCCGGATCAGCATAGACCCTTGGCGGCGGCATAGGAGGGCGCGCGCGTCTTCCGGACTGACGCTCTTCCTCTCTGATCTGACTTGCTACACTGGAACGTGCGCCTCGGTGCTGCCCGCTGAACGCGGCGACCGGACGCGAGCGATCCCGGCCGCGGGGTTACCGGGGCACGTAGAGGCCGCGGATTCGCTCCAGCCCGAAGGCGAGGGCGGTGCCGGCGCCGGTCGCGATCGCGATCCACGCCGAACCATCGATGACGGTCGCGATCGCAGCGAGCAGGAACAGCGGCCCGGTGATGTGGCAATGGAGCCGGCCGCAGCGTCGCGCGTTCAGCAAGCACGCGACTCCCATGACGCCGAACGCCGGCACCCACAGCGCGGTCCTCGCTTCGACCCGCACCAGGCCGACGACGACGAGCGCCGCCGGCAGCAACCACAACAGCCACGCCGCGCGGCTGCGCACGAGGTCGCGGGGCGCGCGGTCGCGCTCGCCGCAGCTCATGGCGCGACCTTGGCCGCGAACCCAGCATCGACGACGGCGGCGCTCGCCGCCGCTTCGAGCCCGTCGCGTCCATCGTGCCGCACCACGGCGATGCCGCTGTCGAAGTCGACCGCGGCCGAGACCACGCCCGGCAGCTTCTTGATCCGGTTCGCGATCGTCCCGGTGCACTCCG
>CANKMW010000049.1 GCA_947483555.1 Myxococcales bacterium
CGAGGGCGGCAAGCGCGTCGGCGGCGACCGCCAGCACGCCTTCCGCATCGCCGCCGGCGAGGCCGCCGAGGCGCTCACCCACGTCCGCATCGCGGTCGCCTGGGGCTACGTCCCCGACTCGGCGCTCGCCCCCGTGCGCGCCCTCGAGGATCGCCTGCAGGCCATGCTGTGGCGCCTGCGCCACGGCCGGTAGCCGCCCGGCGGCCGCCGCCGCCCGGCGGCCGCCGCCGTCGCCGAAACCGAAACCGTCGCCGAAACCGAAACCGTCGCCGAAACCGTCGCCGAAACCGAAACCGTCGCCGAAACCGAAACCGTCGCCGAAACCGAAACCGTCGCCGAAACCGAAACCGAAACCAAAACCGAATCAAAGGCTCGGAGGTGGCCAGCCCGCCGCCTCCGCGCCGTCGACGACATAGGTCACGGCGTGAGCCTCATCGGGCGCCGGCGGCGACCAGCGGCCGATCATGCGCGCCATCACCTTGTCGGGCACGACGGCGTCTCCAGCCCGGCCGCGGTTGCGGCGGCGCTGTTCGACCGCGGTCACCTCGCAATAGACGATGCGGACCCGGAACCGGTAGCTGCGGCACAGCTCGACCAGGTTGCGCCGGAATGGCCGCGTCAGCGTGGTGGCGTTCCACGCGAACGGGCGGCCGGCGCGCAGGTGCTCGCGGGCGCGGTCACGGGCGGCGGCGACCACCGCACCTTGACCGTCGCCGGGATCGACGCCGAGCTGGTCGCGCAGATCGTCGAGGGACACCGCGACCAGGTCGGGGTGGGCCGCGATCCAGGTGCTCTTGCCGCTGCCCGGCAGCCCGCTCATGATCACCGCCTCGGCGACGGTGTCGTCGAACGCGGCCACGTCGGGCTGGCGCGTGCCGCGCTCGTCGGCGAGGTAGAGGGCGCGGGTGTGGGCGTCGGGAAAGGCGCGCGGGCGATCGAGACAGCCGGCCTCGGCGCACAGCGTCAGCCACAGGGCGCAGTTGTCGACGATGCGCTGACGATCGCGAGGATCCGCGGTGCGGCGACCGCGGCCGTCGGCGGCGGCGACCGCCGCCAGCCAGTCGTTGCGAGTCGAGAGCGAGAGGCGCGCGGCGCGACGCGTCGCCTCGGGCGGCGGCAGGTCGATGGCGAAGAACGGGACCTGATGGGCGCGGACCAGGGCGCAGACATGCTCGCGCACCGCGAACGACGACCCGGCCCGCCACAGCGCGGCGCGGACCAGGTTCTCGCCGACGGCGCTGTGGCCGCGCGAGGTGACGCGGCCGTCGTCCTCGACGCGGGTCGTCGCCGGCTTGCCGGCGTCGTGCAACAGCACCGCGGCGAACAGCAGCTCGCGCGCCGCCGGGTCGGCGTCGGCATACGCGGCGTCGGCGACCAGGGCCTCGAGCGCCATCCGGGTGTGGAGCCAGACGTCGCCCTCGGCGTGGTAGCCCGGATCCTGTGGCGTCGCCGCCAGCGCCTGGGCCGTGACCACCGGCGCCAGCGCCACCTCGACCGCCGGCCAGTCGATCGCGCCGCCGGGCGCCGGGGCGCCGAACCCGGTCACCAGGTCCCGCCGTCCCCGAACAGGTCGACGCCGTCGGCGAGCTGGTTGGGTACGATCGGACGGGCCAGCCAGTGGCTGCCCGAGTCGAGCACGCTCGACAGGAAGCTGCGGCGGATCCACTTGAGGCGAGCCGTCACCACCCCGTCGTCCTCGACCTTCAGGTACAGGCCCTCGGCATCGTCGGACGGATCGGTCTCGACACCGGCGCGCTCGGCGGCGATGCCGCTGGCGACCGCCACCGCGCCCAGCCGGTCCTTCCAGCGTTGGCTCTTGTAGAGCGCCCGCGCCACCAGGCCCGGCAGCGCGCGCTCGTCCTCGACGATGCCCTGCCAGAGCACGGGCACCGACCGCACGATCCCGGCCGCCCCGCACGCGGCCAGGTGGTCACGTCGCCGCGCCGTCGACCAGAAGGCGCCCGCCTGGTCGCGAACGTCGAACTCGAGGAAGTAGTGGGGCAGGGCGTCGTAGAAGATCGTGTGCTTGGCGTACAGCCACTCGCCGTAGAGCGTGACGCCGTCGGCGCACACCCGCTCCAGCACGGCGGCGTGCGCACCGGCCCAGCGCTTGAAAAGATCGAAGTGGCGCTCGCGCGGGCCACCGGTGAGGAAATGGCCTCGACTCTGCAACCGGACTCGAGCGTCGTCGTCGAGCGACACGCCGGCGTTGGCGCCGTCGAGCTTCTCCTCGACCACCACGAAGCGTCCGCGCAGCTCGGCGAGCGGCACCTGCTCGAGATCGTGATCGCCGGGCTGCAGCCGCGAGCCCTCGAGGTGCGGGGTGCGCGGGTATTTGTGGATAGTCGCCGCGCTCACGAACTCACCATCGCCACCGCGGTCAGGTGGCCGCGGACGCCATCGACGACGACCCGGCGAGCGCCGGCGCGCTCGAACAGGGTGCGCAAGCCGTCGGCGGTGAACAGGCGCACGTGCTCGGGGTTGTCGTCCTCGTGCGATGGCACGGTGGCGAGCACGGCGCGCCGGGCGACCCGGAGGAGCTCGGCGGCGACCGGGGCTGGATCGATCACGTGCTCGAGCACCTCGAGCACGGTGGCGATGTCGAATGCGCCGGCGACGAAGCCGAGCCGGGCCGCGTCCATGCGCACCGCGGTCAGCCGTGCCACGCCGCCCCGCGCCACCGCCGCGATGCCCGCCGCCCGCTCGGCCAGCACGTCGATCGCGGTCACTCGGACGCCGTCCAGCGCGTCGAGCATCGGCCACAGGAAGACGCCGCGACCGCTACCGACGTCGAGCAGGCTCGCGGGCGCCAGGCCGCGCAGCGTGCCCAGGACGGCGCGGACCCGCGGCAACTCGGCGGCGCGCTTGAAGCGGTGCATGCGCAGGCCGGCACGCTCGCCCGCGGCCAGCGCCGCGTCGTCGTCGAGCCCGTCGCCCAGCACGCCGCGTGCGTAACAGGCGGCCAGCCAGCGGTAGTGACTTGCATCGTCGATCACGGCGATTCACGTCCGGCGCGGCACGCCGTCGGCGACCGCGAATGCCTTCTTGCACTTCTTGCAGACCAGCTTCCCGGTCAGCCGGCGCCCGCGCGCCTGTACCGCCTTGCAGTGCGGGCACACCAGCTTCTGCATGCCGAGGAGCACCGCCATGCCGATGGGTCCAGCCATGCCCCACTCTAGAACACCGAACGGCCTTGAACCGAGCTGATTTCGAGACGTGCCACGACGGTGGGAATCCGTTGGCCCTGAGCGAGGCCGCGGAGCGGCCGAGTCGAAGGGGTGCATGTCGACGAAGTCCGTCGTCCGTCCTTCGACCCGGACCTCGCTTGCGCTCGGTCCGGCTCAGGACGACCGGTGGGGGAGCGACCGCGCCGGCGTCGCCCAGCGCCGCGCGCGTGCTGACGTCGGTCAGTCGAACTTGATGGTGCGGTACCCGAACAGCCGCACCCGCTTCGCGTACACGTCGAGCACGATCAGGCCGGTCATGAGCAGCAGCACCCATGGCCACAGGTCGCGGGTGTAGCTCACCGACTCCTGGTCGGCGGTCCAGGCGTCGGCGGGCGCCAGTTGATTGCTGCCCGCGGTGACCACCGCCGCCTGGCGCAGCGGCGTCTCGTCGGGCGTGGTGCGCAGGTACTCGAGCGGATAGGGCAGGGCCACCGAGCCGACGCTCTCGGCCACGGTCTTGCCGTCGCGCTTGTGCACCGCGCGCAGGAGGAAGGAGCCGTAGCGTTCGATCTTGAAGTCGGCGACGTAGCGGCCCGCCGCGGCCTGATCCATCGGCACGGTCTGCTTGATCACGTTGGTCGCGGGATCGATGACCTGGAGCTCGGTATCGAGCGCGTTGACGAACTGGTCCGAGCTGTCGATGGCATCGACCACCACCTTGGCGCGGCCGTCATCGATCGAGGTGAACATGTCGTAGCTGTCGTAGACCTTGCGCCGCATCGAGGTGCGGACCAGCTGGGCCCAGAACTTGGGGTACCCGTTCCAGGCGATCCAGTCCTGGCTCCAGCGGTTCTTGACGTCGCTGGTCCACGCCACGCTGGTGCCGGCGCCGTGGCGCCAGCGAGCCAGGATCGGTTCGCCGAGGTCGCTGATCAGGATGACCTCGCCGGTCGGCTTGGGCTTGGTGGTGACGTAGCCGCGCAGCGGCGGTGCCGACTCGATCGCCGTACCCTCGATCATCTCGACCCGCTTGGCGACCCGGACCTTGATCAGGTCCTCGACCAGCTGCGACTTCTGGGCCTCGGTGGTCTCCTTCATGAAGATGCGCGGCAGGGCGCCGATGTCATCGGTCATGTACAGGCGGCCGTCACCGTTGTCGGCGATCATCGCCAGGAGATTCCGGTCGGCGCCGGTGACGCCGACTGCCGTGACCGTGATACGCGCCGCCCGCATGTCCTGCACCAGATCGACGATGCCGTCGTACGGCGCCTCGCCGTCAGACAGCAGGATCACGTGCTTGACCTTGGCGTTGAGACCCTGCAAGAGCTCGAACGCCTCGCGCAGGCCGGGATAGATGTTGGTGCCGCCGGCCGACTGCAGCCGCGAGATCTCGGCCGAGATGCGCATCTTGTTGGCGGCCCGCTGCGGTCGCACGAAGACCTGGGCCTCGCTGTCGAAGGCGATCACCCCGATCACGTCGTTGGGCGACAGCACCTCGGTGGTGACCCGCGCCGACTCCTTGGCCGCCTCCAGCTTGGGGCCCTGCATCGAGCCCGAGCGATCGATCACCAGCATCAGCGCGATGTCGGGTTGCTCGCGCATCTTCTCGGCGTCGAAGCGGACCGGCATGATCTGTTCGATCTTGGTGCCCTGGTAGCCGCCGGAACCGAACGAGTCCTCGCCGCCGGCCATGATCAGGCCGCCGCCCATGCCGCTCACGTAGGTGTCGAGCGCCGCCATCTGGCCGGCGCCCAGGAAGTGGGCCGGCACGTCGGAGACCAGCACCAGGTCGTACTTCTCGAGCTCCTTGGCCGACGACGGCAGGCCGCGCGGGCCGCGGACCTCGACGTCCATGTTCTCGTGCTCGAGCGCGCGCTCGAGGTAGCCGGCGGCGCCCGGCTCGCGCAGCACGCCGCCCTCGACGTAGAGGATGTTGGGCTTGCCCTTGACCGGCGCGGTCATGACCGCCTCGTTGTTGATCTTCTCGGTGTCGTGGCTGTACTTCGACAGTCGCAGCCGGAACGTGGTCGCGCCGGCGCGCTTGGCCTCGGCCTTGAAAGCGATCCGATTGACACCCTCGCGCAGCTCGACCGTCTTGGCCGGCTCGAGCGGATTGGGGAACTCGTCCTGGCGCAGGTTCAGGGTCACGGTCTCGGCGTGGGTCGACCACACCTCGGCCTTGACCTCGAACGGCTGCCCGACCTTGATCTCGTCGGGCAACTCGAGTCCCACCACCCGGATCTCCTGCAGCTTGTCCTCGGCGAAGGTCCGCCACGAGACCTTCACGCCCAGGTCCTTGGCGCGGTAGGCCTCGCTGACGAGGTCGCCGCCGGTCTGGTTGCCGTCGGTGACCAGGATCATGCGCGGCAGGTGGCCGGGCGGGTACAGGCCGTAGGCGAGCTGCATCGCGGCCTGCATGTCGCTCCCGGCGCCACCGGCGGCCGGCCCGCTGACGTGGCGCCCGATCGCGAAGCCGTCGCCGTTGCGACCGGCGATCTGTGGCTTCTCGGCGAAGGTCACGACCTCCATCCACTGATCGTCGGGATCGCCGCGGTCGGCGGCGGCGCGCAGGTCGGCGACGTAGGCGCGGGCGGCGGCGAGCTGGGCCTCCGAGACCGAGTCGGAGACGTCGACGAGCACGACGGTGGCGACCTTCGAGTCACTGGTCACCCACGACGGCCGGGTCAGCGCGACGGCGGCGGCGAGCACCACCAGCGACCGCAGTCCGGCCTGCAGCACCTGCTGGCTGATCGCCAGATCGGTCAGCGACCAGTGCCGGGCCACGAAGAAGAACGGGACCACACACACCAGCTTCAACCACTCGGGCGCCAGCAGGTCGATGGGGCGCGGTCCCACGCCTTCGACGACCACCGACGTTCGAGCGCCGAGCCAGGCGTCGATGCCGAGGTAGATCGCGACCGCGGCGACGATCCCGCCGCCGACCATCGCGAGCACCTTCACGATGGCGGTATCACGGGGGCTCATACGGTGATCCGGCGGTGGTACGTGACCCACTCGATCGCGAGCAAGCCCAGCACCGCGAGCACGACGTAGATCCACAGCTCGCGGCGGGCGCTGACGGCGAACTCGTCAGGGGCGGCGAGTTGCTTGCCGCCGAGCGAGAGATCGGCGGCCGGGAAGATCCGGGACTCGGTGGGCGATCCCAGGTTGGCGGCCAGCTCGAAGGACGCCGCCGGCTCGCGACGGTCGAGCTGGCCCGCGGGCGGCGCCGGGTCGTCCTTGTCGTAGGCGATGATCTGGTGCACGCCGACCCGGGTGCCGTAGAAGGTGGCCTGCCCGCCCATCACCGGCGCCTGGGTCTTCTTGCCGGCCGGATCGATGACGGTCACCTCGCGGACGTCGACCAGGCCATCGAGGGGAATGCGGAACCGACGCCCGGTGGTGTAGGTGGTGACCAGGTCGGAGTCGTCGCCGGCGAACCAGTCGAGGCTGTTGACGAGCAGCAGCGGGAACGCGACGCGCAGCGTGAGGTCGGTGCCGGCCAGTCCCCAGCCGAACGCCAGGATCTTGCGGCCACTCTCGCGCCGCGCCGCGATGATCGGATCTCGCACGTAGTAGGCCAGGGCCACGTCGCCCTTGCTGCGGTCGGGCGCGAAGACCTCGGCGGCGTCGAAGTTGACGTCGGAGAGCTGGACCCAGCGCATCACCGGATGATCGTCGTCGGTCTCGGTGATGCGCGGTCGCGGCACGGTGCCGCGGATCGCGAACGGGCTGTGCTCGCCGGTGGGGTGGAAATAGAGCAGGTGCACGGGCGGCGGTGGGGTGACGGCCGGGGTGTGATCGTCGAAGAAGACGGCGTCGAACAGGCGGCCGGTGGCGGGGTTCTTGATGACCTCGCCGGGCGCGGCGTCGTACTGTTCCGGGGTCCGGGTCTCGTAGCTGACGTTGTCGTAGACCAGCAGCGCGCCCTCGAGGTAGAGGTTGTTGCGGGTCACCAGGAGCACGGTCTGGGTCTTGGTCGCCGGCAACAGCGCCCACGCCTGGTCGTCGAGCGGAAACGGGTCGCTGTTGTTGGTGCCGGTGCCGTCGCCCGGGCGCAGCGAGGCGCGCAGCGTGCTGTCTCCGCCCGGGAGCTCACGATAGATCTCGCGGGTGCGCTGGCCGGGGGTCAGCTCGATCGACTTCACTTCGATCGCGGTCTCGCCGTTGTAGAGCGCGAGTTGCCGCCGGGCCGGCTCGGTGCCGAAGTTCTGGACCTCGATGAAGACCTCGTAGCTGGCCTTGTTGGCGATGTAGCGCCGGACGTTGAACGCGACGATGCCGACGTTCTCGGAGCGCGAGCCGACGCCGAGGTAGCGGACGTCGATCCCGCTGAGGTCGACCGCCGCCAGCTCCTTCATCGCGAACTTGTCGCGCGCCGAGCCCGAGCCCGAGCCCGAGCCCGAAGCCGAGCCCGAAGCCGAGCCCGAGCCCGAGCCCGAGCCCGAAGGCGAGCCCGAACCTTCTGCCGGCGGGCCCCAGCTCACCTGTCGGAGCTGCTGCTCGCTGTACGCGCCGTCGCTGATGATCACGACCAGCGGATTCTGCCGCCCGCGCAGGGCATCGGCCGCCGCCGACAGCGCGCGGGGCAGATCAGCCGGGGTGTCCGCCGGCTGGAGGCCGTCGACGATCTTGCGCAGCATCGGCTTGTCGCCATCGAAGCGCGACAGCGGGGTCGCCTGACCATCGACACGCATGACCATCGCCAGGTCGCCGCCGCCCATCGAGTCGATCAGCTCCTTGGCGCGTTCCTTGGCGCGCTCCATGCGGGTGAACGCCTTGCGGTCCGGATCGCCGTCCTGCGCCTTCATCGACGCCGAGGCGTCGATCAGGACCACCACGCTGCGGGCCTTGGCGTCGCGCGCGCCCAGCGTCGGTCCGAGCGCGGCCAGGAACAGCAGGCCCAGGATCGCGAGCAGGAGCGCCAGCGACAGCCAGCGCTTGAGCTGTTTCCACAGCGAGTTGGCGTCGCGCTGATCGAGCACCCGTTTCCACAGGCTGGAGAACGGGACCTCGAAGCGGCGGCGGCGCATCTTGATGATGTAGGCCACCACCGTCAGCACCGCGGCCACCGCGGCGGCCAGCGCCACCGTCGATCCTGGAATCGGTCCCAGGAAGTTCACCGCAGGAACCCGCCCATCCGGAAGATCTGCAGCACCAGCTCGTCGAACGGGATGGCGGTGTGGGTGCGGAAGAACGGCACCGCGCGCGCGGTACAGAAATCCTCGATCTGCTGGCAGTAGCGCTCGTGCTCGCGCGTGTACGCCGCGAGCAGCGACTTCGATACCGTCACCTCGCGCAGCTCGCCGGTCTCGCAGTCGACCAGCGCCAGATCGCCGTGCAGGTTGGGGGCCGCCTCCTTGAGGTCATAGACCTGGAGCACGAACGGCTCGAACTTGTTGTAGCGCAGCGTGTTGATGCCTTCTTCGAAGCCCTGCGGATCGTAGAAGTCGCTGATCAACACCGCCAGGCCGCGGCGCTTGTGCTGGCTGACGAAGGTCTTCATCGCGTCGGCGACGTTGGTGGTGCCGCCGATCTCGACGGTGCGCAGGAACTCGAAGACGCGGAAGATGCGGTTCTTGCCCCGCGACGGCGGCAGCCGGCCGAGGACGTGGTCGGAGAACGGCAACAGCGCGACGCGGTCGAGGTTGGCGAGGCCGACGTAGGACAGCGCCGCGCCCACCTTCATCGCGTAGTGCATCTTGGGCGGGTTGCCGATCGCCATCGAGTCCGAGCAGTCGATGAGGATGTAGATGTGGAGGTCCTCCTCCTCCTCGAACAGCCGCAGCAACAGACGATCGAGCCGGCCGTACAGGTTCCAGTCGATGTAGCGGAAGTCGTCGCCCCGCGAGTAGGTGCGATGGTCGGCGAACTCGATGCCGGAGCCGACCTTGCGGGTTCGTCGTTCGGCGCGCAGGTTACCGGCGAACATCTTGCGCGACACCATGTGGAGGTGTTCGAGGGTACGCAGGAAGCGCTCGTCGAACAGCGCGGTCCGGTCGGCGGCGCGCGCGGCCCCGCTGGTGGCCGGCGGCGGCTTCCTGCGCGCCAGCAAGCTCATCAGACCGTCTCGCGTGTCGACTTGAGGATCTCGGCGATGATCGCGTCGGCGCGCACGCCCTCGGCCTCGCCCTCGAAGTTGAGGATGAGGCGGTGGCGCAGGGCGGGCGGGGCCACGGCGCGGATGTCGTCGATCGCGACCGCGTAGCGACCCTGGAGCAGGGCGCGGATCTTGGCGGCCAGGATGATCGCCTGCAGGCCGCGCGGTGAGGCGCCGTAGCGCAGGTACTTCTTGCTGGTCGGCGTCGCCTCGGCGGTCTCGGGGTGGGTGGCCTGCAAGACGCGGACGGCGTAGTCCTGGACCGCGCGCGCCAGCGGCACCTTGCGAACCAGGTCGCGCAATTGCAACACGCGGGCCTTCTCGATCACCACCTGCGGCCGCGGCACGTCGTCGGTGGTGGTGCGATCGAGGATGGTGTGGAGGTCATCGCGGCCCGGAAAGTCGACCACCAGCTTGAAGAAGAACCGATCGAGCTGGGCCTCGGGCAACGGATAGGTGCCCTCCATCTCGAGCGGGTTCTGGGTCGCCAGCACGAAGAACGGCTTCTCCAGCTGGTGGGTGGTCTTGGCGACCGTCACCGAGCCCTCGCTCATGGCCTCGAGCAAGGCCGACTGGGTCTTGGGCGTGGCGCGGTTGATCTCGTCGGCGAGCACGATGTTGGCGAAGATCGGGCCGCGCTGGAACTCGAACCGCTTGCCGCCACCCGGGTCCTCGACGATGACGTTGGTGCCGACGATGTCGGCCGGCATCAGGTCGGGCGTGAACTGGATGCGCGAGAACGAGGCGTGGATGCACTCCGCCATGGTGCGGACCAGCAAGGTCTTGCCGAGGCCGGGGACGCCCTCGAGCAGCGCGTGACCGCCGCCCAGCATGCAGGTGAGCACGCCCTCGACGATGGGGCCCTGGCCGACGATCATGGTGCCGATCTCGTCGCTCAGGCGGCGGAGGTCGGCGGTGAAGGCGGCGACGTTCGACTCGACGTCGGTCCGGGTGGAGGCGGAGGCAGCGGCAGAGGTCATGATGCTCCCGGGAGGATGAGGAGAGGCGAGCGTGATCGGGGGCGAGGCAACCGGGCGCGCACGCGCGCCTCAGTCCATCGCGTGGGGCTTGATCTTCGTGAAGTACTTCTTCACGTAGTACTTGTACGAGGACGGCACCTTCTCGGTGCGCATGACGTCCTCGACGACCTTCTTGTAGTCGGTGTAGACGTCCTTGTAGGCGGTCGAGGCGAAGCCCTTCTGGGCCGCCGACAGGATGGTCTCGCGGCGTGACGGGCCCTTCCTGCCGTGGATGCCCGAGACGCTCTCGTCGGTGGTGTTGCCGCTCTTGGCGGTCGAATCGCCGACCAGGTTGGGATCGTGGCCATCGCCGTAGGTGTTGGACGGCCCGTCGGGCGGCTGGTCGCCCTGGCCGCCGTTCTGGCCCTGACCCGGCTGGCCCTGGCCCTGGCCCTGGCCCTGGCCCTGGCCCTGCTGACCCTTCTGGCCCTGGCCCTTCTGGCCGCCGGCGCGCTGCGCGAAGTCCTTGTTCTTGCCGTTCTTGCCATTCTTGCCGAACGGGTTCTGCGGGCCCTTGTTGCCGCGCTGCTTGGCGCGCCGCATCGCCTCGCGCAGATCCTCCATCTGTGACGACACCTTCTTCTGGGCCGCCTGCTTGCGCTGGTCGCTGTCGACCTTGCCGGTCTCGTCGGCGATGTCCTTGAGCGTCCGCGACGCCTGCTTCTGTCCGTCCTGCTCGCCGTCCTTCTGCTCGCCGTCCTTCTGCTCGCCGTCCTTCTGCTCGCCGTCTTTCTGCTCGCCGTCCTTCTGCTCGCCGTCCTTCTGCTCGCCGTCCTTCGGGTCCTTGTTCTGGAGCTGCTTGGCGGCCTTTTCCATGTCCTTGTGCAGGCGCTTGAGGCTCTGGCTCTGCGCCGCCTGTTGCTTCTCGTCCTGCTTCTTCTTCAGCTCGCTCAGCTCGCGTTGCTTCTTCTCGAGGCGACGCTCGAGGTCCTGCTTCTGCTCGTCGGTCTTGGCCTCGTCGCGCTCCTTCTCGAGCTTGCGCACCGCGGCTTCGGACTTCTGCAGCTGCTGCTGGTCCTGGTCGTCGCGCTGCTCCTGCTTCTTCTCGAACTGCTGCGCGGCCTGCTCCATGGCCTTGGCCAGGTCCTGCTGCTGCTTCTCGGTCAGCTCGCCCTTGTCGAGCTTCTCGGCCAGCTTCTCGAGCTCGTCCTTGGCCTTCTCGAGATCGTGGTTCTCGAGCGCCTTGCCGAGCTCCTTGGTCAGCTCGTTCTTGGCCAGCTCGATGCCGGTCTCGGAGAGGTCCTTGGCAACCTGCTCGGGGTCGGGCTCGGCGTTCTGCGCCAGCGCGTCCTCGGCCTTCTTCATCTGCTCGAGCAGCTGCTCCTTGGTCAGCTCGCCGTTCTCGGCCATGTCGAGGAGTTGCTCGATCTTGGCGGCGTAGTCCTCGAGCTCCTTGACCTGGTCCTTCTGGCCGGTGGCACGCAGATCGGCGACCAGCTCCCGCATGTAGGCTTCGTCATCGGGGTCGAGCGCGACGGTGTTGTCCTTGAAGTTGCGTGGATCCTTGTCGTCGAGGACCTCGAACGGCACCGCGCCCCACTTCTTGCCACCCGCCCACACCACGAGCTGGGTGGTGCCGATCGGCGCCCCGCGCGGGACGGTGAGCGTGATGGCGCCACCGGTCCAGCGGACCACGGACGCCGCCACCGGGTCGCCGTTCGCGGCGGCTGCAAGCGGCGCCGCTGGTTTCGGGCCGCGGCTGACCGGGCCTCCGACGTAGACCAGGGCGCCGTCGAGGTCGCAGGGGTCGGCGACCGCGGCCCGGGGGCCGCACAGGCGCTCGCCGGTGATCGTGATCTCGGCGCCGCGCTTCGCGAACGCCGGAACCGCTTCGAGCAGCAACGGATCGCGGGGCGGCAGCGGCACCGCGATCCCAGCGGCGATCAGCGCCACCGCGGCGAAGCCGAGCGCGGCCGGCAGATCGTACGGGCGATGGAGGGGTGCGGCGGCCTGGGTGTTGGCGCGCCGGGCGGCGCGGGCGGCATCCCGCATCGCAGCGTGCATCATCTCGACGGTCTCGGGATCGGCGGCGGCGGCATCGGTGGCGGCGAGCGTGCGTTCGAACGCGATGGCAGTCGACAGGCGATCGGCCAGGCCCGAGGCGCGATCGATGCGGCGCGCGACGTCCTCGTCGTCGATCGGGCGACTGGCGCCGATCGCGGCACCGGCGGCGATCACGCCGACGCACGCGACCAGCACGCCGAGGCCGGCGCCGGGCTCGACCGCCTCGAGGCGAACCGCGAACACGGTGCCGAGCGCGCTGGCCGAGGCCAGGATCGACGCCGTGGTGGCACCCTCGAACGCGCCCTGGAGCCGGAGCCGGTGCCGAGCGGCCGCGACGACTCCTCGGACGTGGCCCAGGTTGGCGGACTCGATCGCGCCAAGCCCGGGCAGAGATCGATGGGCAGGTGCGGCGGGAAGGGTCATCTCTACCTACGTCCGAACCGGGGGACAACCCGGGCAATTCCGGTGACCGTCACGGTGGCAGCGCGACCGTGGACGGATAACAGCCAGCATAGCACCTTCATTCGACGCACCACCGACGGCCCCGGTCTACGCCTACATTGTAGGTTCCTGCGTTTCGCCGTCGCTGGCATGCCTGGTAGTGACACCAACCCAGCCGGCGGGTTTCGCCGGCGCCGGCGCGCGGACCCTTACATCTGCCAGACGGCGAGCGAGAACTTGTTGCTGGTGGTCTCGATCACCTCGTAGGTCTCGCGCCCGGTCTCGGTCGGGATCAGCGAGCGCAGGCTGCCGGTGCGGCCGGCCTCGGTGACGATGAAGTAGCGCCGGCCCTCGGGCGCCAGCGTGCGGTCGCCGATGTAGCGCAGGAAGGCGGCGTTGTCGGTCTCCTTGAGCGCGGTCTTCATCTCGGGCAGGACGCCCCAGATCTCGTCACCGCTCCAGAAGTTCTCGCCGCGCCAGTAGAGCTGCCAGGCGATGAGCCGATCGGCGTCGACGACCTTGGTGGCCCGCTTGCGGCCGGGGTTGACCTTGCCGTACTTGCGGGCGGTGTCGCGGACCGGCGTCACGGCGGCCGGGTCGAGGTCGATGCGGATCCGGTGGTCGCCGATCGCCCGCGAGCGACCGCGCAGCTCGTAGGTGCCGCCGCTCTGCACGCCCTGGACTTCGATCTTCACCGCCATCGGCTGACCGTCCTGGTAGGCGTCGGGAATGAAGGTCTCGAACTCCCAGTGGTCCTTCACGCTCCGCCAGTCGTCGTGGAACTGGCGCGGCGTGTAGTAGACGATCTTGTGGCCGTAGACCTGGCGCTCCTGATAGTAGCGGCGGACCGCGTCGCGCATGCCCCAGTGGGTGCCGGCGATCGGCATGTAGACGTGCATCGCCCACAGCGCGGTGCCGAGCGCGGTGATCGACACCGCGACCACCGCGATCCGACGCCAGCGCAGGCCGAGCAAGAGCGACGCGGCTGCACCGGCCAGGCCCATGACCAGGAAGGCGTCGGACGGATCGATCGCCCATGGTGGATTCGACGGCCACGGCCGGTCGTAGCGGTAGATGAACATCTCGATCCACTGCTTCTCCTCGTACATCATGTCGCGGGCGAGCAGCAGCACCACGCCGGCGCCGAACAGGCCCAGGACCAGCGACGGCTTGACGCGGCCGGCGAGCAGATCGTCGAGCCACAAGCCGACCAGGATCGCGAACGCCGGCACGGCCGGAAAGATGTAGTGGTGGAACTTGGTCTGCGACAGCGAGAACAGCGCCGTCGCCACCACCGCCCAGGTGCCAATCATGAAGCGGACCCGGGCCGCGCGCGTGGTCGGCGACCGCACCATCGCGGCGGCGGCCAGCGCCATTGGCAACAGCGCGACCCAGATGAACATGCCGTAGCCGACCTGTGACAGGCAGTAGTCGAACGTCCCGCGGTCGCCGTGGACCCCGACCGCGGCGCGGTTGAGGTTGTGCAGGAACACCCACTCCTGGATGAACTTCTGGCCATCGCGCATCCACATCGCGAGGTGCCAGGGCAGGACCGTGATGAGCAACAGCACGATGCCGCGCTTGATCTCGAAGCGGCCGTTCCACAGGTCGTGCCAGCGGAAGTTGAAGACCACGTAGAGGAAGCAGCACACGCCGACCAGACCGAAACCGGGGATGCCCTTGCCGAGGATGCTGATGGCGACGAAGGCCCAGAACCACAGGATGTAGATCTGGCCGCTGCGCGTGATCGGCGAGACGGCGGTGATATGGCGGGCGTGGTTGATCGCGGTCCGCCAGGCCGGGCCGGTCATCGTGGCCCAGACGTACAGCGCCAGCGGCGGCACCAGCGGCCAGGCGAACAGGCTGGGCTCGGCGAGCGCCATGGTGCGTCGCCACATCGGACGGCTGTCGTCGGCGGGCTGGGTGGCGAACACGACCGGCGCGATGAACGCGGCCTTGACGTACGTGAAGGCACGCGGCCACAGCGTGTAGAGCAGGCCGAGCGAGATGCCGCCGAAGAACCACCAGCCCGGTTGTGGCAAGCGCAGCGGGATGCGCGCCAGCGGATAGCGGTAGAGCTGGAAGTAGACGACGTAATAGACCGCCTGGGCGAGCAGGAAGCCGCCGATCACGGCGATGAACGCCCACCGCGCATCGACGGCGAGAAACTGGCCGCGACCGAGCGGGATGCGGAACAGCGGTCGGATCGGCTCGTCGCCATCCTCCGCGGCGAGCAGGAACATCGACAGGGCACCCAGCACCAGCGCGACCAGGGTCATGTCGGTGATCGCCTGGCGGGCGATCAAGAAATAGAACGGCGTGGTGCCGACGGTGAGGAAGCACAGCCACGCGGCGCGGCGGCTCCACAAGCGGGCCAGCATCCACCACATCAGGGTCAGACCCATCACGGCGAGCAGCACGAAGGGCAGCCGGATCGCCAGCACCATCGTCGGTGAGTCGGCCATCTCGCCCGAGTAGCCGCCGTCGGCGCCGTGGCCGAGCGCACGCATCGAGGCCGCCATCAGCCAGAAGGTCAGCACCGGCTTGCTGCGAAAGCCCTCGTTCTGCCAGTCGGTGTGGACCCAGTCGGCGTCCTGCAACATGCGCCGGCTGACCTCGCCGTAGTGGGTCTCCCACGGGTCGACCAGGCTGTAGCTCCAGATCCCGGGCACCAGCAGGGCGCAGGCGAGGATGAAGACGATCGCCACCTCGAACCGCAACGGCAGCCGGGCGCGCGGGCGGACGACGGTCATGACGGGCGGCTCGACCATGCGACATGGGAACCTAGATCACGGGCTGCGCTGGGTAAAGCCGGGTACCGGGTGGTAGCTTCGTGATCGTGACATTTCCACGCCTCTCGGTCGCCGCCGAGTCGCTGCCGCTGTCGATCTTCGCGCGTCTGTACGAGAAGCTGGCCGGCTTCGCCGGCGACGTCATCCCGCTGCAGATCGGCGACACCTACCTGATGCCGCCGCCGGCCGGGCGCCTGGCGCAGCAGCCGTACGCCGACGATCGCGATCTGTACGCCTACGGACCGGCCCCTGGCTGGGCCCCGCTGGTGGCGGCGCTGACCGAAAAGGTCCGGACCCACAACCGCATCCCGGTCGAGGACGGTGGGATCCAGGTGACGGCCGGCGCGACCCACGCGCTGGCGTGCTCGGTCGGCGCGTTGCTCGATCCCGGTGACGAGATCATCCTCCTGACCCCGCACTGGCCGCTGATCCGCGGCATCGCCCAGTCGCGCTCGGTGGTGTCGATCGAGGTGCCGTTCTCGCAGATGTTGCTGGCCGAGCCGGGGCTCGATCCGTATCCGCTGATCGCGCGCGCGGTGAGCGCGCGGACCCGCGCCATCTACGTGTGTACACCCAACAACCCCGACGGCCTGGTGCTCGACGAGGCCGCGCTCGCCGCCATCGTGCGGGTCGCCGAGCGGGCCGGACTGTGGGTGCTGTCCGACGAGGTCTACGAGCACTACACGTACGACAAACCGCACGTGTCGATCGCCAGCCTGCCCGGGATGGCGGCCCGGACGCTGACGGTGGGCTCGTTCTCCAAGAGCTATGGCCAGGCCGGGCTCCGGGTCGGCTACGTCGCCGGGCCGCGCCCGGTGATCGAGGCGGTCCGCAAGATGTCGAACCACTCGATCTACAACGTGCCGCACGCGCTGCAGCGCGCGGCGCTGGCGGCGTTGCGCGAGGGCAGCGGGTTCCTCGACGACGCCCGCACGCGCTACCGGCAAGCGCGCGATCGCGCGATCGCGGCGCTCGCGGTCCCGGTCCGGGTGCCCGAGGGCTCGACCTACCTGTTCCTGGATCTCGCCGGTCACGGCTGCAACGCCGACGGCTGTCTGCCGGTGCTGGAGCGGATCGCCGCGGCCGGGGTGCTGCTGGCGCCCGGGTCGCCGTTCGGGCTCGCCTACGCCGACTGGGCGCGGCTGTGTTTCACCGCGGTGGCAGAGGACCGCTTGCTCGAGGGCATCGATCGGATCAACCGCGTGCTGTGATGGCAGCGCGCGGCACGCTCGAGGGCATCTGGCGCCAGGCGGTGGCCGCGTGTGATCCACGCCAGGCGGTGCGGGCGGCGCTGGTTGCCGAGCCGCTCCCGCAGCGCGCCGTGACAGTGATCGCGATCGGCAAGGCGGCGGGCGCGATGGCGGCGGGCGCGGCGGCAGCGCTTGGCGAGCGGATGCGCGCCGGGATCGTGGTGACCGTCGACGGCGTGGTCGTGGAGGACGTCGGCTTGCCGGTGCGCAGGGCCGGCCACCCGGTGCCGGATCTGCGCAGCGAGGCTGCCGGGCGCGAGGTGATGGCGGTGGCGGCCGGCGTGCAACCGGACGACTTGCTGCTGGCGCTGGTCTCGGGTGGCGCCTCGGCGCTGGTGGCGGTGCCACGCGATGGGCTGACGCTGGCCGACAAGATCGAGCGCACCGGGCTGGTGGCGCGACAGGGAGCCCCGATCGCCGTGCTCAATCGTGCGCGCAGCGAGCTGTCGGCGATCAAGGACGGGCGGCTGGCGGCGCTGTGCCCGGCGCCGGTGCGGACGCTGGTCGTGAGCGACGTGCCGGGCGACGACGTCGCGGTGGTCGGATCGGGGCCAACCGTGCCGGGCAAGGCGGGCGACGTGGTCCGGCTGGTGGCCGGGTTGGCCACGCTGCGTGCCGAGGCTGCGCATGCGGCGCGAGCGGTCGGCTACCGGATCGAGGAGCAACCCGCTCCGCTCGAGGGCACGGTGGAGGACGTGGCGCGGGTGGTCGTCGCGGTCGCGGCGCGGCTCGCCGCCGGCAGCGCCTGGGTGGCGGGCGGTGAGTGGACCGTCGCCGTGCCGGTCACGGCCGGCGTCGGGGGACGCGCGGTGCACCTCGCCTTGCTGGTGGCGCGGGCGCTCGACGGCGTCGCCGGCGTCCAGGTGCTGGTGGCCGGGTCGGATGGCATCGACGGCAGCGGGCCGGCCGCCGGGGCGACGATCGACGGCGCGACCTGGGCGGCGCTGCAGGCGGCCGGGATCGACGGCGCGCACGCGATCGCGAGCTGCGATGCCGGGGCCGCGCTGGCGGCGGTGGGCGCGACGATCGTGAGCGGACCGACCGGCGTGAACCACGCCGATCTGGTGATCGTGGTCAGGCCGAGAGATCGCTGAGCTCGGATTCGGGCTCGGGCTCGGGCTCGGGCTCGGGCTCGGGCTCGGGCTCGGGACCGAGTATGAATCGGTCGACGACCCCGTTCGCCCTGAGCCCCGGGTCGGCGCGCAGCGCCTGACCCGGGTGTCGAAGGGCGTATATGCGCCCTTCGACTCGCCGCTTCGCGGCTCGCTCAGGGGGAACGGAATCTGGGGCGCCGATCTATTCTCGGTCTCTCCGGGCTCGGGCTCGGGCTCGGGCTCGGGCTTGGGCTCGGGCTCGGGCTCGGGCTCGGGCTCGGGCTCGGATTCGGATTCCGGCTCGGCCACGCGGGCACCGGCTGTGCTACGCAGGTGCGTGATCTGGACGACGGCTGCCGTCCTCGACTGGACCTGCAAGCGCTTCACCGACGCCGCCATCGAGGGCGCGCGGCTCGAGGCCCAGGTCCTGCTCGCGCACGCGCTCGGCTGCACGCGGGTCCAGCTCTACACCGGCTTCGACCGGCCGCTCGACGAGCCCGAGCTGACGCGTGCCCGTGAGCTGATCAAGCGGCGCCTGGCCGGCGAGCCGGTCGCGTACCTGGTCGGGACCCAGGAGTTCTGGTCGCTGTCGTTCTTCGTCGATCCCACGGTGCTGGTGCCGCGCCACGACACCGAGACGCTGGTGCAGCTGGTGCTCGACCAGTGCGCCGACCGCAAGGCGCCGCTCCGCGTCCTCGACGTGTGCACGGGCTCGGGCGTGCTGGCCGTGACCCTGGCTCGCGAGCTAACGGCCGCGGTGGTGGTCGCCACCGAGCTGTCCGAGCCGGCGGCGGCGGTGGCGCGGCGCAACGCCGTCCACAACCAGGTCGCGGATCGCGTCGACGTGCGCACCGGCGACCTGCTGGCGCCGGTCGCCGGCGAGGCCTTCGACGTGGTGGTCGCCAACCCGCCGTACATCGCCAGCGCGGTGATCGCGACCCTCGATCGCGAGGTCCAGCGCGAGCCGCGGCTGGCGCTCGATGGCGGGCCCGACGGCCTCGACGTGGTACGCCGGCTGTGCGCCGCGGTGGCGGTGCACGTGGCGCCGGGCGGGCTGCTCGCCGTCGAGCACGGTCACGATCAGGGCGCCGCGGTGCGGGCACTCGTCGATGCGACCGCGGCGTTCGCGCCCGCCGCCACCGTGCGTGATCTCGGCAAGCAGCCGCGGGTCACGTGGGCGCGACGCGCCTGAACGAACGCAGCCCGGGGTGGCTTCAGCTGTAGGCGCGCAGCGCGGCGGCGCCGGCCTGGTGCCGCAGCCGCGACCACCGCGCGAGGTGGCCGCGTGCCGATCCGATCAGCATGAACGCGGCGGCGGCAGCGAGGGCGATCGCCGGCCCGGGGCTCACCAGCGCCGCGGCCGGGACGACGATCGACGCCAGCGCGACGCGCCAGGTCAGGGCGCGCGCGACCCGTCGTGGCGGCGGCGGATGGCGCAGCGCGACCTGGGCCGGCGGTAGTCCGCGCCGGCGCGGCGCCAGCTCGACGACCTCGACCACGTCGCCGCGCCAGCGCGCGACCAGCTCGCGAGCGGCGAGCACGGTGGCGCAGGCGGCGGCCGCCTCACCGTCGGCGGCCAGCTCGGCGCACAGCTCGTCGAGCGGGCGCTCGTGATCGGCACCCCAGCCGAGCGCGCGGCTGCCGTCGGCCGCGGTGAGCGCGAACAGCGACGCGTCGCGGCAGCGGCGCAGGCGGCGGCGGATGCGGCCCCAGGCGGCCGGCGCGCTCGGCGCCTCGCGAGCGGCGCGCAGGCCAAACGACGAGCAGCTCTCGCCAGCGTGGAACGTGCAGCGCACGCGGCGCAACGGGCCGCGCCCGGACAGCCAGCGCCGGTAGCCACCGATCGCCGCGGCGAGCACGCGCTGCGCCGCCGTCACAGGCTGCAGTCCAGTCCGCCGCAGTCGAGGCTGCCGCAGTCGGGGACGCAGTTGCCGAGGTCGGCCAGCTCGAGCGAGCAGTCGATCACGTCGCACGGATCGAAGGCGTCGGACCAGCTGCACGAGCGGTCCGCCTTCTGGCTGGCGACCACCTCGGCGTTGATGTCGGCGGCCGAGCCGGCGATCAGCGCCGCCGCGCCGGCGGCGGCGGTGGCCATCAGGGCCGCCTCGAGCAGCGTGATGCCGCCCTGGTCGAGGTCGACGTCGGGCCGGCCGCGGCGCAGCGCCGTCATCGTGCCGGCGCGGATCACCCAGCGCTGGCGCTCGGGATCCCAGGCCAGGCCACGCCAGCGACCGTCCAGCAGCACGGCGGCGCCAAACACCGACGGGTAGACCTCCTTGGTGTGGTGATCGTCGGCGCCGACGATGTCGGTGTGGAAGCCGACGCCGATCATCGGCCACGCCTCGGGGAGCGTGGTCCTGAGGCGTTCGAGCGCCGGGTCGCGTCCGCGCGCCGGCTCCCCAGCGCGCTGCTTCCACGACCGCGCCAGCTGATCGAGCAGACGCTCGATGCGGTGGATGAACTTGCGCTTGGCGTTGGCCAACCGCGAGATCTCGGCGTACATGCGGCTCATGGCGTCGCGCGCCGCGGTGGCGCCGTCGACGGTCGTGGCCATCGCCGTCACGTGGGCGCGCCCCTTGGGCCGGCGGACCACGGTGATCTCGACCAACCGATCGCGCTCACCGGCGTCGATCGACAGCAGCAGCACGTCGCCGGCCAGCTTGTCGTCGTAGGCCAGCCGCGCCGGTTTTCCACGCGCGGTCAGCGCGTCACGCAGCCACACGGTCCAGGGCTCGAGCTGATCGGTTCGCTTGCGGCTCACCGCGTCAGTCCACGACGAGGACGGCGATCGCCTGGCCGCCGCCGCCGCGACAGCGCGCCGATCGCCAGCATCATGGCCATCCCGCCGGCCGCCCCGCCGGGCCCGCCGTCGCCGGTGCCGCAACCGCAGCCCTTGCCGCCCGCCAGCGGGACGGCCTGCTTGGCCGCCACGGCGCGGGTGCACGCGCGCTCGACGCCGGCGGCGCAGGCTCGATCGAACATCGTCACCGCGCGCGTCACGTCGCGCGTCACGCCATCACCGCCGAGGTGGGCTTCACCGGCGGCGATGCAGCCCAGCGGATCGCGGCCGTCGCAGGCGCGGTCGAACCAGCGTGCCGCCTCGGCGCCGTCCTTGGGCACCGCCACGCCGTCACGATGGAACGTGCCCACCACGTAGGCGTAGTAGGGATTGTGCTTGGACTGCGCGGTCGCGAGATCGAAGCCGCGCAACGCCAGCCTGGCGACCTCCTGGCGCGATTCGCCGGCGCGCTCGACGAGCGCGGCGAGCGCCCGGCAGCCGTCGGGGCTGCCGGCGTCGCAGCTGCGCTGGTACAGCTCGCGCGCCCTGGTCGCATCCTTGGCCTGGCCGCCGCGGCCGTCCTCGATCATGGCGCCCAGGCGTGGGCAACCGGCGATGGCGACGGCGTCGCACGACTGGCCGTACAGCGCGGCGGCCTTGGTGTCGTCGGGCGCCACGCCGATGCCGAACTCGGTGAGCTCGCCGATGTTGGCGCAGCCGTACGGATCGCCGAGCGAACAGGCGCGCTGGTACGCGGCGGCCGCCTCGGTCACGTTCCAGGTCGCGCCCTGGCCGGTGTAGAGGTTGAAGCCGAGGTTGTTGCACGCGGCCGCCATGCCCTCGTCGCAGGCGCGGGCGTAGAGCGGCGTCGATTCGTTGGGCTTGCCCTGGTCGATGAACAGGTTGCCGAGGTGCCAGCACGCTTCGGGCAGATCCTTGTCGCACAGCACGGCGTACCGCTCGCGCGCGGCCTCCTTGTTGGCGACCACGCCGACGCCGTCGGTCAGGAAGGTGGCCAGCGTCAGGCAGCTCGCCAGATGGCCGCGGCCGCAGGCGTCGTTGGCCAGGGTGTAGGCGCGCCGCGGTTCGCGCGTCACCAGGCGGTTGTGGCCGGCATAGGCGAACGCCAGCGCCTGACAGGCATCCTCGACCCGGTGGTCGGCGTCGTTGCAGACCGTCGTCAACAGCCCCGCCGCGCGGGCCCGGGTCGCGTCGTCGGCTTCGGCTTGGTCGGCGAGGGGGCCGAGCGCGAAGCAGCTGCTGCCCTCGCCGAGCTGGCAGGCGTGGGCGTGCTCGTTGAATGCGGCCGGCAGATCGCGGGTGACGCCGGCCCCGCCCAGGTGGAGGCGGGCCATCGCCGCGCAGCCGGCGCCATCGCCAGCCCCGCAGCCGCGGCCGTAGGCCTCGACCGCCTTGTGCGGATCGGCGGCGACGCCCTCGCCGTCCCGATACACGCCGCCCAGGCGGGTGCAGGTCTCGCCGTTGCCGAGCGCGCAGCCAGCGCCGAAAAACTCGAGCGCACGTTCGGGCAGCTTGCGACCGCTGCCGTCGTCGCCGCTCAGGGCCATGTCACCGCCGGCCTCGCACGCGCCGGCGCTCTTGCGGACGCAGCCGGTCGAGAACAGCTCGAAGGCGCGGGGCAGGTTCTTGGTCACCAGCTCGCCATCGCGGTGGGCGAGGCCGGCCTGGTAACAGTCTTCGCCCGAGCCGGTCTCGCACGCGCGCTCCCAGATCTGGGTGGCCAGGACGCCGTCAGCCGCGATGCCCTCGCCGTGGGCGATGCGGCCGGCGGCCGCCGAGCAGGCCAGCGCGTTGCCGGCCTGGCAGGCCCGGATGTACGTCTCGGTGGCCTTGGCCGCGTCGCGGGTGCCGCCGCGGCCGGTCGCGTACAGGAAGGCTTGCAGGCTGCACTGCGCGGTCGAGAGCTGACAGGCACGATCGGCGAGCGCGGTGAGCCGCGCGGCGTCGGTGCTGCCGGTGTTGGTCAGGATGGTACCGGCCTCGGCGCAACCATCGGCGTTGTCGTACTGGTCGCAGGCGCGCGTGAAGTACGGCAAGGCGGCGCTGGCGTCGGCGGCGACGCCGTGGCCGCGGTGGAGCAGGAAGCCGACCGCGTAACACGACGCGCCCGAGCCGGCGTCGCAGCCGGTCGTGAACACCGCGCGGGCCTTGCCGTAGTCGACGGTCACGCCGTTGCCGAACGCGAACAGGAGCCCGAGCTGATAGCAGCTCTGTCCGCTCTTCGGACACTCGGCCCCGAGGCGTTCGTGGGCGCGCTGATAGAGCGCCTTGGCCTTGTCGGCGTCGGATTCGACGCCCAGCGCCTGCTCGAACTTCTCGGCCAGCCGGACGCAGCCAGCACCGCTGCCCAGCTCGCAGGCCCGGGTCAGGGGCGCGATCGCGCTCGCCGGATCGGGCTGGCCGAGCAGACCGCGGCTGTGGACGTTGGCCGCCGACACGCAGCTGTCGGCGTCGCCGAGCGCGCACGCCTGGTCGTAGAGCTCGAGCGCTCGCCTGGCGTCGGTGGCGCCGAGTCGGGTGCCCTCGTGGAGGAAGCCGAGCAGCGCGCACGACGGGGCATGGTTGGCGGTGCACGCGCCGGCGAGCAGCACGGCGGCGCGGGCCGGATCCGGCTTGCCGTCCTTGCCCTCGAGCTTGTCGATGGCGAGGTAGTAGGCCTCCTCGGGCGAGCGCTTGCGCGCCACCACCTTCTTCACGCACGCGCCCTGGCCCGGGTTCCAGGTCTGACCGACCGGACAGTTGCGCTCTACCGCAGCGGCGGGCCCGCTGCCCAGCATGATCGCGAGCATCGCGCCGGCCGCGGACCTCATCGCGAACCTGTTCGCAGACCTCATGCCGGACCTCCTCGCGAACCTCATCGCTGACCCCCTCCGTCGGTTGCGCAGCGGAACCCGATCTCGGGATCGGGGGCGGCCGGGTCGGCGGGCAGGCGGGCGTGGATCGTCGCCAGCCATTTCGCGCGCCACGACACGCCGTACGAGGCGCCGCGCACGATGCGCTTGCCGCCGGCACCATCGGCCGTCCACTCCATGACGTTGCCGAGCAGGTCGCAGACGCCGTCGCCGGTGCAGTCGCCGGCGTGGCTGCCGACCTGTGCGGGCGCGACCGCCCCGGTCGCCCGTCGCAACCGGGCACCCTCGGCAGCCAGCGCGGTGCGCTGGGCAGCGAACTCCCATTCGGCCTCGGTCGGCAGTCGCTTGCCGAGCTTGGCGCACACCGCGGCGGCGTCGGCCCACGTGATCGATCGCGAGGGCAGCCCCGGAGCATCGGTGGGGCTGGGGGTGACGCCGAGCGCGGCCTTGGCGGCCACCGCGGTGACCTCGGTCTTGTCGATGAAGAACGGCGCGAGCTCGGTATCCTGGCGGGTGAGGGCGTCGGGGAATCCGGCGGCGAGCGCCGGGTCGGCGCCCATCGTGAAGCGGCCGCCGGGCAGGCGCACCATGCCCGGCAGCTCGAGCGCGGCGTCCGGTGGTGGGGCGGCGTCGAGGGTGGCGTCGGGAAGGATCACGCCGGCGTCGGCCGACCCGGCTCCGGGGCCGCGCGAGGAGGCCACGACGACCACGACCCCGACTGCGCCGGCGACGACCAGGCCGCCCACCACCAGCGCCAGTCGACGCGAGCTGCGCGGCGACGGCGATCGATCGGTCGACGACTCGCCGACCACCGGCGACGGCGTGGCCTGGGTCGCCGCGAACGAGGTCATGCTCGCCTTCCTGGCCGGTCCGGTCGGCGTGAGCGGGCCGCCGGGCGGCGGCGGGGTGCCCGGTGCTGGCGTGCCGCTGGCGGTGGCATGGCTGGTCGGCGCGCTGCCCAGCTCCTGACC
Source organism: Myxococcales bacterium (assembly GCA_947483555.1). GTDB lineage: Bacteria > Myxococcota_A > Polyangia > Haliangiales > Haliangiaceae > UBA2376. Next base: position 24,491 of record CANKMW010000049.1, read on the forward strand.
GCCGGAGACCCGGCGATAGCGCGGCACGGTCGCGTTGCGGACCTCGGACGGGAAGGCGTCGAAGGCGGCGTGCCAGGCTTCCCGCAGCGCGTCCGCATGCGGGAAGCGGGCGCCGAAGTCGTCGGACAGGGTGCGCTCGACGAGCTGGTAGACCGCCTCGGGCAGGCCGAGGCGAACGCTGCGCAGCGGCGCGAACTCGCGCGACAGCACGCGCGACAGCACCTCGGTCATCGAGTCGGCGGCGAACGGCGCCTTGCCGGACAACATCTCGTAGAGGATCACGCCCATCGCGTAGACGTCGCTCCACGGCCCGATCTCGCCCCGGTTGCCAGCGACCTGCTCGGGCGCCATGTACGCCGGCGTGCCCATCAGCGCGCCCGAGTGCGTCAGCGACGGTCCACCACCCTTGCGCGCGATGCCGAAGTCGAGCAGCTTGGCGACCTCGCCGTCATCGGTCTGGGCGATGAAGACGTTCTCCGGCTTGAGATCGCGGTGCACGATGCCGGCTCGGTGCGCGGCGCCGAGGCCGCGCAACGCACCCTCGAAGATGAGGTTCACGCGCGGTAGCGGCATGGTGTCGGGTGGCAGCGCCACCTCCTTGCGCAGGGTGTGACCGAGCATCAGCTCCATCACCAGGTACAGCGTGCCGTCGACGTCGGCGCCAAAATCGAAGATGGAGACCACGTGGCGGGTCTTGAGCGCCGCGACCGCGGCCGCCTCGCGCTGGAACCGCGTCCGCGCCGCGTCGACGCCGGCCGCCGAGCCGTGCAGGATCTTGAGCGCGACCGAGGACTGGGTGTCGGGGTTGTCGGCGCGATAGACCGCGCCCATCCCGCCGGCGCCGATCAGCATGTCGATCTTGTACTTGCCGATGGTCGACGCGCGGAGCAGCGCTGCCTCGTCGGTCGGGCAGCGTTTCCACCCATCGGGGTATTCGGAGCGGCAGAGCGGGCAGTACACGCCGCCCGATTGTACCCGGCGGCGGGCAGCGGTGTGCGCTGCGCGACGCCCGACGTCGGATCGGTGCGGCCTGGGTTCTCGGCGCGTGGCCGCCCGGGTAGGATGTCGGACGCGCGTGACCCGCCTGTGGCTGTTCGGCCTGATCGCAGCGGTGACCGCCGCGGCCCCGGCGCGAGCCGACGAGCTGCCGGCACGGCCGCCGCCACCGCAGCCGCAACCGCCGTCGCCGCCACCGCCGCCGCCGCCGTCGCCGCCAGCCGGGATCACCGCCGAGCAGCTGCGCCGGATGCCGAAGCTGTCGGCGAAGCAGCGGGCCGCGATGCGCGAGGCATGTGTCCAGGGCGTCACCGGGTGCGACCGCCTGCTGCTGCTGGGAACCCTGGAGCGGCAGGCGGTGGTGCGGGCGCTGATGCTGCGCAACCTGACCATCGATCCGGCGCCGGCTGGCAAGGCGGTCGGCGCGATCCACGTCTGGACCGCGCCGGTGTTCGGCGACGACGAGCAGCTGTTCCGGTGGGCGAACATCTTCCACATCTCGAGCAAGCAGCACGTGATCGAGCGCGAGGTCCTGCTCCGACCCGGCGAGGTGTGGAGCCAGGACAAGGTCGACGAGACCCAGCGCAAGCTGCGCGACCCGTTGTTCACGACCCTGGCCGTGCTGCTGCCCGTGGTTCCCGGCCCCGACGCGCCACCCGGCACCGTCGACCTGTTCGCGGTGACCCGCGACATCTTCAGCCTGCGGATGAACTCGAACTACGAGCTCCAGGATGGGCGCTTCACGTTCCTCACGCTGTCGTTGTCCGAGAACAACTTCCTCGGTCGCCGCAAGTTCCTCGCGGTGGTGTTCGTCATGGACCAGGCGACGTTCCACCTCGGGCCGCTGTTCATCGACAAGAACCTGCTCGGCAAGCGCCACGAGCTGCGCCTGCGCGGCGGCCCGATCTTCAAGCGTTCGGACTATTCGATCGAGGGCAGCGAGAGCAACCTGTCGCTGGCCCGGCCGTTGTGGTCGCTCGACAGCGACTGGTCGTGGACGGTGCAGGCTGATCATCGCTTCGCGGTCGAGCGCTCGTTCATCGGCGGCGACCTGCGCACGTTCGACGCCCCCTCGACGCCCGGCGACGACATGCTGCCCCACGAGTACCACCAGCGCCGGTGGTCGGTCGGCACCGGCGTGACCCGGGCGTTCGGGGACGGGCTCGAGCACCGCGTCAAGGGCGCTTACGACCTGACCAGCCAGCGGCCCGAGGTGCTGTCGAGCTTCCCGGGCACCGCCGAGGCGCAGGCCGACTTCGAAGCCGACGTGCTGCCGCGCAACGAGCGTACCGGCGTGATCTACGGTGGCTACGAGGTCTACCGGGCGCGCTACCGCGAGTACCAGGACGTCGACAGCTTCGACCTCGCCGAGGACTCGCGCATCGGTCCCCGCGCCGAGGTCACGCTGGGCGCCGGCCTGACGGTGCTCGGCTCGGATACCAACTTCGGGCGCGCCACGATCGAGGGCGGCTACACCACGCCGTGGGGTGGCGGCGGCCTGGCCACCGCCGGTGCCTCGCTGTCGACGCGCCTCGAGGGCGGCGACTTCGTCGACCGGCTGGCGGCGGTCAACGCCCGGGTGGTGTCGCCGAACCTGGCCATCGGCCGGCTGGTCGGCGAGCTCCGGCTGGCCGGGATCTTTCGCGACGAGTCCAACCGCTTCCTGGTGCTGGGCGGCGACAACGGCCTGCGTGGCTACCCGGTCGGGTTCCTGGCCGGCGACCGGCGCGCGGTCTTCCAGGGTGAATTTCGGACCCGCTCGGTGCGCCTGTTCCTCGGCAGCCGCTGGGGCGCGATGGCGTTCTACGACCTCGGTGGTGCCGACGACCTCAACCGCGACGTCGCGCTGTTCCAGGACGTCGGCATCGGCATCCGCGCCCTGGGTCCGCAGCTGTCGCCCGAGGTGTTCCGGTTCGATCTCGCGTTGCCACTCACGCCCTACACCATCCGCGGCGTCGAGCACGGCGTGTGGCCGCCGCGCTTCATCGCCGGGTATCGCCAGGCGTTCTGAGGCCGGGGCGGACCCGGGTCGGTTCAGTGCAACAGTCGCCGTGGCGCGGCGCGGCTCACCGGCCCGGCCTGGGCGCCGTTCTGCGTCGAACCGCCGGCGCTGGAGCCGGCGGCGACGATCGACACTGGCGCGACCGGGCGACCGACCGTGATCTGCACGGCGTGGCCGAACTCTTCCTGGAACAGGTCGGCCTTGCGCAGCAGCTGGGTGTCGTCGGGTGTCGGGCCGTCGCGGGTCACCAGGTCGAGCACGATGGTCTGGCCGGCGCGCGACACCACGATGTTCTCGATGCGCTGGCGGTGTCCGGAATCGAGCGCGTCGGCGAGCCGCAACAGCGCGGTCAGCTTCTTGAGCTGGCCGCGCCGCTCCTTGGGTAGGTCGGCCTCGGCGATCACCTTGCGCACCTCCGACACCGACTTGCGGTGACAGCGGGCCATCAGCGCCACGACCTCGCGGTCGACGCCGTCCAGACCCGGGATCCGACCCCAGCGGATCATGTATTCGCTGTGCTTGTGGTGACCTCGGGTGTGGACCACCTCGCCGACGTCGTGGAGCAGCGCCGCGACCTCGAGCAGCACCCCCTGCTCGTCGGGGAGTTGATGGACGTCGCGGAGCTGCGCGAACAGCATGCGCGACAGCCGCCGGACCTGCTCGCCGTGGGTGGTGTCGTGATCGACGCGGCTGGCGAAGGTGCGCGCGGCGGTGAGCAGCGCCTTGTCCTGCGCGCCCTCGGCGCGGGCCTTCTCCTCGACCGCTGCCTCGGCGAGCTCGAGCAGCACCGCCTCGCGAACCCCGACGCCGGGGGCGATGAAGCGCTGGATGCCGAGCTGGCGACCGACCGTGGCGACCAGCAGGGCGGCGACCCCGAGCACCTCGGCGCGGTCGCGGCGGACGCCGAACTTCTGCATGCGCCCCTCGATGTCGGCGCCGATGATGTCGGGCAACGCGCGCTCGAGCGCGGCCAGCTCGAAGCTGGGATGGGTGGCCACCAGCTGGCCGTCGCCGAGCATGCGGGCCAGGGCCTCGGCGTTGCCGCCGCAGCAGGCGGCGACGTTCAGCTCACCGCGCGGCGGTAGCACCGACTGCACGACGGTGGCGGTGTAGCGCCGCACCATGCCGGCCTCGGCGTCGCCGATCGCGCCGTGCAGGCCAAAGGTCTCGACCAGGCGCACGGTGCCGATCGGGAGCGAGTAGCCGCGCCAGGTCGTCGCCGCGCCGGCGCCGTCGCGCAGGTTGACCTCGAGGCTACCGCCGCCGAGGTCGAGCACGCAGCGCGGCGGCACCGTCGAGCCAAAGGCGTGCACCACCGCCTTGCGGACCAGCCGCGCCTCCTCGTCGCCGTCGATGACGTCGAGCACGATGCCGGCCTCGTGGTGCAGCCGGTGACACAGCAGCTCGCGGTTCTCGGCCGAGCGCACCGCCGAGGTCGCCACCGCGCGGTAGACGGTCACGCCGTGACGGTCGAAGACCTCGCGGAAGTGGACGAAGGCGGCGATCGCCTGTTCGATGGTCTCGGTGTCGAGGTCGCCGCGGGTGAAGACGTCGTGGCCGAGGCGGACCGGCACGCGCTCGGCCTCGACGCGCACCAGCTCGGTCGGCGACAGCTCGGCGACGACCATGCGGATCGCGTTCGATCCGGCGTCGATGGCGCCGAGCATGGTGCGGATCAAGGCAGGCTCCCTCGATCTACATATCACGCGCTCCGCAGCTTCGATCTCGGCGATTCCGAGGTGCCGATCCCTTGGCGGCGTCAGACCCGCATGCCGGGAGCCTCGTGGCCCGTCGACGCCACGTACTCGTCATACGGGCCGCCGTAGATCCGCGGCCCGCCGGGTCCGAGCTCGAGCACCCGGGTCGCCAGCGCGCGCAGGAACATGCGGTCGTGCGACACGAACACCATCGTGCCGGTGTAGTCGGTCAGGGCGGTCATCAGCGCCCGCTTGGTGACGATGTCGAGGTGGTTCGACGGTTCGTCGAGGATCATGAGGTTGGGCGCGTCCCACATCAGCTTGGCGAGCGCCAGCCGCGCCTTCTCGCCCCCCGACAGGATGCGCACCGGCTTGAACACGTCGTCGTCGTTGAAGCCGAACGCGCCGGCCAGGCCGCGCAGCGTGCCCTGGTTGGCGAGCGGCGCGTGGGCCTCGAGCTCTTCGAGCACCGAGTGGTCAGCGGTCAGCCCGTCCATGGTGTGCTGGGCGTAGTAGCCCAGGGTCACCGACGCGCCGATGGTGGCGGCGCCGGCGTCGGGTTGCAGCGCGCCGGCCATCATCTTGAGCAGGGTCGACTTGCCGGCCCCGTTCTCACCCATCACCGCCCACCGCTCGCCGCGGCGGATGATGAGCGACAGCCCGTCGTGGACCACCCGGGTGCCGTAGGCCTTGCGCAGGGCGTCGACCTTGACCACGTCGTCGCCCGAGCGCGCCGGGGTGCGGAACTCGAAGCGACGCTCGACGATGCGGCGCGGCTCGGCGATCTTCTCGATCTTGTCGAGCTTCTTGAGGCGGCTCTGGACCTGGGACGCCTTGGCGACGTGGGTCTTGAAGCGCTCCACGAACCGGCTCTCCTTGGCCAGCATCGCCTGCTGGCGGGCGTACTCGGCCTCGCGCCGCGCGGTGGCCTCGACCCGGGCGGTCTCGTAGAAGTCGTAGTTGCCGCCGTAGGTCCGGATCGCGCCGCCGTCGATCTCGATGATCTTGCCGACCACGCGATTCATGATGTCGCGGTCGTGGCAGGTCATGACCACCGTGCCCGGGTAGTCGCGCAGGAAGCCCTCCAGCCACAGGATCGACTCGAGGTCGAGGTAGTTGGTCGGCTCGTCGAGCAACAGGATCTCCGGTCGGGCCAGCAGGATGCGGGCCAGCGCCACGCGCATCTTCCAGCCGCCCGACAGCGTGCCGACGTCGTTGCTGACCAGCTCGGTCGCGAAGCCCAGCCCGTGCAGGATCTCCTGCGCCCGGGCCTCGAGCTCGTAGCCGCCGAGGTCCTGGTAACGGGACTGGACGTCGCCGAAGCGGATCACCACCTCGTCGAGGTCGTCGCCGGCGGCCTCGAGTCGAGCCGTGAGCGCGGCCAGCTCCTCGCCGAGCTCGGCGACCTCGCCGGCACCGGCCACGGTCTCGGCCAGGATGCTGCGCCCGCGCGCGTCGCCGGCGTCCTGGCGGAAGCAACCGATCGCCAGCTTCCGTGGCCGCTCGATCACACCGTCATCGGCCTCCTCGTCGCCGAGGATGAGCCGGAACACGGTGCTCTTGCCGGCGCCGTTGGGCCCGACCAGACCGATGCGCTCCCCGGGGTTGATCTGGAAGCTGGCATCGACGAACAGCACCTGGCCGCCGTACTGCTTGGTGACGTTCGAGAAGGCGAGCATCCTTCGACTCCGGCCTCGCTACGCTCGGCTGTCGCTCAGGACGATCGGGCGCTGCATCGGACCGCTCTTAGCACGATCAGCGGTTGATCAGGGCCCCGTGGGCGTCGGTGCCCCACGCGCGCCCGGCGCGGTCGGTGCCGAGCAGGCGCCAGTCGACGGACCAGGTCCGGCCCCGGGCCAGCTGGTGGGCGACGATCGTGTAGATCCGCTCGCCGATGACGACCGCGTCGGTGGGGCCGTCGACGAGCTGGCCGGCCTCGTCGTCGCTGGCGGCCCCGGCCGGGACCGCCATCGCGCTCCAGCCGCCCCGCGGCCGCCACGTACACATGCCGCCGCTGCTCGGCGTACCCGGGCACTGCCACGACACGCCGTGGATCGCGCCGCCGTCGAGGGCGAGCTGGCTGGTGGCCTCGTCGATCTCCTCGCTGCGCACGCCGGCGGCGGTGACGGTGACCAGGCGGGTGCCCTCCGACATGCAATCGGTCCACGGCACGACGACGCGCAAGGCGGTACCGTGCCACGCCGCCGCGAGCCGTGCGCCCTCGTACCAGTCGAGGTCGGCGTGCCACCAGCTGGCGCCACCATCGTCGCTGATCGCCGCATGGGCGTGATCGAGCTCCTCCGGTCGCGCCCCGACCACCGCGATCGCCCGGCCGCCGCCGACCACGCGCGCCGCGTAGCGCTCGTCGCGATCGGCCTGCCGGACCACGGCGATGCCAGGCACCATCCGCCACGCTTCACGGGCGCCATCGCGAACGCCCAGGCCGAGGCCGTCACGCAGCACCAGCACGCGACCGTGGCAATCGAAGCTGGCGTCGATCATCGCACCCGGACCGTCGAGCACGCGGTCCCACGACTCGCCGCCGTCGCGGCTGACGAACAGGTGGTCGTCGGTCCACGCCGACACCCAGCGACTGTCCGTGGGCGCGGCTGCAACTCCGACGATGGGCGTGTGATCGGAGGACGGCTGGGTCAGGCGCCCCGATGGCCGCGCCGTGTGCGGAGCCGGGCACGGACCGAGATCCGAGAACGCCGCCGCTGCCGGTGGCGCCGGCGGCACCACCACGATCACCGGCGCCATCACCGGCGGCACCGCGACGACGACCGCCGCCGCGCCGGCGCTCATCACCGGCGCCGGCATCACCGTCACGGTCGGCGTTGCCGGCGGTCGCGGCGCCGTCGCCCACAGCGCCAGCGCGATGAGAGCGTTGGCGCCGAGGCCAGCTCCCACCGCGATCACCCACACGTAGCGATACCGTGCGCGCTGCACCTGCCGGCGCAGCCCGAGCGTCGGGGTCTCCATGCCGCGACAACGCGCCAGCGCGGGCGGTTGTTCCGGACGGCGACTTCGGCTGCGACTACACTGGATCCAGTGCTGCGCTGTTCGCCCATCGTCGCCGTGTTCGCCGTGATCGCAGCCTCGAGCTGTGTGCTCTACAGCGACGATCGCGACCGCGACTGCACCCACCTCGGTCGGACCTACCGGTCGGGCGACATCTTCCCCGCCGGCGACGGCTGCAACTCGTGCAGTTGCACCGACGGCGAGGTCGCCTGCACGCTCATCGGCTGCGATCCCGGCGACGCCGGCGTCGGCGATGGCGCGCCCGCCGCTGCCTGCGCGCCCACGCTCGGCTGCCCCGCGGGGCCCGCGTGCAATGGCCTGTGCTGCGGCGCCGGCGAGCGCTGCAACAACGGCACCTGCGCCTGCGGACCCAACGCCGCCTGCGGCGCCAATGACGGCTGCGAGGCCGCCGGGCCCATCAGTCAGGATCAGTGCGGATCGATCTGCTGCGGCGCCAGCGGTCCCTGTCCGCAGTGACTCACCAAAGCGCCCGACCTCGGCGCTCGGACTCGGCCCTCGGAAATCCGAACTGGTATCGGTGTCGGCGTCCGAATCGGTATCGGTGTCGGCGTCCGAATCGGTATCGGCGTCCGAATCGGTGTCGGTATCGGTATCGGTGTCGGTATCGGCGTCCGAATCGGTATCGGCGTCCGAATCGGTGTCGGTATCGGTATCGGTATCGGTATCGGTATCGGTATCGGTATCGGTATCGGTATCGGTATCGGTATTCGGGTACCGGTACCGGTACCGGTACCGGTACCGGTACCGATCTCTACCGTCCCCCGCGCGGCGGTCCCTGCCGCTGCCGCTCCCCGCCCATGCTCGGTGGCCCGGCGTTGGCGGGTTGCTTGACCTTGCTGGCGGCGGTCAGGCCGTCGAGGATCTCGACAAAGATGCCGTCGGACAGGCCGAGCTTGACGTCCTTGCGCGCGTAGCGGCCGGCCTCGACCTCGACCTCGACGAACGGCTTGCCGTTGTCGAACTGCAGCAGCGCTTCGCGCAGCGCCAGGACCTTGATGCGCTTGTCGAGCACCACGTCGGCGTTGGCGCTGTAGCCGGCGCGCACGAACACGCCCGGCTTGGGCGTGACCGCGGCCTTGATCTCGAACTGGATCGCGCCGTCGATCTCCTTGCCCTTGGGCGCGATGTGCTCGAGCTTGCCCTCGAAGGTCTCCTTCTCGAGCGCGCCGATCTTGATGTCGAGCGGCATGCCGACCTTGATCTTGCCGACCTCGCTCTCGTCGACCTGGCCCTGGAAGATCATGTCGCCCATGTCGGCGACCACGGCGACCGTGGTGCCGGGGTTGAAGTTGTTCGACTCGATCACGCTGAAGCCGACCTTGACTGGCACGTCGATCACCATGCCGTCGACCGTCGACGTCACCACCACGTTCGACGCCTTGCTGCCGTTGCGGCCCTGGCCTTCCTTGACGATCTGCAGGCCCTCACCGGCCGACGCCAGCTCCTGCTGGCGGAGCGCCAGGTCGGTCTTGTAGCGCGCGACCTCGGCCTCGGCGATCACGCCCTGCGCGAACAGGCCCTTGGCGCGCTCCAGCTCGCGGCGCGCGTTCTCGTTCGCGATGCGCGCCGCCTGGACGCTCGACTCGGCGCGCTGCAAGGACGCCGCGTCGGGCACGATGCGGATGCGTGCGATCTTGTCGCCGGACTTGATCGGCGCCCCGGCCGCGACGAACAGCTCCTCGAGGACGCCGGACACCCGCGGCTTGATCTCGACTTCCTCGCGGGGAACGATGGCGCCGGTCGCGACCGTCTTCTTGACGATGTCCTTGAGCTCCAGGCCCTCGACCCGCGCCGGCACCGGGCGGCCGCGCGACTTCGACCACAGAAACCACAGCGTGCCGGCGGCGCCAGCGACGCACAGGAGCACGGTCAGCAGGGGGAGAAAACGTTTCATGGGTACTCGGGGGAACGCGGGTTCGGCGGGGCACTACTCGTCGCGCAGCGCCTCGATCGGCTGGATCGCCGCGGCGCGCAACGCAGGGATGAGGCCGGCGAAGGCGCCGACGACGACCAGGATCACCGTGGCGGTGGTGGCGAAGTTGACCGACACCGCCGGCGGGCCGAGCGGGATCTTGTCGCCGGCGCGCTCGATGATCGTGGCCAGGCCCTCGATCACGGCGACGCCGGTGACCAGGCCGATGTAGCCGGCGACGATGGTGAGGAAGACCGCCTCGGCGACCACCATCGCCACCACGTTGCGTGGCGTGGCGCCGAGCGCCTTGCGCACGCCGATCTCCTTGGTCCGCTCGCGCACCGTGATGAGCATGATGTTGGACACCCCGATCGCGCCGGCGAGCAAGCTCATCAGGCCGGCGAAGCCGAGCACCAGGCCGACCGCCCAGAACAGCTTCGACGTCTTGGCGAACTGCTTGGCGGCGTTCCAGCCCCCGATCGCCTGGTCGTCGCCGGGATGGATGCGGTGGCGCTCGGCGAGCAGCGCGCGGGCGCGGCGCTCGAGATCCTGGGCGTCGGCGCCGGGACGGGCCGTCATCGCGAACCAGCTCACCCGATCGCCGGCGTGGAACGCTTGCTGGAAGGTGGTGAACGGCACGTGGACGGTGCGCACCTGCTGGTCGCCTTGCTGGCCCTGGGCCTTGGACCCGAACACGCCGACGACCTCGAAGTAGATGCCGTTGATCTGGATGGCGCCGCCGATCGGAGCGTCGCCGCGCCCGAACAGCTGCTTGGCCACCTCTTCGCCGATCACGGCCACCTTGCGGCGGTCGGTGATGTCGAGGTCGTTGACGTAGCGTCCGGCGCGCATGACCGGCACCTGGATGTACTGGAACGCCGGGTAGTCGCCGGCGACCTGGAAGCTGCCGGTCTTGTTCCCGCGCTTGACCACCGAGCCGGCGCGAAAGCCACCGAGCTGATTGCGCGGCGCCAGGTGCTCGACGCCCTCGAGGCGTGACATCGGCTCGATGTCGTCGTTCCTGAACGCGATGGGACGGTTGGGTTGCAGGCCGGCGTGCGGCATCGAGGTGCGCTGGCCCCACATGAAGACCGCGTTGGTGGCGAAGCCGGCCATGCGTTTCGACATCGCGCCCTCGAGCGCGGGCCCGAAGCCGACCATGAGCACGAAGATGAAGATGCCGAGGAACACGCCGAGCGCGGTCAGGCCGGTGCGCAGCTTGTGACGGCCGAGGCTCTGCGCGATCTCCTGGAAGAAGTCGGGGTCGATCATGGCCAGGCGTCCGGCTACTCGTCCCTCAGCGCGACCACCGGGCTGACCCGGGCCGCGGTGCGCGCCGGCACGAACCCGGCCACGGCGCCCGACACCATCAGCACGGCGGTGGCGCCCAGCCCGACCGTCAGATCCACCGACGGATCGGAGAAGAAGTCGCTCTTGGGCAGCACCCAGGCCAGGAGCTCCAGCAGCCCCACGCCGGCGACCAGGCCGACGTACCCGGCCACCGCGGTGAGGAACACCGACTCCTGCAGGATCGTCGACACGATCGTCCACGGCGTCGCGCCCAGCGCCTTGCGGACTCCGATCTCCTTGGTCCGCTCCTTGACGGCGATCATCATGATGTTGGACACGCCGACGATGCCGGCGACCAGCGTGCAGGCGCCCATCACCATGATGAAGATCTCGATGATGGTGAAGATCTCCTGGAAGGTCGCGTACTGCTCGAGGTTGTTGCGAACCCGGGTCGCCTGCGGGTCGTCGGCGGCGAAGCGTTCGCGTTCGGCGAGCAGGCCCTTGACGTCGTCGACCAGCTTGGCGGTCTCGCCGACGCCCTTGTCGCCGACGGTGAACATGAGCACGTTGACCCGGTCGGCGCCGTTGAACGCGAGCTGGGCGGTGCTGATCGGGATGTAGAGCTTGCGCAGCTCGCCGGCGTCGCCCTCGTCGGTGAACAGGCCGACGACCTGGAACTGGACGCCGTTGATGGCCAGCCCCTGGCCGATCACGTCGGTGTGGCCCCACAGGAACTCGGCGACCGGCGCCCCGATCGCCGTGACCTTGCGTTTCTCGGCGACGTCGAGGTCGTTGAGGAACCGACCGGCGACCATGATCGACTTCTCGAGGTACAGGTGGTCGGGGTGGACCGAGCGGACGTCGAACGACGACACCTTGGCGCCGACCCGGATCTGCAGCTCGTTGCCGAACATGGCGCCGCGGGCGAAGAAGCGGCCGGTCAAGCGCTCGACGCCGCGCACGCGGCGCACCGCCTCGTAGCCGTCGTTGTCGAAGACGATGCGGCGGTTGACCGGCAGGCCGGCGAACGGCTGCGACGTGCTGCCGCCGAAGATCCACACGCTGTTGGCGGCGTCGTCGGAGAAGCTCTTCTCGGTGCCGTTGCGGAGCCCCTTGCCCATGCCGAGCAGCACCACCAGCATGAAGATGCCCCACGCCACCGCCACCGCGGTGAGGAACGAACGCAGCGGGTTGCGCGCCAGCGTCGACAGCACCTCGTACCAGCGATCGGCGGAGAACATGGGCGTTACGCCTGGGCCTCGACCTTGCCGTCGCGCAGGCGAATGATCCGCTGGGCGCGGGCGGCGATGTCGGCCTCGTGGGTGACGACGATGACGGTGATCCCGCTGGCGTGGATCTCGGCCAGCAGGTCCATGATCTGTCGGCTGGTCTCCGAGTCGAGGGCGCCGGTCGGCTCGTCGGCGAGGATGATCTTGGGCTTGCCGATGAGGGCGCGCGCGATCGCCACCCGCTGCTTCTGGCCGCCCGACATCTCGCTCGGCCGATGCTCGGCCCAGTCGGCGAGGCCGACCCGCTCGAGGTACTGCATCGCGGTGCGATTTCGGGTCCGCCGCGACACGCCCTGGTAGTAGAGCGGCAGCGCCACGTTCTCGACCGCGGTCTTGAACGGCAACAGGTTGAAGGACTGGAACACGAACCCGATGAAGCGGTTGCGATAGCGCGCCGCCTGGGTCTCGCTCAGATCGCGCACCAGGGTGTCGTCGAGCCAGTACTCGCCGGCGTCGTAGCCGTCGAGGATGCCGAGGATGTTGAGCAAGGTCGACTTGCCGGAGCCCGAGGCGCCCATGATGGCGACCAGCTCGCCGTCGCCGATCTCGGCGTCGACGTTACGCAGGACGTGCAGCCGGTGGCTGCCGACCTGGTAGTACTTGTTGATCCCGTTGAGGCGAAGCACGGCGGGGGAGGGCAACCCTAGCTCCGAGTCTGCCTCGGTGCCAGGCGATAACCGCCCGCGACGCCAGCGAATTCCCGCCGCGCCCGGCGTCCGTCAGGCCAGGGCGTCGTTCAGCGCCGCGGTCAGTTCGTCGGGCTTCACCCGCGCCAGGGTCGCGGTTCCGTCCGGGGTGCGGATCTCGCAGACCGGCGCGTCCTCGCACTTGTCGAGGCAGCTCCGGACGGTGATCGCAAACCCGCCGCCGCGCTGCTCCCAGACGGCAGCCGCCCGATCGATGGCGTCCAGCGCGCCCCAGCTCTGGCACTTGCCGGCGCAGAAGACGGCGGTGACCGCGGCCGCCGGGAGCTCGAGCTCGGTCGCCAGCGCCAGCGCGGCGTAGTAGTGGCTGACCGGCTTGCCTTGCTCCTCGGCGAGCGCGATCAAGCGGTCGGGCGTCAACGGCCCGGCCTCGGCCAGCTCCTCGACCTCCATGCCGAGCCCGGCCAAGCGGGTCATGTCGACGTCGCGGTGGGTCGGCGAGCGGGTCGGGAGGTTGGCCATGGCGGCGCACGCTAGCCCGAAAGATCGACGCCGGCCAGTGCCATGACGCCGATCGTCGAGCCGGCGGCGCGCTACTTGCTCGGCTCGAAGTTGAGCGGATAGCTGACCGTGACCGCGGTCTTCTGCGGGGTGGCCAGCTTCAGCGTGCCGACCGCGTCGACCACACATTTGCGGACCTGCTCGTCGCCGACGTCATCGCGGGTCACCGTGATCTGATCGAACTGGCCGCTGCCGGGGGCGGCGCGGAACGACAGCACCACCAGGCCGCGCAGCCGCCGGTTGCGCTCCAGCGCGACCGCGTAGCACATCTGCACCGGCGCCGCGATCGACTGCATGCGCGCCGTGATGTCGCTGCGGACGGCGCCGCCGGTGCCGGTCCGGCTGCACGCCGCGGCGAGCGCGGCGGCGACGCCGATCCCGATGGTGAGCTCGATCGCGATTCGCGCCCGCATCTTCAATCCTCCTGCACCAGGGTCTTCTTGGGGCCCTGCTTCGCGATCACGAACTCGACCCGCCGGTTGGCTTCGCGGCCCTCGGGGGTGTCGTTGCCGGCGATCGCCTGGTCGGGACCGTAGCCCTTGGCGGTCAGGCGGCCCTTGGCGATGCCCTTCGAGATCATGTACTGGCGCACGCTCTCGGCGCGCTGCTGCGACAGCTGGCGGTTGCGCTTGGCGCCGCCCGAGGCGTCGGTGTGGCCGGCGACCTCGATGATCTCGATCTGCGGGTTGTCGACCATGACCGCCGCCACCGCGTCGAGCAGCGGGAACGACACCGGCAACAGCTTGTCGGAGCCGAGCTCGAACTGGACCTTGTCGTTGATCTGGATGTTCGACGGCGTCAGCACCACCTTGGGTGGTGGCGCGTCGGGTCGCTCGGCGCGGATCTCGAGCGGCGGGAACGGATCCTGCTGGACGGTCACCAGCGAGCAGGCGCCGGCACCGCACGCGACGAGGAGGCCGAGGACGAGGGCGCGCATGGCGCGGTCATCGTACGAGTCATCGGCCGCCGCCTCAAGCCTGGGCGCCCGCTAGGCGCGACCGGGAGACAGGAGCGGCAGGCCGAGCTCGGCGAGCAGCCCCTCGAGCTCGCTGGACAGCGGCCGCCGCTTGCGGACCACGTCGGGGTTCATCGCCGAGTGCAGCTTGGTGCGCGCCTCGTGCATGCGCCACGCGATCGTGCCCTCGCTGCACTTCTGCACCACCGCCGCCTCGCCGTGCGCCATGCCCTGCAGGACCACCAGCACGACGGTGGTTCGCATCTCGGCAGGCAACGAATCGAGCCCGCGCAGCAAGCGGGCGTAGGTCTGGCGTAGCTCGGCCGCCTTCGACGGGTCGCCGGCGGCGTCGACCGAGACGGCGTACTCGACGCGCGGATCGCCGAGCCCACCGTCGAGGTGGTCGGGCATCGGATCCTCGGCGCGGCGTCCCTTGTCGCGGCGGGCGTTGAGCGAGCGATTGACCGCCATGCGGTAGACCCAGGTGAAGAACTCGCTGCGGCCCTCGAAGCGATCGAGCGCGCGGTAGGCGCGCATGAAGACCTCCTGGGCGATGTCGTCGGCGTCCGACGGTGTGCCGGTGAGGTGCAGGGCGAGCGCGAAGATGCGCTTGCGATAGCGGCGCACCAGCTCCTCGAACGCCTGGGCGTCGCCGGCCTTGGCGGCGGCCACCAGGCGCGCGGCGGTCTCGCCTTCGCGTTGCGCAGGAGTCATCGTCATGGACTTGGACCCGAAGCCCGACCGGGAGCTTTGCACGATCGCAGACTGACTGCGCGCGGAGCGCGTATCCCCCTGGAATCGCGAGCCGAATCGCGAGCGGGCGGTTCGGTCGCCGCGCGGCCGGGTGTCGTCAGTTGAGGCTGTCGCGATCGCCCGTCTGCGGCATGACCAGCGAGAACGGCGCGATCTCGGCGTCGAACCAGGTGCTGTCGTCGCGATGCATCTGATAGGTGCCGTGCATGGTGCCGACCGACGTCGCCAGCACGCAGCCCGACGTGTACTGGAACTGCTGCCCGGGCATCAAGCGCGGCTGCTCACCGATCACGCCATCGCCCTGGACCTCCTCGACCTTGCCGCGGCCGTCGGTGATGATCCAGTGCCGGGTGCGCAGCTGCGCCGGCCGGCTGCCCTCGTTGGCGATCGACACCGTGTACGCGAACACGTAACGTCCGCGGTCGGGATCCGACTGTTCGTCGAGGTACTGGGCCCGCACCGTGACCCGGATGCCGTCGGTGGTCGCCGACGAGGTCGGCTCCGCGATGCCATGAGGTGCGCTGATCATCATGTGGCCATCGTCCTTGCCTGGGTGGGCGAACCGATCTCGCTCAGGTCGTGGAGGTCCGCTGCTCGATCGGCACGTAGTGGCGGGTCGTGGCGCCGGTGTAGATCTGACGCGGCCGCCCGATCTTCTGGCTCGGATCCTCGACCATCTCCTTCCAGTGTGCGAGCCAGCCGGGGATGCGGCCGAGCGCGAACATCACGGTGAACATCGGGGTCGGGATGCCGATCGCGCGATAGAGGATGCCGGAGTAGAAGTCGACGTTCGGGTACAGCTTCTTCGAGATGAAGTACTCGTCCTTGAGCGCGATCTCCTCCATGCCCTTGGCCATCTCGAGCATCGGGTCGGTCACGCCGAGGTGATGGAGCACCTCGTCGGCCATGTTCTTCAAGATCTTGGCCCGCGGATCGTAGTTCTTGTAGACCCGGTGGCCGAAGCCCATCAGCCGCAGGTTCGACTTCTTGTCCTTGACCTCGGCCAGGAACTTCTTGTGATCGCCCTTGTAGGGACCGGCGGGGTCGGCGATCTGCTCGAGCATCTCGATGACCGCCTGGTTGGCGCCGCCGTGCAGCGGGCCCCACAGCGCCAGGATCCCGGCGGCGACCGCGGCGTAGACGTTGGCGCCCGAGCTGCCGACCATGCGCACCGTCGAGGTCGAGCAGTTCTGCTCGTGGTCGGCGTGCAGGATGAGCAGCTGGTTGATGGCCTTGACGATGACCGGATCGGGCTCGTACGGCTCGGCCGGCACCGCGAACATCATGTGCAGGAAGTTGGCGCAGTACGACAGCGCGTTGCGCGGATACATGATCGGCTGGCCGATCGTCTTCTTGTACGAGAACGCCGCGATGGTGCGCACCTTGGACAGGATGCGGGTGACGTGGAGCTCCATCGGGGCATCGCGGTCGAGGCAGTCGGGGTAGTACGCCGACAGCGAGCTCACCATCGCGGTCAGCACCGCCATCGGGTGGCTGCCGGGCGGGAAGCCCTCGAAGAAGTGGTGCATGCCCTCGTGCACCATCGAGTGGTAGGTCAGCTTGCGCGAGAACTCGGTCAGCTCGGCCTGGGTCGGCAGGCGACCGTGGATCAGCAGGTAGCTGGTCTCGACGAAGTTCGAGCGCTCGGCCAGCTCCTCGATGGGGTAGCCGCGGTAGCGGAGGATGCCTTGCTCGCCGTCCAGGTAGGTGATGCCGCTGGTGGTGGCCCCGGTGTTCATGTAGCCGGTGTCCAGGGTCACGTACCCGGTGTCGTTGCGCAGGGTGCGGATGTCGATGGCGTGCTCGTTCTCGGATCCGACGGTCACCGGGAGCGTGTGCTCCTTGCCATCGGCCAGGATCAGCTTGGCGGTCTTTCCGGTCATACAGAAGCTCCGTTCCGTGGCGCCAGTTCGAGGGGGAGGACGGCCCGCGTCGGGCCCGGATGGCCCTGTGATGCGCGAGGTCTCCCGTTCGCCGCGAACCTATCACAGTGGCCCCGTACAACCGTCGGGTGTGGTTCGTCTACGTGCTGCTGTCGCGCGCCGGGCGCACCTATGTCGGCGTGACCACCGACGTCGGCCGCCGGCTGCGTCAGCACAACGGCGACCTGCGCGGCGGCGCCCGGGCGACGCGGGCCGGCCGGCCGTGGCGAATGGCGCGGGTGGTAGGGCCGCTGACCACCCGCGGTCGGGCCCAGGCCGCCGAATACGTCATCAAGCGGCTGCGCGGTCGCCGCCGGCTGACGGCACGCATCCAGGTCGCACGCGATCGCAAGACGGTCGTCGTCGCGTAGACTGGACCAGCGTGGCGACCAAGTCGGAGACCCTGCCGGCGCTGACCACCGGCGACGCGATCACGCCGGCGTGGCGGGTGTCGACGTCGCTGGCGAGCGCGCGACCCGGCGAGGTCCTGCTGCTCGACGAGCACGGCCAGGTCATGGCCGGCCCGGCGATGCGGCGCCAGCAGCTGGCGGCGTGGACCGCGGTCGGCGGCGTCGCCGGCGTCGGGGTGATCGCGGTGGCGGTCCTGGCCGGGCCGCTGATCGGGATGGTGTCGGGCGGCGTGTTCGCGGCGATGATGTGGCGCCAGACCCGGGCCTGGCGGCGGGCCCGCGAGGCGCTGGTGCTGGCCTCGGCGGGGCGGCGCGACGAGGCGCTGGCGGCGGTGGAGCGCCTCGAGCAGGGCCGCATCGCCGAACCCCTGCGGCCGTTCCTGTTCTACCTGAAGGGCAAGCTCGAGTGGCAGCGCGGCAGCTTCGACGCCGCGCTGGCGCTCTACGATCGCGCCATCGGTTCGGTCGGGCCGCGGCGGCGGCGGGCGATGTACTGGGTGTGCGCGTTCGATCGAGCCCAGTTGCTGGCGGTCATGGGCAAGGTCGACGCCGCGCGCACCGCGCGGTCCGAGCTCGAGTCGGCGCCCCGCGGCGACTACTTCGCGCTCGAGCTGGCGCTGACCGACCTGGTGATCGCGTTTGCCGCCGATGATCTCGGCCTCCTGCCGGCCGACGAGGAGCTGTTCGACTGGGCCAAGGTCGCGCTCGGCTGCAGTCGGTTTGGCACCAACCTGGTGCTGCTGGCGTGGGGGCTGGCCGGCCGCGGCGAGCCCGACATGGAGCGGCTCCTGCTGCACGAGGCCGCGCCCCGACTGACCACCGAGTTCCTGCCCGAGAGCTTCCCCAGGCTGTCGGCGTGGTACGAGGAGCGCCGGGTCGTCATCGGCGCCGATCGCGACCAGGACCTCGACGACCTGTGACCGGCGTCTCGGACCTGGACGCCGTGGTGCTGCGGCCGCTGGCGGCCGCCGATCTCGAGCCGCTGCGCGCGATCTACAACCGTCAGGTGGCGCCGGGGCCGGGCTGGACCGCGGCCGCGGTGGCCAGCATGTGGACCCAGTCGGCGCACGGCGATCGCACCCGGGTCGCCGTGGACGGCGACCGCGTCGCCGGTGGCGTCGGCACCGTGGTGGCGCCGCCCTGGCTCTACATCTTCCCGCTGGTGGCCGACGGCGCGGCCGCCGCTGACGCGCTGCTCGCGCAAGCGCTCGGCGAGGTGGTCGCCGGCGTCACCACGATCCGCATCGGCGTCCGCGTCGGCGAGGAGATCAAGCGGGCGGCGGTGCTGGCGCGCGGCTTCGTGCGCTCGATCGACTTCGTCGAGCTGCGCCACGAGCTGGCGCCGACCCCGCCCGGGCGTCCATCCGACGCTGCGCTCCGTCGTCTCGGCCACGGCGAGCTCGACCGCGAGGCGACCCGCGCGCTGCACAACCTGACCTTCGCCGAGATCGCGAACACCGCCCCGCTCGACGTCCGCGACTTCGCGGCGCTGCTCGATGACGCCACCGCCTGGCCGGGCGCGACCGCGGCCTGGGCCGGCGCCGACGGCGCGGTGGCCGGCTTCGTCATCGGTCAGCGCGACCACGACGACCGCGGCGACTTCGGCGTGGTCGAGGCGATCGGCGTCGCGCCGGCCTGGCGCGGCCGCGGTGTCGCCCGCACCATGATCGACGATCTGCTGGGCCGGGCCCGCGCCGCCGGCCTGGTCGAGGTCCGGAGCGTGGTCGCCGGCACCAATCCGGGTTCGCTGGCCCTGCATCGCGCCGCCGGGTTCACGGTGGCCGGCCAGAAGCAGATGTACGACCTGTCCGCGGTATAGTAGGGCGGCGATGGCGAGCGGACCGGCGCTGGTCCACGGAGACCTGATCTTCCCGATCCACCGGCTGGCGAGCACGGTCGGCCGGCGCAACCTCGCCTTCGGGGCCGTGCCGGAGCTCGACCTCACGCTGCTCGATCGCGATCGCGTGGTGTCGCGCCGCCACGCCGAGATCGAGTACCGCGACGATTCCCTGTACCTCATCGACGTCGCGGCTCGCAACGGGGTGTTCGTCAACGGTGAGCGCATGGCGCCGGGCTCGGCGCGCCTGCTCAACGAGCGTGATTCGATCAGCTTCGGCGGCGTCGCGCTCACGTTCGTCGGCGGCGCGGCGTGGCCCGGCGGCCTGGTCGCGGAGTGGAGCGAGCCCGGTCCGTTCGAGGCCTCGCACGATGTCACCGTCGCCGCCGGCGGGACGATGAGCGGCCAGCTGCGCGAGGCGGTGGCGCACGGCGAGCTGGTCCTGCACTACCAGCCCAAGATTCACCTGGCCACCGAGCGCCTCGAGGCGGTCGAGTGCCTGGTGCGCTGGAACCACCCCCAGCGCGGCCTGCTGTACCCCGACGCCTTCCTGGCCCTCGCCGAGAGCACCGGCTACGTCAAGGCCATCACGGCGTGGGTGCTGGAGACGGCGTTGCGCCAGTGTGCGGCGTGGCAGGCCATCGGGCTCGACGTCGCCACCGCCGTCAACATCTCGACCCGCGATCTCGAGGACGATCGCCTGCTGGCGCGGGTCACCAGCTTGCTGGCCGAGACCGGCCTCGAACCGTCGCGGCTGATCATCGAGATCACCGAGACCGGCGTGATGGCCGATCCCGGGCGCGCGATCGAGCACCTGGTCGCGCTCAAGTCGACCCAGGTCCGCCTCAGCATCGACGACTTCGGGATCGGCCAGTCGTCGCTCGCCTACCTGCGCCAGCTGCCGGCCGACGAGCTCAAGATCGACCGCTCGTTCTCGATGTCCCTCGACGCCCACAGCCGGGCCATCCTGCGTTCGGCCGTCGACGTCGGGCACGCGCTCGGGATGCGCGTGACCGCCGAGGGCGTCGAGACCGCGGCGGCGGTCGCGGTGCTCCGCGAGCTGGGCTGCGACGTCGGGCAGGGCTACTTCTTCGGCCGGCCGGTGCCCGCCGATGGGTTCATGGCGTCGCCGCTGGCGCAAGCCGCGCTCGCCGTCTCGGCGCGGCTCACTGGAGCGTGAAGAACGGCGAGCTACCCAGCGGCGTGTTGAAGCGGTGGGTGTAGCCGATGCCGAAGTACGCGCTGGCGCTCGACTTGTCGAGACCGAGCGCGGCGGGGTCGACGAACGTGTACTCGCCGACCACCGGCAGGTAGATGTTGAGACCGAGCCCGGCCGTGATCACGTGTTCCATGCGCGTGCCGAGGGCATACTCGACGCCGAGTTCGGGCCGGATCCCGAACGTGATCAGGGCCTCGTCGGACGCGGCGGCCATCGCGCCGGTCTGCAGCAACGCGAGGTGGCCACCGATCAGCGGCTTCAGGCACAGCCGATCGCGGCAGATCTCCTTGAAGCCGGCGACGCCGACGTCGAAGATCGTGAGCGTGTCGCTGTCGAGGTTGTCGCCCTGGTCGACGTACGTGACGCCGATGTAGCCCTGGGCGCCGATCCGGGTCTGCGGCGACAGCCGATAGTCGCCGGTGAGGCGGAACCCACCGGCGCTGGAGGCGTAGGTGCCGGTCTCGCCGATCGAGGCGTTCATGGCCAGCAGCTGACCACCGAGGGTCCAGGTGTAGTCGTGATCGGCCGGCTTGGTGGCCGTGAACAGCGAGGGCGGAGGCGCGACCACGAAGTTGTCGGCCGGGGCGCCGCCGCCGCCGCTGGTGCCGCCGCTGCCATCGGTGCCGCCGCCGCCGCCGCCGGTACCGCCACCGTCGGTGCCGCCGCCGCCGTCGGTGCCGCCGCCGCCGTCGGTGCCGCCGCCGCCGTCGGTGCCGCCGCCGCCGTCGGTGCCGCCGCCGCCGGTGTCAGGCGCGGCGTCGGGATCGATGCCGGCCTCGCGCATCTTGGGCTTGATGTGCTCGTCCATGATCACCGCAGCGCCCTTGACCGCGGTCTCGTTGCCGCCGTTGGGCGCCACCGCCCGGCACGCCTGCAGCGCCTCGCCCAGCTTGCCCTCGTGATAGAGGGACATGCACAGGTTGTAGTAGAAGCGCCCGTCGGGGAGCATCACGATGGCTTGCCGGAACCGGTCGGTGGCCTCGGCGTACTTCTTGGCGCGCAGCAGCGCCTTGCCCTCGTCGTTGAGCTCGTCGGCCCGCTTCTGCGGTTGCCCATAGGCGGTGCCGGCGGTGCCGGCGAGGAGCCCGGCTCCCAGCGAGAGCGCGGCGATCAGGAGACTTGAGTGACGAAGCGAGGCGAGCATGGGTTCCTCCATCGGTCGACGCGGGCGGCGTGCGCGCCATCGGACGATGCGTGGGACAGCGCCGGAATCATACCGCAGGTTTCGCCGGGTTGCGCCGTGGCCGGCGCCGATGCCCGATCGATGCCCGAAGTTGCCAATCCGATCACGATCCGGCGCGCGGGCGCAGACCCTCGGCCAGCACGGTTCGCGCCGCCGTGTGCGCCTTGAGGTGCCACAGCTCGGCGTTGCCGAGCACGACCGAGATCGTGAGCAGCGGCCGGTCGGCCGGCGCGTAGCCGACGAACCACGAGTACTGGGTGTAGACCGGCTTCTGCTCGCTCAAGGTCCCGGTCTTGCCGGCGACCTGGATGTCCCGGATCCGCTCGCGGCCGTTGAAGGCGCGGGCCGCCGAGCCCTTCTGGCAGGTCGCGGTCATCATGGCCGCGACCTCGGCCGCGACCCGGGCGTCGATGACCTGGTGTGGCGCCGGCGCCGCCGCGACCGGCTGCTCGACGTCGCCGTCGAGAAACGCGGCGATGATCGTCGGCGTCGGCGGCGAGCCGCGGTGGGCGATGGTGCCGGCGAGCATCGCGCCGCCGAGCGCCGACAGCTGCACGCCGTCGAAGCCGGCGGCGGTGCGGGCGAACGGAACCCCCTTCTGGCCCGGGATCGCGGCGGTGCCGAACGCGGCCGGTGCCGGGAAGGGCAGGGGCTTGCCGAACCCGAACCGGAGGGCGGCGTCGGACAGGTCGTGGGGCTCGAGGCGCTGGTGCGCCACCCTGGCGATGATGGCGTTCTGCGAGTGGGCGAGGCCGTAGCTCAGATCTTCGCAGCGACGGTCCTGCTTGCTGCTGACCAGGTTGGACTCGGTCACCGAGCGAACCCCACCATGGAAGCAGACCTTGTCGCTGCCCTTGGCGCCGTGTTCGACCATCGCCGCCGTCGAGACGACCTTGAAGATCGACGCCGCCGGCGCCCACGCCTGCAGCGCCAGCGACGGGTCGATGATGCCGTCGGGGCCGCCCTTGGGATCCACGGTTCGTCGGCCGGCCAGGGCCAGCACCCGCCCATCGCCGTCGGTCACGACCACGGCACCCCGGGGCGCCTTGCTGCGCTGGAGTACCTTCTCGGCCGCCGCCTGGAGCCGCACGTCCAGCGTCAGCACCGCCCGACGTCCGTCGCTCATCGGCGCCACGTAGCGGTCGCCCAGCAGCTCCATCTTGTCGAGCAGCAGGGTCGCGTCGGGGTCGACCCGGGTCGCCGATCGCGCCGGCGGCAGCATCACGGTCTGGATCGTGGTCCGGGTCGTGGTCGACGTGGTCGGCGTGGTCGGCGTGGTCGGGGTGGTGGCCGACGGCGGCAGGTCCGCGGTTCCGACGCTGGTCTGGACGTGCTCGCCACGACCGATCGTGACCGCCAGCGCTGC
Organism: Myxococcales bacterium; assembly: GCA_947483555.1. Lineage (GTDB taxonomy): Bacteria > Myxococcota_A > Polyangia > Haliangiales > Haliangiaceae > UBA2376. The sequence goes on from CANKMW010000049.1 coordinate 47,569, forward strand.
GACAGCGCCACCGATTCCGAGCAACACGTTACGACCGAGTCGGGACATCTCGACTGATTCCGTTCTGTTCCAGGACCCTGCTTATCGTACGACACGGGGTGGCGGCAACATTCAGCTCGTTGCGCTACCTTCGGCGCACATGTCGCACCCCGGGTTGACGTCCAGCGTACTCATCCTCGGCGGCGTGCTGGTCGCCGGCTGCGGCGGTCGCGACCGCGGCGCCGAGCAACCCCGTTCCGCCACGGTTCCGGTCCCGACCGTGCGGGTCGGCGACTGCGCGGCGCCCGAACGCGACGGCGTGCGTGGCGAGGCGCCGCGCCTGCGGCGTGCCGACCGAGACCTCGACGGCGACGGCACCCCGGAGGCGGTGGTCGCCGACGAGACCATGTGCACCGCGGACGGCAACTGCTACTGGAACGTCTTCGTCCGCACCGACGGCGGGTGCGAGCGCTACGCCGGGGCCCTGGCCGGCGCGGTCCTCGAGCCGCTGCCGATGACGACCGGCTGGCCGGCGGTGCGGGCGTACTGGAACCTCGGCGGCAACCGTCGGGTGCTGGTGCAGGAGTACCGGTTCCGGCGCGGCGGCTACGTCCTGTCCGACACCCTGGTGTGTAGGCGAGAAGATGACGATCGCCTCCAGTGCACCGAAGACACCCGGTGAACCGCGGTGATCTTCGCCAGCGATGATAGGATGTTGCAGCGGACGTGAGCGATACCGGGCGCAACAAGACGGTCGTCACGGCGATCTCCAAGATCAGTGATCGGCCGGTAGCGAAGGAGGCTTGCCTCGTCGTGATCTATGGGCTCGACCTGGGTCGCAAGTACAACCTGACCCGACCTCAGATCATCATCGGCCGCTCGAGCAAGGCCGACATCCAGATCGACCAGGAGTCGGTGTCGCGTAACCACTGCAAGATCCTGAACACCGGCAATGCGATCCTGCTGCGCGACATGGGCTCGACCAACGGCACCTACATCAACGACGAGCTGATCGACGAGTACGTGCTGCGCGACGGCGACTTCATCAAGGTCGGCCGTTGCATCTTCAAGTTCCTCAGCGGCAACAACATCGAGAACGCGTACCACGAGGAGATCTATCGCCTCACGACCATCGATGGCCTGACCCAGATCTACAACAAGCGCTACTTCCAGGAGACGCTCGAGCGCGAGATCGGCCGCTCGCAGCGCTACCGCCGCGAGCTGTCGCTGATCATGTTCGACATCGACAAGTTCAAGAACATCAACGACACCTTCGGTCACCTCGCCGGTGACTACGTGCTCAAGCACCTGGCCACGGTGATCAAGTCGCGCATCCGGCGCGAGGACATCCTGGCCCGCTATGGCGGCGAAGAATTCGCGATCATCCTGCCCGAGATCGATCACCACAACGCGGTGCAGTTCGCCGACAAGATCCGGCGCATCTCCGAGCGCACGCCGTTCAAGTTCGAGGACACCGAGATTCCGCTCACGGTTTCGGTGGGAGTCGCAGTCCTGGCACCTGAGGTCCAGGACGCGTCGGCCTTCGTCAAGCTGGCCGATGACAACCTCTATGCGGCGAAGGCGGCGGGCAGGAACCAGGTCGTCGGCTAGCGAGGTGCAAGCCGACGTGCGAGGCCCAGCAAGCCATGAGTGACGACGCCCCGGACGAGGGCCCGGCGCGCCTGACGACCGACGATGCCAGTTCGTCGCTGCTGGCGACCATGGTCCACGACCTGCGCAACCCGCTGTCGGCGTTGACGGGCAACCTGGAGCTCCTGCACGAGGAGTTCGCGGGACTGGAGCTCGGTCCCACCGCCCGCCGCTGCCTCGACGATTCGATCGCCCTGTGCACGCGCGCGCTGCTGATGGTGCAATCGATCGCCGACGTCGATGCCCTCGAGCAAGGCCGGATCACGGTCCGCCGCTCGGTCACGCCGCTGGGCCCGGAGGTCGACGCCGCGATGGCGCATGCGCGCGTCAACGCCGAGGCTCGCGACCTCACCGTCGCGGTCGTCGTCGACGCCGAGTTGACCGCGATCGTCGACGGCCGCCTGCTGGCCCGGGTGATCCAGAACCTGGTCGACAATTCGGTGCGCTACGCGCCCCGCGGTGGCCGCGTGGTGGTCGCCGCCGGGATCGTCGAGCGGACGTTCACCCTGTCGGTCGGCAACAGCGGCCCGGCGCTGACCGCCGACGAGCGGGTCGCGGTCTTCGAGCGCGACTACATGTCTGCGGCCCGCAAGGCCGGCGCCCGTCTGGGTCGCGACTTCGGACTCTATTTTTGCCGCCTGGTCGTCGAGGCCCACCGCGGCACCATCACCGTCGAGGAACACGCCGGGTTGCCGGCGGTGTTCGTGGTCCGGATCCCGCAGTAGGACCCGGCGCCCGAGTCGTCAGGTCAGCCCGCCGCGGAGGACCTTGAGCATGGCGGGGCGGCGGGGCGCCGCCGGCGGTTCGAGCCCGGAACGCAGCAGGGCGGAGCCGGGGCAGCGCTCGAGGCCGGCCTCGTAGGTGGCGCGGGCCGCGTCGCGCTCGCCGAGCGCGTCGAGCATCGTGGCCTTCTCGTAGTACAGGTCCTCGGTCAGCCAGGCGTCGTCGTCGCCGACATGCGTGAAGGCGCGATCGACGGCGCGCAGCCCGTCGCGATAGTGGCCGAGGTCGCCGAGGATGGCGGCGCGCCAGTAGTGGGCTTCGGCCATGCGGGGCGCGCGCCGCAGCGCCATCTCGGCGGCGGCGAGCGCGGCGGCGTCGTCGCCCTGGGCCGACAGCACCTGGCACTTCACCAGCCAGGCGCGGGGGTCGTCGACGCGGAGCGCGAGCGCGCGGCTGACGGCGAGGTTGGCCTCGGCCAGGGCGCGCGCGTCGTCGCCGGTGCCCAGGAGGTCGCGTGCGACCTCGAGCAACTCGGTGACCTGGTCGTCGGCGTCGTCCATGACGATCCCGCTCGCCGGCCAGTCTACCACGGCGGCGACGGTCGTTCGACTCGCGACTTCGCGGCTCGCGGTTCCGGGCCTCAGGACCGCAGGTTGTCGACCATGGCCTGGACCTGCGCTCGCACCTGCTCCGACAGCCGGCCGACCAGCAGGCGATCGTCGGCGGCCTCGGGGCCATACTCGCCCGCCACGTCGAGCGGCTCACCGAAGGCGATCCGCCACTTGCTCGGCAGCGGCACCAGGCCGAGCGGCCCCAGCCACGGGAAGGTCGGCGTCACCGGGACGTAGGGGATGCCCACCGACCTGGCGAACCAGGTCACGCGGGCCAGGAGCGGCAACGCCTCCTCGGAGCCGACCACGGCGACCGGGATGATCGGCGCGCCGGTGCGCAGCGCCAGCTTGACGAATCCACCGCGCCCGAACCGCTGCAGCCGGTAGCGATCGCGCCACAGCTTGCCCATGCCCTTCAGGCCCTCGGGGAACACCGCCACCACCTCGCCCTTGGCGATCAGGCGCTCGGCGTTCTCGGGGCAGGCGCGGACGCCGCCGATCCGGTTCATGAGCGGCCCCAGCCACGGCAGGTGGAAGACCGCGTCCTCGACCAGCGGACGCACATCGCGGCGGGCCGGGTGGTCCTTGCGGATCGCGTGCATCACCATCGCGCTGTCGTAGGGCAGGCTGCCGGCGTGGTTGGCGACCAGCAGCGCCGGGCCGCGCGACGGCACGTGTTCGACGCCGGTGGCCTCGACCCGGAACCAGCGGCTGTAGAGAAACTCGAGCAACCACTCCCAGCGCGCGGTGGTGATCGGATCGCGGCCGAAATCGTCGACGACATCGGAGCGGCCGCGCATGGCGAGCGCGCGCCACCGCTTCCACACGAACTCCATCGGGATGCGGCGGCGGGCGTCGAGCGGGAACACCGGCGTCCGCCCGCCCCCGACCCGGCGCTCCATCTCGCGGAACGGTGCGTCGGCCTCGGCCGACTCGTCGAGCGAGCTGAACCACCGATCGCCGCTGGCCGAGGCGGGCTGGGCGTCGGCCAGCCCGTAGGGCGGCAGGCCCTCCTGCGAGGTCGACACCGCGGCCTCGCCGCCGAGATAGATGTCGTCCTCGTGCCACACCGCCTCGGGTGCGGCCGACGCGTCGGGCGCGCCGTCGGCGGCCGACCAGGCATCGACGTCGTCGCTGGCGTCGTCGTCGTCGTCGTCGGGCGGCGGGGGTGGTGACTCGGTCATCTCGCTCATCTACCCTTGGGCCGCGGCCACGTCGGTGGCGCCGTCCTCGGGCCGGACGCCGAGGAAGTCGAGGATGGTGCGCTTGATCGAGAACCGGGGCACGAAGCCGAGCTCGCGGCGCGCCCGAGCGCCGTCGGCGACGCAGACGTACATCAGGTAGTCGAGCAGGCTGGGCGGCGAGCTGAACACCTGCGTGGCCCACAGCGCCTTCGACAGCTGGCGCGCCACCAGATAGGGCAGCGGGATCGGCACCCGACCCATGAGCGCGAGCACCGTCGTGTAGGGCAGGACGCCCTTGCCGACGATGTTGAAGGGGCCATCGACGTCGGTGTCGACGGCGCACTTGAGGGCCCACGCGGCGTCGCTCTCGTGCACGAACTGGAGCAGCGGATCGTGGCCGGCCATCACCGGCGCCGCCGGCCGCGAGAAGAAGCGGGTGAACAGGTTGGAGACCGTCGGCCCGAGGATGGGGGCGAAGCGCAGCGTGGTGACGCGGGTGGCCGGGTTCTCGCGCGCGAAGCGGAACGCTTGTTTCTCGGCGCGCACCTTGTCGTTGATGAAGCGCGAGTCCTTGTGGCCGCGCAGCTCGCTGGTCTCGGACAGGAAGTTGGGATTGGACGGGTAGGCGCCATAGGCCATCGTCGTCGAGACCATGACGAAGCGCGCCGGGCGCGCCGCCGCGCACGCGTTGAGGACGTGCATCGTGCCGACGTCCTCGAGCTCGTGCGCCCACTCGGAGGCATGGGTGGGGTGGGCGAGGAACGCGCCGTGGACCACGGTGTCGACCGCTTCGCGATCGAGGAGGGTCGCGATCTCGGCGTCGATGGTCGGCTGGGTGAGATCGATCGGGAAGTAGCGCGCCTTGATCGCGCCTTCGGCCAGCGCCGGCGGCTCGCGGACGTCGAGCAACAGCACCTTGGCGTAGCGGCGATCTTCCTCGAGGCGGCGGATCAGCTCGGTGCCGAGGTACGTGCATGCGCCGGTGATCGCGACCACCCGTCCGCCGGATGCGGCGGCGCGGTGGCGATCGTCGGAGCCGGCGCGCGACATGGTGGCGACACCTTATAGAAGGTGTCCTGCCCCGGCAACCCGGTCAGCGGGCGATGGAATCGCTCACCCCCGCGCGAACCCGGTGCGGGCTGTCGGAGACGCGTGGTACGCCAGCAGCATGGACGCCCCCGCGACCGTCCAGATCCTCGCCGACCAGGTGATCGATCAGATCGCGGCCGGGGAGGTGGTCGAACGGCCGGCCTCGGTGGTCAAGGAGCTGGTCGAGAACGCGCTCGACGCCGGCGCCCGCACCATCACCGTCGAGGTCGAGGGCGGTGGGCGCAAGGTGGTCCGCGTGGTCGACGACGGCACCGGCATGCACCCGACCGACGCCCGCCTGGCGCTGGCCCGCCACGCCACCTCCAAGCTGCGCACGTTCGACGATCTGGCCGGGATCGCGACCATGGGGTTCCGCGGCGAGGCGCTGCCGTCGATCGCGGCGGTGTCGCGGCTGACGCTGACCACCCGCACCCGCGCCGCCGAGGCCGCGCTGCGCCTGATCGTCAGCGGCGGCCGGGTCGTCGACGAGCTGGTCGTCGGCGCACCGGTCGGCACCACCGTCGAGGTCGCCGAGCTGCTCCACAACGTCCCGGCGCGGCTCAAGTTCCTGCGCGGCGAGGCCACCGAGGCCTCGCACGTCACCGAGACCGTGCTGCGGTTGGCCATGGCCCACCCCGAGGTCGCCTTCCGGCTGCGCCACAACGGCCGGGTCGCGTTCGAGGTCGGGGCCTCCGAGCTCGGCGCCCGCGTCCGCGGCCTGCTCGGGGGTCGTCTCGCCGAGCGCCTGCACCTGGTCGAACACGAGGAGAACGGGGTCCGGGTGCGCGCCTTCCTGGCGGCGCCGGATCTGGCCCAGACCACGTCGCGCGGGGTGCAGCTGTTCGCCGGCCGGCGCTGGATCCGCGATCGGTCGCTCCTGCAGGCGGTCACCATGGGGTACGGCGAGCTGGTGCCGCGCGGCCGCTATCCGGTCGCGGTGGCGATGGTCGACGTCGCGGGCGGCGACATCGATGTCAACGTGCACCCCCAGAAGCTCGAGGTTCGCTTCTCCGACGGCGCCACCGTCACCTCGGCGGTGCGCCACGCGGTCCGCAAGGGCGTGGCCGCGTCGCCGTGGCTCGGCGACGCCCCGTTCGCGGCCGCCCCGGTCCGCATGCACGCCGTCGCCAGCGCCTCGCCGCCGCGGCGCGCCGACGATCTGGCGGCGCGCTACGCCGACGATACGCTGCGCTCGCTGTTCCCGCTCGGCGGCCTCGCCCGGGCGCCATCACAACAGCTCGGCCTGGTCGCCCGCGAGCCCACGCCATGGGATCGGGTTCGCGCTCGCGTCGCCGGCACTTCGATACCTGCTTCGATACCGGGCCCGAGCCCGAGCCCGAGCCCGAGCCCGAGCCCGAGCTCGAGCCCGAGCTCGAGCCCGAGCCCGAGCCCGGGCGCGGCTACCGACTCCGGTTTCTTCGCCTCGCTCCGCTTCCTCGGCCAGCTCGATCGCACCTATCTCGTCTGCGAGGCCGACGACGAGCTGGTCCTCATCGATCAGCACGCCGCCCACGAGCGGGTCGCGTTCCAGCGCCTGCGCGATCGCGCCGATACCGACACGGTGCCCACCCAGCGGCTGCTGTTCCCGACCACGGTCGACCTGCCGCCCGCCGAGGCGGCGATCGTCGCCGACGGCGGGGCCTTGCTGGCCGCCGTGGGCTTCGACGTCGAACCGTTCGGCGCCTCGGCGGTGGCTGTCAAGGCGGTGCCCGCCGGGCTGCGCCACGATCCGACCCAGGTGCTGCGCGAGCTGCTTGGCGACCTCGCCGAGCGCGGCGGCTCGCGCGCCGTCGACGAGCGCCTCGATCGCGTGCTGGCGACGATCGCCTGTCATTCGGTCGTCCGCGCCGGGGACGTGCTGGGCGCCGACGAGGCCCGGGCGTTGCTGGCCCAGATGGACGGAGTCGACTTCCGGGCTCATTGCCCGCATGGCCGTCCGGTGCTGCTCCGCATCGGCGTGCCCGAGATCGCGCGCCGCTTCGGCCGGACATGAGCGCCGCCGCGGCCGCGCCGCGCCTGGTCGTCGTCGTCGGTCCCACCGCGGCCGGCAAGACCGGCCTCGCCGTCGAGCTGGCGGCGCGCTGCCACGGCGAGGTGGTGTCGTGCGACTCGCAACAGGTCTACATCGGCATGGACATCGGCACCGGCAAGGCGGGCGCCGACGAGCGCGCGCGCGTGCCGCACCACCTGATCGACGTCGTCCGCCCCGACGACGAGATGACCGCCGGACGCTTCGTCGCGCTCGCCGACGCCGCCATCGCCGACATCGCCGCCCGCGGTCAGGCGGTGATCGTGTGCGGGGGCACCGGCCTCTACGTCCGCGCGCTCCTGCTCGGCCTGTTCGCCGGTCCGCCGGCCGACGCCGCGGTGCGCGCCGAGCTCGACGCCCGCGCCGCCGCCGCTGGCCTCGGCGCGCTGTGGGACGACCTGGCCGCCATCGATCCGGCCAGCGCCACCCGCATCGATCGCCACGATCGCAAGCGCCTGGTCCGCGCCCTCGAGGTCCACCGCGTCACCGGCCTGACCCTGACCGAGCACCACCGCCGCCACGATCACCGCGCGGTGCCGCCCCGCTACCCGCACCTGGTGGTCGGCCTGGCGCCGGCCCGCGAGCGCCTGTACGCGGCCATCGAGGCCCGGGTCGACGCCATGGTGGCCACCGGCCTGGTCGAGGAGGTCCGCGCCTTGCGGGCCGCCGGCTACCGGCCGCCGCTGCGCTCGCAGCAGGCGATCGGGTACGCCGAGCTGCACGCCCACCTCGACGGCGGAACCGGGTCCGAGCTGTCGCCGGTCATCGAGCTGATCAAAAGGAATTCACGTCGTTACGCCCGCCGCCAGCTGTCGTGGTACCGACCCGATCCTGCTGTCCGGTGGGCGGACAGCCCGGCAGCGGTTGACGTCGATTCGCTGGAACGGTACCTAGCTGGCCGACCCTGATGTCCGAATCGCCCGCCTCTGATCGCCTGGTCCTCGAGTTCGAGCGACCCATCATCGAGCTCGAGAAGAAGATCTCCGAGCTGCGCGGCCTGTCGACCAGCACCGTCGACTTCTCGGCCGAGATCCGCAAGCTCGACCAGAAGGCCCGCAAGCTCCAGAAGGAGATCTTCGCCGAGCTGTCGGCGCAGCAGAAGGTCCAGCTGTCGCGGCATCCCGGCCGCCCCTACATGCTCGATTACATTCGCCTCCTGACCGAGGACTTCATCGAGCTGCACGGCGACCGCAGCTTCCACGACGATCCGGCGATCGTCGGCGGCATGGCCCGCTTCGATGCCTGGGAAGTGCTGGTGCTCGGCCACCAGAAGGGCCGCAACACCAAGGAGAACGTGCACCGCAACTTCGGGATGGCGCGCCCCGAGGGCTATCGCAAGGCGACCCGGCTGATGCGGATGGCGTCGCGCTTCCGGCGGCCGATCCTGTGCTTCATCGACACCCCGGGCGCCTACCCCGGGCTCGGCGCCGAGGAGCGCGGCCAGGCCGAGGCGATCGCCAAGGCGCTCCAGGTCATGGCCAGCCTCGAGTGCCCGATCATCTCCATCGTGGTCGGCGAGGGCGGCTCGGGCGGTGCGCTCGCGCTCGGCGTCGCCGATCGCGTCCTCATGCTCGAGTACTCGATCTACTCGGTGATCTCACCCGAGGGCTGCGCCTCGATCCTGTGGCGCGATCCGGCCAAGGTTCCGGAGGCGGCGGCTCAGCTCCGCCTGACCGCGCCCGATCTGGTCCGGCTCAAGGTCTGCGACGAGATCATCGGCGAGGCGCCGGGTGGCGCCCACCGCGACGCCGCCGTCACCGCGGCCAAGGTCCGGGTCGCGCTCAAGAGACACCTCCGCGAGCTGTGCGCGCTGCCCCCGGCGGAGCTGGTCGAGCGCCGCTACCAGAAGTTCCGTGCCATCGGCACGTTCCTGGAAACGCCCTCGTAGCCGGCCGGGACCCGAAAACTGGCGCCGCCGTTCGCGCCGCCGCAGGCTCTCCCCATGCGCGCGGCCCTCATCGCCATCCTGATCGGCACCGCCGGCGTCGCGACCGCGTCGCCAGCGGATCACTGCACCGCCGAGCTCGACGCCCGCGGCGTCAGCTACCACGCGGTGTCGCGGTCGGGGATCGCGATCGGGGTCGAGATCATCGGGCCGCTCGGCGGCGTCACGTGGATCTCCACCGCCAGGGCCGCGCTGGTGATCGATTGCTCGCTCGCCGTCTCGCTCGCCGAAGCGGGGCCGTACCTGCGCGCGCTGGGCGTCGAGCAGGCGAAGTGGAGCTCGGCGTTCTCGCGCCGCACGGTGCGTGGCAGCGGCCGACCGTCGAAGCACTCCTATGGTCTCGCCATCGACGTCCCGCGCTTTGCCGGCCAGGATGCCGGCGATCTGACCGTCGCCCTCGACTACGAGCAGGGGCTCGGCGATCGCGTCGACTGCCTCGGCCAGCCGGCCACGCAAGGTGGCGCCATCCTCAAGGTGATGCAGTGCCAGCTCGCGCAATCGGGGCTGTTCCACCTGGTGCTGTCGCCCGACTACGACGACGCCCACCACGATCACTTCCACCTCGAGGCCCGGCCGTGGACCGAGCGCCCGCAGCTGCGCGCCGAGCGGCCCGCGATTCACTGAGCCGAGCGGCCCCGATTCAGCGCCGAGGGCTCGGGTCCGAGCGGCTCGCCGCGTCGCGCCGTCGCACCACGCGGAAGGTCGCGAACAACAGCGCCAGCGACCACCCGAGCCACACCGACGCCCACACCCACACCGCCCAGTTGGCGTCGTTGCCGAAGGTCGCATCGGCCATCGCGTGGGCGTCGGAGGCGCGGACCGCCTTGCCGTCGATGTACAGGGTCGGGCGGTAGAGCACGCGGATGTCGACGACGGCGTTGATGCACGCCTGCGCGGCGACGACGTGGGCCACCGCCTGCGCCCAGCGCGCCGGCACCGCGATCGCGGCGACCACCAGCGCCACGCCGGTCGCCGCCAGCGCGATCTGACCGAAGCGGTTGGCGACCACCAGCATCGCCGACACCAGCATGAGGGCACCACCGACACCGAGCGCCCGGCGCGCGCCCCGGACGGTGCGGCTGGCGGCCAGCAGCGCGACGCCCCACAGCGGCGTGCCCATGTAGCCCGCCGACGCGATCAGGCCGGCGGCGAACGACGCCACCGGGCCCGAGGCGTGCGCCAGGCCGCTGCCGTCGGCGAAGATCTCCATGCGATCGAAGCCGGCGCCGGTGATCGCCATGATCAGCCCGTGGCTACCCTCGTGGAGCCAGGTGCCAAGCAGCTTGAACGGGTAGAGCACGAAGCCGCCGAACGGCAGCTGCCACAGGAAGACGCTGGCGATGAGCGTGAGTGCGAGCGGGCGGAGCGTCGACGGCCGCGCCGGCTCGGGACCGGTCACGGCCTCGGCTCCGGATCGTCGCGCGTCACCGGCTGATCGGCGGCCGGCTGATCGCCGTCGTCATCGTCATCGTCGCGGGGCCACGGCAGCGGCCATTCGGTCGGCGGCCAGACCCCCAGCTCCTGCAGGGTCGGCATCTCGCCGCCGCAGACCAGGCCGATCAGCGCGCCGGCCGCGGCGCCGGTCAGGGCACCGGTCGCGGCCAGCGCCAGCCATCCCGGTGCGGTCATGGGCAGTCCGCCGTGCGGGATGGCCGCGATGAGGGTCAGGGCCGCGCCGGCAGCCGCCATCGCGCGGGCGGCGGCGATCATCGCCCGCCGGCGCCCACCGTCCATGCTGGCCGCGGCGGCCAGCCGTCCGACCCCGCCGGCGGTCAGCACCGCGGCCAGACCGCTGAACACGACCGCCATCCGGAGGCAGTCGATGAGGCCATCGTCGTGATCCAGGATGCCGACCAGGGCGGCGGCATAGACCGCGATCGCGGCGGCCGGGATCACGACCAGCAGACCGGCGGCCGCGCCCTTCCAGAAGGCGTGGCCCGGGACTCGCGATTTTCTCCTGTCGTCTCGCCCACTTCGCGGCTCGGGAGTGACTGTCGCCTCGGTCATCACCAGGCCTCGTGCAGCACCCGTCCGAGGAAGGAATCCACGGCAATCACCGTATCATGGCCTGAACGAGCCCGCGTCCGGCCCGCGTGGGCCGTGTAGAATCCGAGAGGTCCTCATGGCCAAACACGAACAGCACGAGAACGCCGCCAAGTTCGCCGACAAGCCGCTCTTCTCGTCGGCTCACTTCATCCTCGAGCTCGACGGCCTCGACAAGGGCGGCGATCAGCTGCCGACCCTGCGCACGGTCGAGGGCGGTGGGGCGAAAGCCGACGTCGTCAGCTACCAGATGGGCGAGAATGGCGACATCTGGCGCCAGCTCGGGAAATCGAAGTACGAGGACATCAAGCTCTCGCTGGGCCTCGCCGACGCCACGGGTTTCTGGGCATGGATCGAAGAGTTCCTGAAGGGCATCCACACCCGCAAGAACGGCGCCATCGTCGTCGCGGACTACAACTACTGCGAGAAAGCGCGGCGTGAGTTCCATCAGGCGATGATCGTGAGCCTCGGATTCCCGAAATGGGACGCCAACGCCAAGGATCAGGCGAATATCACGGTCACACTGGCGCCGGAAAAGGTGAGCTTCGTGGCCGCCAACGGCAAGAAATTCGCGGCGCCAGGCAAGGGCGAGGCAGCCCAGAAGCGCATCGCGGCCTGCAACTTCCGCTTCTCGATCGATGGCTTCGAGGCCCAGTGCCTGCGGACCTCAAAGGTCGACGCGTTCGAGGTCAAGGTAAAGACGGTCGAGCATCACCTTGGTTGGGGCCACGACGGTGCTCGACTTGAGCCGCTCAAGATTCCGGGCAAGATCGAGTACCCGAACCTGGTGTTCTACATTCCAGAGATGGACGCCGAGCCATTTCGCAGCCTTCACAACAAGCACATGGATGGCAAGGAGCGGGACCTGGGTCGGACCGCCAAGCTCTCGTTCTACGACAACCACAAGGTGGACCAGGGTGAGTTCCAGTTTGATGGCGTGCACATCTTCAACGTGCAGTCGGAGAAGAGTGACGCCAACAGCGAGGACGTGAAGCTGGTGAAGGTGGAGTGCGCGATCGAGGGCTTCATGAAAGGCAGCGCTGTTGATCCCAAGGGGTTCAAGCTGTTCTGACGGCCGCTGCCGCTCGAAAAGTTGCCCCCATCGATCGCCGGTGCGAGCGTGGGGAATGCCGGCCGAGACTCTGTTCGCCAGTGGCTTCACGCCGGATCCGGCGAGCGCCAAGGACGTGCTCGCGTTCGTCCTCTGCCCGCCCGAGGTGTTCGCCCCGTCGGGCGATCCCGAGGAGATCGCGGCGGTCGCCGAGCTGATCGAGCCGGCCAAGATCGAGGCGGTGCGCCGCTGGCACGCGCTGCGCGCCACCGCGGTCCAGAACTGAGCCGGCGCGCGCGGGTGGTGGTGCGGGTGGGTGCGAGATGCGCGGGTGCCGTTGCCGGGCCGCGCCATCGCGCGTAGGGTGCGCCCAATGGCCCGCTCCAAGGTCGCCGTCCTCCGCGTCCGTCCCGAGACCGTCCTCGACGATATCGCGCGCCTGCACGACCTCGCCGACGTCAAGGCCGCGTTCACGGCCGGCGCCACGACGATCCTCAAGGACAACATCTCCTGGCACTACCCGTTCCCGGGCGCCAACACCACCCCGTGGCAGCTCGAGGGCACGGTGCGGGCGCTGCGCGACCGCGGCTTCACCGACCAGGTGTGCGTGCAGAACAAGACCGTGGTCACCGACGCCTTCAAGGGTGAGGACCTCAACGGCTACGTGCCGATCTTCAAGGCCTACGAGGTGCCGGTCCGCTACAACTTCAAGCCCGAGGACATGACCTGGTCGGTGTACCGGCCCAAGGCCAAGATGAACGTCCTCGACACCATCTTCCCCGACGGCATCCTGATCCCGGATGCCTTCCACGGCACCAACATCGTCCACTTGCCGACGGTGAAGTGCCACATCTACACCACCACCACCGGGGCGATGAAGAACGCGTTCGGCGGCCTGCTCAACACCAAGCGCCACTACACGCACTCGTGGATCCACCAGACCCTGGTCGACCTGCTGGCGATCCAGAAGGAGATCCACGCCGGGCTGTACGCGGTGATGGACGGCACCACCGCCGGCGACGGCCCGGGGCCGCGCACGATGCGGCCGGTGATCAAGGACGTGATCCTGGCCTCGGCGGATCAGGTCGCGATCGACGCCGTCGCCGCCGCGATGATGGGCTTCGATCCGATGTCGCTGCCGTACATCCGGCTCGCCGACGAGCAGGGTCTCGGCAACGGTCGACGCGAGAACATCGAGGTGGTCGGTCAGCCCGAGCTGGCCGACCAGCGCTGGGGGTTCTCGGTCGGCGACAACGGCGCGTCGCGGGTCGGCGACCTGATGTGGTTCGGCCCGCTCAAGCGGTTCCAGAAGCTGTTCTTCCACACCCCCCTGGTCAACATCTTCGTGATGGGCTCGGAGGCCTACCACGACTACTACCGGTGGCCGCTGCGCGACAAGAAGGTGTTCGACGAGTGGCGCGCCGCGACGACGTGGGGCCGCCTGTTCGATCGCTACCAGGCCCAGGGCACGCTGGTCGCCCCCGGTCCGCGTCAGGACGTATCGACGAGTCGGGCCCGCAGCTGATCGATGGCGCGGGCGTGCAGCCGGCTGGCCCACGACTTCGACATCCCGAGCTCGGCGCCGGCGTCGAGCAGCGTCTTGCCCTCCGCGTAGTGCTTGTGCAGGAGCTGGCGCTCGCGTTCGGGCAACGCGGCGATGGCGGTGACCAGCTCGGTGCGGCGGCGCTCGTGGATGAGGGTCTCGGCGTGGTCGCGGTCGGGCGCCGCCAGGGCGTCGGGGGCCACCTCGTGGATCGAGACCGTGTACATGGTCCGGATCGCACCGAGCGCGGCCTGGACCTCACGCAGCTTGTCGGTGGTGGTCGCCTCCTGGGCGCGGTCGCGGGCGACGTTGGCGCGCTGGGCCTGGGTCTCGAGGTAGTCGGCGGTGGCGCGCAACGACACCAGCCGCGCCCACACCGCCCGCGGCAGGGTGGTCTGGCGGCGCAGTCCGTCGATGATCGCGCCCTGCACGCGGTACCACGCGAAGGTCCGGAACGCGGCGCCCAGGGCCGGATCGTAGCGACTGGCGGCCTCGGTCAGGCCGAGGTTGGCCATCGCGACCAGGTCGTCGAGCCCGACATGGCCACGCACACGGGGGTGATAGAGCACCGCGGCGCGTCGGGCCAGGTCGAGATGGCGCGCGGCCAGCTCCGACCGATCGACGTTCACCAAGTGAGGATACCGCGGATCGCGGCTGATCTGGGCCTGCGAACTGGCGTCAGCGGGACGGGCGGCAGGACGGACTGCTAAGGTCGCCCGCTCAGCGAGCTCTCGAGCCCGACCTTGGCGCGCTTCACGCTTCTCGACGACGACGACGCCCGCGCCATCGCGACGGCGCTCGACCTCGGCGTGGCCGGCGCGCTGGTGCCGATCGCGGCCGGGACCATCAACTCCAACTATTCGCTCGAGACCGACGGCGGGCGGTGGTTCGTGCGCGTCAACGAGGGCAAGGCGCCGGCCGACGTCGCCTGGGAGGCGGCGCTGGTCGTCGACCTCGCGGCCGCCGGGCTGCCGGTGCCGGTGCCGTGCCGCGCCGGCGACGGCCGCCGCTTCGTCGACCACCGTGGCCTGCTGGTCAGCGCGTTCGCATGGCAGGCCGGTCGGCACCGCGCACCCGCCGAGGTGACGGCGGCCGACGCCACCGCGATCGGCGATGTCCTTGCCGGGCTGCACCTCGCCGCCAGCGCGCGACCGCACGCGACCTGGCGCGATGGCATCTACCAGTTCGCGGACATCGTGGCGCGCTTCGAGGGCTTCCGGACCCAGCGCGATCCGGCGCTGGCCGGCGCGATCGTGGTGCTCGGCGACGAGCTGGCGTGGCTCGAGGCCCGGGCGGCCGTGCGCGCGTCCGCTGCCCATGGCGTGATCCACGGCGATCTGTTCCGCGACAACGTGCTGTGGGACGGCGCGCGGCTGGTGGCGGTCCTCGACTTCGAGCAAGCGTCGCGCGGCAGCTTCGTCTACGACCTCGCGGTGGCGATCAACGACTGGTGCTGGAATCCCGGGCTCGAGGCCGGCGCCCAGCTCCGGCTGGACCTCGCCGACGCGATGATCGCGGCCTACGACCGGCGGCGGCCGCTGACCGGCCCGGACCTCGCCGCGCTGCCGATCGAGCTCCGCGCCGCGGCGGCGCGGTTCACGGTCACGAGGATCACGGATGTCCACCTCCGCCAGGTTGACAACCCCGACAAGGACTTCCGTGCCTTTCTGGCACGAGTCGAGCACTGGCGAGGTGGCGGACTTGGCCGGCTTTTCTCGGTCGTGTAGCTTTCGCCGGCCGGCATGACGCCGGCCTGGAGCTTGCAGTGAGCCTTCGCATGCGTCTGACTTGGTTTGCGCCGTTGTTCGTGGCCGCGCTGGTCTCCGTCGTCCTCGGCGGCTGCGCGGCTCGCGCCGGCAGCATCCCTGGCACCAAGATCGCCGACGACAAGCTCAACCGCGGCATCATCGAGGCGGTCGAGCGGTACCGGGTTGCGGTCGAGAAGGCTGACCCTGAAACGCTGTTCCTGATGGCCTCGCAGCAGTACTTCGAGGACAGCGGCACGCCGGTTGGCGCCGACGACTACGGCTACGACGGGCTGAAGGACGTGCTGGTCGGACGCTTCCTGATGGCGCGCGATATCCGGTACGCGGTGAAGTACGTCTCGATCCGCCGCACCTGCCCGGCGGCGGGCGGCGAGCCGGAGGTCGGATGTCGCGCCCACGTCGAGGTGATGGTCGACGCCAGCTTCACGGTGGTCGATGCCCGCGGCAAGGACCGCCGCACCGACAAGCGTGATCAGAACGAGCTGGTGCTCGAGTTCGCCGACACGACGTGGAAGTTCGTCAGCGGGATGTGAGGTCTGCGACGCGGCTGTGCAACCAGGAAGATAGGTTCCGGCGCGGTCGGAGGTGATCCGGATCCGGGTTCGGATCCGGATCTGAAATCCGGTCGTCCTGAGCTTCTCACCGAAGGGGTTCCGAGATTGCCGGCGAACGAACGCGGGTGGATGATGGTGCGGCGTGGAGGGCAGTAAGGCCGCCGCCTTCAATGGTGCGATGGTGCCCGTTCCTGAGCCTGGCTCCGACTGCTGACG
>CANKMW010000050.1 GCA_947483555.1 Myxococcales bacterium
GCAGTCGGAGCCAGGCTCAGGAACGGGCACCATCGCACCATTGAAGGCGGCGGCCTTACTGCCCTCCACGCCGCACCATCATCCACCCGCGTTCGTTCCCCGGCAATCTCGGAACCCCTTCGGTGAGAAGCTCAGGACGAGCGGAAACGCTAGCTCGCAGCGCGAGTCAGGGCTTCGCGGCGGGCGGCGCCGGCGGTGGGGGAGGCGCCAGCCGCGGCGCCGGCTTGCGCTTCTTGCGGTAGGCCCGCACGCCGATCTCGGGCACGTTCGAGACCAGCATCGTCGGCAGCGACTTGCCACGGCGCGCGAACGCCAGGTTCAAGGCCGGCGTCGGGCGCGGCTGGCCGCCGCCCGGCGGACCACCCCAGATCCCGCGGCGCGGGCTGGCGCACGTGATGGCGCCGGTCCACCAGTGACGGATCGCGTAGCGGGCCTGGAAGTTGTTCACGCTGGACGGCGTGGCGCGCTCCTCGAGCTTGCCGCCGGCGCCGCGGGACTCGCGCCCGCCCACGATGGCCGGCGCGGCCTTGAACACCAGGTCGTCGGTGATGGTCTTGCCGTAGCGGGCGTGCAGCCGGGTGAGCACGAAGTCCCAGTTGCCGTAGGCGGTGGCCTTGCCGGCCGGACCATCGAGCACATCAGCGCCGAGCAACGTGAAGTCGTTGCCGCCCAGGGTCGGCCCCGGGCACGGATCGCAGGTGGTCGCCATCCACGCGTACTCGGTGATCACCGCGCCCGGGTTCTTCTCCATCGTGCGATCGAACAGCGCCGCGTAGAACGAGCCGAAGTTCAGGCGCACCGAGTCGCGAACGTCGAGGTTGGTCGGGATGGTGGCGTTCTTGTAGTTCGACACCTCGTAGCGCTGCTGCGGCGCCAGGATGCTGACGATGAGATCCTGGGTCCCGCTCGAGTTGGCCAGTCCGAGCCGGATCGGGAGGTTGAACTCGTCGCTGTCGTAGTGGAAGCGGAGCGGTGACAGCGCGGCGCGGCCGTCGCTATCGAACGTCACCTTCTTGGGATCGACCTTGGCGACGAAGAACTTCATCCCGCCCTCGACGTACGGGCGCAGGAACGGCTCGGCGCCCTTGGGGATCTGGTACTTCTCGCGGCGCAGCCAGGTGTCGAGGCCGGTCGCGTCCTTGGCGGACAGGATCACGACCTGGTACTCGCCGACCTCGAACTTGGCCTCGATGGTCACGCCGAGGTCGTCGGCCGGATCGGCCAGGTCCATCGACTTCGTCGGCGCGCTCGACGGCCGCCGCATCATCTTCTCGTCGCGCTCGTACATGTCCCGCATGCACGGGTCTTGCTCCCAGTACTCGACCAGGCGCGGCGCGCCCATCTGGTCGACGCGGGTGAACACGTCTCGGGGCAGGGTCTTGACGTCGGCCTCCTGCAGCACCGACGGCACCGGGATCACCATCGCGAACGCGTCGGGTGGTCCCTTGTAGTTGTTCTGCATCGACAACACCGTGCGGGTGCCCTTGCGCATGAGCACGACCTGGGTGGCGTCGTTGAACATCTCGCTGCCGGCGCCGTTGATGTAGAAGCCGCAGAAGGCGTCGGCGGCGCCGGCGCCGGTGGTCAGCACGGCGGCGGCGACCAGATACGAAACGATGAAATGACGGCTCATGAGATCCTCCCCGCCGACAGCATAGCCTCACCGCAAGGCCGGCGCCGGTAGTTCGATGTAGCGCACGTCGCCGCGCATCTCGAGCCGGTTGTCGTTCCCCGCCGTCGGCGTCGCCATGACCGGCCGATGGTACCGCGACTCGGCGGCGGCCGCCGATCACCCTGGGGCGGCGAGGTGCGTCACGGCCCGCCGCGGCGGGCGGCGTCGAGGACGTCGCGCAGCACGCGGTCGAGCGTGCTGACGTCGAACGGCTTGAGCAGCACGGCGGCGATCCGCGGATCGCCGTCGGCGCCGAGGCGATCGGTCGCGGCGCTGCCGGTGACCAGCACGAACGGGGTCAGGTCGCCGCGCTGGCGCAGACCGTCGAGGACCCGGAGGCCGCTGTCGCCGCCCAGCGCCAGATCGCAGATCACCATGTCGAAGCGGTCGGCGATCAGCGCCGCGCTGGCGGTCGCGACGCTATCGGCCAGCCGCGCGACCATGGCCCGCGACTTGAGCACGCGCGCGATCGCCCGCGCGACGTGGACGTCGTCATCGACGAGCAGGACCCGGAGCACACCCGAGGATGCCTCGCAGGTGGCATCCGCACCATCGCCCGAGAAGGGTCAGTCGTCGTCGGGGAGGCCGGCCTCACCCTGCTTCTCGAACCGCTTGCGCGCGTTGTGGTCGAGCACCGACTTGCGGAGCCGGATCGACAGCGGCGTGACCTCGACCAGCTCGTCGTCGTTGATGAACTCGAGCGCGTACTCGAGCGTCACCTGCCGCGGCGGCGCCAGGATCAGCTTCTCGTCCGCCGACGTGGTGCGGATGTTGGTCAGCTTCTTGGCCTTGTTCGGATTGACGACCAGGTCGTTGTCGCGGGAATGGATGCCGACGATCATGCCCGGGTAGACCGCCACGCCGGGCGGTGTGAACATGATGCCGCGCTCCTGGAGCGTGTACAGCGCGTAGGCGTTGGTCTCGCCGACCTCGTTGGCGATCAAGACCCCGTTGATGCGACTGCGCACCGCGCCGGCCCACACGTCGTAGTCGGCGAGCTGGGTGTACAGCACCCCGGTGCCCCGGCTGTCGGTCATGAACTGCGACCGGTAGCCGATCAGGCCGCGCGACGGGATGCGGTACTCGAGGCGGACCCGGCCGGGGCCGCTCGGGCGCATCTCCTTCATCTTGCCCAGGCGGCGGCCGAGCTCCTCGATCACGGCGCCCTGGTACTTGTCCTCGAGGTCGATGACCGCGTCCTCGTACGGCTCGAGCTGCTCGCCCTTGGGTCCGGTCTTGGTGATGACCTGCGGCTGCGACACGCACAGCTCGTAGCCCTCGCGCCGCATGGTCTCGATGAGCACCGAGAGGTGCAGCTCGCCTCGTCCCGACACCTTGAACGTCCCGGCGTCGGCGGTGTCCTCGACCCGCAACGCGACGTTGCTCTTGATCTCGCGGTACAGCCGCTCGCGGATGTTGCGCGAGGTGACGTACTTGCCTTCCTTGCCCGCGAAGGTGCCGTCGTTGACCTTGAAGTTCATCGCGATCGTCGGCGCGTCGATCTTCAACAGCGGCAGCACCGTCGGCGACAGGATCGACGTGATGGTCTCGCCGACGTTGAGCTCGTTCATGCCGGTGAACGCGACCACGTCACCGGCCACGGCCTGGGCCAGCTCGAAGCGCTTGAGGCCCTGGAAGCCGAGCACCTTCTGGACCCGGAACTCCTCCTTGCTGCCATCGCGGTGGGCGAGCAGGACCCGATCACCGACCTTGCTGGTGCCGGCGCGCATCCGACCGATGGCGACGTAGCCGAGGAAGTCGTCGTAGTCGAGGGTGGCGACCTGCATGCACAGCGGCGCCTCGGGGTCGCCCTCGGGCGGCGGCACCTGCTCGAGGATGAGGTCGAGCAGCGGGGCCAGGTCCTTGCGCTCGTCGCCGATGTTGCGGATCGCGTAGCCCTCGCGACCCGAGGCGTAGATCACCGGGAAGTCGAGCTGGTGGGCGCTGGCACCCAGGGCGTCGAACAGGTCGAAGACCGGATCCATCACCTTCTCGGGCTCGACGTTGGGGCGGTCGATCTTGTTGATCACGACCAGCGGCCGGAGCCCGAGCTCGAACGCCTTCTGGGTCACGAACCGCGTCTGCGGCATCGGCCCCTCGTAGGCGTCGACCACCAGCAACACCGAGTCGACCATGCCGAGCACGCGCTCGACCTCGCCGCCGAAGTCGGCGTGGCCGGGGGTGTCGACCAGGTTGATCTTGACCCCCTTCCAGATGACCGAGGTGCACTTCGACAGGATCGTGATGCCGCGCTCGCGCTCGAGGTCGTTCGAGTCCATGGCGCACTCGGCGACCACCTCGCCCTTGCGGAAGGTGCCGGCCTGGCGCAAGAGCCCATCGACGAGCGTGGTCTTGCCGTGGTCGACGTGGGCGATGATGGCGACGTTGCGAAAGCTGGTCTGGGCGGGCATGGCTACTTCACGGCAGGGGTGACGGCGGCAAGGCGCTCGCACGCGAGGAGCGCGCGGGCCGGGAGCGGGAGGTCGGCGGGTGCCAGCAGGCGGGCGGCGACGTCGAGATCGGCGTCGCCGGTGACCCGCCCGAGCTGCTGGTCGCCGGCGACCAGGCGAACGCCGTCGTTGGCGCGCTCGATGCGGCCGATCGGTGCCCGGGCGGCGTTGGTGGCGTGGATGACCTCGCCATCGGCCGTGAGGCGGACCATGGGCACCCCGATCGGATCGATCAGCGACAGCCGGCGCGGCGGGCCGGCCTCGTCGACGACGCGGGCGATGAGCCCGCCGGGGCTGCGGAGCTCGCGGCCGACCGGTCCCGGGCCAAGCTGCCAGCCGCCGGCGCTCGCCGCCGAGCCAGCGACCGTGATCATCAGCGCGCCGGGCTCGGCGTGGCAGCCGGTGGCGGTCCGGGTCAGGGTCAGCGCGGGCTCGTCGTTCCGGGCGTGCAGCACGACCTCGGCCGGACGTACGTCGCCCTTCGCCTGGCAGGCGGCGAGCAGGCCGGTCATGGACAGAGCAGTGCGCACAGCCGGGGGTGGGTATCACGTTTGGCGGTTCCCGTCGATCTCGGTCCCGGGATCCGAAACCGCTGTCGCGCCAACGAGAGGGCCGTGCTATGGGCGAGGCGTCCATGGGGCGCCTCGGGTCTGCCGCGCTGTCCATCGCCCTGGCGCTCGTCGCCGGCGCGGGGGCGGCGTGCTCGGGCTCCGGCTCGGGCGATCCGCGGCCCCGGCCGGCTGCCGACGGTGGCAGCGCGGGCGCCGCGGCCAGCGTCGAGGTCGCGCTGCGGCCGCTCGGTCGCGCCAGCCTCGACGAGTTCGGCTGGCGCCGGGGGCCCGGTCGCGACGCGTTCGCGCGCGCCCTCGCGGCCGAGAAGAAGGGCGACGTCCCGGCGGTGGCCCGCGAAGCGGCGGCGGCGCTGGCCGCCGATCCGGGTCATCTCGAGGCCGCCTGGCTGGTGGCGGTGGCGCGCGGCCGCCTCGGTGAGCTCGATGGCGTGCTGGCGCCGCTCGAGATCGCGGCGGCCGGTGACTGGGCCAAGTGGGGCGAACGGTCCCTCGAGCTCGCGGCGCTGGCGGGGTTCCGCGACACCCCGGTCGGGCAGGGCTGGGTGCGCGCCGCCGATCGCTACCGGACCGCGCTGGCGGACGCGCTGGCCGGCGCCGTGGTCGTGGTCGCGCGCACCGCACCGCCGCACCTGCCGCGCACCAGCGGCGGTGATGGCACCGACAAGGTCGAGCACAAGGCCGAGCTCTACGGGGTCGATCTCGCGGCGGGACGCTGGCTGCGCTTGACGCGAACCGGCGGCGCCGTGGTGGGCTCGTTACCGGCGCCCGGTCGACCGCTGGTGGCGTACGCCGCCTACCGCGAGGTCGCGCACCGGGGCAGCGGCGGAGCTTCGATCCGCGAGCTGCGCGTCGGGGTCGTCGATCTGTCGACCGGCCGCGGTGGCCGCGAGATCGCGCTGCGCGATGTCCACGAGGTCACGCTCGGCTGGCACGTGCGAGGTGCCGAGCCGTCGCTGGTTGCCCGCGTGGTGGCGGCCGGCGCCGCCGCGCCGCCGCGAACGTTCGTGCTCGACTGGCGCCAGGGCCAGAAACGGGCCACCGACCTGCCGCCGCCGCGGGACGGCCTGCGGGTGCGGCCGCGGTCGGCCGAGCGCCGCCGCCTGCCGGTCGCCGGCATCACCGCCGACTGGGACGACGCCGGCACCGCCAGCGCGCTGCGAGTCGACAAGAGCAAGAAGGTGATCGCGCCGGGTGGTGCGATGATCGACGGCCACAGCGTGGCGTGGTCGCCCGATGGTGCGCGGCTGGCGTTCGCGACCGCCGCCGAGGATCCGTGCGGCGCCGTCGCCGCGCGCCAGGTCTCGGTCTACGTCGTCGACGCCGCGAGCGGGCGCGCCCGGGTGGTCGGCAAGGGTGTGGGCGTGCCGTCGCCGGCGTGGCTGGACGCGGCGCGGCTGGCGTTCGTCGACGGCGACGGCGTCCGCGTGATCGACGCCGGCTCGGGCAAGGAGCTGGCCCGCCTGACCGGCGGTGGCGGCGTGGTGACCGGGACGCTGGGAGAATCGCGGGCCTGCGCCGACGACGCGGCCGGGCCGTTCGCACCGCCCGAGCCCGACGACGGCTGGGAAGACGAGTCCGATGACGACGGCGTCGGAGCCGGCGACGCCGGGGCTGGGGTCGGAGCCGGGCTCGGCGCCGCCACGCCGGCCTTGCCCCCGGCGCCCTGATCGTCGTACACCATGGTCGCTCTCCACCGGAGAGGTCGAGGTGATCGCTGGTGACACGCGCGGTTCGCCAACCGTGTCACGGGAGGAAAGTCCGAGCTTCGCAGGGCAGGGTGCTGGCCAACGGCCAGTCGAGGTGACTCGCAGGAAAGTGCCACAGAAAAAAAACCGCCTCGCCCGCAAGGGGGAGGTAAGGGTGAAACGGTGCGGTAAGAGCGCACCGCCCGCCTGGTGACAGGCGGGGCACGGCAAACCCCACTCGAAGCAAGACCAGACAGGGGTCGCGCGGCCCGCGCAATGACTCCGGGTTGGTCGCTGGAGCCCGTCGGCAACGGCGGGCCTAGATGAATGATCACCACCGGCGCAAGCCGGAACAGAACTCGGCTTACCGGCCTCTCCGGCGGAGGGCACTTTCAAGATAGACGGCGGTGGTGCGCGATCACTTCAGGGCGGCCAGATCGCGCGCCAGCGCCCGCAGCTGGGTCTCGGCCTGGTCGCGAAGGTCGGCAACTGAACCGGCGCGCTGCTATGGTGCCGGCGCCATGTCGCCGCGCGCCCGCCTGAGCATGTTCCTCGCCGCGGTCGCCGGCGGCGCCCTCGGCGCTTGCCATGGCGGCGATACGCGGACTCCACAGGTCGCCACGCCGGAGCCGGTCGCCGCCGTGCGCCCGCACGACGTCACCTCGCCGCACGGCAGCCGCGCCGATCCGTACTACTGGCTGCGCGACGACACCCGCACCGATCCCGAGGTGCTCGCCTACCTCGACGCCGAGAACGCCTACGCGAAGGCGACGCTGGCGCCGGCGCGCGCGACCGAGCGCACGCTGTTCGCCGAGATGAAGGCGCGCATCCCCGAGCGCGATCGCACGGCGCCGGTCAAGGACGGCGCCTGGTGGTACTACGCGCGCTGGGAGCCCGGGCTGCAGCACGCGATCGTCGCCCGTCGCCAGGGCACCATGGCGGCGGCCGAGGACGTCATCCTCGACGAGAACCGCGAGGCCGCCGGCCACGCCTTCTACAACGCCGCCGAGGCCGAGGTCAGCCCCGACGGCCGCTACCTGGCGTGGACCGAGGACACCGTCGGCCGCAACCAGTTCGTGCTGCGGGTGCGGGACCTGACCACCGGCACGCTCCTGCCCGACACCGCCACCAACATCGAGGCCGATCTGGTGTGGGCCAACGACAGCCAGACGCTGTTCTGGGTCGGCAAGGATGTCACCACCCTGCGCAGTCGCTACGTCACCCGCCACGTGCTCGGCACCCCGGCGGCGGCCGATGTGGTGGTGCACGACGAGACCGACGGTGCCTACTACACCGGCCTGGCGCGCACCAAGAGCCGTCGCTACATCGTCATCGACCTCGACAGCACGCTGGCCACCGAGGTCCGCCTCATCGACGCCGACCGCCCGGCGACCCCGCCGCGCCTGTTCCTGGCCCGCGAGGCCGACCACGAGTACTACGTCGATCACGATGGCGCGCGCTTCGTCGTCTCCACCAACTGGGCGGCCAAGAACTTCCGGCTGGTCGAGGTGGCGGAGGCCGACACCGCCGACCGCGCGCGGTGGCGCGATCTGGTCCCTCACGATCCCGAGGCGCTGATCGGAGCCTACGTCGTCTACCGCGACTTCATCGCCTGGGACGAACGGCGGGCCGGGCTGCAACGGGTGCGGGTGATGCCGCGCGGTGCGGCGGTCGGCGGCGCGTTCACGCTCGAGGCCGACGAGCCGACGTTCTCGATGGCGGTCGAGGACACCCCCGAGCTCGACGGCCGCGCCGTGCGCTGGACGTACGAGTCGCTGACCACGCCGACCACGACCTACGAGCTCGACGTGGCGACCCGGACCCGGGTCGCGGTCGACGACACCCCGGTGCCGACCTACGACCGCCGCAAGTACGTCTCGGAGTACGTCCACGTCACCGCCGCCGACGGCGCGCGAGTACCGGTGTCGCTGGTGCGGCGCAAGGACACGCCGGTCGACGGCACCGCGAAGCTCCTGATCTACGGCTACGGCGCCTACGGGCTGGCGCGGGACGCGACGTTCTCGGCCACGACGGCGAGCCTGCTCGACCGCGGCTGGATCTACGCCATCGCCCACATCCGCGGCGGCTCCGAGCTGGGCCGGTCGTGGTACGAGCAAGGCCGCCAGCTCCGCAAGATGAACACGTTCACCGACTTCATCGCCGTCTCCGAGCACCTGGTGGCGCATGGCTACGGTGCCCGCGATCAGGTCCACGCCATCGGCGGCAGCGCCGGGGGCCTGCTGATGGGGACGGTGCTCAACCTGCGTCCCGATCTGTACCGCGGGATGCTGGTGGCGGTGCCGTTCGTCGACGTGATCACCTCGTCGCTCGACGAGTCGATCCCGCTGGTGACCAACGAGTTCGACGAGTGGGGCAACCCCGTCGAGCGCGCGGTCTACGACTACATGCTCGGCTACTCGCCGTACGACAACGTCGCGGCCCGGGACTACCCGTCGATCCTGGTCACCACCGGGCTGTGGGACAGCCAGGTGCAGTACTTCGAGCCCGCCAAGTGGGTGGCGCGGCTGCGCGCCCTGCGCAGCGACGAGAATCTGTTGCTGCTCGAGACCGACATGAGCGCCGGCCATGGCGGCAAGTCCGGCCGCTACGAGCGGGTCGGCGAGTGGGCGCACCGCTTCGCGTTCCTGGTCCACGTCGCCGAGCGAGCCGACGCCCGCGCGGGTTGGCCGGGGCCTGGTCGGCGCGCCGCCGCTGGCGGCGAGGTGCGATGACGCCGGTCCCGGCGCCGGCGCCGCGCCCGCGGTGCCTCCG
Organism: Myxococcales bacterium; assembly: GCA_947483555.1. Taxonomy (GTDB): domain Bacteria; phylum Myxococcota_A; class Polyangia; order Haliangiales; family Haliangiaceae; genus UBA2376. Next base: position 9,152 of record CANKMW010000050.1, read on the forward strand.
TTGCCGACGACCGGTGACGGTGTGCTACTGCGCCGTGCTGCCGCGCCTCGAGACCGCGACCCGGGTGGTGATCCTGCAGCACCCGCGCGAACGCGACGTGGCGATCGGCACCGCGCGCATGGCCAGCCTGTGTCTGCCGCAGGCCGAGTTGCACGTCGGCGTGACCTGGGGCGAGCACGAGGCGCTGGCGCGGGCGCTGGCCGATCCGGCGCGGCCGCCGATCTTGCTCTACCCGGGCCCCGGCGCGCGCGACATCCTGCGCGATCCGCCGCCCGGCCCGGTGACGCTGGTGGTGGTCGACGGGACGTGGTCGCAGGCTCGCACCGTGGTCCGCGACAACCCGGTGCTGCACGCGCTGCCGCGCTACGCCTTCGCCGCGCCCGAGCCATCGCAGTACCGGATCCGGCGCGAGCCCGACGCCGCCTACGTGTCGACGATCGAGGCCCTGATGCACGTGCTCGGCGCGCTCGAGGGTGACCCGGCGCGGTTCCGCGCCCTGCTCGATCCGTTCAACGCCATGGTCGACGCCCAGCTCGCGCACCAGGCTCGCGAGTCGCGGGCGCGCTGGCGCCAGCCGCGCGACGCTGGGCCGCCGCGCCCGCGGCTACCGGCCGAGATCACGGAGCGCTGGGACGATCTGGTGTGCGTGGTGGCCGAGGCCAACGCGTGGCCGTACACCGCGGATTCGGGGCGCGCGGACGAGCTGGTCCACCTGGTCGCCGAGCGGGTGGCGAGCGGCGAGCGCTTCGACGTGGTCGCCGCGCCGGCCGGCCCGTTGTCGCCGAGCACCTGTTTTCACACCGGGCTCGCCGCCGACGAGCTGGGCGCCGGCGCCTCGCTGGCCGCGGTCGTGGCCGGCTTCGCGGCCTTCGTCCGGCCGGCGGACATCGTGTGCGCGTGGGGGCACTACGGCCCCGAGTTGGTGATCGCCGCCGGCGTCGTGTTGCCCGCGGCGCGCCTCGATCTGCGGGCCGCGGCGCAGCGGCTCACCAGTCGCAAGTTCGGCAGCCTCGAGGACTACGCCGCCACGCTCGGTCCGCCGCCGCCGTCGGGGGCGGGGCGTGGGCGGCGGCGGCTCGCGCTCATGGTGCAAAGCGTGCGGGCGTGGCGCGCGCTGGCCGGCTGCCAGTAGCAAGCCGCATGATACCGTTGCGGTGGTGACCTGGCCGCCGTGGTGGACGTGGGAACTCGAGCTGACGCCGCGTGGACCGATGAAGCAACGCTATCTCGAAGTGACGTTTCGCAAAGGCAAGCCGCTCGCGGCCTACCTCTATCTGCCACGTCCACCGCGTGCGAAAGCAGCCCGCACCGAAGATGCAGGTCACGGCATCAAGATCGATTTCGATGCCGTGGGCACGCCGATCGGCGTCGAGATCACCGCTCCCTCGGCGACCAACGTGGCACGCCTGAACGAGGCGCTTGCGCGATTCGGTCTCGACCAGATCGCCGATGACGAGTGGGCACCGCTTGCAGCTTGAGTCGAGATTGGCGTCGTAGGGGCCATGGCGCCGGCTTCGGATACGGTTTCGGTTTCGGTTTCGGATACGGTTTCGGTTTCGGTTTCGGCCTCGGCTTCGGTTTCGGTTTCGGCTTCGGCTTCGGCGACGGTCACGGGCACGGCGCGCCGCTCGGCGTCTCGGCCTCCTTGCGCTGCATGAAGACCGTGCCCGGGATCGATGAGCCCAGCCGGCTCGGCCACACGCAGCCCGCCGGCGCGCCGCCGACGCCGTCGTGCGCGATCGGCGTCGCCGAGTTGACGACCAGGGCGGTGCCGTTCGTGCCGGTGCTGGTCTGCGCCGGGGCGACCACCCGGCGCGTGATCCCGGGATCGGAGAAGTACAGGTCGTCGGCCGGGATGCCGAGGTCGTTGCGCCGAACCGCGACGCCGGACACCGGCTGGCCGGCGTGGAGGAAGACGACCACCATCACGCCGCGCTCGGCGAAGGTCATGCCGGAGAGGCCGGCGCTGGTCCCCCACAGCTCGTCAGTCGTGATCGCGGTCGCGTAGGCGCGCTGCGGCGCTGCGGCATCGCCGCCGGCCTCGGCGTTGCTGACCGCCACCGAGGTCAGCCGGTGGCGGACGTCGGTCCCGGCGGCGTCATCGACGGCGATGCCGATGAACCCGAACGTCGCCCGCGGTAGGTCGAGCGCGCGAAAGCGTCCGCAGTCGTCGAGCATGGCGCTGTCGGCGACCAGCGGCACGGCGCCCTGCGGGTTCATCGCGAAGTCGAGGGCGTCGAAGTACCGGATCCGCAGCGAGCACGGACCATCGGGCGTGATCGCCGTGCACGCCTGCCGGGTCGGGTTCGGAGCGCGGATCGGTGCCTCGGTCTCGATATCGTAGATCGTGCCGCACACCGAGGCCTGGCCGGGGGTCGGCGTCCCACACGGCAGATCGACGGCGCAGTCGAACGCCGACAGATCGGAGTCGGCGTCCGGGTTCGGGGCGTCGACGCTGGCGTCACCGTCAGGGCTGGAATCGTAGAGGCGCAGGCAGCCGGCGATGGGCGCGATGACAGCGAGGGCGAGGGCCAGGAACCGGGCGGATCTCATCGTGCCTCCTGTGGAGCGTCGCCTCGACGGGGCAATGTGACGTGCGCCGAACCCGATCGTACCAGCACGGGTAGCGAGCGGGCATACTGAACTCCCATGTGTGCGCTCCGTCTCGGCGCCCTCGCCGATGTCGATCCGCTGGCGGTCCCGGTGCCGCCCGGCACCGAGATCACGACCCGCGTCGATCGGGTGGTCGGCGAGCGCACCGTGGCTCAGGGCGCGGTTGGTCGCGTGGTCGCGATCGACGGCGATCGCGTCGACGTCGACGTGGTCGGGGTCGGACGCGTCCGCTACCTGCGCAGCGAGGTCGTGCCGCGCAAGCTCGGCCTGGTCCGCTATGCCCGCCGCCGCCACGAGGCCTGGACCGAGCTCGAGCCGACCATCGTCCTCGACGTGGTCGTCGGCTCGCGGGCGTGGGGGCTCGATGACGCCGGCAGCGACGAGGACCGCCGCGGCGTGTTCGTGCTGCCGTTCGCGTGGCACACCGGGCTGGCCGAGCCGCCGCTCGATCTGCTGTCGCCGGACGGCGCGCGGGCCTACTGGGAGGCCGGCAAGGCCATCCGCCAGGCGCTGCGCGCCGATCCGAACACCCTGGAGATGCTGTTCGCCGCTGACGCCACCGCGGTCCGCGATCCACTCGGCGCGGTGCTGCTCGAGATCCGCGACGGCTTCGTGTCGCAGGCGATCTACGGCAGCTTCGGGCGCTACGCGCTGTCGCAGCTCGAGCGGCTCGAGCACAACCAGCGCCTCGCCGACCACCGCGCGCTGGTGCTCGAGTGGCTGGTCGCCGATCCGTCGCTCGATCTCGACGCGGTCGCGGTCCGCCTGGCGGCCTCGGCCGCGGTGCCCGGCCCGACCGCCGAGGACGCGCTGCGTCGCGCGCGCGACTACCTCAAGCAGCTCTACCGCTCGCTTTACGATCAGGGGCTGCTCGCCACCGCCGAGTGGGCGGCGCTGGCCGGGTTCGCGCGCGACCGCGGCCACGGCTTCGAGCCGCCGCGCGACCTGCGGCCCAAGAACGCCTACAACCTGATCCGGCTCCTCGATCTGGCAACCCGCTGGCTGGCCGGCGGTCGACCCGAGCTGCGGGTGCGCGCCGAGCTGCGGCCGACGCTGCTCGCGATCAAGCGCGGCGACGTGCCCATGCCCGAGGTGGTCGCGATGGCGCGCGCCATGACGCCGGCGCTCGAGGCGGCGCGGGCATCGAGTCCGCTACCCCGCCACGCCGACATCGGGCGCGCCGAGGCGGCGCTGCGCGCCATCCGCCACGACAGCGCGCGCCGCGCCCTGGCCAGCGAGTCCGGACCGTGGGGCGCCGACGCGCCGCCGCCGCCCGTGGCACGCTTCGACGACTGAGAGATTGCGAGTCGCGCATGGCCACGATCCCACTTCGCCACGACGTCCTGACCGATCATCAAGCGGCGGTCGCGCGCGCCTACCTCGACGCTCGCGCCGCCGATCGCCACCACCTGGTCGTCTACCTGTCGGGCGCGCACGCCTACGGCTTTCCGTCGCCCGACTCGGATCTCGATCTCAAGAGCGTCCACATCGCGCCGACCGCGGACCTGGTCGGGCTGGTGCCCCGCCCCGGGGGCGCCGAGGTGATGACGGTCGTGGACGGCGTCGAGATCGACTACGGCTCCAACGAGCTGGGCGAGGTGCTGCGCGGCGTGCTCAAGGGCAACGGCAACTACCTCGAGCGCTTGCTCGGCGAGCTGGTGCTCGCCGCCGACCTGCCGCGCTTGCTCGAGCTGCGGCCGCTGGTGCGCGCGGCGCTGTCGCGGCGGGTGCTGCGCCACTACGGGGGCTTCGCGACCTCGCAGCTCCGCGCGGCCGAGGTCGCACCGAGCGCCAAGAAGGTGCTCTACGTGCTGCGCACCGCACGCACCGGCCTTCACCTGCTGCGCACCGGTGAGCTGGTCACCGACCTGACGGTGCTGGCGCCCAGCTATGGCCCCGACATCGCGGAGCTGCGGGCACGCAAGCTCACCGGCGAGCGGGTGGCGCTCTCGACCGAGGAGCTGGGCGCCTGGCGCGGCGAGCTCGATCGCGCCATCCGCGAGCTGGGCGCCGCGGCGCTCACGTCGGTGCTGCCGGAGGATCCGCCGGCTGCCGCCATCGCCGCGCTCGAGGACTGGCTGCGCGCCACGCGCCTCGCCCGCTGGTGACCTGGAACGTCAAAAACGTTACGGGTTCGAGGTGTAGGTGCCAAGCGGTGTCGGGACCCGTCACGCCTCGACGCCGGGCGTCAACTCTCTGACACAGCGGGGGCGGCCAAGTACCGAGAACCTGAAAGGTCGGACCAATGGCACGCGGGATGCTCTATCAGCCCGCATGTCGGAACGTCAGCGTCGTGTCCTCGGTGCCTCGGTCGGCGGCCTCGCCTCGACCACCGTGGACATCATCGTCCTCGCCATCCTGGTCGAGTCCGGGATGGGCGTCGCGCTCGCCGCCTTCCTGGGCGCGGCCGCCGGCGCCGGGCTGTGCTTCCTCCTCAACAAGTACCTCGCGTTCCGCGACCACCGTCCGATCGAGCTGCGCCAGGTCGCCCAGTTCGGCGCTGTCGCGCTCGGCACCGCGCTGTTCATGGCGGCGTCGATGCACCTCGCCTGTGCTCACGGCCACCTGCCGTACCTGGCGGCGAAGGTCCTGTGCGGCCTGGTCGTCTTCGCCTGCTGGAGCTACCCGGTCCAGCGCCGTTACGTTTTTGCCTCGGCGTGAACCGCCGTTACGTCAGGAGCCCATCATGTCGAATCATCTCGTCGCCACCAACGCCCCGCTCGCCGTCGACCTCGACCTCTCGATCATCATCCCCGCCTACAACGAGGAAGAGCGCATCACGCCCACGCTCGACAGCATGTCCGCGTTCCTGTCGGCGACCTCGTACCGCTACGAGATCGTCGTGGTCGACGACGGCTCCCGGGACGGTACCGTCGCGCTGTGCCGTCAGCTCGCCGATCGGATCCCGCACCTGCGGGTCATCGCCACCTCGCCCAACCGCGGCAAGGGCCACGCCGTGCGCGTCGGCATGCTGGCGGCCTGCGGCGCGGTGCGGGTGATGTGCGACGCCGACGGTTCGATGCCGGCCACCGAGCTGCCCAAGCTGCTGGCTCCGATCGCCGCTGGCCAGGCGACCATCGCCATCGGCTCGCGCTACGTCGACGGTGCGGCGCAGCACACCCAGCCGATGTGGCGGCGGGCGTGGAGCCGCCTGTGCAACAAGGTCATCCAGGCCGCGCTGGTCCCCGGCGTGCGCGACACCCAGTGCGGCTTCAAGGCGTTCACCGCCGCGTCGGCCGACGCGCTGTTCAGCCGCGCCACCATCAACGGCTGGGCGTTCGACCTCGAGGTGCTGGCGATCGCCAAGCGGATGGGCGCGCAGGTCGCCGAGGTCGGTGTGCAGTGGACCGACGACAAGCGGTCGAAGGTGAACCCGCTCAAGGACCTGTGGAAGGTGGTGCGCGAGGCGGTGACCATCAAGCGCAACCTGCGCCGCGGCACCTACGGCTTGCTGGTCAAGGCCTGAACCCCGACGCCGGTCGCGGGTCAGGTCGCGGCCGGCGGGGCGGGCTCGATCATCTCCTTGCGGTAGATGATGCGGCCGCAGCGCGGGCACATCTCGAGCGACTCCATGCGGGCCAGGATGTTGTTGAGCTGGGGTGGGATACGCATCTGGCAGCCCTGGCAGGTGCCGGCGATCACCGGCGACACCGCGTAGCCGCGCTTGCCGGCCAGCGTGTCGTAGGTCTTGAGCCACGGCTTGTCGATCTTGGCCCGCAGCGCCTCACGACCGGTCGACGCCTCGGCGATCTGCACCGCCAGCTCCTCGACCTTGATCGCGATCTGCGCCTCCTCGGTGGCCAGCTGCTCGCGCAGCTGGGCGACGGCGTCGTCGCGCTCGCCGATCACGGTGCCGCCCGATGACAGCGCCTCGGTGACCTTCTTCAGCTCGACCTCGCGGTCGTGGATCGACTTCTTCTTGTTGTCGACCTCGCGGCTGGCGGCGTTGTACTCCTTGCCGGTCTTCGAGCCCTGCAGCTTGGACTTCGCGGAGCGCAGCGCCTCCTGCTCGGCGACCAGCATGTCGGCCTGCTGCTTCTTCCAGGTCTCGGTCTCGGCGAGCTTCTGGCGCTCGCCGCCGAGCATGCCGTCCAGCTTGGCGAGATCGCGGCGCAGCGGCTCGGTACGGGTGGGGAGAGTCCGGCGGGCAGCATCGAGCTCCTTGACCCTCGTATCGATGGTCTGGAGTTCGAGCAAGTACAGGAGCTGTTCTTTCAAGGCGACGTCCTCGCAGGTTTTCATCCGCTGGTGGGCCCACCTGGATTCGAACCAGGGACCAACCGGTTATGAGCCGGCCGCTCTGACCGATTGAGCTATGGGCCCGTGTGGCGGAGGTTACAGCGGGCGGCACGTTATCCTTCAAGGGCGGCGACGGCAAGCGGCGCGGTGGTAACCTGTGACCGATGACCCCGCCCACCGCGCTCCGCACCGTCCTCCTCGCCGTAGCCGCCGCGGCCCTCGCAGCCTCCGCCAACTCGCAGTCGAGCACGCCGCCGCAGGCCGCGGGGGGCTGGAACATGCAGCCGCCCCAGTCGCAGGCGATGGACCCGCGGGCCGCGCACGGACTGTGGAAGAGCACGTTTGGTGCCGTCAAGGTCGAGGAGGAGGGGCCGTCGCGCGTCCACGGCGTGTGGACCTACGACAAGCAGGGCCAGCAGGTCATCGGCTACTTCGCCGGTGCGCTCGACGGCAACGTGCTGCGGCTGACCTGGCGCGAGCCGGCGCAGCCGGTCGCCGGCGCGCCGCTGCTGGAGGGCGAGGGCTGGCTGGTGTTCGATCCGGCCGGCGCCCGCTTCACGGGTCGCTGGTGGACCAACGCCCGCGATCGCCAGGGCGACTGGTCGGGGTGGCGCGGCGGCCAGGCCGCGCCGGCCGGCGTGCCGCAGCAGTACTGGGCGCCGCCGCCGCCCGATGGCGGCGGCCAGGGCGGCGCAACCTACGGCGCCGCGCCGACCTACCCGCCGCCACCGCTGCCGACCGGCGGCCACTGACCGCGACCGAAACCGCGACCAGGCCCTTCGACAGGCTCAGGACAGGCCCTTCGACAGGCTCAGGACCGGCCCTCAGGCGCGGCGCAGCGCCCCGATCAACTCCTCGACGGTGGCCGCCGCACCGACGAAGCGCACACCACCGATGTAGATCGTGGGCAGCGACCGCACGCCGGCCGCGCGGGCATCCGCCAGGTCTCGATCGATCTGCGTGCGCACGCCGGGGCTCCTCGCATCGGCGCGGTAGCGGGCGAGGTCGAGACCGATCGCGGCCGCCAGGCGCGCGCAGCCTTCCTCGGTGAGTTGGCCCGGCGGCGCCGCCAGCAGCGCGTCGGCCATGGCGTCGCCGCGGCCCTGCCGCTCGGCGCAACACCACGCGATGGCGGCCGGCAAGGCGCCGGCGTGCAGCCCGAGTGGGACCATCTTGCGGACCACGCGCACCGGCCGGCCGGCGTCCGCGATCGCCGCCACCAGGCGAGCGTGGAGCGCGCGGCAGTACGGGCACTCGAAGTCGACGAAGTCGACCACGACGACCTGTCCCGTCACCTGTTCGCGTGCCACGACGTCGGGCAGCGTGGTCGCGACCGCCGGCGCTGGCGCGGCGTCGCGCGGCGCGACCAGTGGCGCGACGACGGCGAGCGCGCCCACCACCGCCACGACGCCGACCACACGACGTCCGGGCGGTGGCCAGGCGCGCGCGCCATTCGCCGCGATCGCCAGCACCAGCGCGGCGCCATCGGCGACCAGACAGAGCTGACACCAGCGACCGATCGCGAACGCCTGCACGCCGAGCAAGCCGATCGCGCCGGCACCGCCGACGATGGCCAGCGCGCGCCGCACCCGCGCCGCGTCACTCACGCTCAGCGCCAGCATGGTCGCGAAGAAGATCACGCCGACCACCGGCAGCGGAACGCCGAGCGGCCGCGCCCACGCGGTCGCGCGCACCGCGGCGCATCCACCCGCGGTGCACCACGCCGGCACCGGTGCCAGCGAGTCGGCCAGAGATGCGGCGCTCGCCGCCAGTCCGACCACGGAACACAAGATCGCCAGCGCGCGCGTCATCACGAGGGCGAACCCCTGCGACGGGCCCGGCATTCCCGGTCACGGCCGGCGCTGTCGGCTACGGTTCCACCGAGCCTAGGGATCGACGATGTAGAACTGGCCCATCATCCCCATGTCCTCGTGCTCGAGGATGTGGCAGTGGAACATGTACGGGAACGCGGCGTCGGTGATGCCCTCGAACCGGAGCATCAAGCGCACCACCTGACCGGGCGCGACCAGGACGGTGTCCTTCCAACCCGCCAGCTGCACCGGTGGCGGCTGGCCATCGATGTCGAGGATCTGGAAGTGCCGGTTGTGGATGTGCAGCGGGTGCACCATGAACGAGTTGTTCGACACGTCCCAGCGCTCCACCGAGCCGTTGGGGATCTGGAAGTTGATCGCGGCCGGGACCGAGGCGCCGAGCGAGGTCATCCGTGCGCCGTTGATCGTCACGGACGGCCCGGTCATGTCGAGCACGATCGATCGCGTGCGCACCGCCTGATCTGCGGTCATCCGTATGACCGGCGGCAGCGTGCTCGGTGGCGACAGCGGCGCCGCCGGCGCCGCCCCCACCTCGAAGGTCATGAGCTCGAAGGTGGTGCGGTCGAGCGCGTCGGCGACGGCACCGCCCATGGTCCCGGTATAGAGCTGGGCGAACACCTCGCCGGAGAAGCTGGCCAGCGCCACCGCACCGCCTTCCGGATCGTCGCCGAAGTCGACCAGCAACTCGGCGCGCTCGCCCGGCGCCAGCAGCACGCGGGTCGTCGTCACCGGTGCCGCCAGCAAGCCGCCGTCGCCGGCCACCTGAACGAAGCTGCGCCCATCGGTGAAGCCGAGGTTGTAGGCGCGGGCGTTGGAGCCGTTGAGCATCCGCAGGCGGACGAGGCCGCGGGGCACCACTCCGCGCAGCTGGCGGATCCCGTTGACCAGCATGGTCTCGCCGCGCAGCCCCGCCATCTGGTCGTGCATCGACGGGACGTGCCCGGGCGAGTACGGGTGGGTGCCGTCAGCGGCCAGCCGGCGGTCCTGGATCACCAGCGGCAGATCGTCGACGCCGTAGGTCGACGGCAGCACGACGCCCTGCGCGTCGTCCTCGATGAGGATCACGCCGGCGATGCCCATGTAGACGTGGCGAGCGGTCCGCTCCATCAGGTGCGGGTGGTACCAGGCGGTCATCGCCGGCTGGACCACGTCGAACTCGGTCACCCAGGTCGCAGCCGCCGCGATGGTCTGGTACGGGCCGCCGTCGCTCGCCGCCGGCAGCTGCACTCCGTGCCAGTGCAGCGTCGTCGTCTCGCCAAGCTCGTTGGTGACCTCGAGGCGGACCCGCTCGCCGCGACGGAAGCGCAAGGCCGGGCCCAGGAACGCCCCGTTGACGCCATGGGTGGCGGTCGGGAAGCCGCTCACCCACTCGACGCTGCCCGATCGCAGCCGCAGCCGGAACACGCGCACGCCGCCGACCAGCTCGCCGTCGTCGAGCGGTGGTACCGGGAAGACGGGCGCGGGCGCAGCGTCGACGCCGCCGTCACCGGGAGCATCGCTGCCGCAACCGAGGATCGGCGCGACGAGCACGCCGGCTCCGGCGACGCCGGACATGTGGAGGAACCGTCGACGACTGGTCGCTGTGTCCTGCATCGGCGGGAAGATATCTCACGTCGGTCGCGCTCCGGGTGCGGCATGAATTCGCACCGTCGTTTCACGCCGCCGCCGTCGCGCAGATCTTGCCGGTCGTTGCGACCCTGGCGCGACGAGGATCATCGCGATGACGGTGCCCCGCTCGCAGCGCGTGATGCACAAGCTCGGCCTGGTCCGCGATCCGGATGCCGACTTCGAGCATCCCAGCGTTCCGCCCGGCCATCCGCTGCGCGCGCACTGGCTGTTTCGTCTCGGACGACGGTCGGCCACCCGGCGCGGCCTGACCTGACCCTGCTCGGCGCCAGCGGGATCGAACTGGATTGCCCGTCGTCGTGGGCAACCGCACGCGGGTCGCGGCTCGCCAGCTTCTGCCGGCCTTGAACCTGGGCTGCGCTGGTCGCGGCATGCACAGTGGGCGCACGTCCGTCCGCATCCAAGGAGCCCCGCGTGCTGCAGACCCTTCGCACCTCCCGCCTCCGCACCGCCCTGTTCACCACCGTGCTCGCCGGCAGCCTGGCGAGCTGCGGCGACGCGCCAACCCCGCCCGCTGCTCCCGGTCAGCCGCCGCCCGAAGCTCCGACCGAGAGCGTCGGCCCGCGCCGCGACCCGCGCTTCAATCGCGCCCGCCCGCAACCTGGCCTGGCCGCGCTCGGGGGCGCGCTGTGGCGTTCGGTCGGCCCCCGCGGCATCCGCGACGGTCAGGCCGAGCACGTCACGCCGGACAACAAGGTCTCGGGCGCGGTCCAGGCGATCGTCCCGCACCCCGGCGACGCCGATCGGATCTGGATCGCCACCGCCAATGGTGGCATCTGGGAGACCCGCAACGCCCGCGCTGCCGAGCCGACCTGGAAGCCGCTGACCGATCAGCTGCCGTCGCTGTCGGTGGCGGCCCTCGATCTCGACCCCACCAACCCGCAGGCGCGCACGCTTGCCGCCGGCCTCGGCAACGTGTCGAGCTACGGCGAGAGCGGCCTGCTCGATGGCGTCTTGCTGAGCCGCAACGGCGGCCGTGACTGGCGCCGCATCACCGATCCGCTGCTCACCGGTCACTCGATCAGCGGCATCGCCGTGCGTGGCAACGTGATCGTCGCGTCGGCGACCAGCTACTTCGGGACCTTCGAGCCGGGCGGCGTGATGCGCAGCGGCGACGGCGGTACCACCTGGACCCAGGTCGCCGCCATCCCGGCCGTCGACGTCTACGACCTCGTCGGTGATCCGGCCAACCCGGCCCGCCTGTTCGCGATCGCCGCCGGCGGCGTCTACCGCAGCGACGACACCGGCGCGACGTGGCGCGACGTGTCGAGCGCCGACCCGCGCCTGTCCGCGGTCCTGGCCGACCCCGGCCTCACCAACGCCGAGCTCGACGTCGGTCCGGGCGGCCGCCTGTTCGCCGCGGTCACCCGCTACGGCCTGCTCGAGTACCTCGGCTTCAACGACGGCATCGGTGACCTCGACAGCGGCAGCGCCGGCTGGACCGCGATGGACCTGCCGTTCACGCCGGAGAGCGGCTTCCAGCCGGTCGCCGATGCGGTTCCCGACGGCTACGGCGTGCTGATCACCGCGGCCGGCCACGGTCTCGTCACCGGGTTGCAGGTCGAGGTCCGCGACCTCGGCGGCCTCAGCGGTGGCACCGGCGTCCAGATCGTCGTCGTCATCGACGCCGACCGCTTCTACCTCTACCAGGCCCAGGCCACCGGCACCTATGGTGGCGGCGGCACCTGGCGGCTGGTCACGGGCATGAACCCCAAGGCCAAGTCCAGTGGCAGCGCGACGTCGCCGTCGCCGTTCGGCGGCGTCCGACGCCCCGGCGGCCAGGGCGCCATCCACCTGTCGCTGGCGGCCGATCCGCTGGACCGCGACGTGCTGTACGTCGGCGGCGACCGCCAGGACCTCAACTTCTGGGGCGAGGTGCTCAACTTCCTCGGCGCCGAGAACTACTCGGGGCGCCTGTTCCGTGGCGACGCCCGGGTCGTGGCCACCGGCCTGGTGCCGTCACCGCAGTGGCAGCACCTCACGCACCGCAACGACGTCGCCGAGATCCCCGGCGGCGGCACGGCGTCGACCAGCGCGCCCCACGCCGACTCGCGCGAGATCGCGTTCGACGCCGCCGGCGGCCTGATCGAGGCCGACGACGGCGGCATCTACCGCCGCACCTCACCGCGCGACGCCAGCGGCGACTGGTTCTCCATGGTCGGCGACCTCGGCAACACCGAGCTGCACAACGTGGCCTACGATCGGGTCTCGAAGACCGTGATCGGCGGCGCCCAGGACGTCGGCACGCCGATGCAGTCGGTCGGCAGCACGACCTGGACTGACTACACCCAGGGCGACGGCGGCGACGTCGCGGTCGACGACGTCACCCTGGCCAGCGCCGGCCAGTCGGTGCGCTACTCGGCCTATCCGAACTACCCGATCGCGTCGCGCTCGATCTGGGACGCGGCCGGCAACTTCGTCAGCGAGGTGACGCCCGCGATGCAGCCGCTCGATGGCGAGCAGGTCATCGGCAGCTTCACCACGCCGTTCGAGCTCAACGCCATCAACCCGCGGCGCCTGGTGATCGGTGGCCGCAACGGCGTCTTCGAGAGCGCCGATCAGGGCGACACGACGACCCGGGTCGGTGATGGCCTGCCGCAGTTCCAGAACGCCATGGCCTACGGCGGCCGGCTGCGCAAGGTCGCCCACCCCGACGTCCTCTACTACGGCGCCGGCAACCAGGTCTTCGTGCGCACCACGGCCGGCCTCGCGGCGGCACCGACCACGACGCCGTTCCCGGGTACCGACGTTCGCGACCTCGCGCTGGCTCCGACCGACTGGCGGACGGCCTACGTGCTCGATGCCGAGCACGTCTACGCCACCACCGACGGCGGCGCGACCTGGCTCGACCTCACCGGCAACCTGACCGACGCCAGCCTGCGCTCGGTGGTCGTGGTCCGGGCCCTGCCGTTCCTCGACTACGTCGTCGTCGGCGGGCTGACCGGCGTGTCGGTGACGCCGGTGCTGTTCGGCTGGCCGGTCGCGAACCCGAGCTGGTTCGAGCTCGGCACCAACCTGCCCAACGCGCCGGTCTGGGACCTCGACTGGGACGCGACCGATCGCGTGCTGACCGTCGGCTCGCTCGGCCGCGGCGCCTGGCAGAGCAAGCTGCCGGCGGCGCCGCTGCCGGCCGTGCGGCCCTGACCGCGAACTCCTGGCGTCCGACCACCGGTCGCGGTCCGGACGCCGGGGAATAGCTGTCGCTGTCGAAGCTCCACCAGCGGCGCTTCACGCGGACCTCACGCCGAGGTGCGTGGGCCGGCGGGCTTGGGGGTTGGTGTGGGGGTTGCTCGATGGAGAAGCATGGGCAACGCCAGGCGGCTGATCGTGAATGCGGATGACTTCGGGATGTCGGCGGCGGTCAACGCCGGCATCGTCGCCGCGCATCGGAGCGGCATCGTGACGTCGACGACCCTGCTGGCCAACGGGCCGGCGTTCGAGGAGGCGGTGGCGCTGGCCGGTCGCCATGACCGGCTTGGCGTCGGCGTTCACCTCGATCTCGTCGAGGGGCGGCCGCTCTGCGACCCGGCGCGGGTGCCCAGCCTGGTCGACGCCGCGGGGCGGTTCGTCGGCAGCACGCCGGCGCTGGCGCTGCGAGCATGGTGCGGCCGGCTCGCCTTCGACGAGCTGGTGCGCGAGCTGCGGGCGCAGATCGCGCGGGTCGTCGATGCCGGCGTGCGGCCGACCCACGTCGACACCCACCAGCACGCGCACTGCCTGTCGATCGTGTGCGCGGCGGCGCTGGAGGCGGCGGCGGGGTTCGGCATCCATCGCATCCGCTTCCCGCGCGAGCGCAACCTCGACGTGCTGGCGCGCCACCTGCGCAGTCGGGTGCGCTCGGCGTTCACCGCCGGACTCGCGGCGCGCGGTCGCCGGTTCCTCGCCCGGCACGCCGCGCGCACCACCGACGCCTTCATCGGCCCGCAGCTCATGGGCGCGCTCGAGGCGGCAACGCTGGTCCGCGTCATCGGCAGCCTGTCGCCGGGGACCACCGAGCTGATGTGCCATCCCGGCCTCGACTCGGAGCCGGGGGCGCTGATCCAGCGCCGCGGCGAGCTGGCGGCGCTGACCTCGGCGGCGGTGCAGCAGGCCCTGGCCCGCGGCGGCGTCGAGTTGGTCAGCTTCGCGGCGCTGGCATGAAGGTCCCGCTGGACTGGCCGCAGCGGTGCGGAATCCCTGTATCGGGTCCCGTCTCGGCGTAACCTCGTGGTGCGCTCGGGGTCGAAGCGTCACTCATGCTGAACCGCGCGCTCGTCACGTCCATGGTCGCTGCTGCGGCGGCGTGCGGCCGAACCTCCGCCGCGCCCGGCCTCGATGGCGGCGAGGTCGACAGCGGCACCGCGGGCCGACCCAATATCCTCCTGATCATCGGCGACGACCTCGGCGCTGCCGACGTTGGCGCCTACGCCGCCGAATGGGGCAACCAGGGTGCGTTGGGCGCACCCCCGACGCCGGTGCTCGATCGCCTGGCCGCCGACGGCGTCCGCTTCACCACGACGTGGTCGAATCCAGTGTGCTCGCCGACCCGGGCCACGCTGTACAGCGGTCGCTACGGCTTCCGGACCGGCGTCGGGACCGTGGTCGCCGCGGCGACCGACAACGTGCTCGTGCTCGCCGAGACCAGCCTGGCCGAAGCCATCCCCGCCGACTACCGCGCCGGGTTGTTCGGCAAGTGGCACGTGGGGGCCAACGCCGCCGCCGGCGCGCCCAGCCCGCCCGGCGCCCAGGGCTGGGACATTCATCAGGGCATCCTGAGCGGCGCGCTGGCCAGCTACACTCGCTGGACCAAGAACGTCTTCATCGATGATGGCGACGGCGTGATCGAGACCGCCGAGGTGACGACCGTGGACAGCACCCGCTACGTCACCGAGGAGTTGACCGCCGACGCCGCGGCGTGGATCGGCGCCCAGGACCAGCCGTGGCTGGCGGTCCTGGCGCTCACCGCGCCGCACGCGCCGTTTCATGTGCCACCGGATCCGGCGACCTATAGCGTCGCGCTCGACGCCACCTGCGCCACCGACGTCAACTCCGACCGGCGCTGCTACCGCGCCGCGATCGAGGCGATGGACACCCACCTCGGCCGCTTGCTCTACGACGATCGTGATGGCGATGGCGTCGACGCCGACGATCCGCTCCGCCCCGAACTGGCCAACACGCTCGTGATCTTCGTCGGCGACAACGGTCCTCCGACGATGGTGGCGCCGGCTGGATTCGGCACGCTCAACAAGGACACCGTCTACGAGGGCGGGGTGCGGGTGCCGCTGATCATCGCCGGCGCGCCGGTCGCCGCTCGCGGCCGCGTCGTCGATGATCTGGTCGGCGTGGTCGACCTGTTCGCCACCATCGTCGCGGCCACCGGCGGGGACGCCACCACCGGCATCGACTCGCACTCGCTGCTCGACTACCTCACGACCCAGGACGGCCGCCCGACGGCGCCACGCACGTCGGTCTACACCGAGACCTTCGCCGGCGACGATCCCAACGATCCGGTCGAGTCGCAGGCCGCGTACCGCGCCGGGCAGCTCAAGCTGGTGAAGGAAAAGGGCCGCGTCGTCGGCCTCTACGAGCTGGTCGCGCCGCTCGAGGGCGAGAACCTGATCGACCCGGCATGCGGGCCGGGCTGCGGCTGTCTGCGCTCCGCGCACGTCGGCCAGCGCACCGCATGCGACGGACTCGAAGCCGCCATGACCGCGCTGCAACGCGAGTGACGTGCGTGGCTTCGGCGTCGGTTACGGGTTCGGATCTGCCGTCGTGTGGTCATGAACCACCTTCCAGCCCTCCGGCCGTCGCTCCAGCACCACCGAGAACACGCCGGCGCCCGCGTTCGGGCCATCCAGCGACCAGCGGCCCAGCACCACCGCGCCGTCGGCACCGATCGGCTGCACACCGACGATCTCGAACCCCAGCCTGCCCATGGTCGGCCTGGCCGTCCCGTACCGGGCCAGGAACTTGTCGTGGGTCTCCTGCCAGCCGCGCCGTACGTTACCGCCGGAGGTGAAGACCAGCTCGGGCGTGCGCGCGTAGCCGGCGAGAAAACCGTCGAGGTCGCCGCGGTTCCACGCCGCCTGCTGGGCGGCCAGCACCGCGCGCACCGCGCCGTCGTCGACGGCGGTGAACTTCGGCGCCGGCCGGGTCGCCGCTGACCCAGCACAGGCGCTGGCGACGGCGGCGAGACAGGCGATCGAGAAGCCGGCCACGACGTGCATGTCGACCGCGTACCATGGACGGCGCCTTGCCGGTCGGCGGGCCGCGTGTTACCTGGGCCAGGCGTGCATCGCGTCCCGTTGATGGTTGCGGTCGCGACGCTGCTGCAACCCGCGGCGGCGTCGGCCGGCCGGGCGACCTGCAGCAATCCCGGCCTGCCGGTCGGCGCGGCGGCGTCGGGTGATCTGCTCCCCGGTCGGCTGACGCTCGGCCTGACCAGCGGGCTGTTGCCGCTGTCGAGCAGCGAGGTGCTCGACGAGCCGCAAGGCGCGCTGCGCTACGAGTCGCGCTTCGTGCTGGTCGAGACTCGCCTCAACGTCGGACTCGCGCTGCGGCCATGGCTCGCGATCGACGCCTCGCTTCCGTACCGCGTCGTCGACGTCGGCGTCACCTACCGCGATCCGGCGACCGGCGAGGTCGTGACGCCGGCCGGCGCGACCATCCACGCCCGCGATGAGACCTTGCGTGGCCCGGGTGATCCCTCGCTCACCCTCCACCTCGCCGACGAACGCCGCGGGTACCGGCTGCACGCCCGGTTCGGCACCAGCCTGCCGCTCGGCCGCACCGAGGCCAACCCGTTCCTGCTCGGCATGATCGGCCAGGAGCACCAGCACATCCAGTTCGGTTCGGGGACCTTCATCCCCAACCTGGCCGTCGAGGCCCAGCGCGCGGTCGGGTCGCTCACCGTCACCGGCTGGGCCTCGACCCACCTCTCGATCTACGAGAACGGCGACGACTACCTCGCCGGCGATCGCTACTCGGGCGGCGCGACGGTGTCGTCGGCGTTCGGGCAACGCGACCTGACGTTCAGCTTCGCCGCCGAGGTCCACCACGAGACCGCCGAGGAGTGGGCCGGCATCGTCTACGAGGACGAGGGCAACGCCGGTCGCACCGACGTCCTGGTCGGCGGCGCGCTGGCGTGGCGACCGCTGCCGTCGCTCGCGCTGGTCGCCGACGTCAAGGTCCCGGTCTACTCGCGGGTGGTCGGGCCCCAGCTCGACTATCCGGTGGTGCTCGGCGTCGGCGTGGTCGGCACCTACGATCTGCGTCGGAGGCCGTCGTGGCGCGGCCTCGATCACGCCGTGCTCGGCGCGCCCGGGACCGCGCCGCCGCTGACGCCGGTGGCGGGCCGGCTCACCGTGGTCGATCTGTGGGCGGCCTGGTGCGCGCCGTGCCGCGAGCTCGACGATCGGCTGGTCGCGCTGGCCCGCCGTTACCCCGACCGCCTCGCCGTCCGCAAGCTCGACGTGGTCGACGCCGACAGCGAGGCGTGGCTGCGCTTCCTGGCCCCGGGCGGCTTCTCGCTGCCGCACGTGAAGCTGTACGGTGCCGACGGCGCGCTGCTGTTCGAGCGCACCGCGCCGCCGTCCGAGCTGGCGCGGGCGGTCGAGGATGCGCTCCAGGCTCAGGGTACGGCGCAGGTGCCGAGGTAGCCGTCGGGCGGCTCGCCGCACGACGCGTGACACCCGAAACAACGACTGTCGTCGGCGGCGACGACGCGACGGTCGGGGTCGACGCGCTGCCAGGCCCAGCCCAGGTGCAGCGGATCACCGCCATCGCCTTGCCGCTGCATCACGGTCCACTGCATGATCGGGCCGTTGCAGGTCGGATCGCCGAAGTCGTACTCCTCCTTGAGCAGCACGGCGCCGACCGGGAACGCGGCGTCGCGCGCCAGGTACGGGGCGCGCGCCGCCGGATCGGCGAGGACCCGGATCAGCCGCAGGTCGTGGTCGGCGCTGCCGCGACAGTCGCGGACCTCCTGGTAGGTGGCCGCATAGTCGGCCGGGAAGGCCGCCGCGACGTCGTCGCCGCCGCACGCCCCGAGCGCCATGGCCAGCAGCCTCACCGCGCGGCGAATCGACAGCGGCGACATCCGCTAGCGCAGGCGAACCGCGCGGACGACGTTGTTGCCGGTGTCGGCCACGTACAGGAAGTCGCCGCTGACCTCGACGCCGTACGGCCGCTTGAGCTGGGCCGCGCCTGCCGGTCCACCGTCGCCGTCGTATCCCGAGTCGCCGCACACGCCGGCCGCGGTGCTGACGGTGCCGTCGGCGGCGATGGCCCGCACGCAGTGGTTGTAGACGTCGCTGACGTACATGGTGCCGTCGGAGCCGAGCGCCAGGTCGACCGGGTTGTCGAACCTGGCCGCCAGCGCTGGACCGCCGTCACCGGCATAGCCGCTCTGCGCGACGCCGGCGACCGGCGCGCTGCCGGCGAAGCGCGTCACCGTCCCCGCGGTGTCGATCTTGCGGATGAGCGCGTTGACCGGGTCGGCGAAGAACAGGTTGCCGGCGGCATCGAACACGATGCGGCCGCCGGGATCCGCCGACTGACCGAACGGCTGCGACATGCGCAGCTCGAGCGCCGGACCGTCGTCGCCGCCGTAGCCCGGCGTGCACGGCATGCCGCAGGTCGAGACCGCGCCGCAGGTGGTCTTGCCCGACAGCGGCTGCGGCCACGCGATCGGCTCGACGCCGACCGCGCACGCCCCCGGCCCGCTCGGCGGCGCCGCGTCGATGACGCACTCGCCCGCGATGCGGCGGATCGCGCCGCTGCCGTCGATCGCCCGCAGCACCTGGTTGGCCTGGTCCATGATCACCAGGTCGCCGTTGGGCGCGTAGGCGACGCTGGCCGGCAGATCGAGCGTCGCCGCCACCGCCGGACCGCCGTCGCCGAAATAGGCGCGCCGACCGTCACCGCAGGTGTCGACGACCGCGCCGCTGGCCACGTCGATCGTCCGCAGCTTGCTGTTGTGCCAGGCGGCGACGATCAGCCGGGTCCCGGTGGGGTCGAAGGTCATGCTGGTCGGGTGGTTGAAGTCGTCGTTCGCCGGATCGTCGAGCGTGCCGCCGAGCTCGCCGCGGCCGGCGAGGTGGCGCATGGTGCCGTCGGCGACCAGCATGCGGATCCGGTGGTTGTTCCAGTCGAGGATGAACATCGTGCCGTCGGAGCCGTGCAGCGTGTCCTGGGGCAGCGACATGGCGGCCTCGAGCGCCGGCCCGTCGTCACCGCCGTAGCCGCTCTCACCGCTGCCGGCGACGGTGCAGATGTTGCCGACCATGGTCGGATCGCAGGGCTCGGGTTCGTCGGTGCCGCCGCACCCGGCGGCGACGACGGTGGCGGCGGCGAGCAGGCGCGACGTCATCGGGTCACCTTCAGGATGCGGCTGTTGATGGTGTCGGAGATGTAGAGGTCGCCGGCGGGATCGAACTCGAGGCCGAACGGCCGCGCCAGCATGGTCTCGGTGGCCAGCCGATCGTCGTCGGGATCGAGGCCGAGCACCCCGGTGCCGGCGACGGTGCGGATCGTGCCGCCGACCAGGTCGACGGCGCGGATGCGGTTGTTGTCGGTGTCGGCGATGTAGAGCTGGCCGTCGGGGCCGATCTCGAGGTCGCGCGGGTGGTCGAGCTCGGCCTGCAACGCCGGCCCGCCATCGCCGCCGCCGCCGGCGGTGCCAGTGCCGACCACGGTCCGGATCATGCCCGAGGTCAGATCGACCGCACGGACGCGGTTGCTGAGCGTGTCGGCGATGTACAGCGTGTTGCCGGCGAGGGCCAGGCCTCCCGACGGCTCGGGGTTCGAGCCGGCCTCGAAGTACAGCATCGCGCTGGTCGCCGGCCCGTCGTCGCCGGCGAAGCCCTGGGTGCCGTTGCCCGCGACCGTGGTCACCATGCGGGTCGCGGCGTCGACGCGGCGGACGCGGAAGTTCTGCTGGTCGAGGATGAACATGTTGCCCTGGGCGTCGAGCTCGAGCGCCTTGGGCTGGCGGAACGTCAGCGTATCGATCGTCGCGCCGTCGCCGGTGAACCCGGCCCCGGCACCGGCGAGGATCCGCACCCGCCCGGTGGCGGGGTCGACCTCGCGCAGCTTGTGGTTGTGCCACGCCATGACCAGGACCTTGCCGTCGGCGGTCTGGGCCAGATCGGTGGGGTGGTTGAGCTTGACGTCGGTGCCCGGTGCGCCCTCGGCGGTACGCTCGGCGCCGCCCGACAGGCCGTCGCCCGGGAACACCGGATCGGTCCAGCCGACCAGCGTCGTCACGGTGCCGTCGACGAGGACGCGGCGGACCAGGTGGTTGTTCCAGTCGATGAACCACACCGTGCCGTCGGCGGCGAACGACATGTCCATCGTCCAGTACAGCTTGGTGTCGAGCCGGTGCTGGCCGTCCTCGGTGAACCCGAACTCGCCCGGCAGGCCGGCCCAGGTGCAGGCGCGGCCGGGTTCGTCGCAGTGGCTCACGACGTTGTCGCCGCAGCCGGCGGCCAGCCACGCGGTCGCCAGCGTGGTCATGAACGTGTCGCGAACGAGCCGCATCCGTGCCTCCCGGAACAAGGATACGGGCGCCACGGTGGCGACGCCAACGCGTTGACCACCTTCCTCACCCCGCCGTGATCAGGTGCGCACAGCGGTGCGCTGGCCAGGTTGCCCAAATTGCACCAGTCTTTCTCGTCATGATAGATTGTTGTCCATGGAGCAATAGACGTTGAACCTGAACCGCGCCGCTACCTTTGTCCGCGTCGTCGAGGCCGGCAGCTTCACCGCCGCCGCCACCGTGCTTCGCCTGCCGCCGTCATCGGTGAGCCGGGCGGTCGCCAGGCTCGAGGGCGACCTCGGGGTGACGCTGCTCCAGCGCACCACGCGCACGCTGTCGCTCACCGACGCCGGCCGCGCGTACTTCGAGCGAGCCCGCGACGCCGTGGCCGGTCTCGACGAGGCCGGGGCGCTGGCCGTCGAGGCGGTCGTCGAGCCCCGCGGCCTGGTACGGCTGGCCGCGCCGCCCGAGATGGGTGGCCACCTGGCGTCGGTCCTCGCCGAGATGGTGCGCCGCCACCCGCGGCTGTCGGTCGACGTGACGTTCACGTCGCGCGGCGCCGAGCTGGTCGGCACCCAGGTCGACCTCGCGATCGTCGTCGGCACGATCGACGATTCGTCGCTCGTCGTCAGGAAGCTCGGGACCACCAGCCACCGCCTGTACGCGGCGCCGGCCTACGTCGTACGCCGCGGCACCCCGACCACCGTCCCCGAGCTGGCGCACCACGCCGCCGTCCTCTACCGCGCGCAGCCGCTGTGGGTCCTGTCCGGGCCGCGCGGCAAGGAGCGGGTCGAGGTGACCGGCGCCATCTCGGGCGACCAGCTCTCGTTCGTGCACGAGGCGGTCGCGCTCGGCCACGGCATCGGCCTGTTGCCGATGTTTCTCGCCGAGCGGGCCGCGGTGCTGGTCCCGATCCTGCCCGCCTACACCGCGCCCGGTGGCCTGCACTCGCTCGTGCACGCGTCGCGACACCCGTCCAGTCGCGTCCGTCTGGTCCGCGACTTCCTCGGCGAGCGCCTCGCCGCGGCCTGCACCGCGCAGCGGCCCGTGATCAGGCCCGTGATCAGCTCTCGACGAACGCCTTGAGGCGCTTCGAGCGGCTGGGGTGGCGCAGCTTGCGCAGCGCCTTGGCCTCGATCTGGCGGATGCGCTCGCGCGTCACCTCGAAGTCCTGACCGACTTCCTCGAGCGTGTGGTCGCTCTTCTCGCCGATGCCGAAGCGCATGCGGAGGACCTTCTCCTCGCGCGGCGTCAGCGTGGCCAGCACCTTGCGGGTCTGGTCGGCGAGGTTCACCGAGATCACGCTCTCGCTGGGCGAGGTGATGCTCTTGTCCTCGATGAAGTCGCCGAGGTGCGAGTCCTCTTCCTCGCCGATCGGGGTCTCGAGCGAGATCGGCTCCTTGGCGATCTTGAGCACCTTGCGCACCTTGTCGAGCGGCAGCTCCATGCGCTCGGCGATCTCCTCGGGCGTCGGCTCGCGGCCGAGCTCCTGCACCAGGTAGCGGCTGGTCCGCACCAGCTTGTTGATGGTCTCGATCATGTGGACCGGGATGCGGATGGTGCGCGCCTGGTCGGCGATGGCGCGGGTGATGGCCTGGCGGATCCACCACGTCGCGTAGGTCGAGAACTTGTAGCCGCGCTTGTACTCGAACTTGTCGACCGCCTTCATGAGGCCGATGTTGCCCTCCTGGATCAGGTCGAGGAACTGCAGGCCGCGGTTGGTGTACTTCTTGGCGATCGACACCACCAGGCGCAGGTTGGCCTCGACCAGCTCGCTCTTGGCCCGCTCGGCCATCCGCTCGCCCTCGGACATGTCGCGGTAGGTCGAGCGCAGCTCGGGCGCGTTGGTCTTGGCCTCGTCCTCGAGCACCGCGATCTTGCGACCGCCGGTCTTGATCAGCTCCTCCATCTCCTCGAAGTCGGCGACCGTCAGCATCGACTTCTTGCCGACCGCGCGGGCCTTGGCCGGCGACGCCTTCATCTCGCGCAGCGTCTTGCGGAGCTCGGTCGCGGTCAGGCCGGTGCGCCGCTCGCAGTCGCGGATCTCGCTCTCGGCCTTGTCGAGCTTGAGGATCAGGTTCTTGAGCTGGGCGACGATGCGGTCGACCGTGGGTTTGGACAGCCGCAGGTCCGAGAGATCCTCGAACATCTGGTCGCGGTTCTCCTTGAGCCCTTCCTTGACCTTCTTCTTCTTGCCCTCGGTAGCACCGCGCTCGTTGAGCTTCTCGATCAGCTTCTCGTTGTCGCGCTGCAGCTTGCGGATCTTGTCGATGACCTTGCAGACCCGCTCGGTGTGCCACTTCTCGTCGAACTCGGCCTCGTCCTCGTCGATGTCCTTGACGACATCCTTGACGCGCGCCTTGCCGCGGCGGAGGCGCTCGCCGGTCTCGAGCAGCTCCTCGACGGCGACCGACGAGTTGAGCACGGCCTGGAGCATCCGCCGCTCGCCGTCCTCGATGCGCTTGGCGATCTCGACCTCGCCCTCGCGGGTGAGCAGCGACACCGAGCCCATCTTGCGCAGGTACATGCGCACCGGATCCGAGGTCCGGCTGTACGCGTACTCCTCTTCCTCGGCGGCCTTCTCTTCCTCGCCGTCGGCGTCCTCCTTCTCCTTGCCGAGATCGACCGCCTTGGCGGGCTCGAGATCGCCGACCGACTTGTGCTGACCGCCGCCGTCGACGATCGCGA
Organism: Myxococcales bacterium; assembly: GCA_947483555.1. Classification (GTDB taxonomy): domain Bacteria; phylum Myxococcota_A; class Polyangia; order Haliangiales; family Haliangiaceae; genus UBA2376. Next base: position 32,666 of record CANKMW010000050.1, read on the forward strand.
TGCCCTGCTCGCCGAGCGACAGCAGCCAGCCGTCGATCTGCTCGGTCGAGACCACATCGTCAGGCATGTGGTCGTTGATCTCGTCGTAGGTGAGGAACCCCTTGGCCTTGCCGAGCTCGATGAGCTTCGAGCGCTGGCGGTCGTTCTCCGGCGTGGCGCCGTTCTTCTTTCCCGGGCCGCCGCCGGCCGCCGCGGCGCCGCGCTTGGTCTCGGCCTCGAGCGCGGCCGCGTCGGCCTCCTTGGCGGCCGAGCGCCGTGGCGCCGACTCGAGCTCGTCCTCGTCGTCATCGGGGCGCTCGACGAAGTTGCCGGACGGTCCGTCTTCATCGTCGAAGTTGGTCGGCTGCCGCTTGGGCGCCGAGCCCGGCTTCTTGCCGAGCCGGCTGGGCCGGTCATGGCGTTCCGGCTTGTCCGCCCGGGCGGTCGGGTCGGCCTTGACCTCCGTCTTCGGGGTCGGGTCCGTCTTGGCACCCTTGTCGCCCTTGTCCGGCTTTTCCTTGTCACCGCCGTCCTTGGAGACGGAGCGCGGCGCGGTGCCCGGAGGCGACTTCTGCTTCGACGGTGCGGACTTGGCCATGGTTCCTATCGACCTGTCTTGTGATGTTCGGTGAGCTGCTCGGTGAGCAGTCGAGCTTGATGCTGGTCGCCGCGACGTTGGGCTTCGCCCAGCTGGCGGCGAAGCTCGAGGGCACGTCGTTGTTGCTGGGCGTTGCGGAGACCGGCGATCATGTCGAGTAGCTGGCGCTGCGGGTCAGTGGCGGAGGCGTAGCGTCCTTCGAGGAAGGTCTTGGTGGATGCGGCAGGCAGGTGCACGGGGGCAAGATCCATCAAGCTCCCCCCACGCAGGGCGGCGGAATACATGTCGCGAAGCCGCGCGTCCGTCAAGAGCGAAAAAACCCCGTTTGCGTCCGCAGTTGCAAGTAGGGAAGGGTGGTCAGCCAGGAGCGCCACCAGGTCGACTTCCTCGATCGGCGCCGCGACCCCCGGGTCGGCGACCGTCACCGGCTCCGCGGGCATCGGCCGATCGTGAGTGCGGTCGTGGCTCTCCCGCCCGGAACCACGGATCGCATTCCGGACCACCCCTTGGTCCAGGTCGAGGGCCATCGCCAAAGTGGCCGCGATTACATCACGTTTCAGCGGTTCAGCAACTCGTTGAGCGAGCTTTGCGACGTGCTCGAGGATCTGGGCCCGGGCGTTCACGGCCCCCTTGGCGGCGTCGATCAGCGCGTAGGTGTACGCCTCGAGCCCGTCACGGGCGGTCCTGATCATCGCCTCGACGTCCACCCGGCCATCCCGGAGCAGCGTGTCCGGGTCCTGGCCGTCCAGCACCGCGTCGTCACCCCGGGATCGCCACGCGACCCGGACCGGGACATCGCCGCTCAGGCACAGGTCCAGGGCCGCCCGCGTCGCCACCCGTCCTGCCCGGTCGCCGTCGTAGAACAGCACCACCTCGGGCGCCATGCGGCGCAAGAGCTCGATCTGCTCGGCGGTCAGCGCGGTGCCGAGCGGCGCCACCGTCTCGTCGAACCCGGCCTGGTGCATCGAGATGACGTCGAAGTTGCCCTCGACCAGCACGCCGCGCTTCTTGGCCCCCATGCTCTCGCGGGCCTGCGCCAACCCGAACAGCAGGCGCGACTTCTTGTAGACCGGGCTCTCCGGGCTGTTGATGTACTTGGCCCCGACCGGTCCGGAATCGCCGTCCTTGGGTGAGTCGCCGACCAGGCGCGCCGAGAACCCGGCGATCTCGCCGCCCGGCACCACCACGGGACACACCAGCCGATCGCGGAAGCGATCGTAGAAGCCGCCGGCGCGCGGCTGGCGGGCCACCAGCCCGAGCTTGACGGCCACCTCCATGTCGACGCGACGCTCCTTCAGGAAATCGGCCAGCGCGTGCCAGTCGGCGGGCGCGTAGCCGAGCTGAAAGCGATCGCGCATGGTGTCGTTGGTGCCGCGCTTGGCCAGGTAGTCGCGACCCGGCGCGCCGCCGGCTCCGGCCAGCGTCTCGCGGAAGAACTGGGTCGCCAGCTTGTTGACCTCGAGCATCTGCGCGCGCTCGCTGCGGGCGCGCATCGCGTCGGGGTTGGCCTGGGTCTCGGGGATGGCCACCCCGCACTGCGCCGCCAGGGCCTCGGCGGTCTCGTGGAAGCTCTTGCCCTGGTACTCCATGACGAACGTGAAGACGTCGCCCTTCTTGTGGCATCCGAAGCAGTAGAAGAAGCCCTTGTCCGGGGAGACGTTGAACGAAGGCGTCTTCTCGCCGTGGAACGGGCACAGGCCCTTCCAGTTGCGTCCGGCGCGGCGCAGCTGCATGTGCTGGCCGATCACGGCGACGATGTCCGCGCGCATGCGGATCTCGGCGATGACTTCGTCGGGGATGAGGCCCATGAGCGATGTCACGTCACCACGGGTGACGTGCCCAGCCGTGCACTATGGACCGAGCCCGCGGCCAGGGCCAGCGGCGCCAGGCGGTCCCTCCGACCCCGACCGCACCGCCCACACCGCGAGGCTCAACCGGCGTCGATCATGGCCCACAACAGGGCGACCGCGGTCAGGGCGATCCACAGGCCGAGCAACATCTGGATCCCCTGCGTCGTCCGAGCGGCCATGACCGGCCCGTGGTCTTCCTGGCCGAGGTCGTGGCGGTGTTTCTTGGCGGGGCCGTCGTCGGTCACCCGCGCACGATAGCTCAGCCGTCCCGGGTCGGCCAGGGTGCAAGCAAGGTGAACGGGAGTACGCCGTCGCCGAGCCCGAGGGTCGCCGCCGCCGCCTGCGCGGCGCGCCGATCGAGGTCGCTCGCGCTGCCGGCGGTGAGCTCGCCGCGGCGGAACCGCGCCGCCGCGGCGACCGCGGCCAGGCCGTGGAGCTCGGCGGCGGCGACCGCACGATCGAGCGCGGCGGCGGCGTCGCCGCGGCGGCCGCGCCCCATCGCCACCGCGGCGTGGAGCAGGTGGGCCGGCCCGGTGGCCCAGGCGATACGCTGCAGCTCGCGGGCGGCGGCGGCGGCGGTGTCGAGGTCGCCGCCGGCGACCGCGGCCCGGCCGCGTAGATCCAGCATCGTCGCGCGGGCGTGCTCGATGACCAGCCCCTTCGACGCCACCAGCTCCGGCCACGCCGCCTCGATGCGGAAGCGGGCCGCGCCGACGTGGCCGAAATACAGATCGAGGACCAGGCGACCGACCAGGATGCGGAACTGCGCGGTCGGCGCCAGGTCGGGCGGCCAGTGCGCGGCCGCCTGCTCGAGGCGCGCGCGGGCGCCGGCCTCGTCGCCGCGCAGGGCATCGGGCAGCACCGCGAAGCCGCTCGCCGCGAGCAGCTCGGCGTAGCGATCGCCCGTGGTCTCGGCGGCGTTCGCGAGCTCGGCGCGATGGCGGGCGAGGGTGGCCCAGTCGCCGCGCCAGTAGCAGGCGGCCAGCGCGATCAGCTCGGCGGAGCAGCGGCCGAACTCGACGCCGGGCGCGCGGTCGTAGATGGCGCGGGCACGATCGCAGTGCTCGATGGCGCCCGCGAAGTCGCCATGGGCGTAGGCAGCGCCGCCCCGACACGCCGCGACGTAGCCGAGGGTGGCGTCGGTGGTGCTGGTGGCCAGCTGGTCGGCGCGCGCGAAGATCGCGGCGCAGTGGGCGGCGGTGGCCCGGCCGCGCGACGCGACCAGCGCGCCGTCGAACGCCAGCGCCAGGGCGGCGGCGGCCGGGTCGCCACTGTCGAGTGACAGCCGCACGGCGCGGCTCGAGAACCACGCCGCGCGCAGCATGTCGGTCATCGACAGGCCGATCGCCAGCGAGGTGCACGTCGCGCCGGCGATCCGTTGCCGCTCGTCGCGGCGCGCGGCCAGCCGGCGGCCACGCAGGCGCAGGCGCAGGCGCTCGAGCGCGATGCGACCGATCAGCAGCCGCGGCGGCAGATCCATGGCCATCCCGAGCTGGGCACCGAGCGAGTGGGCGATGGCGTGGCCGTCGGCGATGCGGCCCGAGCGCAGCAGCAACTCGGCGGCGGTGCGGCGCAGGTCGAGGGCGGCGTCGCCGGTGGTGGCGGTGGCGGCGTCCTGGTAGGCGAGGGCCGCGGCCTCGATGCGGCCGGCCCCGGCCAGGGCCCCGGCGCGCGCGCCGGCGATCGCCGCGTGCTCGGTGACCGGCAAGGTCCGCGTCGTGACCAGGTCACAGAGCGTGGCGACGTGGCCGTGGGCGAGCGCGTCGCGCGCGGCGGCGGCGGCGGCCAGGACCGCGGCCACCGCTCGGCCGGTGTCACCGGCGGCGACCCAGTGCTCGACCAGCAGGTCGACATCGTAGGGCATCCCCTCGAGCGCGACGGCGAGCGCGGCGTGGGCGCGGGCCATGCCGTCGGCGCCGGCGGCAGCGTCGACCGCCTCGCCGATCGAGGCGTGGAACACCTCGGCGTGATCGGCACGGGTCAGACCCGAGCACCGCACCAGCCCGGCGTCGCCGAGCGCCTCGAGCTGGTGGGCCAGCGGTTCGTGCTCGAGCTCGACGGCGCCGCCGATCACGTCGAGGCGCAGCGCGCCGCGGCCGGCGGTGAGCACGCGCAGGATGGCGCGCTCGGTGGCGGTCAGCGCGGTCAGACGGTCGCGCAGCAGGTCGCCGACGTCGGTGGCCAGGCCGCCAGGTGCCCGCGCCAGCTGCTCGAGGAACAGCGGGTTGCCGGCGGCGGCGGCGCACACGGCGGCGGCGCGCGCCGGATCGCTGGTCAGGCGGCGGGCGAGCGCGAGGCTGGCCGCCGCGTCGAGCGGACCGACGTCGAGCACGCGGAGCTCGATCGGCAGGGCCTGCAGCGCCGCCGCGCGCGCCAGCTGCCGGGCCGGGACCGTGACCGTGCGGCGCGACCCGATCACCATCAGCATCGGCGCCGACGGCGCCGCCAGCACGTCGAGCAGGAGGGCGAAGCTGTCGTCGGTCGTGTAGCGGCCATCGTCGACGATCGAGACCAGGCGTCGGGTCGCGGCGACGCGGCGGAGCAGCTCGCGGAGCGCCGCGGTCGCCCGCCGGATCAGCTCGCCCTCGGAGCGTGACCCGGTTGGAGCGGCGGCGATGACGCGCCCGAAGGCCGGAAACAGGTGGACCAGCACGCCGGCGTCGTCGGGCAAGAGCGCGCCCCGCTCCGCGAGCGGCAGCTCGACCAGGTGCTGGCTCAGGAAGTCGGCGAGCCCGTCCCAGGCATTCCAGCGCAGGTGTTCGCGCGGCGAGCAGGCGCCCATGCACACCAGGTGGCCGGCCGCGCGGGCCGCGGCGGCGAAGTCGTACAGCAGGGCGGTCTTGCCGACCCCGGTCTCGCCGCGCAGCAGCACCACGGTGGTGCGATTCGCTGCCGGCGCGGCGGCGGCGGCGGCGAGCAGCTCGGTCAGCTCGCGGTCGCGTCCGACCAGCGCTGGCCGCTCGCGCTCGGCGTCACCGGCGCCGACGTTGACCTCGCCGAGCTGCGCCGCCACCGCCGCGGCGGTCGGGCGCCGCGCCGGTTCGCGGGCCAGGAGCGTCGCGCACAGGCGGTCGAGATCGTCCGGGACGTCGGCGACGCGCTGTGACGGCGGCGGCGGATCGGTGGCCGCCTTGGCGGCCAGGATCTGCATCGGGTCGCCGGTGAACGGCGGCTCGCCGGTGAGCAGCTCGTACAACAACACGCCCAGCGAGTAGACGTCGGTGGCCGCGGTCGTCACATCGGCGCCCGATTGCTCTGGCGCCAGGTACTCGACGCTGCCGACCAGGGTCGCCGGGCGCGCGGCCGACAGCGCGCTGGCCAGACCGAGGTCGAGCAGCACGACGCGGCCGTCGGCTTCGACCAGGACGTTGGAGGGGCGGACGTCTAGATGGATCACGCCAGCGGCGTGCAGCGCGGCCAGCGCCGCGGCGACCTGGGCGACCACCGCCCGGGTCCGTTCGCCGGCGCCGGGCCGCCCCCGCGCGACCCACGGCACCACGTCCTTGCCGTCGATCTTCTCCATCGAGAAGCACCACCCGGCGCTGTGGTCGAACAGCTCACCGAGCCGGATCAGATTTCGGTGCCGCACGCCGGCGGCGACCCGGAACTCCTGCTTGAGGCCGTCGATCGCGAGCCGGTCGTGGTGGTGGAACACCTTGACCGCGACGTCGCGCCCCAGCTCCTGATCGCGGGCCGCGTAGACGGTCCCCATCGCACCGGTGCCGAGCTCACCGATCAGCTCGAAGCGCGGCGGCAGGAGCGGACCGTCCAAGCCGGCAGGTTACACCAGCGCCGAGCCGGCGCGGGGCAGGCCACGGGTAGTTACCGGTGAGCCGGGTCTGGATGGTCAGGCCCACTGCTCGATGCGCCAGCCGTGGCGGCGGGCGTGGCGCCACAGCCGGACATCGGGGTTGACCGCGACCGCGGCGCCGACCCGCTCGAGCATGGGCAGGTCGTTGAAGCTGTCCGAGTAGAACGTCGAGCGCGCCAGGTCGATGCCGTGGCTGGCGGCAAAGCCCTCGGCCAGGGTCACCTTGTGGGCACCGAAGCACATCGCCGCCAGCCGGCCGGTGAAGCGGCCGCCGTCGACCTCGAGGCGGGAGCACAGCGTGTGCTCGATGGCCAGCCCGCCGGCGACCGCCAGCGCGGCGTACTGCGTCGCGCCGGTGGCCAGCACGATCACGTCGCCCGCCGCACGGTGCGCGGCGACCGCGTGACGCGCCGCCGGGGTCACCATCGGCTCGACGTCAGCCGCGTACCACACCGCGCACTTGGCGATCATCGCGGCCTCGTCCTCGCCGGCGAGGTCGGCGCACAGCCGGGTGGCCAGCACCTCCAGGTCGAGCACCGCGGCCTTGTAGAGCAGACTCCACCACAGCGCGCGCGCCATCGCGGCGCCGGTCAGCTCGCCACGCCGGCGCAGGAAGCGCATCCAGCTCATGCCGGTGTCCTTGCGGAGCACGGTGTGGTCCATGTCGAAGAACGCGGCGGGTCTCATCGATTCATCTCATCGGCTCGTCATCGCGGCGGTGGTCCGGTCTCGAACACGCGGCGCAGGACCGCGACCGCGCGGGCCGACTTCTCGTCGTAGGCGTAGCGGTCGCCGAGTCCAAACCCCACCGACAAGAGGCGATTGAACTGGGTTCCGTCGGTGAGCGCCTGCTTGGTCCGGAACGCGTGATCCTGGTTCATGTAACCGCGCTCGACCGCCAGCGTGCGCAGGACCAGCTTCTCCCGCGTGCCATCGAAGCTGGCCGCGGCCGGAATCTGGAACGCACAGTTCATCAGCTGCGGGTCCCAGAACAGGTGATGGACCTCGATGCCGAGCGCCCAGGCGTAGAACGGGGCGAACTCGCCGCTCCAGCACGTGCGTTCGATCAAGGACTGCAGGTCGTCGACGCCGGTCACCTGCAGGTACAGCTGGTGGCGCAGCATCGATCCGAACAGCAGGTCGGCACCGTACCCGGTGACCACCCGACGCACGCCGGCGGCGGCGGCCTGGGCCAGGACGCTCAGCTGGGCCAGCGTCTCCGCGGTCAGGCCGTCGATGGTCTCGTTGCAGAACACGGCCCGCTCGAAGTGCGCCACGGCGTCGGGTTCGGTCGCCGTGACCCGGGCGTGCTCGGTGCCGAGGAACGACGCCAGCGCCTCCGCCTCGGCGTACTCGTTGCCGTACTCGGTGCCGAGCGTGAACGTGCGCAGATCGGCGTGCGATCGCATCATCAGCGCGGTGGCCATCGACGAGTCGATGCCGCCCGACAGGAACGCGCCCCACGGGCCGTCGGCGGCGGCCATCGCGCGCGCCGATGCCAGCAAGGCCGTGTCGAGGCCAGCCTGGCGCTCCTCATCGGATGCCAGCAGGGCCGCCGGCTGGTAGTCGAGCGTCGGCCGCCGCTGCTCGCGGGTCTCGAGCGCGGGCGTGACGTGCAGGTTCGCGCCCGGAGAGACCCGGCGCACGTTGGCGTACGGGGAGTAGTCGGGTGGACGTTTGCGATCGGCCGGCCAGCGCTCGGGCTCGAAGCCGACCTCGAACCCGTCGAGCGCCAGCACGCTCTTGACCTCGCTGGTGACGATCAGCCGCGCATCATCCTCGGCATACCAGAGCGGGAAGGTGCCCAGCGGATCGGTCTCGAAGTGAACGCCGTGGTCGTCGATCCGGATCTCGAGCCAGGCGGTCTGCGGGTTCTTCCGGGTCCGGGCCGGAATGGCGACGCCGGTCGGCGTGATCTCGGCGAGCGACGACAGGTAGAGCTGACCGTGCGCGAGCTCGATCCGCTGCACCGGACCGCGATACGGGCACAGCAGCGCGGTCAGGCGATCGGCGGCGCCGGGCTGATCACGCGGCGGCGCGTCGGTCGGCTTCGGAAACACGAACAGGAAGGGCATGGTGTACGTTGCGCTCCGATGCGTGACTTTACCCTCGTGCAAGACATCGGCGCGAGCGTCGACGAGCACTGGCGCACGTTCTTCGACCCGGCGTTCGAGCGCGCCATCGTCGCCGCCATGAAGTTCCGTCACTACGAGATCGTCGCGCACGACGACACCGCGACCGCGATCCACCGCAAGACCCGCGCCGTGCCGCGCCTCGACGCCGCGGCGACGGTGGCCAGGTTCTTCGGCTCCAGCTTCGGCTACGTCGAGGACGGCAGCTTCGACAAGCAGGCGCAGATCTGGCGGGCGCGCACCATCCCCGACACCTTCTCGGACCGCATGCACTGCGACATGGTGATGGAGCTCGCGCCGGCCGAGACCGCCTCGACCAGCCGCCGCACGCTCAGGTTCCACATCGAGGCCCGCGTCCGCGGCATCGGCGGCATGGTCGAATCGGCGTTCGAGAAGAACCTGCGCACCGGCTGGCGCGACTCGGCGGCGTTCATCAACGACTGGCTACGGCGCCCGCCATCGTAGGGCTAGCTTCCGCGAAGAGAACACGCCGACTGCGTACCGACCGCCGCTCCCGTGTCGGTCTCCATCGCTGCAAACCGCGGTGGTGGTGCGGGCACGGAGGCGTGGTGGGGCCGCCCGCCCGAGCGGCGCCCACGTGGGACGGCGCGATGGGCAGGCCCCACCGCGCCGGCCGCCGCACGGCTCGGCGGGTCGGGAGCATCACCAGATCCCCGCCCCGCGCCGTCTACGCCCGACTCCGCGACGCCGTCGCCGTCAACGTCGCCGTCAACGTCAACGACCGAGGCTGCGGCATCACGAGGTCTCGAGCGCGACCCGGATCTCCAGCGCCGCGACCCGGCGGGCGCACAGCAGGCCGACGACGATGCCGACCACGAGGCCGGTGCCGATCGTGGTCGCCACCGACAGCCACGGGATGTGGACGCGGACGAACCAGCCCAGCGACGAGGCCAGGCTCGACACCACCCACAGCTTGGCGATGTAGATGCCGAGCGCCGCTGCTGCGCCGCCGCCGAAGGCGCCGAGCAGGATGGCCTCGCCGAGGATCATGCGCGCCAGCTGCTGCCGCGACATGCCGATCGCCCGCAGCATGCCGAGCTCGCGCATGCGGGTCAGCAGGCTCATGAGCAGCGTGCTGAGCAGCGCCAGCAGCCCGACGCCGAGCGCGGCGATCTCGATCGCCTTGGTGTAGCCGAAGCTCTCGTCCATGACCTCGCCGAACTGCACCCGCAGCTCGCGGTTCATGGTCGCCACCAACCCGCGCTGGCCGAGCCGGGCGTCGATGGCGTCGCGCACCGCCTCGTGCGTGAACCCGATGTGGACCTCGACCGAGAATCCGGTGACCAGGGGATCACGCCACAGCCGCTTGTAGAGGTCGCGCGACAGCACCAGCGTGCCCTCCGGACTGCCGTAGTCGACGATGGTGCCCAGGATCTGGAAGCGCTGCTTCCCGCTCGGGGTCTCGAGCTCGAGCGTGCCGCCGGTCTGCTTGCCGAAGTGGAGGGCGAAGTTCTGCGACACGAAGACGCCTTGCGTGCGCGGATCGAAGAGCTGGCTGCACGCCTGATCGACCGGGCGATCGATGACGTCGAACATGGCGTTGCCGATCCGCGGGTGCTGCCGTTCCCACGCCTTGAGGACGATCTGGCGCCCGTCGTGGACGTGGTGGACGATGCGAAAGCCGCGCGCCCCCTTGCCGTCGGCGATGTCGACGCCCGGCACCTGTTCGATGTCGGCGGCCAGCGACTCCGACAGCGGCTGGACGTCGAGGGTCAGGACGCGTCCGATCGAGCTGACCCAAAGATCGGAGCGCAGCGTGCGGCTGTTCCAGTCCCCGATGCTGGTCTTGAAGCTGAACTGGATGACCGCCATCACGATGACGAGCATGAGACCGATCATCAGGCTGAGGACGTTGCCGCCGGTGCGCGACGGATGGCGGAGCAGGTTCTGGCAGGCCAGCCGCATGATGTGGAGCCGCCCCAGCGGCCCGCGGGGATGGAGCAGGCGATCGAGCCCGCGCAGCCCGAGGGCGACGAACATCGGCGCGGCGAGCATGGCCCCCACCGCGCCGAGCACCGGCTTGAGCACGTCGAGCGCCGGGTGGCTGGCGCCGGAGCTGGCGAGCAGTCCCAGCGCCGCCAGCATGGCGACGCCGGCGAGGCGGAAGATCATCGCCCGCCGGGTGCTCTTGGCCACCGGGCGGTCACCGGCCGGGCCGGCGCCGAAAGCCTCGGCGCCCTGGACCCGGGTCGCCTGCCAGGCTGGCCACAGCGCGGCCAGGGTCGCGGCCACCATGCCGGCGATCACGCCGGTCACCGCCTGCGAGGCGGCGAAGTGGATCTCCGAGACGTCGATCGGGGTCACGTACTGGCGGGTCATCGACGCCGACACCCGCTCGACCAGCAGCTCGGCGAGGCCGCGTCCGAGCAGCACGCCGAGGGCGCCGCCCAGCAGGCCCATCCACGCCGCCTCGATCACGAACATCGACAGGATGCCGCCCCGCGACGCGCCCAGCGCGCGCAGCACGGCGATGTCACGCCGGCGGTCGGCGACCGCGACCGCGATCGTGTTGGCGACCAGGAACATGCCGATCAGCAGCGCCAGCAAGCTGCAGAAGGCGAGGATGCCCTGGTAGCCCTGGACCATCCGCGACAGCGCCTCGGTCTGGTTCTCCTTGCGCTCGACGCGCAGCCCGCTGCCGACCGCGGCCTGGATGCGGGCCGCCAGCGCGTCCTCGTCGACGTCGGGCTCGGGGATGACGTCGATGCGATCGACCTTGCCTTCCTTGCCGAACATGACGCGAGCGCCGTCGATGTCCATGATCGCGATGCCGCCGCCGTAGGCCTTGGCGGCGCCGCTCGGCTCGAGCAAGCCGCGGACCACGAAGCGCTTCTGGCCCAGCGCGGTGAGCAGATCGATCGGCGACTCGACCTCGAGGCCGTGGTGGGCGGCGAACGCCTTGGTGACGATGATCGAGTCTTCCTGGTTCAGGAACTCGAGTGGGTCTTCGATGACGTCCGCGCTGCCCTCGGTCTGGTAGCTGCGGACCGCCGAGTCCTGGAGCAGGTCGATGCCGAACACGATCACGGTCTTGCCGCCGACGTGGCGGGCGCGGTTCTCGATCATCGGGACCGCGCTCTGCACCCCCGGCACGGTGCGGACCACCTCGACGGTCTCCTCGGCGAAGCCGACCTCCGAGCCGAGGACCGTGAAGCTGGCCTTCCCGGACATCGAGTTGACGTTGTCGCGGAAGAAGTCGAGCGTCGAATCGTTGATGGCGCTGATGGCGACGAACAGCGCCACGCCCAGCGCGACGCCGATCACGGTGAGCAGGGCGCGGACCGGCTTCTGGCGCACGTAGCGCCAGCCGGCGAACCTGACCAGGTTGCGGATCACGATTTCGCCAGGCCGGGCTCGTCGGTCTCGACCACGCCGTCGCGCAGCGCGATCACGCGGTCGGCGAGCGCGGCGGCGCGCGGATCGTGGGTGACCATGATGACCGTCTGGCCGCGCTCCTTGACCGTGTCACGGAACAGCTCGAGCACCAGCTTGCCGGTCTTGGTGTCGAGGTTGCCGGTCGGCTCGTCGGCGAGGACCAGGACCGGATTGGCGATCAGCGCCCGGGCGATCGCGACCCGCTGCATCTCGCCGCCCGACAGCTGGTCGGGACGGTGGTCCTTGCGGTGGCCGAGGCCGACCCGTTCGAGCAGCTCGGCCGCCATCGGCGCCACCTTGGCGAACGAGGCGCCGTCGAGCAGCAGCGGCAGGCAGACGTTCTCCTCGGCCGACAGCGTGGGCAGGAGGTGGAAGAACTGGAACACGAAGCCGAGCTTGCGGCGCCGGAACGCCGACAGCCGGGCGTCGGAGAAGGTCTCGATCGACTCGCCGCTCAGGCGCACGCTGCCGGCGGTCGGCCGGTCGAGGCCGCCGACCAGCTGCATGAACGTGGTCTTGCCCGACCCGCTCGGCCCGACCACGGCGACGAACTCGCCCTTCTCGACGGTGACGTCGATGCCACGCAGGACCTCGACGCCGTGTTTGCCTTGCTGATAGGTCTTGCGCAGACCCTGGGTCTCGAGAAGGTGCATCACATCTCCGCGGTCGTGGACGCAGGCTTGGCGAACCGTCGCATGGCGGATCTGCCGACCACGACGTCGCTCATCTTCTTGAAGCGGCTCAGCAGGCTGTCCTGCACATAGGGAACCCCGTACCTCGCGCACAGCGCCTGGACGCGGGGCTGGAACTGTCGGTACTTCAGCATCGGAAGATCGGGCCAGATGTGGTGCTCGATCTGGTAGTTCAGCCACAGCTGCAGGAACCCCTGCAGATCGGTGCCGGTGCGGTAGTTCACCGAGCTGATGACCTGGCGCACGCTGGCCTCGGCCCGCGACGCCGGCGGCGCGTCGTAGCGGTAGAGGTCGTCGCCGGCGTGATTGGGCAGGATCACGATCAGGCTGTGGACGTTGGTGACCACGTCGGCCAGCAGCGAGTTGCACCAGGCGCTGAACACCGCCCACGGTCCCAGCGGAGCGTAGAGCAGCGGCAGGGCCACGAACTGCAGCGCGGCGTACGGCAGCGCGCAGGTGCGCAGGAAGTCGAGATCGGCGATCGAGCGCACGATCGTGGCCCAGTCGTAGGTCGCGGCGTCCTCCTGCTTGTTCTTGCCGCGCTCCTTCCACACCCGCAGCGCGTTGGGTCCATAGAACCCGGGCCGCCAGATCAGGGCCAGGACCCCCAACCCGGCATAACGCAGCGCCGTGGGGCCGGGCCAGTCGCGCAACATCTCGGTGTTGCGCTCGATCAGATCGGGGTCGCGGTTCTCGGCGGTGTGCGAGTGGTGGAGCACGTTGTGCTCGTAGACCCAGGCCTCGGGCGTCAGCCAGTCGGCCCAGTCGCGCAGGCGGCGTCGACCGCGCGCGAACACCTTGCTGGTGTAGCGGGCCGGCACGCCGGGCACGGCGTCGTAGCCGCGGTGGCCGATGTGGTGCATGAGCACCCAGCGGCTGTTGCGACCGAGCGCCAGGGCGATCGCGCTCACCGGGTTGGGCGCGATCCCGGCGGTGGCCAGGCCGACCGCGGTGCACAGCCGCCCCCAGCGCTCCATCTTGCGCAGGTGGGCGAGGTCGTCATCGCCGAGCTGGTCGTCGATCTCGGACCGCAGCTGCTTGAGCTCGCGCACGAACCCGTCGCTGTCGACGGCCGACAGGTCGAAGCCGCTGGTCTCGGTCGTGGCCGAGCTCATGCCGGCGCCCCGATCGTCGTCGGCGGCGGCACCCGCGCCGACGTCAGCTCGCGGCGCACCACCCGCATCTTGATCCCGTGCCGCGGGTAGACCGACAGCCCGGCGCGGACGTCCTCGGGGTCGAAGCGCTGCTGCGCCATGACCACGCGAAAGCGGCTGCACAGCACCGCGGTGAAGACCAGCAGCTCCTGCAGCGAGAAGTGGGAGCCGATGCACGCGTGGGCGCCGCGACCGAACGGCAGGTACGCGTTCGGCGACCGCTGGGCCACCGCGTCGTCGAGGAAGCGATCGGGATCGAAGCGGGTCGGGTCGGGCCACAGGCCGGGGTGGCCGTGCAGGGCCGGGATCGACAGCAGCAGGTGGCTGCCCTTCTTGATCGGGTTGCCGCCGAGGTCGAGGTCCTCGATCGCGGTGCGCGCCATGAACCACACCGACGGCGTCTGGCGCAGGACCTCGCTGATGACCCGCTTGGTGTAGGTCAGGCGGGGCAGGTCCTCCATCGTGAGCCCGCGGCCACCCAGCACCCGGTCGAGCTCCTCGTGGACCCGGGCCTCGACGGCCGGGTGCTGCGACAGCTGGTAGAACGTCCACAGCAGCGCCGACGAGGTCGACTCGAAGCCGGCGATCAGGAAGGTGAGCATCTCGTGGCAGATCTGCTCGTCGGTCATGCCGCGCCCGCTCTCCTCGTCGCGAGCGTCGAGCATGCGGGTGACCATGTCCTTCGAGTCCGGATCGAGCGGCGCCCTTCGCCGTTGCTCGATGAGCTGCATCGCGTAGCGGTCGAAGCCGCGCAGGGCGCGCCGGGTGCGGAGATTCAGCGGGGTGGGCACCCGCCAGTCGCTGAGCACGGGAACGGGAAACGCCTCGAGGTACTCCTTCATCACCGTGAACCAGCCCTGGAGCCGGGCGTGATCGCCGCGCAGGCTGGTGTTGAAGAGGCAGCGGGTGTTCACCTCGAGCGACAGCTCGTTGGTCTCGTCCTTCATGTTGAAGGTCTTGCCGCTACGGCCGAGCGCGTCCCAGCGGGCGAGCCAGCTCTCGGCGGTGGCGATCATGGTCTCGCCGAAGCCCCGGATCGCCGTGGCGCCGAACAGCGGCGCGATGCGCCGCCGCTGCTGCTTCCAGTGCTGGGCGCCGCTGGTCGCCAGGCCGGAGCGGCCGATGTTGCCGATGCGCTGGTAGATCGGGTTCAGCCGGTTGACCCGATCGACCAGGCCCTCCTTGTTGAGCAGCATGACCGCGACCAGATCGGGGTGGTTCAGCAGGTAGAAGTCGAAGAAGCCGCGCGACAGGACCAGATCGCCGAACTCGCTGCGCAGCAGGTTGCAGAAGCGCACCGCGTTGCGCGCCATGAGCAGCGGCTTGTAGAAGCGCGGCGCGACCGCGAGCGGGATCTTGGTCATGAGCGGGTCGGCCGGGGCGCTACGCGGCCAGGACCTGCAAGTTGGCGAGCGCGCGCTGGCCCTTGAACGCCTCGCGGCCATGGAGCAGGCGGCGGTTGTCGAGCAGCAACAGGTCGCCCTCGTCCCACTCGTGGTAGTAGCAGTAGCGCTCGCTCATCAGGATGGCGCGCATGGTCTCGAACATCTCCTGGCAGCGGTCGTCGTCGACGCCGGGGATGCGCAACAGCCAGCTCGCCTGCTCGCCGGGCCGGTAAGGGAACCCGACGTTGAGGTAGCTGTGGCCATCGACCTCGGCGAAGCCGGGGATCCAGTGCCAGGTGTCGGACGGCTTGAGGTAGTAGCGATCGACCGGCCGGCCCTCGATCCCCTTGTCGCGGATGACGTCGAGGATCTCGGCGGGGACATCCTTGCAGGCGTTGTCGATGTCGGAGATGAACGTGCGACCGCCGCCGGTCACGTTCTTGTATTCGACGCAGAAGATGCCGACCAGGGCGATGTTGGTGCCCATCAGCGCGCCGTCGCGGTGCAGGGGCAGGAAGCCCTCGCCGAGCAGGACCTCGCCCTCGTCCTTCTTGGAGGCGTCGATGTTGAGCACCGCGCCCTGGCGGCGGTCGTTGTGGACCAACGTGCCGAAGCGGCCCATGAACTCGACGACCTCGTCGGTGGTCACGGGGTGGTCCTCGAACGCGAGCCAGTCGTGGCGGGCGAGCAGGTCGCGGATCTCCGCCACCGAGAAGTCGGTGACCCGACGGTCGCCGATGCGGGCGCCTTTGCCGGAGGGGGTGAGCGGCTGATATGCATTGGCCATGACCGGAGACTCCTTGTTATGCGCTTTCCGGGGTCGAGCTCGAGCGGATCTTCGCCTTGAGGATCTTGCCGAGCGGGTTCTTGGGTAGCTCGCTCCAGACCACGCAGCGTTTCGGGATCTTGTAGTCGGAGACCACGGTCCGCAGGTGGCGGACGAGGTCGTCGTGGACCGCGCGCGGCGAGCGGCTGGCATCCCGGGGCACGACGTGCGCGACCATCGACTCGGTGCCCAGCTCGTCCCGCTCGCCGAGGACGGCGCACTCGACGATCCAGTCGAGTCCGATGATCGCGGTCTCGACCTCGGCGGCGTAGACCTTGAAGCCGTTCACCTTGATGAAGTCGTCCTTGCGGCCGACGATCCGGAACCTGCCGTGGTCGTCGACCGCGACGACGTCCCCGGTGTGGAGCCAGCCGTCCTTGAGCTTGTCGCCGGTGGCCGCGGCGTCGTTGATGTAGCCGGCGAACATGGCCTTCGAGCGCACCAGCAGCTCGCCCTCCGCGCCCACCCCGTCGAGCCGCCACTCGATCCCCTCGATCGGCTTGCCGACCGAGTCGTAGTGCACCGTGTCGCCGTCGTGCATGTTCATGCAGATGACCGACAGCTCGGCCAGCCCGTAGCCCTGCCGGATATGGACCCCATACTTGGCGAAGAACGCCTCGGCGGTCACCCGGGCCAGCGCGGCGCTGCCGCAGAACGGCAGCCGCAGCGCGCCGAGGTCCGGGGTCCGGTCGAGCGCCAGCTTGACCGCGAAGTCGTAGAACTGCGGGATCGAGCTGAAGAAGGTGATGCGGAGTCGCTCCAGCTCCTCGAGGATGTAGAGCGGGAAGGCGAACCGGGGTGACTTCAGGTACAGCGTCCCGCCGGTCATCAGGGTCGGCAAGGCCAGACACTCGGCGCCGTGGGTGTGGCTGAGCGGCAGGGTGCACAGCGTGCGGTCGCCGCGATCGAGGCCGAGCGCCCGGCCGAGATAATGCGAGCGGTAGAACAGCGCCTGGTGTCCGAGCAGGATCCCTTTCGAGGCCGCGGTGGTGCCCGAGGAGAACTGCATGCACCCGATCCCGGGATCGATCGACGGCGGCGGTGGCGCCGGGACCCGGGTCTCGGCCACGTCGCCGCGTACGGTGACCGCGACCAGGTTCGCGGACCAGCGCTCGCAGCGGGCCACGGCGGTCGGGTCGCAGATGATGAGATCGCTGCGCGACAGCGCGAGCAGCGCGTGCGCCTCGGCGTCGGTGACGCCGATGTCGAGCGGGGCGAAGGTCGAGCCGAGCTTGGCGCTCGCCAGCAGCGCGACCAGGAAGGCCGGCACGTTGTCGAGATACGCCAGCACGACGTTGCCGGGGCCGATGCCGGCGTCGCCCAGCGCGCCTGCCAGGCGCTCGGCGTTGGTGACTAGCTCGGCGTACGACAGCGTCGCGGCGTCCGACACGATGGCCGGACGTTCGCTGTCCGTCGACGTCGATACCGATCGCGCAAGGAACTCCCAGATCATCTCGATCTCCCCGGTCAATCCACCACGATCGCGTAGCTGCCCTGAGCGCCCACGTCGTCGACCAGTTGCTGGTGACCGATGGCGGCGTCCTGGAACGAGAAGGTCCGGGTCAGGGTCGGCTTGATGACGCCGCGCTCGATCAGGTGGTTGGCGCGGGTGGCGTCGTGCGAGTTGCAGCCGTGGGAGCCGACGATCTGCTTCTGGTGCATCCACAGGTAGCGGGCGTCGAAGGTCAGCGCGTAGCCGCTGGTCGCACCGCAGATGACGATCTTGCCCAGCCGGCGGGCGACGAACACGCTGGTCGGGAAGGTCGCCGCGCCGACGTGCTCGAAGACGATGTCCGGCTCGTACCCTCCCGTCAGCTCCCGGATCTTGCGGCGGAACTTGCGCATCCCATCGTTGGGAAACGGTGACGGGTTCGGCTCGGACAGGTACGGGAACTCGGTGCGGTCGATGCACAGCTCGGCTCCGAGCGAGCGGCAGTAGGCCGCTTTCTCCGCCGAGCTCACCACGCAGATCGGGATGGCGTTCACCGCCCGGCACAGCTGGATCGCGTACGAGCCGAGCCCGCCCGAGCCGCCCCACACCAGCACCCGATCGTCGGGCTTGATGTCGCAGCTCACGAACAGCATGCGGTAGGCGGTGAACAGCTTGAGCCCGTAGCACGCGGCCTCTTCCCAGCTCAGGTTCTTGGGCTTGGGAAGTAGCTGCTGGGCCTGGACCCGCGCGTACTGAGCGAAGCTGCCCCAGCTGGTCTCGAAGCCCCACGCCTTCTGGTGCAGACACGACAGCGGCTCGAACCCGTTGCAGGCCGCGCACTGGCCGCAGGTCTGGTTGGGATGGGTGATGACCTCGTCGCCGACCTTCCAGTACTTGACCCCATCGCCGATGGCGATGACGACGCCGCTGGCGTCGCTGCCGCCGATGTGGAGCGGCTCGTTGGGATGCAGCCCACTGACCGGGACCGGTTTGCCGCGACAGGCCCAGATGTGGTTGTAGTTGATGCCGGCGGCCTTGACCCGCAGGATGACCTCGCCGACCCCGGGCTCGGGCACCACCACGGTCTCGAGCTTCATGGCGTCGATCGGCTCGCCATGGCGCTCCTCGCGGACCACCCACGCCTGCATCTCGGTCGGCAGCGACAGACTCACGATCGCTTCCTCTTCAGGAAGCCGTCGGGGATCTGCAGCAGGTCGGTCCCCGACACCACGTACGAGCCGTCGGGTTTGGTCGGCACCGTCTTGATCAGGCCGTGGTCGAGGAGCTTGGTGCCGTCGGGGATGGTGCGGCCGGGCGCGAAGATGAGGTTGGCGCCGATGAAGCAGTCGTCACCGACGGCGCTGGCCAGGAACGGCAGGCCGGTCGGCACCTGCTTGCCGTCGATGGTGGCCGGGATCGACTCGGCGCCGACGATGAAGTCGGCGAAGCCGCTGCCGCCGCTGAGGAAGCCGCGCTCGCCGAAGACGACGTTGTAGAGCATGGGGCAGAAGATCGACGTCCCGTCGCCGATGTAGCTGTTGACGATGTCCGAGCCCATGACGAACGAGCCGGCGCCGATGTACGACATCTTCACCGCCGACTTCTCGCGCAGCACGGCCTTGTCGCCGATCACCGACGAGCGCACGTACGAATAGGGCCCGATCTCGACGCCGTCGCCGATGACGCAGCCCTCGAGGATCGCGGTGCGATGGATCCGGGTGTTGCGACCGATCGAGTTGCACTTGCTCATCACCCGGGACGAGCTGGTGAACCGGGACAGGATGGCGCCCGGCACCCGGGCGTGAAACGGAGCGATGAGCTTGGCGACGAACTCGCGACAGTAGACGCTGCTGGCGGTCTGCAGATCGAACCAGTAGTCGAGCTTCACGGCGTAGATGTCGAAGAAGTAGACGCAGATGTCGGTGAGGCTCTGCATGCGGCCGGGCACGCCGTCGACGACCTCGAGCACCGGCACCGGCTGCATGCGCAGGGTCTGGAACGCCGCGGTCGCCGCGTCACCGTGGTAGTGGAGCGGGAGCTTCTTGAAGACCTGCGGCGCGTCCCGCCGGCTCAGCATCGTGAAGCGGCCGGACTCGATCTCGCACTGGTAGCTCTGACTGCGGTCCGGGATCGCGGCCAGGAACCGCTTGATGAAGTTGTCCGACAGGACCAGGTCGTCGGCGACCACGAGCGAGCGTGGCTCGACGGCGCCGCGGTCGTCGCTCTCCCGATCGACGACGGTGAGGTCGGCCTTGCGGAGCTGACCTTCGAGGCGCGACCCGACGGTGCAGTTCCGGAAGCGGACCTGCGCGGCCGGCTTGCGAAACGGCGGCAACGGGGTCCGGTTGTGGACGACGTAGGCCTTCATGGTTTCTTCATGAGCAGGGTGAGATCGCCGATGGTCACCGGGAGCAGGTTCTGCTCGGCGGCGCGACGCCCGAGATCGACGCCGTACATGGTGTGCACCAGCACGGTCAGCTCGATCAGGTTGGCCGAATCGAGACCCAGGTCGTCGCGCAGGTTGGTGGCCGCGGTCATCGGCGGGTCGCCGATCCCGAGCTTGCGAATCGCCGCCACGACCTTTTCCTCGTCACTCACGTGGTCCTCCTTCAGTCGGCGCCCAGGATCTTCTCGAAGTGCTTCTTGCCGGTCCTCATCAGAAATGCGGCGACGTGGGCCTGCGAGCTCGGCTCACGGACCGACTCCAGCGCGGCGACGAAGCGCTGATTCTGGATGCGCTTGGTGGCGACGAACGAGGTCCGCGGATAGGCCATGAGCTTGCGGGCGACCTCGAGTCCAGTGGCCTGCAACTGCTCGCTGGAGGTGAGCTGGCTGAGCAAGCCGTGGCCACGACTGGCGGCGGCGTCGAGGAGCTCGCAGTCGAAGACCAGCTCCTGCATCCGCGCCCGGCCGAACAGGACCTCGAGGATGATCGAGCCGAGCGGACAGGCGACGCCGTTCTTGAGCTCCGGCATCTGGAGCTGGCAGCTGTGAGCGCCGATTCGCCAGTCGGTCATCAGCGCGACCTGCAGGCCCTGACCGATCGCGAAGCGATCGATCGCCGCGACCACCGGGATGTCGAGGTTCAGGATGCCGATGTACAGGTCGATGATCTCGCCGAGGTAGGCCCGGATCTCCTGCTCCTCATCCAGCTTGCTGACGTCGTTGAAGTCGCCGCCGACGCTGAACGAGCGCCCGCTGCCGCCGGTCAGGATCACGGCCCCGATCTGCGGCGCGGCCAGGGCGGCGTCGGCGCTGACCAGCCGGCAGACCTCGAGGAGCTCGAGCGTCATCGCGCGCGAGAACGCGTTGGTGTCCTTCTCGCGGTCGAAGCGCACCGTGGCGATGCCGTCGTTGACCTCGAACACGAGAGTGCGAAACGCTTGGGGCACGGTGGTCTCCACGTCAGGTCGGCGCGTAAACGGCCATCTGATAGACTAACCCGGCCCCCTGGGGGGGCGTCATCAGAACGAATACGTGACTTGCCCGAAGATACCGCCGAAGTCATGAAGCGCGCCCAGCGGGCGCGAGGTCGGGCCGCCGTAGGCCTCGAGCCCGAGCTGGATCAGCACCTCGTCGGTCGGGCGCCAGCCCAGCAGCGGGCGGATCAGGTAGTCGTTGCCGATCAGGTTCGTGGCGGCAAAGATCTCGGCCTCGAGGCCGCCCTCCTCGCTCGTGTACGCCAGGCGCAGCGTGGCCGCCGGGCGAACCCGGTCCTGATAGTCGAGTAGCAACGCGTTGGCGCCCGCGACCACCTGCTGACCCGCCGTCGTCGCGGGATCGGGTCCCATCGCTGTTCGTGGATCGGTCCACTCCGGATGGAAGCGAGCGATCGCCTGGACCTGGGCGCGAACGTGGTCACCGAAGGGCCGCTCCAGGCCCAGCACGGCGAAGACGTGCGTGGGCTGGATCGTCGGATCCTCCCCGCTGGCGTTCTCGGTCAGCACGTAGACCGCCTCGGCGCGCACGACCAGCTTGCCGAGGGTCGCCGAGGTATCGATGCCGCCGGCGACGGTGTCGTGATGAACCTGCTGCAACACGATGGCGGTGTCGGTGGCCGACACCAGCTCGAATTCGGGGCTGTGGTTGCGGCCCCGGAAGCCGACCAGCGCCACGTCCCAGCGCCGCCCGGAGAACTTCAGCTTGCCGGCGACCTCGGTGTGCTTCAGTGCCGGCTCCTCCGCCACGGGAGCGGCGAGCGAGACGCCGGCGCCGAGCGCGGACGCCGGCACCAGCAGCACCGAGGTCGGACCGAGCGGCGTGGCCACCACCGTGACCTCGACGTGGCGCCAGGCTCGCGACACCAGCAGGCTGACCGCGCCCAGGCGCTGCTGCTCGGTGTCGGTCCAGACGTAGCGGTAGTCGCGGGCGGTGAGGAAGTCGGTGGGGTTGAGCGCGTCGCTGCTGCCCCACGGGATGATCTGCTGCCCGATGCGGACCAGCCAGCCCCGCTTGCGCACCGAGACGTAGGCCTCGCGGAGCGCGACGCGCACGCGGCGCTCCTCCACTTGCTGCGCGACCTCGAAGCCGTCGAGCGCGACCTCGAGGGTGGCCGAGGCGACCTCGGAGAGCTGGGGGCGGGCGCGCAGCCAGAGCGAGGCCGAGACTTGCTGGAACGGGCCGCCGTCGACGGGGGCCCGGACGTAGGCGAAGGTCTTGCCGCCGAGCGGGCCGAGGCCGCCCTCGAAGTCGGACTCGGACTCGGTTTCGGAGTCGGTTTCGGAGTCGGTTTCGGCCGCGGTTTCGGTCTCGGCGGCGGTTTCGGTTTCGGCGGCGGTTTCGGTTTCGGTTTCGGTTTCGGTTTCGGGCTCGGGCTCGGGCTCGGGCTCGGGCTCGGGCTCGGGATCGGGCTCGGGCTTGGGCTCGGGATCGGTGAGGGTGAGCGGGAGGAGCTGGGCGGCGAGCTCGTCCGTGGCCGCCTGGTCCAGGGTCCGGCCGCGGGCCTGGACCACGATCTCGCGGGCGATCTCGCCGGTGGGGCGGCGCAGGGTCAGGGTCAGGCGCCAGCGCTTGCCGGCCGGGCGCCAGGTTCCGGAGATGATGGCGTCGGCGGCCAGGTCGGCGGCCAGGCGTGCGTACCACTGGTCGTTGACCGGACCGGCGAGGCGGCGCTGGCTGCGCTGCGAGATGCTGTGCGAGATCACCGTGACCTCGCGCGCGAGCACCACTTCGACGGCGCTGCGGACGTCGTCGCCACCGCGGCCCTCGATCGCGAGCAGGGCGACGCGCATCTTGGCGACCGCCGGCCCCGCGGTGAAGCAGAGCACGAACAGGATCGCGACTGCGAAGGAGCGCACGCTACTCGTTGGCGAGGCTCTGCTCCGTGAACAACGTGTCGTCGAGCGTCACGTTGACCTTCACGTCAGCGAGCGTCAGCACGGTGACTCGCTTGCCGGGCACGTCCTCGATCTTGAGGTGGTGGGGCAGCCACTTGTGCTGCTTGGGATCGACCTCCTTCACCTCGGTCGCGGTGAGCTTCTTCCACAGCGCTCCTTTGAGGTTGTAGAACTCGCCGTAGACCGTCACCCAGTTGTCCTGGCGCATCCACTGCACGCTGCGCTTGTAGCCGGTGCGATCGCGGATCTTGTCGGTGGCCGGCGTGATCTCCACCACCCAGCACTTGAGCTGCTGGCCGGGGCAGGCTTCCTCGCGCAGCACCTTGGCCTTGCTCTCGTCGGCGTGCGGCACGGCGATGTCGGCGTAGCTGAACACCGAGCCCATGAAGCTCGAGCTCTGCGACTGGCCCTCGACGCGCCGGATCTTCTTGAACCGCGGCAGGTAGAGCAGGACGTCGTTGTCGCCCTTGCCCTCGCGCAGCAGCACGCCCTCGCCGCGGATCGTCGCCGGTTCGTCGAAGCGCGTGAGGGTGACGAAGTGCACCTTGTCATCGCCGAGCTTGCGCCACCAGCGGAACTTCTTGGCCGCCTTCTCCTTGGCGCCGTCCTTGACCGTGGAGATCGTGGCCTTGGCCTGGAACGCGGGGATCTTGCGCGCCTCTTCCTGGCGCTCCAGCACCTCGCGGCCGGTCGGCGGCGCGGCGTGGGCCACGCCCGTGGTCGCCAGTAACACCATCACGATCGTCTTCATGGGGCACCATCATAGCGCGGCGGTCCCGGCCGGGACCGCGATTTCCTCGTCGAGCGCGGCTCAGCTCAGCGAAGGAACGTCAGGTCGAGCAGTCGGACCCAGATGTTCGACGCCGCGTGGACGGCGACCGGGGCGGCGATCGATCCCGTCGCCGATCGCATCCAGCCGAACAGCAGCCCAGGGAAGAACGTGGCCAGGGCGCGCGGGTCGCCGTTCTTGGGCAGGTGGACGAGCGCGAATGCCAGCGACGACAGCAACAACGCGACGCCGATGCCGCCGCCGAGCCAGCGCCGGGCCGGCGGAAAGCGCTGCTCGAGCAGGCGGTGCAGGCAGCCGCGAAAGAACAGCTCCTCGGGGAGCGCGACCACCACGATCTGCACCGCGCAGAACTCGAGGAACCCCCAGCCCAGCCGCGGCATGTCGAGATTGACGCCATCCCAGCCGGCGCAGGTTCCGGGCGGCGCCAGGGCGCGCAGGCTGCGGGTGTCGCAGACCAGATCGTAGAAGCCGAGGTACACGACCAGGAACGCGGGCAGGATCAGCGTCAGCGAGGCGGCGACGAAGACCAGGTTCTTGCCGACCGGGTCGGTGCGGAAGCCGTAGTCGATCAGGTCTTCGTGGCGACGCCACGCGACCACCACCGGACCGTAGAGGAACACCACCGCCACCAGCGCCGAGCCGAGGTGCCCGATCGCCGGCAGCGTGATGTCGATGCGGACCAGCCCGGCGACCAGGGCCGCCACCGCGAGGTACGCGTAGAGCGCGTCGCGGCCGGACCGGGTCGGAGCGAGCACGCCGACCGACTACCAGACGAACGCGATCGACGACTGCAGCGAGAACGAGCCGTCGGCCTCGGTCAGCTGGTGCTTCAGCGCACCGCCGAACCTGAGGTAGCCGGCCTCGAGGGCAAACCGCATCTGGCCGGCGAAGCTGGCCCGCAGCGACAGATCGAACTCGGTGCCGAGGTAGGTCGAATCCTTGCCGTCGCTGGTGCAGGCACCGCCGATCGAGCACGCCGCGAACAGCGCGGTGCCGTTGGTCTGCGTGGTGTCGACCCAGGCGGCCAGGATGCCGCCGATGATCTCGAGACCGGCTACCGGCGTCGGCCGGAAGCGGCCCTTGGGCATGAGGTAGTTGGCGTTGATCACGCCGCCGTTCGACATGAAGCCGAGCGCGCCCTGCGGGTTCTCGTTGGAGAAGAACGGGATGCCATAGGTGCGGGCGGTCAGCTCGCGCAGCGTCTCCTCGAACAGGATGAGCCCGACGTTGAAGTCGGGGTGCATGGCGCGCTGCTTGAAGTGCTCGTCCTCGAGCTCCTCGTCACCCGACGCGTGGCCGAGCTCGAGCATGGCGTCCCACTTCGGCGTCAGCCACGCGAAGCGCGCCACGCCAGCGTTGATGCTGGCGTCCTTCTTCTGGTTGCGCGATGGGAACGGCACGCCGCCGAACGTGGTGCCGCCGATCTGATAGACCTCGCCCTCGGTGAACATGTTGCCGTAGCGGACCCGCCACCAGAAGTCGGCGATCCACACCTTGCTGCCGGTGTCCTTGCACGTGTAGGGCACGCCGTCGAAGGTGCCGCAGATCGCGGTCGGATCGGTGATCGCCGACGGCTGGGTCGAGCCCTCCTTGGCGCTGCGCAGGACGGCGTAGACGCCCATGCGGAACTCGTCGAGGAACGACTTCTTGTCCCAGTCCGGATCGTTCCACACCGCGAGCGCGACGTGCTCGTTGACGTCGTCGGCGCGGCCGCGCGAGATGAAGCCCTGCTGGCCGAACGGGCGGAACTTGCGCTCGAAGTTCTCGTACGGCAGCAGCGGCGACTCGCTGAGCTTGTCGAAGGCGTAGCCGACCACCAGCGGGTGCTCGACCTTGCCCAGCTTCTTGACGGTCCGGTAGATGGTGATCGGCCGGGTCACGAACAAGATGCGATCGGTGGTCGAGCCGAAGTGGTTGTCACCGAAGTCGTCGTCGAAGAAGTTGTCGAGGATCTTGCGGCGCGGCTCGCCCTTGGGGCTGTCGGGGTCCATCCAGCCGGTGCCGCCGCCGTTGGCGAGCAGGCCCATGCCCCAGTGCGACGGCATGCGGCCGACGCGCATGAGGCCGACCGGCACCGCGTACTGGATCCACGCCCGCCGCACCGAGATCGAGTCGCCGACCGGGCCGCCGAGGAAGCCCTGGTTGGAGCCGTCGGTGGCGAACAGCGGTGCCGTCGACAGGCCGTTGTTGTCGCCCCACAGCACGTCGTCGAGCGCGTCGATCTCGAGGTTGAGCCGCGCCACCTTGCCGTAGATCAGCGACGGCATCATGCGGAAGCGGCTGACGATGTAGCTGGTCCGCCGGATGTCGGGGATGACCAGGGTCTCGCCGTTGGGCGGGTAGATGCTGGTCCGCCGTGGCTGTGGCGCCAGGTTGGTCAAGGTGATCGTGCGGGTGCGGAAGTAGCCCTCGCTGGCCCACTTCAGCTCGGTGAGGTCGGCGCGGGCGGGCGGCGCCCCGACGGCCGTGAGCGTGACCGCGATCGTGGCGGCGGCGGCGGAGGCCAGGTGTCGTCGACGGATCATGATTCCCCCAGGAATGGCCGGCTCACGATAGCAAAAAAGCAAAAGGGCCGCGCGTTGCGGCCCTTTCGATTCGCACCTGGCATCCGCGCCAGGCGATCCGTACCCGGTTCAGTTGCGCTTGGGATCGAACGACCCGGTGATGATCGCGTTGGCCTCGACCGGCGACGCCAGCTCCGAGAGCAGCGTCATCTGGCCGTCGGCGAGATCGGCGTCGTCGACGAAGCCCCAGACCTGGACGTACGCGCTCGCGGTCTGCGGCGGCAGGTCGAGGATCACGAACAGGCCGTCGTTGTTGAGCACCGGCTCGACGGTGTGGCGGACCGGGAGGCTGGTCGAGCCGGCCGAGAAGTAGAACGTCTTCGCGCCCAGCAGGTGGGCCGGGGTGCCCGCGGTGCCGCTCACGGTGGCGACCGCGTTCGAGACCTCGTCGCCGTTGCAGTCGCGGAACGCGCCGGCGAGGACGCCCTTGGTGACGTCGCGGGTGACGCCGATGAACGCCGGCAGCGCCAGCGCGGTGGCCTCGGACACCGCGCTCATGTCGCGCAGCTGGGTCGCCATGTTGGGGGTGATGTACTGGTTGAGCAGGTACGTCTTGACGTAGCTGGTCGCCTCGAACTTGAAGCCGTAGCGGGTGGTGCCCGAGGGCAGCATCGCCAGGTTCATCGTGTAGTTGCCGCGGGTCTGGGCCGCGTTGTCCGAGGTCGTCGTGCCCGAGTTGCCGGCCAGGTTGATGCCCGGGAACGCGGTGACCGCCGCCGTGCCGACGCCATTGCCGGTCTGGAAGTCGTCGATCTTGCCGCTCAGCGCGATCGCCTGGGTGCTGGGCTGATCCGGCGAGGCGGTGTTGAGACAGGCCCAGTTGGCCGGTCCGGTCTCGGTCCACACACCACCGGTCTGGCTGTTGGCCTTGGTGGTCGTGGTCGGGACCGGGAAGCCCGGATTCGCGAGCGCGGTCGACGCGTCGACGACGACACCCCCGTCGTCGCCGCCGCAGGCGACGAGTGCGAGGCTGGTGGCGGTCGCCGCAAGAAAATGGATGAGGCGCATGGTGTCTCCCTGAGCAAGTCGAATCGAGCCGGCGTTGTAGCGGAAAGTCCAGGCAGTTTGCAACAACGGCCGACCCGGGCGATGTGATCCGCATCGTTCCGGCTCGGCGGCGTTGCGTTTTTCGACGCACTGCAGCATGGGCTTGCGCGAGCCCGCCTCCGACTAGTAGAACCGCTTCATGCCCCGCGACATCCGCCAGCTCCGCGAGCTCCTCGGTGACCAGGCTCCGCTCCTCGACCACGCGTCGAAGACGATCGCGAAGGAAGCGCTGACCTTGCCCGGGCCGCGCTACATCGACGACGTCTTCACCCACACCGACCGTACGCCGCGGGTGCTCGGCGCGATGCAGCGCATGTTCGAGACCGGCCGTCTGGCCGGCACCGGCTACATCTCGATCTTGCCGGTCGATCAGGGCATCGAGCACTCGGCCGGGGCATCGTTCGCCCCCAACCCGGCGATGTTCGATCCCGACAACATCGTGAAGCTGGCGGTCGAGGGCGGCTGCAGCGCGGTGGCGTCGACGTTCGGGGTGCTCGGGTCGGTGGCGCGGCGCTGGGCGCACCGCATCCCGTTCATCGTCAAGATCAACCACAACGAGTTCCTGTCGTACCCCAACACGTACGACCAGACCTTGTTCGGCACCGTGCGGCAGTGCGCCGACATGGGCGCGCAGGGCATCGGCGCGACGATCTACTGGGGCTCGCCCGAGTCTCGCCGTCAGCTCGCCGAGGTCGCGGCCGCGTTCGCCGAGGCCCACACGCTGGGCATGTTCACGGTCCTGTGGTGCTACGTCCGCAACCCGGCGTTCAAGACCGAGCGCGGCGACCACAACCTGGCGGCCGACCTGTCCAGCCAGGCCAACCACCTCGGCGTCACGATCCAGGCCGACATCATCAAGCAGAAGCTCCCCGAGGGTAACGGCGGGTACAACGACCCGGCGCTGAAGGGCTTCGGCAAGACCCACAAGAAGGTCTACTCCGAGCTGACCAGCGACCACCCCATCGATCTGACGCGTTACCAGGTGGCGAACTGCTACATGGGCCGGATCGGGCTCATCAACTCGGGCGGCGCGTCGGGGGACAACGACCTGCGCGACGCGGTGGCCACGGCGGTCATCAACAAGCGCGCCGGCGGCATGGGGCTCATCAGCGGTCGCAAGGCGTTCCAGCGGCCGATGAAGGATGGCGTCGAGCTGCTGAACGCGATCCAGGACGTCTACCTGTGCCGCGACGTGACGATCGCCTGACCGGGGTGATCAGCAGGCCCACGATGCCCCCCCAGGGCCCGGCTCCGTCCCGACGCGAAGCGGCGGACGGTGGGGGTTCGGTGTCGTGTGGGGTAGCGACCGTCGCAAGCGTCCCGGAACTTCCGGACCGCCGTGCCACCCTGATACGATCGCCCTCCCTGTGGCACGTCTGGGCGAGATCCTCGTACACCTCGACCTGATCACCGAGGTCCAGCTGCACGAGGGACTCTCGTCGCAGGTCCTGTACGGTGGCCGGCTGGGCACCAATCTGGTCGAGCTCGGCTACCTGACCCTGGATCAGCTCGCCAAGGCGCTTGCCCGTCGCCACCGCGCGCCGGCGGCGCTGGGGCAGCACTTCGAGCGCTGCGATCCGGCGCTCCAGGCGCGGGTGCCCTCGGACATCGCCGGCAAGTGGCGCGCGGTGCCGATCGGGCGCCTGGCCCACGATCAGCGGCGGCTCGCGGTCGCGGTTCGCGATCCACTCCCCGAACACGGGCGCGGCGAGCTCGCGTTCCAGCTCGACGTCGAACCCGAGGAGCTGGTGTTCGCGATCGCGCCCGAGCTCCGCATCCACTATCACCTCGAGGTCGCGTACCAGATCCCGCGTGCCAACCGGTTCATGCGCGTCAAGTCGCGCCTGCCGACCGAGCTGCCGGTGGTGCCCGACAGCGTCGACGACAGCAACATCGAGGGCTGGGCGTTCCAGCCCGGCAAGGACGGCACCCCGGGCACGCTGGTGCGTTCGCCGTCCGAACCCGACGTGGCGGCCACCGAGCGGCCGCCACGGACGCTGCCGCCGACCAACGATCCGCGCATCGAGGATCTCGAGCTCGGCGTCGGCAGCGATCCGGCCCTGAAGCTCGACAGCCAGCTCGGCCTCAAGCCGCTGATCACCGAGGGCGACGGCAGCGAACGCCGTCACTTCGTCGCCACGCTCGGGGACACCCCGACGACCACGACGCTGGCCCGGATCGCGGTCCGCCAGGTGGCCAGCGAGTCGGGGATCCGGCTGATCCAGGATCTGCAGTCACCACGCCCGCTCGGCGTCGACGAGCTGGCCCGGGCCGTGCGCCGCGCCGAGACCCGCGATCGCGTCGGCGAGCTGATCCTCGACGCGCTCGGCGAGCTGCCGGGCGCGCCGCTCGACGTCGCCGCGATCTTCGTGGCCCGCCCGCCGCTGGCGATCGGCTGGAAAGGGTTCTGCGAGGACGGCAACGCGGTGATCGAGTCGCTGGCGGTGCCGCTCGATCAACCCGGGCTGATCGCCGACGCCTACGTGAGTCGCAAGACCCACATGCTGGCCAGAAGCGCGATCACCGCCACCGTGATCGACGAGCGCATGTGGTCGTTGCTCGGCGGGCGGCCAGCAGCCACCGTGCTGGTGGCGCCGATCGCGGTCGCCGAGCACGTGGTGTGTATCCTCTACGTGCAGTCGAGCGGCGGCCTCGGCCCGGCCGAGGCGATGGCGGTCACGCTCGCCGACGCGGCGGCGACCGCGTTCGGGCGGCTGCTGCGCGCCGCCCACCGCTAGGAGTCTGCAGGGCGTCGACGGCGCGGAGCGGGGATCTGGTGATGCTCCCGCCCCGCCGTGCCGTGCGCGGCCGGCGCGGTGGGGCCTGCCCATCGCGACGCCCCACGACTATGTAGTGGCGGTGGTGTCAAGCGCAGATCTTCGCCCGTGGGCGGTTCCGTCTTCGGAGTCGCCTCGTCGATCGTCCCAGGGGCGGGCTGTCCAGGAAGGTAGGTGTCGGGCTGTCGCACTCGACTATTCGCGCTCGC
>CANKMW010000051.1 GCA_947483555.1 Myxococcales bacterium
GACCAAGATCCGTGCGCCCTGAGCGAGCGCGACCAAGATCCGTGCGCCCTGAGCGAGCGCGACCAAGATCCGTGCGCCCTGAGCGAGCGCGACCAAGATCCGTGCGCCCTGAGCGAGCGAAGCGAGTCGAAGGGTCGCCATCCTGGCGTTGGACTGCCGCGCGCGCCACACCGATGCCCGCTACCCGCCGGCGGGTCCGAACAGCTCCTCGAGCAGCTCGCCGGCCAGCTCCAGCACCGGCGGCGGGATCTCGTGACCGCCCGGGAACGGCACGAAGCCGACCTCGGCGCCGGCCTCGAGGAGGAAGTCGCGCAGCTTCTCGGCGCCGGCGAACGACAGCAGCGGGTCGCGGGTACCGTGGCTCTGCAGGACCCGGCAGCCGGTGAGCGCCGCGCCGCGCGGCCGCCACTCGGCGACGGCGATCAGCGTGCCCGACATCAGGATCATGCCGCGCGGTGGCTGGGCGCCGTGCAGCGCGGCGTCGACGGCCAGCATCGCGCCCTGCGAGAACCCGCCGAGCACGGTGCGGTCGTCGCGGCGACGGTGGTCACGGGCCAGGGCGTCGAGCAGGCCGCGGACGGTGGCGCGGGCCTCGACCAGGCCGGCCGGCACCTCGGCGGCGCGATCGGCAGGCCGGCCGCCGGCCAGCTCGCGCTCGACGCGCTCGATGTCGATCATCCACCAGGCGCGGGCGTCGCCGTAGTGCGGTGGCATCGCCAGCGGTGCGGCCGGCACGACCCAGCGGGTCGCCGCCGGCGCATCGATCCACTCGGCCAGCGCGACCAGGTCGTCGCCGGGCGCGCCGAAGCCGTGCAGCAGCACCACCATCGGCCCCTCGCCGCCGCCGTCACCGTCGTCGCCGCCGGCGAGGACGCAGTCGAGATCGGCGATGCGCTGCGGCTTCATCGCCGCATGGTAACTCAGCGCGGCGCGCCGAACACCTGCGTCCACAGCGCGCCGCTCTCGACGTGGCCGACGCCGAGGTGGACGTAGTCGGCGTTCATGATGTTGCTGCAGTGACCGCTCGAGCCCATCCACTGCTGCATGGTCGCCGCCGCGGTGGCGTTGCCGGCGGCGATGTTCTCGCCGGCGTTGCTCCACAGGTAGCCGGCGAGCTCCATGCGGTCCCACGGCTGCTCGCCGCTGGGGTTGGTGTGATCGAAGAAGCCGCGGTCGGCCATGTCCCGGGTGTGCACCCGCGCCGCGCAGCGCAGCGCCGGATCGGCGGTCAGCGGCGCCACCGCCGGCATCGCCTGGCCACCGCAGGTGGCGCCGGCCTGGCGCCGCTGGTTGACGATCGATACGATCTCGGCCTCGAGCGCGGTCGCGGTCGGGCTCCAGCCTCGCGCCGGATCGCAGTAGGCGAGCGCGGGCACATCGTCGCCGCCATCGCCGCCACCATCGTCGGCGCCGCAGGCGGCCATGAACCCGAGGCCAGCGACGAGCACGGCGAACGGCGAGCGCACGACGCCATTGTACACGGTTGCGCATGCGGCACGAGCGGGACACGATGCGCCCGTGCCCCGCGCCCTCCCCGCGTTCCTGCTCGCACTCACCGGCTGTTGTCCGACCCGGCCCGCCGCGACGGCACCGATCGCGAGGCCGCCGGATCCGTCACCGCTGCCGGTGGCGGTCCAGCCCGCCGAGACCAAGCTCGATGGCGGCACGCTCGCCATCGCCGTCGGCGGCGCACCGGCCGGCACCGAGGGCTTCGAGATCCGTCGGGTCGGCGACCAGATCGTGATCGAGAGTCACATCGACGCCACGCTGTTCGGCAGCGCCGTGCGCGGTCGCGGCACCCTGTACACCGACGCCCAGGGCCGACCGCGACGCGGCGAGCTGCTGGTCAGCGTCGACGGTGTCGCGGTGGCGACCGCGCTCGCCGGCGGCCCCGATGCGCTGGTGGTCACGATCAAGACCGGCGACGCGGCCGCCGAGGTGCAGCGCGCACCGGGCCCGGTGGATCTGTACCTCGACAACGCCAGCTTCGCGCACCTGGCGCCGCTGTGCGCGGCCACCGCGGCGACCGTGACCGCGTTCCCGGGCACGCTGATCGCGATCGGCGACGTCCGCGAGGCCGGCGGCGTGCGCGCGATCGCGATCGACGTCGCCGGTGCGCTCAAGGCGGACCTGTTCTGCGACGGCGCCAGGTTTCTCGGCGCCGATATCCCGTTGCTCGGCCTCACCGTCACCCGCACCGGCGACGGCGACGCCGAGCGACTCGCCGCGCTGCGCCGCCAGCCGCGTCAAAAGCCGCCGCTCCCGGCCGGCCTGGTCGAGCTCGACCGCACGGTCGACGTCCCGGCGCTGGCGGGCGGATCGGCGGCCAGGCTGGCATGCACGCTGCTCGTGCCGGCGTCGCACGCCGCGGTCACCCGACGAGTCAAGAAGGGGCCACAGCGCGCGATCGGCGCGGTGACGTTCGTGACCGGCTCGGGCAACCAGGATCGCGACGAAGACAGCTACGGACCCGGCGGCCTGAAGCTGGCGATCTTCAAGACCGTCGCGATCGAGCTCGGCAAGGCCGGGATCGCGTCGCTGCGCTGCGACGACCGCGGCGGTGGTGGCTCGACGGGCGACTTCGCGACCGCCACGCTGGCCACGTTCGTGGCCGACGCTGCCGCGGTGCTCGCGGCGCTGCGCGAGGAGCCCGCCATCGACCCCAACAAGATCGGCATCGTCGGCCACTCCGAGGGCGGCATCATCGCACCGCTGGTCGCGCTGGCCGCGACACCAAAGCCGCGGGCGCTGGTCCTGATGGCGGGCACCGGCCGGCCGTTCGACGTCATCTTGCAGGAACAGGCGCGCCGCGGTCTCGAGCGCAGCGGCAAGCCGGCCGCCGAGCAGGCCGCCGATCTCGCCGAACGACAGGCCGTGTACGACGCGCTGCGCGCCGGCAAGCCGCTGCCGACCAGCCTCGATCCCACCGAGGTCAAGCAGTACACCGACGGCCAGGCGTGGATGGTCTCGCACCTGCGCCACGATCCGGAGGCGACCGCCGCCCGGCTCAAGGGCGTCGCCGTGCTGATCGCCCAGGGCCAGCTCGATCAGCAGGTCGCCGTCGCCGATGCCGAGGCGCTCGAGGTGGCGCTGAAGCGCGGCAACAAGGTCGTCGAGAAGATCATCTACCCCGGGCTCAACCACCTGTTCGCGCCCACCCAGACCGGCGACATCGCCGAGTACACCGATCCGGGCGTGCACATCGACGACCACTTCCTCGCCGACGTGGTCCGCTTCCTCAAAGCCAACCTGTGAGTCCACCGCGCGACCTGCGTGCGTCGCTGGCCCAGGCCGGCTACACACCCGGCCGCCGCGACGTGGCGCCGCTGGTGGCGTTGCTCGTCGACGATCCCGACGCCGGGCCGGCGGTGCGCCGAGCGCTGGCCCGCGCCGATGCCAGCGTGGTCGCCGCCGCGATCGTGTCCGCGCTCGACGGCGCCGCCGAGGCCAGCGCCGCCCGCCTGGTCCCCGCGCTCGGCGACGCCGCCGCGACGGCGACGGCGGCCCGCGTGGCCCTGCTGGCTGGCCTCGACGACGCCCGCCCGCGCCTGCGGCGGGCCGCCGTCACGGCGCTCGGCAAGCTGGGCGGCGACGAGGCGCGCGCCGCGCTGTGCGCGTACTGGGATCGCCCCGACCTGCCCGCCGATCATCGCCGCGCCGCCGCCGAGGCGCTGGGCAAGGTCGGTGGCGACCAGGCCGCGCTCCGGCTGGCCGCCACCCCCGCCGATGGCGGCGGTGATGCCGAGCTGGTGCGGCGCCGCGACCGCGCCATCCTGATCGCCCTGCGCGACGCCGACGACGCGCCCTCCGAGGTCGCGCTCGACGTCGCGCCGGCGACGCCGATGGTCATGGTCGCGCGCTGCCGCGCCGGCCTCGAGACCGTGCTCGCCGGCGAGCTCCACGATGCCGGCCTGGCCGTCGATCGCCTCGGCCCCGGCCTGGTCGGCGTGATCCTCGCCGGTCCGCTGGCGCCGCTGCTCGCCGCCCGCACGCTGCTCACCGCCGGCGTCGTGGTCGAGCTGGACCGGGACGCCGACGCCGACGCGATCGCGCAGGCGCTGGCGCGGCCCGAGGTGCAGGGGTTGCTGACCGCGTGGACCCGCGGCCCGGTGCGATGGCGCCTCGACTTCGAGCGGGGCGGCCACCGCCGCGCCCTGGTGTGGGCCGCCGCCGCCCGGACCCGAGCGCTGGCGCCGGCGCTGCGCAACCAGCCGCGCGCGACCACCTGGGACGTCGTGGTCACCGCCGATCAGCGCCACCTCGAGCTGCGGCCGCACCGCTTCACCGACACCCGCTTCGCCTGGCGGGTCGCCGACGTGCCGGCGGCGTCGCACCCGACCATCGCCGCCGCGCTGGCCCGGGTCGCCGGCGCCCACGCCGGCGAGCAGGTCTGGGATCCGTTCTGCGGCTCGGGCGCCGAGCTCTGCGAGCGGGGCCAGCTCGGCGCCGCGCAGCTCCATGGCACCGACCGCGACCAGCGCGCGCTGGTCGCCGCTCGCGCCAACCTCGACGCCGCCGGCCTCGACGCCACGCTGGTGTGCGGCGACGCGCTCGAACACGTGCCGCCGCCCCTCGACCTGATCATCACCAACCCGCCGCTCGGCCGTCGCCTGCGCGGCGACGCCGCCGCGCTCCTCGAGCGCTTCGCCGCCCGGGTCCCGGGCCTGCTGGCGCGCCACGGACGCCTGGTGTGGATCACGCCGGCCCACGAGCGCACCGGCGCGGTGTTGCGGCGCGGCGGCCTCGGCCTGCGCTTCGCGCGCGACCTCGACCTCGGCGGCTACGAGGCGCGGCTCGAGCGCTGGCAACGTTGATCCAGCTGCCGCGCTCGGGCATTCTCGCCCGATGCTGGAGCTGCGCTACACGGTGTTCGGCACGATCGCTCAGAGCGTGCGGGTGTGGGCGCGCAACCTGGGCTCGATCTTCCTGCTCGGCCTGATCTTCTTCTCGCCGCTCATCCTCTACACGGTCCACGAGGTGATGGAGGTCGGCGACGCCGGCGGGCTGTCGGAGGACCGCGGCATGTGGTGGGTGATCATCGTGGCGTTCGCGACCTACGCCGCCGATCAGCTGCTGGCGGCGCCGATCGTCTACGGCGTGGTCCAGGAGCTCAACGGCACCCACGCCGGCGTCGGCGCCTGCGTCTGGCAGGGCCTCAAGCGCTTCTTCCCGGTGTTCTTCACCATCTTCCTCCTCTACTGGTGCGTGTTGTTCGGCGCCTACCCGTTCGTCATCCCGGCGTTCGTCCTCGCCACCGGGCTCTACGTCGCGGTGCCGGCCGCGGTCTGCGAGCGGCCCGGCATCATGGGCACGCTGACCCGCAGCTTCGCGCTCACCGAGGGCAACCGGATGCGCATCTTCGGGCTGATGATCCTGTTCTGGGGCGCGCGCATCGGCGCCAAGCTGGCCGCCATCAGCCTCATCGACCCGCAGGGCCACGCCGGCAAGATCCAGGCCCTGCTCATCACCGTGCTCGCCATCGACTTCCTGTTCGGCACCATCGGCGCGGTCATGCAGGGGGTGACCTACGGCCGGCTGCGCGAGCTCAGGGACGGCGTGTCGACCGCCGACCTGGCCAAGGTCTTCGAGTAGCGGCCTCGGTCCGACCGCCCTGAGCGAGCCGAAGGCGAGTCGAAGGGTCACCGCTTGCGGTCGTGCTTGTCCTCGCGGCGCTTGCCGAACAGCAGCCGCTTCTCGAGGTGGGCGCGCAGCGCGGTGTAGAAGTCGGCGAGGAACACCTCGTCGCCACCCACCGGCACCCGCTCGGCGTACTCCAGCTTGGCGCGGATCTTCTCGGCCACCGCGGTCACCGCGCCGACGTCGGCCGCCTCACCGCGCAAGAGGCCCTCGAGCACCTGGAGCTCGTAGATGCCGTAGACCTCGAGCTGGGCCTCGGAGAACGCGTAGCTCGGACCGGCCGCCGGCGCGCGCCGGGCCGCGTTCACCGCGACCTTGACCTGCTGGGCCGCGGCGGCGCGGGTGTCGGCGAGGTCGGCGCGCAGCTGCACGCGCGGTTGCACCACCACCAGCGTGCCGCCGATCAGATCACCGACCCGCAGGTTGTCCTTGTTGAACAAGGGCAAGAGCGCGACCACCAGCAACCAGCCGCTGGCGGCGATCCACATCCACACCGGCGCGTCGGGCCACACCAGCTGCGACGCGACCAGGAACGTGACCGGCATCCACAGCTCGAGCTCGCGCACCAGGTTGCGGGCCAGCACCGCGCTGGTCTCGAGCGATCCACCGCGGGCGTCGATGACCCGGATCCCGGCCGCCCGCTTGCCCGGCGTCGCGCCATGGCCGCGGATCTCGAAGAACGCGAAGTAGAAGTGGCGCGACAGCGTGATCAACAGGAGTGCCAGCGCCGAGATCCACTCGTCCTTGCCCGGCGAGGCCACGCTGGCGACCAACACCGCCCCGAACACGGTGGCCAGGATGATCGCGATGTCGATCACCAGCGCCGTCACCCGCTCGCCGATGCTGGCCAGCGTGAACTGGATCGGGATCCCCTCCGGGGTCACGATCTCGCGCCGGCGTGCGCCGCCGCCGCGGCGATCGAGGTACCGCGCCACCGGGGCTACCGCCATGGCGTGCCCTCGAGGCGGGCCCGGGCCCGACCGACCCAGCCCAGGTACACGATCCACCACAGCGCGGTGGCCGCGGCGACGCCGTAACGCACGGTCAGGCTGGTCACGGTCTGACGGAAGATGCCCTCGATCAAGCCGGCGATGAACAACATCATCACCGCGCCCAGCACGATCTCGGCCGCTTGCCGACCTCGGCGGCGCAACACGTCGCCGCGCGGCTCGGCTCCCGGGAACACCAGCGCGTGGGCGAGCAAGAACCCGGCGGCGCCGCACAGCAGCACGGCCAGCAACTCGGTCACGCCGTGGGGCAGGAGCCAGCCCCACAGATCGACCGACAGGCCGCGGCTGTCGTAGAGGGCGGCGAACGCGCCCAGCACCAGCCCGTTGTGGAACAGCAGGAACACCGTCGGCAGTCCGGCGAGGAAGCCGAGCGCGAACGCCAGGATGCCGACCCGCGAGTTGTTGTCGAACAGCTGGGTCGCGAAGTAGGTCAGCCCGTGGTTGAAGTCCTGGTCGTCGTACAGGCCGTCGCGCAGCTCGCTGGTGGGCGCCGACGGATCGCGACCGCTGGCCATCGAGCCATCGACGAACAGGTAGTAGCTGTCGCTGTCCTGCGACACCATCTCGAACGCGACCACCGCCCCGGCCAGCGTGAAGACCAGCGACAGCAGCAGGTGCCAGCGCGCCGCCCGCACCGCGGCCGGAAAGCGCCAGCGCACGAACTCGGCGATCCGGGTGCGGGCCCGCTCGCGCGAGCCGTAGACCACGACGTAGGCGCGCGCCACCAGGCTCTCGAGGTAATCGGTGAGGGCGCGATCGAGCGAGATGGCGCGCGCCACCGACAGCGACGACAGCGACGACCGGTACAGGTGCGGCAGCGTGGCCAGCTCCTCGGCGGCCAGCCCGCCGAGGCCCTTGTCGTGGACCCGCGCCAGCATGTCCTCGAGCTGGCGCCAGGTCGCCTCGCGCTCGCGGCGGAACTGCACGCTGCGCAGGGTCGGGTCGTGAGGCTCGATGGCGCTCATCGCAGCAGCTCCCGGCGCTTGATGTCGAGGTAGCGGTTGAGCAGCGCCATCGAGAAGTGTTCCGGGGTGCTGTCGATGATCATGGCACCGGCGCGGCGCAGACGCTCGAGCACCAGCCGGCGCTCGCGGGCGAAGCCGCCGGCGACCACCGCCTCGTGGAGGTCCGACAGCGAGCGCGGCCCGCGCCGGGCCCAGTCGTCGACCGCCGGATCGCCGACCGCGACGAACAGCACCAGGTGGTGACGGGCCAGCCGGCTCACGTTCTCGATCATGAGCTCGGCGGTGATGGTGTCGAGGAAATCGGTGAACAGCACCACCAGCGAGCGGCGCTTGACTCGCTGGGCCAGCTCGGCGAGCGCCAGGGTGTAGTTGCTCTCGGCGCGGTGGTAGGCGAGGTCGGCGGTGAGCCGGGTCAGGCGCGGGAACGCATGCATGCCACCGGCCGGCTCCGACCACACCCGCACCTTCTCGTCGAACCCGAGCAGGCCGACCCGATCGCCGGTCTTGAGGCACATCCACGACAGCAGGAGCCCG
Source organism: Myxococcales bacterium (assembly GCA_947483555.1). Lineage (GTDB taxonomy): Bacteria > Myxococcota_A > Polyangia > Haliangiales > Haliangiaceae > UBA2376. The sequence continues at coordinate 8,147 of CANKMW010000051.1, forward strand.
GCGTTGACCGCGTGGTCGAGCCGCGGGATGCCGGCCAGCGGCTCGCTCATCAGCTGGCCGCCGTCGATGGCGATGATGATCTGGTGGTTGCGCTCGGCCCGGAACTGCTGGCACAGGAGCTTCACGTGCCGCGCCGACGCCTTCCAGTCGATGGCGCGGTGGTCGAGGCCGGGCACGTACTCGCGCAACGACTCGAACTCGCTGCCGTCGCCGAGGTTGCGCTCGACCTTCATGCCCGCCATCAGCTCGCGGTTCGACAGCATGCGCAGCGCCATCGAGCGCACCGCGCCCAGGTTGGGCACCACCGCGACCGCCACCTCGAGCGGCCGGCGCCAGCGTCGCTCGACCAGCCCGAGCGGCCCGGCCCAGCGCAGGTGCATCGCGACCACCCGCGGCGTGCCGCGCCGGGTCGGCACCAGCGGGAAGCGGACCACCGCCGTCGACTGTCCGCCGTCCGGACGGAGCCGGAAGCGGGCCGGCGCCGGCCGATTCACGTCACCCTCGATCTCGGGCACCAGCTCGACGTCGGGGGTCCGGGTGCTGGCGACCCGGACGGTGACGGTCAGCTCGCCGCGGTCGCCGATGAAGATCTGCGACGGCGCCTCGGTGGTGACGCTGACCCGCCGCCGCGGCGCGCCCAGGGCGGCGTCGAGCAGCAGCAACAGCGTCAGGCCGCCGATCACCGCCATCCAGGCCGGGAACGCGCCGCCGCCGTACACGGCCGGCGCCACCGCCAGCGGCAGCATGGCGACCAGTACGAGCACGAAGCGGAGGGTGGGACGCATGGGTTCAGCGCGGGGCTGGCACCTGTTCGAGGATCTGGCGGACCACGACCTCGGCGGACAGGCCCTCGATCTCGGCCGCCGGCGACAGCACGACGCGGTGGCGGAGCGCCGGCACGGCCAGGGTCTTGACGTCGTCGGGCAGCACGAAGTCGCGGCCGGCGAGGGCGGCGTAGGCCCGCGCCGCCGAGGCCAGCATGGTGGCGGCGCGCGGCGAGGCCCCGAACGCCAGGCTCGAGCGCTCGCGGGTCGCCCGCACCAGGTCGACGATGTAGTCGAGGATGGCGTCGGACAGCTTGATCTCGGTGACCAGGCGCCGCATCGCCGCGATGCGGTCGAGATCGGCCACCGGCTCGATGCCGAACTGCTCGAGCTTGGGCATCGCGGTGCCGTGACCGTGACGCGACACGATGGCGCGCTCCTCGTCGCGGTTGGGGTAGCCGATCACGACCTTGAACAGGAAGCGGTCGAGCTGGGCCTCGGGCAACGGGTAGGTGCCCTCCTGCTCGATCGGGTTCTGGGTCGCGATGACCATGAAGCCGCTGCCGAGGTCATGGGTGGTGCCGTCGATGGTCACCAGGCGCTCCTGCATCGCCTGCAGCAGCGCGGCCTGGGTCTTGGGCGGCGTGCGGTTGATCTCGTCGGCGAGCAGCAGGTCGGTGAAGATCGGTCCCTTGGTGAGCGTGAAGCGACCGGTCTGGAAGTTGAAGAGGTTGGTGCCGATGACGTCGCCGGGCATCAGGTCGGGCGTGAACTGCACGCGGCCGAAGCCGAGCTTGACCGCGGCGGCGAAGGTGCGGGCCAGGAGCGTCTTGGCCACGCCCGGCACGCCCTCGAACAGGATGTGGCCTTCGCTGAGCAGCGAGGTCAGCAACAGATCGATGGCGTGGTCCTGGCCGACCACGACGCGGTGGATCTGGGCGCGCAGGGCGACCGCGGTGTCACGGATGCTGTCGAGGTCCATGGGTCATCTCCACGCGCCAGTGATGGACGCGGTCGGCCGCGGCCAGGACGGCGCGCGGGTTGCGGTTGCGGACCGCGTCAGCGACCTGGTCGCGTAACTCGGCAAACGGGACGGTGCCGCCGCGCGCGGCCCGCATGCGCTCGAGCCAGGCCGGCACGTCGACGGTGGCCAGCTCGCGCGGCGCGTGAAGCTCGACGCGCACCGCCTCGACCGCGGCCGCGAAGTAGCGCTCGAGGGCATGGCCGTGGTGGCCGGCGACCCGCAGCAGCGCGGCGGTGTTGCGGACCAGGTACTCCTTGCCGGCGGCCAGCGGCGGCGGCGCACCGTGCGCCGGCCCGAAGCGGCCGAGGCCGGCCCACACCACGATCACCATGAGCAGCATCACGTGCAGCGTGATCAGCGCCAGCGGGAACCGGAACAGCGCCTTCCACAGGCTCGGCTCCGCGCCGAAGCCGTGCAGGGTCTCGTCGAACACCACCGGCCCACCATCGCGGAGCTGGTCGAGGAGCGCGATCGCGAAGCCGGCGTTGCCGGGCCGGCCGAGGCCGGCGTTGTTGACCACGTCGGGGTCGGTGAGCACGTAGAGCGTGGTGTCGCCGACGTACAGCTCGAGCACCAGCCCGAGGCCGCCCACGGTGTGGACCCGGCCGTCGGCGGCGTCGGCGAGCTGCGCCACGTGGTAGTCGGCCGACAGGTGCAGATCCGGGGTGCCCAGCTCGAAGCTATCGAGCTCGACCGCGCCCGGCGTGGTGCGCGTGATCTCGGCGTCGGAGCCGAGCGCGCGCAGCGTCGCCTCGACCTCGTCCTCGTCGAGCACCGCGACGCTGTCGAGCCAGCGCCGGTTGTCGGTCGACGGCGCGCCGTACCACTTGGGCAGCACCACCAGCACGGTGCGGGCCGAGGTCACGAGCGCGTGCAGCTTCTCGGCGGCGCCATCGTCGTCGGGCGGCACCACCGGCTCGGCGATCACCAGCACCCCGCCGCTGGCCTTGACGCCCGAGCCATGACGGCTGACCACCACCGGCACGTCGAGCTCCTCGAGCACCTCGACCAGGGCGTGGTGGCCGATCGCCGACACCGAGTACCCATCCGAGGACGCCGACGGCCGCCCGGCGATGTCATCGAGGAACACGGTGAGCAAGATGGCGCCGAGCAGCGACGCGCCGATCGCGCCGGCCACCAGCGTCGCCGCGGTGCGCGAGAACGCGGCCTGGGTCACGCCGGCCCCCGATAGGCGTCGGCGAAGCGCTGGAACTCGCCCCGGCAGCGCTCGTAGTCGGCGGCGCCCGAGGCGTCGTCGCCGAAGTAGGTCACCTCGACCGCGACCACCAGCGCGTTGAGCGCGGTCCTGGCCGCCGGCACCAGCGGTACGCGGGCCAGGATCTCGCGGCTGGTGAGCGAGGCCGGGACCCGGGTCCGGGTCGCGCGCACCAGCTCCATCAGCGTGCGCAGCAGCAGCGTGTGGATGGCCTCGGCGTAGCGGCCGGCGCGGGCCAGCTCGTCGGCGTCGCCGATCGGTCGCTGCAGCACGTCCTGATCGATGGTGGGCTCGGGCACCGGCTCGCCGTCGAGCGAGTCGGTATCGCTGCCGCGCTTGAGATCGCGGGCCAGCCACATCAGCACCATGACCAGCGCCACGGCGAGCACGCCGTAGACGATCATGCGCATCGCGGTGGCGATCGGCGAGGCCAGCTGCTCCTGGTCGCGCTGGTCGCGCTGGCGATCCTGGGCCCGCTTCGCCCGCCCGGGCGCCAGCTTGGGCCGGCGCCCGTCCTTGGCCCGGTCAGCGCCACCGCGCTCGAACGGCACCAGCGGCAAGTCTCGCTGGTAGCGACGGTCGAGGACCTCGCGCGCCGCCTGCTCGGCACGCGTGGCGGCGCGCGGCGCGGCGGCCGGCGCGGCCTCGGCGACCGGCGCGACCTCGGCGGCGAGGGCCACCACCGCCGCCATCACCGCCGCGATCATCGGATCAGCTCCCAGCGCGCCAGCGCGGCGCGCACCGCGGCGGCGTCGACCGCCGCGGCCACGCCATCGTCGCCGGTGGCGTGCGCCGCCGCGCCGAACCAGATCGCACGCATGCCGGCGCCGCGCGCACCCTCGACGTCGGCGGTGCGCGAGTCGCCGACATGGACGATCTCCGCCGGCGTGACGCCGAGCGCGCGCGCCGCGTGCTCGAAGATCGCGCGCGCCGGCTTGGCGACGCCGAGGCGCCCCGAGTCGACGATCACCGCGAACGGCGCCGCCCAGCCGATCTCGGCGATCAGCTCGGCGAGCCGGCCCTCGGAGTTCGAGATGATGCCGACCGGCGTCCCGGCGGTGGCCAGCTCCTGGGCCAGCTCGAACATGCCGGTGATCGGCCGCCGCCACAGGTTGCGGACCGGTTGTTGATCCCACAGCCAGGTCGCGAGATCGGTGGCCGCCGTCGGTGCGACTCCGGCGCCGACCAGCAGGGAGGTCATGAACAGGTGCCAGGGCGCCTGGTGGCCGCCGGCCGTCACCGCCTCCTCGTAGCGCCGCCACGCCGCCGGCTGGGCGCCCGCCAGCGCGCGCTCGGCGACCTCGACGCCGCGCTCGACCAGCCGCGACACCAGCATCGCGGTGTCGAGCTCGACCAGGGTCTGCCCGGCGTCGAAGGTGACCGCGCGCGCCCGCATCTGCTAGTCGCGCTCGCGCCGGCGGCCGCGCCCGTCGTCGGCGTCATCGCGGTCGCCGTCGCCGCGACTCGGTCGCAGCGAGCGCGCGATCATGCCGAGCCCGCCCGCGATCAGCACCAGCATCAGCAGGGCGTTGAACAGGGTGGTCTGGCGCCAGTGGATCTGCATGTTGGCGATGATCCCGGCGACCAGGATGAGCAAGCCGCCGCCGGCCAGCCCCCAGCCCACCATCGAGCTGCCGTTCCAGAACAGGACCCCGATGCCGGCGAGCAGCGGGATCAACGTGAGCCCGAAGGTGCGCTCGTTGCCGGTGCCCATGCCCCAGCGCCAGTAGCCGCCGTGGACGTCGACCTGCTGGAACAGCAGGTACAGGCCGACGACGAACATCCCCATGCCGACCAGGAACAGTCCCGTGCCCCCTCGCGTGCCCCCGGCATTGCGATAGTCCATGGCGCGAAGGTAGCAAACATCCAGGCCGCCGGCTGAGCCGCGGACCTAGAGCAGCTTGATGGCCTTCATCACCGCCAGCAGCCCGCCGATGAGGACGACCACGGCGATCCAGAAGAACAGGTAGCCGTACGTCCACTGGGTCTCGGGCAGGACGTTGAAGTTCATGCCGTAGACGCCGCACAGGAACGTCAGCGGCATGAAGATGACGCTGACCACGGTGAGCTTGCTCATCACCTTGTTGGTCTGGTGCGCGACCATGGACATGTAGTTGTTGAGCGCGCCGGCCAGGATGTCGCGATCGACGAGCACGTCCTGCAGCACGCGCTCGACGGTGCCGACCATGTTGCCGAGGAACGGCTGGGTCGCCTCGCTGACGAACGGCGACTTGCGGGTCGAGAGCTCGGTCAAGACCGAGCGCGCCGGCAGGACGATCTTGCGCAGGTGGAGCAGGTCGGAGCCCAGCTCCGAGGCGTCGGCGAACACCTTCTCGTCGACGGCGCCGATCAGGGTTCGTTGCACCTCCTCGACCCGCTCCTCGAACGCCTTGTGCACGTTGAGGTAGTTGTCGATGAGGTGGTCCCACAGCTCGTAGAGCATGAAGCTGGGGCTCTGGGCGAAGCGCACGAAGTCGGCGTGGTAGCTCTTGCGCACCGACTCCAGGAACACCGGCTGGCCGCGGTGCAGCGTGAGCAGGAAGCCGGCGCCCATGATGGCGTCGACGCGCTCGAGGTCGAACTTGTGGCCGGCCAGCTTGCAGCCCGACAGCACGAGGTGGATGTAGTCGTCGTAGCGCGCGATCTGCGTCGCCGGCTCGCGGGTGAGCGAGTCCTCGACGATCTCGGTCGCGACCAGGCCAAGCTCGGTGAGCAGCTTGCGGGCCTCCTCGACGCGGGCGACGTCGATGTCGATCCACACGAACTTGCCGTCGGCCATCGCCGCCTTGGCGTCGCCGATCGGGATGATCGGGTCCTGCTTCTTGCCGAAGTCGAACGCCACCACGACCGCGAGCGGATCTGCGGCGGCGAGCGCGGCGCTATCTGCTGCGGGGAGTTGAGCGGCCGTGCCGGCCTCGGGCTCGGACATCCCCGCCATCATACCTGCGTGGTGGGCCGCGCGCGCCGACCGGGGATCACTTCATCCGCTTGCTCAGGTCCTTGACCACCTTGGTCGCGGCTCCCGCCTTGACGGCGATGGAGAACGACTCGGTGATCTTGTGCTCGCGGTTGACCAGCGTGACCTTGTGCGGGCCGGCCGCGACCTTGATCGCGCGCTGCGGGGTCTTGAGGCCGGTCGCCTTGCCGTCGATGAAGATGTCGCACGGCGGCTTGGCGCCCAGCATCAGCGTGCCGGCGCCCTTGCCGGCGACCGGCGCGGGCCGCGACGGCTCGAGCTTCGCGACCCGGAGCGCGGCCTTCGCCGCCGGCACGGCCTTCGCCGCCGGCGCCGCCTTCACGGCCTTCGCCACCTGCGGCGCCGGGCGCGGCGCGACCTTCGCCGGCGCCGCCTCGACCGTCGCCATGGACGACGTCAGATCGACCGTCACGCGCGCCGAGGCCGACGGGTCGACCGTGACCAGCGTCGACCTGTGACCGGCGAGGGTGAACATCAGCTCGTGGGAGCGCGACGGATCGAGCGCGTGCTCGAGCGGCGTGACGCCGAGCGTGACGGTGGTGCTGCCGTCGACGAGGAGCACGGTCGCGCCGGCGGGCTCGGAGGCGAACCCGATCGTCACCGGAGTCGGCGCCACGACCGGAGCCACAACCGGGAGCTCGGGCTCGACGACCGTGGGCACGGCGACGGCCGGCTCGGCGACCGGCGGCTCCAGGGGTGGTGCGATGACTGCCGGCTCGGCCGCGGGTGGCGTGACCGGCGCCAGCGCCGGTGCCGGGGTAACCACGGCAGCCGGCTGCGCCATCACGGCCGGCGCTGGCAACGCCGGAGCCACCGGAGAACGCCCCGGCCAGGCCACGATCGCGGTCGCGACCAGGCCGGCCGCGAACGCGGCCGACAGCCACAACATGGTCCGGGCGCGGCTCGAGCGCGGCACGCCCTGGGTGCCGAGCGACGTCTCGTCGAAGCGATCGACACCGACGCTCTCCTCGAACCAGCTCGCTTCTTCGAGGCCGGGCACGGCGCCGAGCGCCGACGGGCGGGCGGCGAGCGGCGTGACCGGGCCGATCGTCAGCGGCGGCAGCGCGGCCGGCATCGCCGCCGGCCTCGGCGCCGCCTCGGCGATCGTGATCGGCATGTCGTCGTCATCGACGTCGTCGCTGTCGAGCAGATCCTCGTCGATCTGATCGAACGGCAGGGTCGAGACCTCGTCGGGGCGCTGGCTCGGCCGCGCCGCGGGTGGGGCGGCGGCGAGCTGGGTCTGCGTCGAATGCGGCGCGCGCGTGCGTGGCAGCGGCGCCGGCGGATCGACCGGAACGGTCATGCGACCGGGGAAGGGCCGCGGCAGCGGCGGCTTGCGCGCCGACGGTGACGGCGTGCTGAAGAGCGCGTCGTCCGTATCCACCGATCGTGTGTGCGCCATCTCGATCAGGCGATTGACGGCCGTGTTCTCCGTCTTGGTGCCCTGGGCCATGGAAGCCTCCACAAAGGTTGCTCGGTCCCCCGACCGCCGGCGGTCGTATCACGGTGTGCACCTGGCACCGTACGAACTTTGGCTGACACGCGCTGCGAAACGGCGCCTCGCTCGTGGGCATTTGTGCCGGCATGTACGACCGCGCCACACAGCGCTGATCATTCGTGATCACATTGCTGATCGAAGTTCGCTCAAGCTCGCTCGTGCCCGCGCGCGCAGCCGTGGACCTCGACCGTCAGGTGGGCCAGCTCGACCACGCCCAGGATCTGCGAGCGGTAGTAGTCGACCTCGCGCGGCTGCGCACTGACCAGCGACACGATGCAGCCCCGCTTGCCGGGCGCCAGCTCCCAGACGTGGAGGTCGGCGACCCGGACGTCGTCGAGCGTCTCGAGGTGCTTCTCGATCTGCGTGACCACGTCGCTCGAGGGCATCGCGTCGACGAGCTGCGCCGCGGCGTCGCGACACAGCCCGACCGCCCAGCGCGCGATCAGCACGCCGCCCAGGAACCCCATCGCCGGATCCAGCCACCAGATGCCAGCGTACTCGCCACCCAGCAGGGCGCCGATCGCCAGCACGCTGGTCAACGCGTCCGCGAGCACGTGGAAGTACGCCGCCCGCAGGTTGTGATCGGTCAGCTGCTCGCCGTGGTCGTGACCGTGACCGTGACCGTGACCGTGGCCGTGACCGTGACCAGGGGCTTCCTCGTCGTCATGAACCTGGCCATGCCCCCCACCCAGCAGCACCGCGCACACGACGTTCACCACCAGGCCGATCACCGCCACCGGCAACGCGTCACGGAAGTGCACCACCGGGTGGTCGAACAGTCGCTGCCCGGCCTCGATCCCCATCCACAGCGCGACCACGCCAAGCGCGACGCCGCTGGTGTACCCCGACAGCGCGTAGACCTTGCCGGTCCCGAAGGTGAACCGCCGCGACCCGGCGCGGGTGCGCGCGAACCAGTACGCGAACAGCGCCAGCCCGAGCGCCCCGGCGTGGGTCGCCATGTGCCAGCCGTCGGCGGTCAGCGCCATCGAACCGGTCACGTACCCGGTCACCAGTTCGGCGACCATGGTGACCAGCGTCAGCGCCACCACCCAGCGGGTCCGCCGCTCGCCGCGTTCGACCATCACCGCGAAGTCGTGGTGGTGGGCGTGCTCGGACGGGTCGTGGGTGGCCATCGCGATCGTCGCTGGCCCCATTCTAGCAGTCGCCGCCGGGCCGCGTACCATCAGCGCGTGGCCCGCGACCGTCACCCCGTCACGATGGCGATCCGCGTGCTGCGTCAGCACGGCGTCGCCTTCATCCCACACCTCTACGACTGGGAGCCGCCCGGCGGCACCGCCGCGTCGGCGGCCGCGCTCGCCGTCGACGAGCACGAGGTCGTGAAGACCCTCATCTTCGAGGACGGCGGCCGGGCGCCGCTGTGCATCCTCATGCACGGTGACCGCGAGGTCTCGGCCAAGAACCTGGCCCGCGCGCTGACCACCAAGCAGGTCGCGCCCTGTACGCCCGAGGTCGCCGACCGCCACTCCGGCTACCAGGTCGGCGGCACCTCGCCGTTCGGCCTCCGCCGCGCCATGCCGATCTACCTCGAGCGCACGATCGCCGCGCTCCCGCGCCTGTTCATCAACGGCGGCGCCCGCGGCTTCCTCGTCGAGCTATCGGCCGCCGACCTGGTCCGGGTGCTGGCGCCGACCCTGGTCGACGTGGCGACCTGAGCCTCGAACCGTAGCCGCCGCGAGGTCAGTGCACGCCGAGGTACGCCTTGCGGATGGCGTCGTCGGCCGCCAGCTCGCGGGCCGGACCCGAGGTCACCAGCGTGCCGACCTCGAGCACGTGCCCGGTGTGGGCGACCGCCAGCGCCATGTGCGCGTTCTGCTCGACCAGCAGGATGGTGGTGCCCTCGGCGGCGATGGTCTTCACGATCTTGAAGATGAGCTGCACCATCTGCGGCGCCAGGCCGAGCGAGGGCTCGTCGAGGAGCAGGAGACGCGGCCGGGCGACCAGCGCCCGCGCGATGGCCAGCATCTGCTGCTCGCCGCCTGACAGCGTGCCGGCGTTCTGCGCCAGCCGCTCCTTCAGGCGCGGGAACAACGACAGGGCGTGATCGCGATCCTTGGCCACCGCCGCCCGATCGCGGCGCAGGTACGAGCCGATCTCGAGGTTCTCGCCGACGGTCAGGTTGGCGAAGATGCCGCGGCCCTCGGGCGCGTGCGACAGGCCGCGGGCGACGATCTTGTGCGGCGCCAGGGTCGTGATGTCGGTGCCGGCGAAGCGCACCGTGCCCTTGCTCGGCCGCACCAGGCCGGAGATGGCGCGCAGCGTGGTGGTCTTGCCGGCGCCGTTGCCGCCGATCAGCGCCACCACGTGGCCCTCGTCGACCGTGAACGACACCCCGCGCAGGGCGTGGATGCCGCCGTAGCGCACCTCCAGGCCGCTGACCTCGAGCAACGCCATCAGGTCACCTCGGCGTCGTCGTCGGGGATCGCGGCCTGGCCTTCGGGCACCCCGAGGTAGGCCTCGATCACCGCCGGATCGTTCTGCACCGCGGCGGGTTCGCCGGTGGCGATCGTCACGCCGTGATCGAGCACGGTGATGTGCTCGCAGATATCCATCACCAGGCCCATGTCGTGCTCGATGAGCAGGATCGCGACGTCGAAGCGCTCGCGCAGCGACTGGATGAGGCTGCGCATCGCCTTCTTCTCGGGCGTGTTCATGCCGGCCACCGGCTCGTCGAGCAACAACACCTTGGGCTCGGTGGCCAGGGCGCGCGCGATCTCGAGCCGCCGCTGATCGCCGTACGGCAGGCTCTTGGCCTGCTCGCCGGCGCGGTGGGCGATGCCGAGCACGTCGAGCAGCTCGTGCGAGCGCTCGACGATCGCCGCCTCCTCGGCCAGGTACAGCGGCGTGCGCAACAGGCTCCGGAACAGCCCCGAGCGGGCGCGGACGGCGGCCGCGACCCGCACGTTGTCGAGCACGTTGAGCTCCCCGAACAGGCGGATGTTCTGGAACGTGCGGGCCAGGCCGGCGCGCGCGATCTGGTTGGGACGCAACCCGTTCACCGTCGTGCCGGCGAGGCGGATCTCGCCCGAGTCGGGCCGGTACACCCCGGTGAGCAGGTTGAACACCGTGGTCTTGCCGGCCCCGTTGGGGCCGATCAGCCCGTACAGGCCGCGCGCCGGTACCCGCAGGCTCAGCTCGGCGACCGCCTTGAGGCCACCGAACGCGATCGACAGCCGGTCGGCCTCGAGCGCCGGCGCCGTGGCCGCGGTCATCGGCCCCCCCGCCGGAACACCTTGCGCCACGGCGCCAGCTCCCACAGCTCGCGGAGCCCGAACAGGCCCTGTGGGCGCAGGATCATCATCAGGACCAGCGCCAGCGCGTAGCAGATCATCCGGTACTCGGAGAACTCGCGGAACACCTCGGGGAGGATGGTCAACGCGGTGGCCGCGACCACGACGCCGGTGATCGAGCCCATGCCGCCCAGCACCACGATGATGACCAGGTCGATCGACTTCTGGAACCCGAGATCGGTCGGCCGCAGGCTGTTGCCGAGCTCGTGGGCGTACAGCCCGCCGCCGATGCCGGCGAAGAACGCCGACAGCACGAACGCCGACACCTTGACCCGCGTGGTCGGCACGCCGACCGCCTCGGCGGCGACCTCGTTCTCGCGCACCGCCAGCAGCTGGCGGCCCCGGCTCGAGGTCTTGAGCCGGTACGCGACCAGCAGCACCACGACCACGAACAGCCAGATCCAGAACGGGTTCTTGGGATCGAGGTAGCGCGGCGCGCCGAAGAAGCCGAGCGCGCCGCCCAGGTTGTCGGCCAGGTCGATCGGACTCGCCGCCTCGACCTTGCGCGGATCCATGACCACGTCGTCGGTCTGCTGCAGCAGCACCCGCACGATCTCGCCGAAGCCGAGCGTGACGATCGCCAGGTAATCGCCGCGCAGGCGCAGCGACGGCAGCCCGACCACCAGGCCGGCCAGCGCCGCGAACCCTCCGCCGACCAGGCAGCCGGTGACCAGCAACAGCTCGCCGGGGCCCAGGAAGCCGCCGTGGATGTCCTTGCTGCCCCACAGCTTGATCGAGCCGTAGAAGACGATCGCCGCCGCCACGTAGCCGCCGACCGCCATGAACCCGGCGTGCCCGATCGAGAACTGGCCACCGTAGCCGTTGACGATGTTGAGCGACACGCCGAGCACGATGGCGATGCCGACGTCGAGCATCATCTTGCCGTAGAAGTCGCCCACCGCCGGCGCCAGCACGGTCTGCATCAGGTACGCGAACAGGAAGCCGAGCGCGATCGGCCACGCCGAGCCGCCGATCGCGCGCAGCAGGCCCGGGCGATGGGCGGCGATGCGCTCGGCCAGCGTCTTCATACCTTCTCCACCGTCGCCTTGCCGAGCAGGCCGCCGGGCTTGAGGATGAGCACCGCGATCAGGATCCCGAACACGTAGACGTCGCGCATCTGCGGCGAGCGATAGGCGGCGCCGAACATCTCGATGAACGCGATCAGGAACGCGCCGGCGACCGCGCCGCGCACGTTGCCGATGCCGCCGACCACCGCGGCGACGAACGCCTTGAGCCCGAGCAGCACCCACACCGAGTCCGCCGACTGCAGCAGGCTGCCGTACTTGAGGCCGTAGATCATGCCGCCGGCGGCGGCCAGCGCCGAGCCGATCATGAACGTGTACGAGACCACCATGTCGACGTTGACGCCCATCAGCGCCGCGGTGCGCTCGTCGAACGACACCGCGCGCATGGCCTGACCGAGCCGGGTGCGGAACACCAGCCACTGCAAGGCGACCAGGAGCACGAACGCCAGCACCACGACCACCACGTCGACCACCGGCACCTTGACGCCGGCGAGCGTGAACAGCGCCTGCTCGCTGAGCAGCTTGGGCATCGCCTGCGGCTGGGTGCCGAAGATCCACTTGAGCTGGCCGGCGTTCTGCAGCAAGAGCGACACGCCGATCGCGGTGATCAGCACGTTGAGGCGCGGCGCCCGCCGCAGCGGCCGGTAGGCCAGGCGCTCGATCGTGAAGCCGAGCGCGGCGCACACCGCCATCGACAGCATCAGGATCACCGGCATGGCGATCAGCGGCGAGTCGGTGCCGGCCCAGCCGAGGATGCCGGCGAACACGAACGCCATCCAGGCGCCGATCGTGACCACGTCGGAGTGCGCGAAGTTGATGAAGCGCAGCACGCCGTAGACCAGCGTGTAGCCGAGCGCGATCAGCGCGTAGAGGCTACCGAGGGTCAGGCCGTTGAGGCAGACCTGGACGAACTTGGTCACGGCCCGAGCTGCTCGAGGATGCCGCGCCGGTCAGGGCGCGTAGCGTTTGACCGGCACGCGCCGGCCGTGCTCGACCTTCACGACCACCGCCGATTTCGACGCGTCGCGGTTGGGGTCGATGGTGATGGTGCCGGTGACGCCGCTGAACTCCTTGACGGCGGCGAGGGTGGCGGCCAGATCCTTGCCGCGCAGCGACGGCGCCTTGTCCATGGCGGCGAACAGGAGGTTGGCGGCGTCGTAGCCGAGCGCGGCCAGGCCGTCGGGCAGGACCTTGAACTCGGCCTGGTAGCTGGCCACGAAGTTCTTGACCTCGGCGCGGTCCTCCTCGGGCGAGTAGTGGTTGGAGTAGTAGCTGCCCTGGACGGCGTCGCCGCCGATCTCCTCGAGCTTGTCGGAGTCCCAGCCGTCGCCACCGACGAAGGCGGCGGTGATGCCGAGCTTGCGAGCCTGGCGCATGATGGTGGCGGCCTGGGTGTAGTAGCCGGGCAGGAAGATGACGTCGGGCGCCGCTTCCTTGATGGTCGACAGCTGCGCCGACACGTCGGGATCGCTCGAGCCGTAGGCCTGGCGGGTGACCACCGTGCCGCCCAGCTCCTTGAACGACTTCTCGGCGTAGTCGGCGAGGCCCTTGGAGTACGGCTGGCCCTGGTCGAAGAGGATGGCGGCCTTCTGCGCCTTGAGCTCCTCGCGCGCGAACCTGGCCATCACGTTGCCCTGGAAGTCGTCGAGGAAGCAGACCCGGAACACCATGTCGCCGATCTGCGTGACCTGCGGATTGGTCGACGACGGCGAGATCATCGGCACCGTGTACTGCTGCGCGATCTGGCCGCCGACCATCGACAGGCCCGACGCCACCTCGCCGAGCAGCGCGGTGACCTTGTCCTGCGTGATGAGGCGGGTGACCGCGTTGCCGGCGTCCTGCGGCTTGCCGGCGTCGTCGAGCGTCTCGAGCTTGATCTTGCGGCCCTTGATGGTGCCGGCGTCGACCGCCGCGTTGCGCTCCTTGATGGCGAGCCGGATGCCCTGATCGGTCGACTGCCCGAACGTGGCCTCCGAGCCGGTCATCGACGCGTAGTGGCCGATGAGGATCGGCCCGGTCGCCGGCGCGCCGCCGGTGCCCGTGCCGCCACCACCGCCACCACTGCCGGTGGCGTTCCGCTTCTGCTCGCAGCCGGAGCCGGACATGACGGCCAGCACCGCGAGCGCGAGGCCGGCAGCCGAGATGACCGCCGAGATGAAAGGACGACGTGGACGCCAACCGCTCAGATTCACGGGCGATCTCCTTGCCAATGCGACGCAGCGATAGCCGACGCCGACGCCTCAAGTCAACCCCGCCAGCCGCCCATGCACGTTTGCACGCAACCGCGCGCTGGCCGCGCCGATAGGAGCCGCAAGACCGGGATCTCCAACCAGCCCGGCCGGAAAGACCGCCATGGCCATCACGTCACAGAACCTCACCGTGTTCCTGCTCTCGACCGTCACGCTGCTCGCCGCGCACGGCCTCGGCCACGCCGACGAGAAGGACGCGCTGCTCTCGACCCTCCACGACTTCGACGCCGCGTCGGGGTACTTCGACGCCCAGGGCATGTCCGAGGCCGATCGCTTCGATCGCGGTCCGGATGCCTGTACCGCGATCGTCGACCAGCTGCAGCAGCTCGGGGTGCCGCCCACCCACATGGTCCTCGGCTACATGAACAAGGAGTGGCCGTTCAAGAAAGCGGCGGAGCGCTGCGAGCGGTACGGGCGCTACCGGCTGGTCGTGCAGGCGACCCAGGTGCTCGCCGACGCCGCCGCGATCTGGTCGATCGTCGAGCCGATGACGGACGACGACCGCGACGCCGTGAGGTTCGGGCAGGAAGGGATCAAGGCCGGAACGCTGTGTGCCGAGTCGCTGGCCGCACTGGCCGCGCAAGGCCTGCCCATGGACGAGGTGCTCACCATCGCCCACCACGGCACGATGACGCCCGCCGAGGGACACGCCCGGTGCAAGGTGATGGTCGCCAAGGCGACCAAGCTCCACAGCCTGGCCGCCGCCGCGGCCGCCGAGCGCAACCGGATCGAGCGCGAGCGGTTCACCAGGCACGGGGTGGCGGGCGATCGTCTCGACCTGCTGATGACCTACGAGACCTGGACCCTGAAGGGGTGCATGGAGTCGTCGGATCCGAAGCTGCTCGCCAAGGCCAGGGTGCTGATGCGTTTCGGGGAGAACGCGAACGCCACCGTCAGGCAGCGAAAGATCACGTTCAAGGGCAACAAGAAGGTCTCGGATCAAGAGCGCACGCTCCCGAACTGGAGCCACACCGACGCCGCGTGCAAATGAGGGCCCGCGCCGCGGCACCGTGATCGACCACCGCGCCCCCGAGCCGTGATACTCGGGTGTCACGGCGCGCGGCGCCGGCCATGAGCACCGCTCCCCAGCGCCACCCGACCCAGTCGGTGCCCACCCACGGTGCCCACTACGGCAACCGCAAGGAGCTGGCGATGGTGTCGCTGGGCGCGCTCGGCGTCGTCTACGGCGACATCGGCACCTCGCCGCTCTACGCCATGAAGGAGTGCCTGACCGGCGCCCACGGCGCGGCCGCCACCCACGACAACGTGCTCGGCGTGCTGTCGCTGGTGTTCTGGGCCCTGACGCTGGTCGTGGTCGTGAAGTACCTGACGTTCGTCCTGCGCGCCGACAACAAGGGCGAAGGCGGGATCCAGGCCCTGGCCGCGCTGGTGGCATCGACCAAGAACGGCGGCTCGCGCTATCGCCTGACGGTACCGATCCTGCTGGCCCTGTTCGGCACCGGCCTGCTCTACGGCGAGGGCGTGCTGACGCCGGCGGTGTCGGTGCTCGGCGCGGTCGAGGGGCTCAACGTCGCGACCACCTCGCTCGAGGCCTTCGTGGTCCCGATCACCGTCGGCATCCTGATCGGGCTGTTCGCGGTGCAGCGCCTCGGCACCCACCGGATCGGGACGGTGTTCGGCTGGGTGATGCTGGTCTGGTTCTTCTCGATCGGCCTGGCCGGCGTGACCTGGATCGTGCAGGCGCCCGAGGTGCTGGCGGCGGTCAACCCGCTCTACGCGATCGACTTCCTGACCCACAACGGCAGCCATGGCTTCCTGCTGCTCGGATCCGTGGTGCTGGTCATCACCGGCGGCGAGGCGCTGTACGCCGACATGGGGCACTTCGGCCGCTTGCCGATCCGGGTCGCCTGGTACGCCGTGGTCTTCCCGGGCCTGCTGCTCAACTACTTCGGGCAGGGCGCGCTGCTCCTGATCATGCCGTCCGACACCATCACCAATCCGTTCTTCCAGATGTTCAAGGGCGGCCCGTTCCTGTACCCGATGGTGGTGCTGGCGGTGATGGCCGCGGTGATCGCGTCGCAGGCGCTGATCTCGGGCGCCTTCTCGCTCACCAACCAGGCGGTGCAGCTCGGCTATGCGCCGCGGGTGACCATCATCCACACCTCGGCCAAGGCCGAGGGCCAGATCTACATCCCCGAGGTCAACTACCTGCTCATGGCGTCATGCGTGGCCGTGGTGCTCGGCTTCGGCTCCAGCACCGCGCTGGCCGGCGCCTACGGCGTGGCGGTGACCGGCACCATGGCGATCACGTCGTTCCTCTACTTCCTGGTCCGCCGCGACCTGTGGAAGAAGCCGCTGTGGAGCAGCGTGATCATGCTGGTCCTGTTCCTGGCCATCGACCTCACGTTCTTCTCGTCGACGATGGCCAAGATCTTCAAGGGCGGCTGGCTGCCGCTGTCGTTCGGCGCCGTGGTCTTCATCGCGATGACGACCTGGTGGCGCGGCCGCATGGAGATGTCGAAGGTGATGGACCAGGGCTCGCTGCCCGACGAGCTGTTCCTCGACGACGCCGAGACCCAGGCGCTGCACCGCGTGCGCGGCACGGCGGTGTTCATGACCTCGAGCGCCGGCGGCATCCCCAACGTGCTCATGCACCACGTCAAGCACAACCAGGTGCTGCACAAGCAGGTGGTGCTGCTCTCGATCCAGACCGAGAGCGTGCCGTGGGTGGGCAACGAAGCCTCGATCGCGGTCCGCGATCTCGGCCACGGCTTCTACCGCGTGCTGGCCAGCGTCGGCTTCATGCAGACGCCGACCGTGCCGCGCATCCTCGAGCGTTGCCGCCGCGATGGCCTGGTGGTCGACCTGAACACGACCACGTACTACCTCGGTCGCCAGAGCCTGCTCACCGGCGGCAGGACCCGCATGGCGCGCTGGCGCAAGATGCTGTTCTCGTTCCTGACCCGCAACGCGCGCCCGCCGACCGACTTCTTCGGGCTGCCGCCCAACCGCGTGGTCGAGCTCGGCGTGCAGATCGAGCTGTAACCCGGCGTGAGCTGGCCGGGAGCGAGTGATCACCCTTCTGGGGTGATGTACACGGGCGAGGAAACGTGTTGGATCTCACCGGTCGGCGGGTGCTCCGAATCCTGACGATCGGCGCAACGTCTCGTTGTTGTTACGGTTTGCAGATTTCGATCTGGAACACGCAACACCTGGCGGGCGGCACCGAGAAGAAGAGCACAGAAGCGCCGGGACCCACTACCTACCCGGTCGGAAGGAACGTCATGAAGAAGCTCGCGTTGCTCACGCTCACCTCGTCCCTGGCCATCCCGTTCGTCCTCTCGGTCACCTCGGCCGGCGTCGCCCGCGCCGATGACGACGACCGCAAGCGAGAACTGATCAACAAGCTGACCACCTTCGACTTCGTGGTCTACAACTTCGAGTTCCAGGACGGCATCAACGCGGAGCCCGGCTTCGCCGCCGAGGCCGCCGCGTGCACGGCGATCGTCGATCAGCTCAAGGACCTCGGCGTGCCGCCCACCGAGGTCCTCTACGGCAAGAAGGAGTTCCTGTTCCGCAAGGCACCCGAGAAGTGCGAGCGCTACGGCAAGATCCGCACGCTGGTGTTGACGTTTCCCAAGATCAAGGAGGCGACCCAGAGCGCGAGCCAGCTGGGTGACGCCAAGCCGGGCGAATCGGGTGCCACCCGGTTCGCCGGCAACATGGTCACCACCGGCGCCGCCTGCGTGGCGACGATCAACGACGCCGAGGCCAAGGGCGCGCCCATGGACGTGGCCATCAAGCACGTCTTCTACGGCAAGGACCTGACCGCGGCCGAGGTGCGGACGTGGTGCGAGGAGGCCGGCAAGAAGGCCGCGGCGCTGCAGGGCGCCAGCGCCGGCGCCGACGCTGACAAGAAGAAGGCAGCGCGCGAGCGCTACACCAAGCACGGCGCCGCCGGCGACAAGCTCGAGTGGCTGCTCCACTACGACCAGGAGGGCAAGGGCAGCGAGTGGTACCTGTCGGGGTGCAAGACGTCGTCCGATCCCAAGACGCTCGCCAAGGCGAAGGTGCTCATCGTCTGGATGGTGGCCTCCGTCAACGGCGACGGGTCGCACTCGCTGCGCAAGCTCACCTTCAAGGGCAACAAGCTGGTCAAGGACCAGGAGAAGTCGTGGCCCGCGCACGAGAAGTCCAAGGCCTACAGCTTCTGCAAGTGAGGAGCCGCACCATGATCACCACGAACCACCCGCGTCTCATCCTCGGCGTCCTGCTCGGCGCCGCCCTGCCGCTCGCGCTCGCCGCGTGTGGCGTGAAGGTCAACGGAAAGTCCTACGGTCCCGGCGGCGGCGGCACCAGCTCGGGCGGAGGCGGCTCGACCGCGACACCCGGCGGCGGCGAGACCGCGGCAGCCGGTGGCGGCGGCACCGGCGGCGGCGACGCGGGCGACTCAGCGTCGCCCGGCGATTCCGACCAGCCGCAGTACGCGCCGGCGCCGACCGCCTGCTATCAGGGCAACAAGGTCGCCCCACCGTATTCGCTCACGCCGGTCGATCCGTGGATCGCCGTGCAGGGCGACCGGCCCGCCAGCGTCACGAACGCAAACTTGCCGCCCAGGGCCGACGCGGACTGCAGCGCCCTGCACGACCACTGCCTGCGCGAGTGCGCCTGGCACGTCGCGAGCACCGGCGATCTCGACACCACGCCCACCGACGCCAACGTGATGAGCCCGCGGGCGACCCAGGGATGGGGCGGGCGGGACATCAGCGGCACGGAGCTCCGCGCAAAATCAGCCTTCCGCACCGTCCCCGCGACCCGACGCCACCTCACGCCGGGCGCGATCGTGGTGGCGCTCCCGTACCCGACCCGGCTCCCGACCGGTGAAGCCGACGGCATGGAGGTGGAGTGGTCCATCGGCACCCTCGATCGCGTCGACTGGAAGGCGGGCAAGATGTTCATGGTCGGCTCGTCGAACCCGTTCTGGCTGTCGGTGACCCGGGTCGCCGTGCTGTCGTACCGGGAGGGTGGCAAGGTCGAGATCCTCGCCGGCCGCAAGCGCACCGAGCTCGCCGTTCGCCCCGACGAGCTGTTCCTGCCGCTCGCCGACGTGGCGTCGGCGAGCGCGCCGTGGTCGCAGGTCGGCACCGACGGCCAGCCGCTGGTGGTCGAGGACCGGCGGCCGTTCGAGACCGCCAAGGTCACCTGCGGCCCGGCCAACGATCACTGCCTGCGGCCGTGGGTGTGGCTGGTCGATCTCGGTGGCGGCAACCTGTGGCCGGCGAAGTTCGACGGCAAGGCGTTCCGGTCGACCAAGGCGATCGACCAGCTCGAGGAGCTCGACGGCGTGCGCGGCGCGTACCGCAGCACGCCGGCAGGCAAGGACACGCTCAAGGTCGGCGCCACCGTCTACGTCTTCGGCGGCAGCGATGAGCGGAGTGTCCACACCTCGCCGTGGTCGATCGTGACCGTGACCAAGATCCGTCCCGACGGGACCTTCGAAGGCGATCACCGGTCGGGATCCAGCCTGTGGAAGATCGACCACGCTCGGGTACCGGTCGTGTTCTGGTACCCCGGCGAGCGCGCCGAGAAGGTGGAGTAGGACCATGGCAATCCAGATGACACCCAGGATCCTCGTGGCAGTCGGCGCTCTCCTGCTGGCGGCGTGCGGCGTGAAGATCAACGGCAAGACGTACGGCGCCGGCGGCACCGGCGGCGCGAATTCATCTGCACCCGCAGGTGGTAGCGGCGGCGGCTCGGTGGCAACGACGACCGCGGGCGCAGCGAGCGACGACACCAGGGGCACCCATGGAGGCGGCGATGCGCCACTCTACGCGCCCCCGCCGACGCGGTGCCTGTCGCTGAAGTCCGGCGAGTTTCTGCCATATCCGGAGACACCGGTCGATCCGTGGATCGCGGTGGGCGGCGAACGGCCGATCTCCGTCGACACGTGGAATGCCAAACGCCCCGCCGCCGATTGCAGCGCGATGCACGATCACTGCCTGCGCGAGTGCGTGTGGTTCGAGGCGGGCCAGGAAGCACACTTCCTGAAGCCGAGGTTGGCGGGATATGATCTCGGCTACCGGAACGACCAAACGATGATCGACGACGACGTCCCGGTCATCTACCGCACGGTGCCGGCGACCCGGCGTCAGTTGACACCCGGGGTCATCGTGACCGCGGTCGAATACCCGAATCGCACCGCGACCGAAGAAGGGGGCGGGTGGAGAATGGGCCGCCTCGACCGCGTCGACCACAAGAGCGGCAAGTTCTACATGGTCGGCGAGGCGCAGCCGTTCTGGCTGTCGGCGGCGCGGGTCGCGGTGCTGTCGTACCGCGTCGGCGGCAAGGTCGACATCCTCGACGGTCGCAAGCGCGCCGAGCTCGCCGTGCGCCCCGACGAGCTGTTCCTGCCGCTCGAGGCCACCGCCGCGGTCAACGATCCGTGGTCGCAGGTGGGCAAGGACGGCCAGCCGCTCGAGGTCACCGATGACCGTGCCTTCGAGACCACCGTCGCCGACTGCTCGGCCAAGCACGACCACTGCCTGCGGCCGTGGGCGTGGCTGGTCGACATCACCGACGGCGTGTCGGCGGCGAGGTTCGTGGGCGGCGAGTTCGTCGACGGGGCCGGGACGCCACTGAAGTCGCACCGCCTGGCCTACCGCACGGCGCCAGCGACCCGGGCGACGCTGAAGGTCGGGGCCAAGGTGTTCGTCTACGGCCACGGCGGCCAGAGCCTGAGCACGGAAGTTGACGCCCACGGCGACGACTGGTCGCTCGTCACCGTCAAGGACATCCGCACCGACGGCACGTTCACGGTCAAGGAGGAGAGCTGGACGCCGAAGATCGAGGAGGCGCGGGTGCCGGTGCTGTTCTGGTTCCCGGGCGACAAGGCCGAGAAGGTCGAATGATGGCGCTGGACTGACCGCTGGCGGTCCGCCACAGTTTGCCGGCCGCGGCGGCGCTGGCGGGCGCAACCCGGCCGGCCGGCACCTGTCTCGATTCCTCATGCCAGCCCGCCTGATCGTCCCGCTGTCGCTCGCCGTCGCGATGCTGGTCGGGCGGCCGGCACCGGCGCGCGCGCAGGTCGCCGCCGGCCCGCTCCGGGTCGCGCTGGCCTGCGAGTCGAGCGGCCGCACCAAGGCCTGCCCGGTGTTCCTGCGCGGCCTGATCGCGAAGTCGCCGCTGTTGCTCGACTCGCCGCGCAGCAACGCCCAGGTGGTGCTGTACGTCGCGACCACGGAGGTCGCGGTCCTCGATCGCGTCCACCTGCGCTTCGTCGGCGACCTGGCGGGGGCCCCGCACGAGCTCGAGCTCGACGTCGAGCTCGACACCCGCGGCAGTGATGACGCCCAGCTCGCGGCCCTCGAGCCGGGATTCGTGCGCGGCATCGCGCTGTTCGTGGCCGCCATCGACCCGGGGGCGGTCGAGATCAAGCTCGGCACCGCGAGCGCCGCGACGGCTGCGACCACCGCGACCTCACCGTGGGGCACCGAGGTCTCGGCCGCGGGCTTCGGCAGCTGGAGCGGCAAGTACCGCACCGTGAACCTGTCGGCCAGCGCCTCGGTGTCACGGACCACGCCGACGTCGCTCGTGTTCGTGCGCATCGGCAGCGAGAGCGGCCTGCAGCGCCAGCCGACCCTGGCGGTCGACGGCAACGAGGTCTCGCTCGACACCACCAGCTGGGGCGTGGCAGCCACCGTGCTCGTCGAGCACCACCTCGATCGCTGCTGGTCGGTCGCCGCGATCACCTCCGTCTCGCGCGACGATCCCAAGGGTCAGTACCGCTTCGGCTGGCGCGGTAGCGCCGGCATCGAGTGGGATCGCTACGCCTCCGACGACGCGCGCGGCAACGTGCTCGCGGTCGCCTACGGCCTGGGCTGGCAGGTCGACGGCTACAACTTCCCCAACGAGCTGGGCGAGCGGTTCGCCCAGTACCCGACCCACCGCCTCGCCGCGGCCGGGCGGATCCGACGCGACAAGATCAGCTACGGCCTCGGCCTGTCGCTCGACGGTGAGCTGCTGCACCCGGCGCGGCGGCACCGCATCTCGGGCTCGCCCAACATCGAGATCGCCCTCGGCACCCACGTCGATCTGACCCTGTCGCTCTCGCTGACCAAGCGCGAGCTGCCCGAGCCGCAGATCCCGCCCGACGACTTCGAGGCCATCTCGCGGGGCGCCTACGCCGCGCCGTTCTCGGCTTACGGGTCGGCCAGCATCTCGATCCACTGGGACCGCACCAACGGCGCCCAGAACAACCGCTTCCAGGAGATCTGACCAGTCGCTCAGTCGAGGTCGAGCGGGCTGCTGGCGTCAGCCGACCCCTGGGGCGTCAGCCGACCTTGTCGGCGTCGACGCGCGGTAAAGGACTGGTGTCGTCGGTGCCGGCCGAGTCGCTGACCTTCGCCGGACCGTCGCCGGCTTGCCGATCGCCGGCCTTGGTGGCGCGGCGATCGACGGTGGCATCGTCTTCGCCGTGCGCGCCGTCGGGATCGGCGGGCGGATCGAACGGTGGTGGCTCGGTGCTGGCACGACCGATCATCGAGCGTGGGTCAGCCGCGGTCGGCGGCAGCGTCGGATCCGCCGGCGTCGCCTGTCCGATCGTCCCGCCATGGGAGGCGCGGGCCCGCGCCAGCGCGGCCTTGACCAGCGACGCATCGAGCGCCGGCTCGGTGGAATCCTCGTTGGCCGTGAGCCGGGCCAGGGCCTGACGCACGGCACGACCGTCGATCGGATCGGTGGCGCCCTCCCCGGACACCGCCTCCTTCGAGCGCTTGGCGATCGCCTTGTCGATCGCCGACAGATCGATGCTCGGATCGGTGGTCTCGGTGCCGCTCAGGTTGGCCGCCGCCGCTGCCTCGACGGCGTCGACGGCACCGGCGACCTGGACCGCCGACATCGGCGCGGTCGGCCGGGTGGCCTCGTCGGCGCGCCGGGCACCGGGCAGCGCGGGCGCGGTCCAGCGGTCGAGATCCTTGGGGGCGATGTTCTCGGTGCGCTCGTCGTCGTTCCACCCGATCGCGGCGATCGGAACCTCGACCGGCAGGGTCTGGTCGGTCTCGACCACCAGCGGCACCGCCTCACCGAGGTCGACGACGGTGACCACCACGCCGGTGATGTTGTCGTGACCGCCGCGATCCTTGGCGGTCTCGACCATGCCGCCGAGCCCGATCCGGGCCTCACCGGTGGTGAGGTTGTCGGCGATCTCCTGCTCGGCGAGGAAATAGTCGTGCAGGCCGTCGGAGCAGATCAGGAGCCGGTCGCCCTTCCTGAGCTGCAGGTGCGCCATCTCGACCCCGACGTCGGCGGCCACGCCGATCGCGTTGACGAGCACGGTGCGATACGGCGAGACCAGGGCCTCCTCGATCGTCAACTTGCCTTCGATCACCAGCACCTCGGCCACCGTGTGATCGGTGGTGAGCTGGGCCGCCTTGCCGTCGCGGATGAGGTACGTGCGGCTGTCGCCGACGTGGGCGACGAACGCCTCCTGGCCCGCGATGAGCAGGACGTCGAGCGTGGTGCCCATGCCGGCCTTGTCGGCCTCCCGGTTGCCGCGCTGGTAGACCGCCTGGTGGGCGGCCAGCACGGCGCTCTGCAGCAACTGCACCAGCGCCCGGCGGGCGTTGTCGGTCGAGCGGGCCGCGAACGCTTCGATGATCGACGTCGAACCTTCGAGGGTGGTCCTGACCGTCTCGACCGCCATCGCGCTCGCCACCTCGCCCGCCGCGTGCCCACCCATGCCATCGGCGACGACGAAGAAGCGCTGCAATGGATCTATGTGCGCCGAGTCCTCGTTGTGGTCGCGTACGACCCCAACGTCGGTCAGCATCACCGCCTCGAGCTTCACGTTGGCCTCATCGGAGTAAAGAGGCCGGAGGCCTCGAAACGTCTAACGATTTTCAACCGAACGCCGGCTTACCGCAAGGGAACCGCACCTGGAACCGATACCGAGGCGCGTCGGCCGGTCCGCTCGGCGAATATGCCAGCGGCTGCCGCGTCGAAGACTGGCAACGGTAAGCCGGTTGACGGACTCCGGGCCGTCCGTCTACGGTCCCACATTCGCCAGAGACCAGGCCGCCGCAGCGCGGCGCCTGGCAGGAGAGCCAGATGCAACGACTCGTCCGCCCCGCCCGCCCTTGGTTGCTTGGCCTCGCCGTGCTGGGCCTGTGCCTCCTCGGCGGCCTCCGCCCCGCCCACGCCGAGAAGAAGTACGAGCTCAGGATCGCCACCGTCGCCCCCGACAAGACGCCGTGGGCCGACCTGCTCAAGGACTACAAGACGGCGGTCGAGACGGCCTCGAAGGGCCGGATCAAGGTCCGCGTCTTCCTCGGCGGCACCATGGGCGACGAGAACGAGACCGTGCGCATGGCCGCGCGCGGCGAGATCCCGGGCGTGGCGGCGTCCACCGGCGCGGTCGCCAGCCTGGTCGAGGAGCTGGCGGCGATCGAGATCCCGTTCCAGTTCAGGAACGCCAACGAGGCCGACTTCGTGCTCGACAAGTACCTGCTGGTCCCGATGGAGAAGGCGTTCAAGGCCAAGGGCCTGGTGCTGGTGATGTGGAGCGAGAACGGGTTCCGCCACTTCGGCGCCAACTTCCCGGTCAAGACGCCGGGTGACCTCAAGAACAAGAAGATGCGCTCGCAGGAGAGCTTCGTGCACATCGAGATGTGGAAGGCGCTGGGCGCCTCGGCGGAGGCGATCCCGACCACCGAGGTCACGACCGCGCTCAAGACCGGCTCGGTGCAGGGCTTCGACCAGGCGTTGCTCTACACGGTGGCTGGCGCCTGGCACTCGTCGATCACGCACATGACGCTGTCGGCCCACATCTACCAGCCCGCGGTCATCGCCTTCAACAAGGAGTGGTTCGACGACCTGCCGCCCGATCTTCAGGCCATCGTGATCGACGAAGGCCGCAAGATCGTGCGCGGTGGCCGGGCCGCGATCCGCAAGATGAATCCATCGCTGGTCAAGATCATCAAGAACGCGAAGGTCAAGATCTCGACCCTGACCGACGCCGAGCGCGCGGCGTTCGTCACCAAGACGGCCGGCGTCGCGGCCAAGGTCAAGGCCAGATCGGCGGCCGTCAAGGCGACCGTCGAGCTGATCGAGGCCGGGCTCACGGAGTTCCGCGCCAAGACCAAGAAAAGTCCCTGACTGCACCACGGTCTGGTAGCGCGGTTCATCGGCTACCATCTACGCGGATGGCCGAGCCGAGCGAGACCCCGCAGCCGCTAGCACCGGTCTGGCAGCCGACGTTTCCGGCGATCCGCCGCGTCGACCAGCTCTGGTACCAGCTCGAGCGCGCGGTGTGCGGGCTGATGTTCCTGGTCATGGCGGTCCTGGTCTTCGGCTCGGTGGTCACGGCGACCTTCGGCACCCGCCGTGAGTGGAGCGACGTGATCCTGCTGTTCATCGTCTGCCTGGTCGGCGCCCGGACCCGCGCCGTCAAGGACGGCGAGCGAGTGCCGACCTGGCGCGACTCGCTGATCCTCGCCGTCTACGCCAGCTTCGCGATCATCGGCATGGTGGCGACCGCGATCTGGTTGCTCGAGGGCCACTCGATCATGGTCCAGAAGCTGGCCATGGTGATGATGATCTGGGTCGCGCTGCTCGGCGCGTCGATGGCGACCTACGAGCGCTCGCACCTGTCGCTCGAGATGGGCGAGAAGGTGTGGCCGGCGAAGGTCGTGCACCTGGTCAAGGCGATCGGCCACGGCGTGGCGTCGGCGTTCTGCGTCGCCGCACTCCTGCTGTCGCTGCGGCTGGTCGCGAGCCAGCGCGACCTCGGCTTCGTCGTCGAGGATACCGAATGGTTGTCGTTGTGGCAGGCGTTCCTGGTGGTGCCGTACGCGTTCGGCTCCATGGCGGTGCGCTTCCTGGCCCAGGCCGCGACCCAGGCGACCGGCAAGGCCGAGCCGGTCGAGGATAGGTTGCCCACGTGATCGTGCTCTTCGTCCTCATCGGCCTGGCGCTGATCGGCGCGCCGCTGTTCGTGATCGTCGGCGCCGCCACCGGCGCCGCGTTCATCGAGTTCACCAACACGGTCAACTCGTTCGGCGATCTCGGCGGCAAGCTGATCAACCCGTTCGAGACCTTGATGGGCAAGGACCAGTTCCTCGCCATCCCGCTGTTCATCGCCTCGGGCGCGATCATGACCGAGGGCGGCATGGCCCGGCGGCTGGTCGACGTCGCCCGCGCCGCCCTGGGCTGGATGCCGGGCGGCCTCGGCATCGCCTCGGTGGTGGCGTGCATGATCTTCGCCGCCATCACCGGCAGCTCGCCGGTCACGCTGATCGCGGTCGGTTCGATCATGTTCCCGGCCATGGTGCGCGCCGGCTACCCGGAGAACTTCTCGCTCGGCCTGGTCATGACCGCCGGCTCGCTCGGCTGCCTGGTGATGCCGTCGCTGATCCTCATGATCTACGCGCTGGCGGTGTCGACCGCCGGCACCGCCCAGGTCGAGGGCCAGGACATGTTCGTGGCCTCGTTCCTGCCCGCGCTCGGCGTCGGCGGGGTGCTGTGCCTGTACTCGTTCTTCGTCGGGCTCAAGCACGGCACCCGCGAGCCCTTCAGCGGCCCGGGGCTGGCCACCGCGGTCCGCGAGGGCATCTGGGCCATGGCCTTGCCGGTGATCGTCGTCGCCGGCATCTACACCGGGCAGTTCCCGCCCTTCAAGGCCGGCGCGGTGGCGTTCCTGTACGCGCTGATCGTCACCACGGTGATCCACCGCGAGTTGACCCCGTTGAAGGTGGTGATGGCGCTCGCCAACGCCGGCCGCCTGATGGGCATGTTGATCCTGATCATCGCGTTCACCTTCGGCATCAACAAGCTCATCCCCGAGGTCGGGCTCGAGCAGAAGCTGACCTCGCTGCTCACCGACAACGACATCGGCCCGATCGCGTTCCTCATCATCGTCAACGTGTTCCTGATCGTGGTCGGCGCCCTGATGGACTCGGTGAGCGCGACCCTGGTCTTCGCGCCGATCCTGGCCCCGATCGCGGTCACCACCTACGGCATCGATCCCATCCATTTCGGCGTCGTGTTCGTCGTCAACATGGAGATCGGGTATCTGGCGCCGCCGGTGGCGACCAACCTGTTCGTGGCCGCCGCGCTGTTCAAGAAACCGTTCGGTCAGGTGTCGCGCGCGATCATGCCCGGCCTGGCGCTGACCACGGTGGCGCTGTTCGTGTTCATGTTCGTGCCGACCTGCTCCAAGGGGTTGATCAACACCAAGCGCGGCGTGGCGTTCTACGAGTCGTTCCCTTGGGACAGCAAGCGCCAGAGCGCGGGGCCGGCGGCGGGCGCGGACCTCGGCGCGATCAGCGACGAGGCCAAGCGGCAAGCCGACGCCGACAAGGCTCGCCTCGACCAGCAGACCGACGACGAATACTACTTCCAGAACCAGGACGATCCGACGCGGGTGACGGACCCGGAGGACGCCGGCGCCAGCGCCACGGGCGACCCGGGCGATGCCGGCGGGGCGCGCGGTGGCGACGCGGACGCTGGCGCGGGCGTCGACGCGGGCGTCGACGCGGGCGGCGACGAGGGCGACGAGGGCGACGACCTCGACGGCGTCCAGCTCTAAGAATCTTCCGCAGGTCGCGCGAGACGTGCGAGACTCTCTTACGCTGCGATGCCTCCCGAAAGTCCAACCGTCGATATCAGCGAGCAGGAACGGGCGCGGCTCGGCGCGCTGGCGCAGGCATTTCGAGATGATAGCTGGGAGTGGGACCTGGTCACGGGCGAGCTGGTCAGCGCCCACGCGCACGAGCTGTCGGGCATGGGCGGCCGGATCGACAGCGACGCCCTGCGCTCGATGCTCCACGCCGACGACCGCCCGCGGCTGGTCGCGGCGATGCAGGAGATCCGCGACGGCAAGCGCGATCGCTTCCAGCTCGAGGTCCGCCTGCCGCGCTGGGACAACCGCTGGGCCACGGTGCTGATGCGCGGCGCCGTGATCAGCCGCGACGACCGCGGGGTCGCGAACCGCATCGCCGGCTCGTCCCTCGACGTGACCGACCGCGTCGAGCGCCTGGGGACGCCGCCGACCAGCTTCGACGAACGGCAGCTGGCGGGACAGAAGCTCGAGAGCCTCGGCCTGCTCGCTGGCGGCATCGCCCACGACTTCAACAACCTGCTCATGGCCGTGGTCGCCGAGGCCACGCTGGCCAAGGACGAGCAGGGGCTGACACCGACGACGCGCGAGGCGCTCGACCGGATCGAGGTCGCGGGACGGCGGATGGCCGACCTGACCGGGCAGCTGCTGGCCTACGCCGGCCGCGGCCGGTTCGTGGTCGAGAAAGTCGATCCCGACGCCACGGTCCAGGATCTGGCCACGCTGCTGAGGCGCAGCATCCGTCGCGACGCCCGCTTCGTGGTCGAGCTTGGCGGCGGCGCGCCGGTGATCGAGGCCGACCCGACCCAGCTGCGGCAGGTGGTCATGAACCTGGTCATCAACGCCTCCGATGCCCTGGGCCCGGGCGGAGGCGCCATCACCGTCCGCACGCGCGTCGACCACGGCGCGGCGCCGCCGGCGTGGACGATCGAGGTGAGCGACGACGGCCACGGCATGGACGCCGCCACTCGCGAGCGCATGTTCGATCCGTTCTACACCACCAAGGTCAACGGCCACGGCCTCGGGTTGTCGGCGGTGCTCGGCATCGTCAACAAGATGAGCGGCACGATCGTGGTCGACAGCGCGCCGGGTGCCGGCGCGCGCGTCACCGTGAGGGTTCCCGCGCAGCCCGGCGTCGCCCCCGTGGTCGCAGCCCGACCGATCGCCAGCGCGGCGCTGCTGGCCGGCCGGCGCGCCCTGGTCGCCGACGACGAGGACTCGGTGCGGATGGCGGTCCGCCGCATGCTCGAGCGGCGCGGCGCGGTGGTCACCGCGGTCGTCGATGGTCGCGAGGCGCGCGCCGCGCTGGCGCGCGAACCGTTCGACGTCGTGTTTCTCGACGTCAACATGCCGGCCGGCGGCGCCTACGACCTGCTGCCCGACGTGCGGGGCCGGAAACCGGCGCCGAAGGTGGTGATCATGAGCGGCTACTCGGAGAGCTTCAGCGCCAAGCCGGGCGCGCTCCGGGACGACGGCGACGGGTTCTTGCAGAAGCCGTTCTCGCTGGCCCAGCTCGACGCCGCCCTGCGCGGCCTGTTCACGTGACCCGCCCGCGGCCCGCCCAGGCGGCGACCGCCGACGACACGCAGTCATGGACGGCGCTGGCGTCGAGGCGCGACCGCATCCGCGCGACCGCCTCCGCCGCAGCGTCGGCGACCAGGTAACGGCGCTGCAGCCGGGCGGCGACCGCCGCGGTGGTCCCCGAGCCGCCGAACCAGTCGCCGACCGCATCGCCCCTGACGGTGACCGCGTTGACGATGCGCTCCAGCAACCGCTCGGGTTTCTGCGACGGCCAGCCGGTGCGCTCGGCGTCGGAGTGGTTGAGCGTCTCGATGTCGCTCCACCAGTCCTCGGGGACCTTGCCGTCGGCCACCGGGTAGCGATAGACCTTGCCGGTCTTGCGGTCGGTCTTCTCCTGCACCGCCCGACCGTCGGCGTCCTCGATCACCCGCATGTGCGAGCCGCCGCGACGCGGCACCCGGACCTGATCGGGATAGAACGCCCACTGCGGCGTGCGCCCGTACCACAAGATGGTGTCGTGCTTGCGGCCGAAGCCGCGCCGGCTCTTGCCGCCGACCGCGTAGCACCACACGATCTCGCCGGCGAAGCAGCGGCGCCCGAACAGGCCGTCGAGGTGGACCTTGACGTGGTGGACGGCGCGCCAGTCGAGGTGGACGAACAGCGAGCCGGCCGGCGCCAAGGCGGCGCGGCTGGCCTCGAGCCACGGCGCCAGCCAGGCGACGTGGGCTTCGGGATCGTCGCCGCGGTCGGCGTAGGCCCCACCGCGGCCGCGCTGCAGCTTGCCGGTGCCGAACGGAGGATCGACATAGATCAGGTCGAGCGTCGCCGCGGGCCAGGCCCGGGCCAGCGCCAGGCTGTCGCCGTGGAACACGACGCCGGCCGTGCGGTTGTCTGTCACGCGCGGCGACCGTACCATCCCGCTGTGAAGTTCGGCTCCTGGTATCCGCTCGCCGACGCCGCGCACCACGCGGTCGCCGCGCCGGGCGTGTTCCAGGTCCGGGTCGCCACCGGGCTGGTCGACTACCCACGCGGCAAGAGCGCGATGGTCCACTACGGCGCCGCCGCCGACGTGCGCGCGGCCGCGGCGGCGTTCGCCGCCCGCCATCGCGACGCGCCGTGGTGGTGTCGGCACACCATCGAACCTGACGCGCTGGCGGCGGCCGAGGCCACGGCGCTCTTCGACCGCCTGGTGCGCGACTTCACGGCCCGGTTCGGCTGCCCACCGAGGGTGCCGTCATGAAGCTGGTCGATACCGACGAGGAGGGTCCGTCGACCCGCGTCGAGCCGCCGGTGCGGCCGACCCCGCCGCGGCCCGAGAAGCGCCAGGTGATGGTGTCGCTGCTGCTCACCGTCACGGTGCTGGTCGGCACCGTGGTCGCGGTGTTCACGATCTTTCCCGAGCGCCACAACGAGATCATCACCAGCACGGTCGCCGCGCACCGGGCGGTCAAGCGCTGGGATCTCGAGCGTCCCGACGACGCCAAGCTGCGGATGTGGGCCCAGGCCGTCCTCGGTGAAGCGCCGCCGATGCCGGCCCCGGCCACCGACCTGATCGTGATCGGCGGCCGATCGGTGACCATCCTGGCCCGACGCGCGGCGCTGGTCCGCTATCGGATCGGCGACAGCGAGGTGTCGTACCTGGTGCAGCGAGCGCGCGAGATCCAGCGTCGCCGGGTGCGCATGCTCGATCACGACGACGCGATCGAGGCCTGGCGGCGCGGTCCGTGGACCTGCGTGGTGGTCGGGCCGGCCGCCACCGCCGATCGCTGGCGCCCCCTGCTCGGCGTTCCGTGACCGCTCGGTTCAGGGCGCGGCGGACAGCCGGGCGCACGCCATCCCGGCCCCCGGCGTCGCCGGCGGCGCCGCCGGGGGCCGGCCGTCGGACGCGAGTCGCGCGCACACGGTCGCCGCGCCGCCGGTGACCCGGAACGCGCCGGCCACCACCACGCCGTTGCCACACCCGAAACGCTGCGCCGGCAACGCCACCGCCGCTGGCTCGCCGGGCTGATACACCACGACGTCGACCCAGGCGCCGCCGCCGGGGGCGCAGGTGAGCTGCACCTTCCAGCGATCGCCGTCACGCACGTCGGGCGGATCGAACGCGATCGCGCCCTCGCGCTCGCGCACCAGCGTCAGGGTCACGACCCCGGCACCCTTGACCCGCACGCTCGCGGTCAGCTCCCTGCCGTCGCGCGGACGGTCCGGGGGCCGGACGATCAAGACCACCACCGCCGCCGCGGCCAGCGCCAGGCCACCGCCCGCCCACGCGAAATACGTCCTTCGACGCGGCCGCTTCGCGGCCTCGCTCAGGACGAACGGGGTGCGCGCACCCGACGATGACTCGGGCAGCACCGGCAGCGCCGCCGGCAGGGCCGGCAGAGCGCGGCGATCGGCCTGGATGGTCCCCAGCGCCGCCGTGCACGCCGGGCACGCCGCGAGGTGCTCGCCGGTCGCGGCCGCCGCGGCAGCCTCGAGCTCGGCGAGCACGTGGCGCTCGAGCGTGAGCCACGACAGCGGCTGGCCGATGCAGGCGCTCACGCGGCACCTCCGTGCTCCGCGTTCAGCTCGGCGATCGCCTCGTGGGCGCGGACCAGCCGCTTGCCGACCGTCTTGCGCGACACGCCGAGGTGCACGGCGATCTCGTCCTGCGTCATCTCGTCGAGGTAGCGGCACACCAGCACCTCGAGCTGACCCTCGTCGAGCCGGGCGCCGAGCTTGCCCAGCAGATCGAGGCCGACCACTCGCGCCTGATCGCCGAGCCGCGACGGCGGCGCCAGCGACGGCTGCTCGCGCTCGAGCAGCCGGGCCCGGCCGCGGGCATCGCGGATCAGGTTCAGGCAGCGGTTGGTGACCGCTCGATAGAGGTACGGCAGGTCCACGGTGATCTCGGGACGCGCGATCAGGTCGACGAACAAGCCATGGACCAGATCGATCGCGTCGTCAGGGTTGCGCAGCAGGCGCTCGGCCTTGCGGACCAGCGCCGGGCCGTAGCGCAGGTAGGCGTCGCGGGGATCACTGACAGCTTCCACCGGCAAGACCGACAGTGGCACAGGAATGGAGGTCGGGGTCGGCCAGCTCGCCGGGACAGTCGGCGTCGGCGTCGCACTCGCGGTCCAGCGTGCCGTCACATCCGTCGAGCGGCGCGCCCGCGCACACGCCGCTGTCGCAGTCGCCGGGCGCGAAGCAGGACGCGCCGGCGCCGCGGCCGCCATCGCAGCGCGCCGGCGCAGCGCCGCTCGCCGGCCGGCATGCGGCACCGCCGCAGTCGGCGGCCACCCGGCACGCGCCGCACACGCCAGCGACGCAGCGACCCGAGGCGCAGGTCGCGTCGCGGAGGCAGCGGAGGCCGTCGGCGAGCGCGCCGGCCGGCAGGCAGTGGCTCGACACCGCCAGCCAGCCCGGCGACGGACCACCGACGACGCACAGGTCAGCGCCGCAGTCGGCGTCGGCGTCGCACTCACCGCACACGTCCTTCAGCTCGCCGCTCCACGGGAAGCACTCGCCGCTGGTGCAGTCGGCGGCGGCGGTGCAGAACCCGCCGTCGGGGCGCACCACGGCGAGCGCGGGTGTCGTGCAATCGGCGGCGGCGGCGATCTCGGCGCCGATGTTGGCCAGCACCGCCCGCCCGCGGCCCCGCTTGCTGAGCCGGAAGCGCACCCCGGCGTAGTCGGCCGGCATGCGCACCAGGTAGGTCAGCTTGCGCCAGTCGCTGGTCGGGATGCGCTCGTCGGTCTCGACCGAGCCGTCGCCGAACACGTCCATCGCCAGCCGGACCTCGGCGTCCTCGGCGACGTCGGCGACCAGCGTGAACCGCACGCAGGTGCCATCGCTGGCGACCACCGGTGTCATCTGCGAGATCGCGGTGTCGTCGCCGATCATCTCGACCCCGATGTCGTCGGGGTGCCAGGTCGCGGCGCGCTGGATGGCGCCCTTCTCGAGCGTCCAGGTGCACAGCGCCTCGCCGCACCACAGATCGAAGCCACGATCCTCGACGATCTGACCGCAGTTGGTGGCGCCACCCTGCGACAGCGCCGCCGCCACCACCACCAGCGTCGAGATCGCAGGACGCCGCCGCTGATCGACTCGTGCCCGCATCGTCATCACCTCCGGTTCACCGCGCCCAGCCCGACGGTGATGAGCCCACCGTCGTGCTGATCGCCGATCAGGTTGTCGATCGCCGGCGCGTAGCTGGCGGTCAATCGCGCCGTCATGCCCCAGCGGCGACCGAACCAGACCTCGACGCCGACCGCCGCCGCACCGTAGAGCCCCGGGTAGGTGTCGCGCTCGCTGGCCCCGACCTGATCGCGGAAGGTCGTGAGCCCGAGCGCGAGGCCGGCGCCGAGCTGGCCGTAGGCCACGATCCAGCGCGGCCCGGTCTCGACCCGGCCGATCGCGCCCACCGCCACGGTCTGCCAGGTCAGCGTCAGCGGCTCGAGCCCGCTGTCGCGCTTCCACTCCTCGCCGCCGATCAACATCAGCTCGCCGCCGACCAGGACGCTGCGGTGCAGGCGTTCGGCGACGTGGAGCCCGAGCTGCGGCGAGCCGAGCGTCTGACGGTGGTAGCCGAAGTCCTGCAGCCGCTGCACGTAACCGTCGGTGCGTCCGCCACCGACGCCGACCACCGCGCTCAGGTGCCAGCGGGGCCCGAGCCCGCCGCCCTTCGCCGTGGTCGCGACCAGCGCCTCGTCGGCGCAGTCGCCGAGCACCACGGTCACCGGGGCACGGCCGGGCGCCGCCTGGCATCGCCACAGCCGGGTCGCGCCGCGCACCAGCACCTGGTAGCGACCCGGTGCCACCGCGATCGCCAGCGCCGCGCCACGCGCCTTGTGCAACTCGGCCACCACGGCGCGCGCCGGCAGCCGCTCGACCAGCACCTGGCCCTCGGCGGCCGCCGGCAGCGTGATCGTGGTCGACGCCGGGTCCGGATACGACAGCGGGATCTCGCCCTGCCCCTTCAGGTCGACCTCGACCGAAACGTGCTGACTGCCGACCGCGGTCGCCGCGGTCGCGGTGAGCGTGTGGTGATACGTGTAGCGGTACGCCTCGTCGAGCGACACCCGGCCGTCGTCGTTGTCGTCGGCGGCACCACGCAGTCCGACCAGCAGGTGATGCGTGAAGTACGACGAGCGCAGGAAGTCCGACTCCTGCGACAGCTCGCTGCCCGTCGACGACGCCAGCACCGCCACCCCGGTCGCATCGAGTCGCGACCGCGAGTTGAACGAGAAGTCGGCCGCCGGCTCGACGCCCTTGGTCCGCGAGAACGCGCCGCTCTGACAGGCGTCGAGCACGACCACCGTCAGCGCCGCCGGCACCGCCAGCAGCCGCGCCCGCAGCTCGGCCAGCCCCAGCTCCTCCTTGCCCAGCGACAGCGCCGACGCCTTCGCGTGCCCCGAGTAGTAGAAGAACAGCTTCGCCGGCCGCCCGCTGGCCACCACCTGCTTCTCGAGCGCCGCCACCTCGGCCAGCAACCTCGCCGGCCCGGGCCGCAACACCAGCCGCACCCGCGCCCGCTCGAACCCACCCATCTCGGTCAGCAACTCCGCCACCTCCCGCGCATCATCCTCGGCCCACACCAGCTCGGTCTGCCCCGGCCCCGGCGCATTGCTGCCGACGATCAGCGCATACCCGACCACGTCCTCCTCGGCTCCCGCCACCGCCGGCGCGGCCAGGACGAAGAGCAGGGTGAGCAGGATCTGGAGCGGTCTCATCAATGGCCTGACTCCTACACACGCAAGTCTGCACTTCTGGGAAGGGGACAGGCTCCATAGTTCCAACCGGCCGAGATCGTGTGGCTTCTGGGACCGATCGCGTTTCGGTGTCAGTCCTCGTCGTCGAGGTGCACGGCCCGTCTCACGACCGCGGCGCCGAACTTGTCGCGCAGCCGGTCGAGCGTGTCGCCCAGCCGCTCGCCGCGCGCCCGGGTCGCCTCGTCGAGCGCCAGCTGCCGCGGCGCCTGCCGGGCCTCGAGCCCGGCCGCGAACCCGCCCAGCAGCCGGACCCGCCGCCCGGGGCGATCGTCGATGTCGAACTGATCGAGCAACGACGCCGCCGCCCGCACCAGCACCGCCGCGTCGCTGGTCGGATCGGACAGCGTCTGGCGCCGGGTCAGCTGCCGGAAGCCGGGCCCGTTCGAAGCGGCGTCGTGCTTGACGATCACGCCCACCACCGTGGCGCGCAGCTCGGCGCGCCGCAGGCGCTCGGCGACTCGGTCGAGCTGGTGCAACAGCACGACCTCGAGATCGCCGCGCTCGCACAGGTCGTGCTCGAACGTCTCCTGGTGACCGATCGACACCGGCGCGCGTTCCGGCTCCACCGATCGAGCGTCCTCGCCGCGCGCCAGCCCGGCCAGCATCGGTCCCAGCGCCGGCCCCAGCCGCGCCACCAGCGCCGCCTCCGGATAGCGCGCCACGTCGCCGATCGTGGTCAGGCCCATCGAGCGCAGGGTCTCGCCGGTGACCTCGCCGACCCCGAACAGCCGCGACACCGGCAACGGCTGCAGGAACCCGATCAGCTCGCCGGGGCCCACCACCCGCAGCCCGTCCGGCTTGTCGATGTCCGACGCGATCTTGGCCGCGAACTTGTGCGGCGCCACGCCGACCGACGCCACCAGCGACAGCTCGGCGCGCACCCGCTGCTTGATCCGGGTCCCGACGTCGCGCGGGGCGCCCAGCAGCCGCTCGCTACCGGTCAGATCCAGGAACCCCTCGTCGAACGACAGCGCCTCGACCTCGGGTGAGAAGTCGTCGAGGATGCGGAAGAACTGCCGCGACGCCTCGGCGTAGCGATCCATGTGATGGCGCACGACGATGGCGTGCGGGCACCGCCGCAGCGCCTCGGCCATCGACATCGCCGAGAACACGCCGAACGCGCGCGCCTCGTAGCTCGCCGCCGCCACCACGCCGCGCCGGGCCGAGCCGCCCACGACCACCGGCTTGCCGCGCAGGCTGGGGTCGTCGCGCTGCTCGACCGACGCGAAGAACGCATCGAGGTCGACATGCAGGATCGTGCGCGGCGAGGCCGTCACCACGCGATCATGCCAGACCCCGTGGATCGATCAGCCCCCCTTGCGCAGCAGTCCGTGGTGAGCGCCGAGCAGGATGATCCCGGCCGCCGCGATCAGGACCGCCCACGTCAAGCCGGGCGACACCGGCCGCACATCGCCCTTGCGGAACTTGCGAACCGTCGCCCGTGACCAGCCGTGGACACCGACGATCACGATCGCGACCAGCGTCACCTTGATGTGCAACCAGGCCCCGGTCTTGAAGTAGTTCGTGGTGCCGCCGAGCGCCGTCACGAAACCGCACACCAGCGTCAGGGTAGCGCCGGCGTCCATCAGCACGGCCATCTTGCGCTCGTGGCGGGCCAGCACGTCGCGGGCCGCACCTTCGACGGCGCCGTGGACGCGCAAGAGCTGCAGCACCGCCACCAGGCCACCGATCCACAGCACGAAGCCGACCACGTGACCGACACGCAGCCAGACACGCAGCCAGTTGTAGGTGTCAGGGCTCATGGCGGTGGTTATACCCGGGTGGCACCCCAAATCACTGGCATGGAGCCGACCGATTTCCGTACAATCGCGGCGAGTCGGCCCGCCGGCACGACTCGGAGGTCAGCATGTTGCGTCCGTCGT
The DNA here is from genome assembly GCA_947483555.1 of Myxococcales bacterium. Classification (GTDB taxonomy): domain Bacteria; phylum Myxococcota_A; class Polyangia; order Haliangiales; family Haliangiaceae; genus UBA2376. The sequence continues at coordinate 44,932 of CANKMW010000051.1, forward strand.
TCCGCCCCCAGCTTCGCCCGTTCGGGCTCGCGCTCGCGATCGTCGGCATCGTCGCCCTCACCGCGCTGCCGGCCTGTTCCTGCAACACCAACCCCGGCGCCGTCCCCGACTGCATCGGCGGCACCGATCTCGACGGCGACCAGTACGGCGACAACTGCCCGGCCGGCGCCGACTGCAACGACTTCGATCCCGGCCTCCACGACGACTGCTGTGCGGCCGGCATCTACCAGGGCTGCCCGTGCGACTCGACCGTCGACAGCCAGATCCCGTGCTTCGACGGTCCGCCTGACAAGTCGGGTACGCTGCCGTGCCAGCGCGGCGTCCGCTCGTGCAATCCGGCCGTCAATCTGTGGGACGCCTGCGTCGGCCAGGTCCTGCCCCAGGACGAGGTCTGCAACGGCGCCGACGACAACTGCGACGGCAGCGCCGACGAGGGCGTGATGAGCACGTGCGGCAACTGCCTGCCCGGCTGCGACGACGCCGGCGTCGATGTCGATCCGTTCCCGTGCATGGCGCAGAACCCGGCCATCGAGTGCGACGGCGTCGGCGTCGACCCCAACGGCGACCTCATCCTCGACAGCTCGACGATCGAGAACCACTACCTGTGGATCGCCAACGACCACGCCGGCACGATCACCAAGATCGACACCCGCACCGGCGCCGAGGTCGGACGCTACGCGTCGGTCACCCATGCCCGCGTGGTCAACCACACCGGTCAGAACTTCCCGGCCTACGACGCCGGCACCGCCGGCGGAGGCTACGCCTCGAACCGCCCGTCGCGCACCGCGGTCGATTTCTACGGCGACGTCTGGGTCGCCAACCGCGCCCCCAGCGTGCAGCCCAGCATCACCAAGATCCTCAACAGCCCGACCGACTGCGTCGACTACAACACCAGCGGCACGATCGAGACCTCGCGTGACGTCAACGGCGATCGGGTGATCAATCCCGCCGACCCCGCCGAGTTCTTCGGCGAGGCCGACGAGTGCATCAAGTTCACCGTCGTGGTCGGCAACATCAACGGCTGGCAGGCGCGCGCGCTCGCCATCGACGCCGGCATGCAGGTCATGGGGCAGCGCAACCCGGGCAACGTCTGGGTCGGCATGTTCACCGAGCAGGCCTTCTATCAGATCAACGGCGAGACCGGCGCGCTCATGCAGCGCGTGCCGGCCGGCACCGCGACGCTCGGGATCTCGCCCTATGGTGCCGCCATCGACGGCAACGGAATTCTGTGGGCGCCCAACGGTGCCGGTGGCACCGGCCCCCTGGCGCGCATCGACACCTCGACGAACCCATCACCAGCGCCGACGCTGGCCGGGGGCGTGCACCCCAACGGCTCGTACGGCATCGCCGTCGACCTGATGGATCGGGTGTGGCTCGCCGGCTGGTCGAACAACACGATGCATCGCTACACCCCGTCGACCGGCGTCTGGACCACCGCGACCATCCCCAGCAGCCCGGGGTGGGGCGTGCGCGGCATCGGCATCGACACCCGCGGCAACATCTGGGGCGCCCTTCATGGCACCGGCGCCGGATTTCCGGGCTCGCGGCTGGTGCGCATCGATGCCAACAGCGCCACCGAGACTGGCATCTGGGACATGCCGGGCCAGACCACGCCCACGGGCGCCGGCGTCGACTTCGACGGCGACGTGTGGGCCATCAACCAGACCACCTCGTCGGCGTCGCGACTCCACATCGACGCGGTGTCGGGCCAGCCGGTCGCGCACCCGACCACCGGCAACATCGTCGACACCTTCCCGGTCGGCCTCAATCCGTACACGTACTCCGACTTCACCGGCCTCGGTCTGCGCACCGTCACCCGCCCGAGCGGCGAGTACCTGGTCCCGATCCAGGGCTGCACCGGCAACGAGCAGGCGACGTGGACCGAGGTGGCGTGGACGTCGACCGAGCCGCCCGGCACCGAGGTCGAGATCTACGTCCGGGCCGGCGACGATCTGGCGACCCTCAACCAGGCGCCGCTGTTCGGGCCGTGGCTGGTGTCGCCGGCCAACCTCCAGGTGCCGCCCGGCCCGGTGCCGGCGTCGCGCTACCTGCTGCTGATCATCCGCATGATCTCGCAGGACCGCGAGTCGACGCCGATCGTGCACAGCTACAACGTCGAGTGGAGCTGTCCGGGCGACGTCCCGGGCTGATCGTGCGACTGAAGCTGTTCTTCCACGACGCGTGCTTCGACGGCACCGCGTCGGCGGCGTTGTTCAGCGCCTTCTACCGCGGCCGCGAACCCGGCGCCGTGATCGACCCCATCGGCATGCGGCATCAGCTCGGCGATCCGTTCGCCGACGTCGCCGTCGACGGCGACGACAACGCCTGCGTCGACTTCCGCTACGCCGCCGACCCGCGCATGCGGTGGTGGTTCGATCACCACGCCACCGCCTTCCAGCCGCCAGCACTGCGCACCGACTACGAGTCGCGCACCGGCGACACGATGGCGTTCGATCCGGCCGCGCCATCGTGCGCCGGGCTCATCACGCGCACGCTCGCCACCCGCTTCGGGTGGCGGGTGCCGCCGCACCTCGCCGAGCTGACGACCTGGGCCGACACCATCGACGCCGCCGCCTACGACAGCGCCAGCGCGGCGTGCGCGCTCGACGCGCCAGCGCAGCGCCTGGCGCTGTGGCTGGGCGCCAATCGCGAACCCCGGGCGCTGGCTCGCTACATCGACGAGCTGGCCCGCGACGGGCTGGGCGCGCTCGCCGCCGCCGACTGGATCGCGCCGGTGCTCGGGCCAGCGCTGGCGCGCCGCGAACGCGACCGCGACACCTGGACCCGACTCGGCCAGACCATCGGCCAGGTCGTCATGTTCGACCTGCTCGGCACCGACCTGCCACCGCCTGGCTTCTCGGCCTACGACCTGTTTCGAAGCTGCACCTACACGGTCACACTCGGTCGCACCGACACCGCCGTGAAGGTCGGCGTGGGGCACAACCCCTGGGGCCCCGGCGCCCGTGAAGGGCGCGCCCACGATCTCGGTGCGCTGTGCGAGGGCTTCGGTGGCGGTGGGCACGCGGCGGTCGGGGGCGTCACGCTGCCCGCCGATGCCGTCGATCGCGGCCGCGCGGTCGCGGCCGCGATCATCGCCAGGCTGTCCGACGAACGGTGATACGATCGACGCATCCGAGAAGGAGCATCTCCCATGCGCCCGATCAGGTTCGCGATCCGGTTCATCGCTGCCGCAGGCTTGTCCGTGGCCTGCGGCAGTACCGACGTCGGCGGTGACGGTGATGCCGGCGGCGGCGACGGTGATGGCGGCGGGCCGGTCGATGCGTGCGTCGGCCTCGAGTGCTTCCAGGTCTCGTGCCCCGGCGGCGGCACGACGACCGTGAGCGGCACGGTCTACGCACCCAACGGCACGCTGCCGCTCTACAACGTCGTGGTCTACGTGCCCAACAGTGCGGTCGACGCGTTGCCGGCCGGCGCGACCTGCGATCGCTGCGGCCAGCCGCCGTCCGGAAATCCGGTCGTCCAGGCGGTGACCGACACCGCCGGCAACTTCGTCCTCGAGAACGTGCCGGTGACCGACAACCTGCCGCTGGTGATCCAGGTCGGCAAGTGGCGCCGCCAGGTGACGCTGCCGGCGGTGCCCGCGTGTGTCGACACGCCGTTGCCCATGGCGACCACGCGGCTGCCCCGCAACAAGAGCGAGGGCGACATCCCGCAGATGGCGCTGACCACCGGCGGCGCCGACGCGCTCGAGTGCCTGCTGCGCAAGATCGGCCTCGATGACGCCGAGTTCACCAACGCGTCGGGGACCGGCCGCGTTCACCTGTTCACCGGCACCGGCGGCACGCCGCGCTTCGCGACCACGCTCAACGGTGGGGCCGACTTCACCAACGCGACCACGCTGTGGGACACCACCCCGCACCTGATGCCGTACGACGTCACGTTCCTGTCGTGCGAGGCCGGCCAGAACCCGGGCACCAAGCCGGTGACCGCGCGCCAGGCGCTGTCTGACTACACCAACGTCGGCGGCCGGGTGTTCGCGTCGCACTGGCACAACATCTGGATCGACCTCGGCACCGCGCCGTGGCCGACCACGGTCACGCCCAACTACCTCCCCGATCTCGGCAACGTCACCGCCGACATCAACACCGGGTTCGCCAAGGGCGCAGCGCTGGCCCAGTGGCTGTTCAACCCGGTCGTCGGTGGCTCGACGGTGCTGGGCCAGATCGCCCTCACCGACACCCAGCACACGGTCGAGGCGGTCAACCCGGCCACCACCGAGCGCTGGATCTCGAAGGCGACCACCGCCAACAACCGGCCGAGCGTGCAGTACTACCAGTTCACGACCCCGCTCACCGTCGACGAGACCCAGCGCTGCGGCAAGGTGGTGTTCAGCGACATCCACGTCTCGACCGTCGACGACTCGTCGGGCTCGCTGCGCTTCCCGGCTGGCTGCACCACCACGACGTTGACCGCGCAGGAGAAGGTGCTGGCCTTCATGATCTTCGACATCGCGTCGTGCGTCGGACCGCCGATCGGCCTCGACCCCGACGACGGCGACCGCGCGCCCGCCGAGCAGCCGCTGACCAGCGAAGCGTCCCGCTGAGCCCACAGGCCCGTGCCCGTGCCCGTGCCCGTGCCCGTGCCCGTGCCCGGCGGTCCGGGCGCCGCCATCGACGAGAGATTGCCGCGGGCCAGATCGGGCACGGGCACGGGCACGGGCACGGGTACGGGAGCAGGCAGGATGCAGAACGCCGCTTCGCGGTGTTCTGCATCAGCCTGCTATCTGGAACAGTACGTACGGCTCGGCGAACCACCAGAACAGCGCGGCCACGGCCAGGAACGGGCCGAACGGCAAGGCGCCGGGCGCCAGCGCGTCGTCGTCGCCGTCACCGTCGCCGTCGTCCACCGTGTCGTCGCCGGTGCCCGGCGCCGGCCGAGGATCGGTGAGGCCAAAAAAGTCGTCGGCGAGCGCCGCCGCGACGACCACCGCGGCGGCGATCCACGGCGGCAGCGGCGTTGTCATGACCGCCGCTCCGACGATGGCGATCAGTCCGAGCGACCACAGCGCCTGCCGTCGCTCCGCCCACGGCAGTGGCGCCAGCGGCGGCTCGGCGGCGGCGCCGTCGTCGGCGCCATCGTCGGCGCCACCCGGGGCGCCACCGGTCGCGCTGCGGATCAGCATCGCCGGGATCACGACCACGACCGCCACCGCAGCGCCGAGGAACAGCGCCACCATCGGCCCCCGCCAGCCCAGCAGCGCGCCGACCACCGCGAGCAGCTTGCCGTCGCCCATGCCCATGCCGATCTTGCCGCGCAGCAGCAGGAACAGGTCGGCGACCACCCGCACCAGCGCGAAGCCGACCGCCGCGCCGACGATCCCGTCCTGCCAGCCGCGCTCGGGCAGCGTGGTGCCGAGCGCGTAGAACGCGACCAGCGACGGTAGCGTCACCCGATCGAGGATGAGCATGTGGTCGAGATCGATGAACAGGATGACGACCATCACGAACGCGAAGGCGGCGCCGATGCCGGCCCGCACCACGCGCAGGTCGAGCGGCTCGAGCCCGGCGCGGGCGTCGACCGCGAACCACCACACGGTCGCGAACAGCACCCCGGTCAGCGCCTCGACCAGGATGTAGCGCGCCGAGAACTGGGTGCCGCAGTCGCGGCAGCGGCCACGCAGCCACAACCAGGCCAGGATGGGGACGTTGTCGTACCCGCGCACCGGCTTGCCGCAGGCGCCACAATGCGACCCCGGCGACACCACCGAACGGCCCCGCGGGTGCTCCTTGGTCGGCGGCCAGCGGTAGATACAGACGTTGGCAAAGCTGCCCCACAGCGTGCCGAGGACGAACGCCATGGCGAGAGCCGCCGGGCTCGTGGCCAGCGCCTCGAGCTGCGCGTCGTTCATCACGAGAACGGTAGCACGGTCGCGATTGACCGAGCCGGCGACGGACGCTATCAACCAGGCATGCGCCGACCGCCCCGCCTGCTGGCCGTGCTGGGCGCCCTCGCGCTCGGCGCCTGCAGCTCCTCGGGCGGCGCGTCCGACAAGGAGCTCGAGGGCCTGGTGGTCGCCGCCACCCGGGCGCCGCTCACCGTCGACCTCGCCAAGGCCGGCCGCGATCCTGCGACGCTGGCGACGGCGCTGGCGCTGCCATGGAGCCGGGCCGCGGCGCAGCTCGGCGATCATCGGCTGTCGATCGCCACCGTGATGGAGGTCCGCGAAGGCGCGGCGGTGATCGAGCAGCTCAACGACACCACCACCCTCGATCTGGCCGCCGACGGCACCTACCACGCGACCTACGAGAACAGCGCCGACTACGGCCGCGAGGTCGTGTTCATCGCCGGCACCTTGTACCTGCGACCGCGCTTCACCCGCTGGCACCAGCGCGCCCCCGAGACCGCCGTCGAGCCGACCGAGCTGCGCGATCAGCTGGTCGGAGCGCTCGGCGCCCACGTCGCGCTCTACGCCCACGGCCTCGAGCTCAGCGACAAGGGCGTCGTGCAACAGTCGGGGCGGGCCGGCCGTCGCATCGAGCTCAAGCTGGCGCCGTCGCCCAGACCGGCGCCCCGGCCGACGCTGGTCCAGCACGCGTGGCGGGAGGGCGCCACCGTCGAGGCTGCCACCGGCGAGGTGGTGCTCGACGACGCCACCGGCCTGCCGCTGCGCGCCCGCCTCGACGCCACCGTCGGCTTCGTCCGCGACGGCAAGCGCCTGACGATGCGGCTCGCGCTCGAGCAGGCGGTCGTGATCGGCACGGTCGCGGTCGCCCGCCCCGAAGACGATCAGATCGTCGCGACGCCGATGCGGCTGCGCGAGGTCGACGACCGCAACTTCCTCTTGCAGGGCATCGCGCCGGTCGGCGGCAAGAAACCGGCGGCGGCGCCCGAGCCGGCGGCGGCGCCCGTGCCGGCGGCGCCATGACCTCGCTGACCCTGCGCCGCGACTACCTGGGTGCCCACCGCCGGCTCGCCGTCGGCCGCGCGCTCGCCGCCGCCGCCGCCGGCCTGGTGCCGGTCCCGTTTCTCGACGACTACCTGATCGAGGCGACGCTCGGCGGCGCCTACAAGCGCATCGCCAGCGCCCACCAGATCGACCTCGATCCAGTGGCGGTCAAGAATCTGGTCCACGGCAAGACCCGCCCCAAGGCCTGGTACGAGCTGACCGGCACCGCGCTCGTCGGCCGGCTGGCGACCAGGTCGTGGCGACGGGTGCTGATCGCGTTCACCGCGGTGCGCCGGGCCCAGGTCGCCGCCACCACGTTCGCCACCCTCACGGTGTTCGACCACTACTGCGCGCGGGTCCATACCGGGCTCGGCCTCGATGGCGCGCGCGCGCTCGAGGTGCGCGAGCTGATCCGTCGCGCGCTGATCGAGACCCCGGGCGGGCTGTCGTTCGAGCCGTTCCGCAGGGGCGCGCTCGCCGCCGCGCGCACCGTGGCCCGGGCGCCCCTCGAGCTCGCCGATCTGGCCTCGGGTGGGCGGCTGCGCAAGCTGCTGGCCCGCGGCAAGGACGTCGAGGAGGCCGAGGCGGTCGACGAGGTCGACGCCATCGTCGAGCACGAGCTGGCTGACACCGACGGCATCTTCGCGCGCGCGGTCGCCGCGATCGAGCTGCAGCTGACCGCCGAGGTCAACCCGTACGTCGACGACGTGATCGAGCGCTTCGACGCCCTGTGGCGCGCCCGCGCCGGCGCGGAGAAGCCGTGACCGCCGTGCCCACCGTGAACGACGCCAGCACCGCGATCGCCGACCGCGCCGAGCTGGCCGCCGCCCGCCGCGTGGTGGTCAAGATCGGCAGCCGGTTGCTCGCCGAGAGCCCGGCCGGCCGACCCGCCGCGGTCGCCGATCAGGTCGCCGAGCTGCGCCGCCGCGGCGTCGAGGTGGTGATCGTGTCGTCGGGCGCCATCGCGATGGGGGTCCGGGAGCTACGACTGGCGGCGCGGCCCGCCGATCTACCCGGGCTGCAGGCCGCCGCCGCGGTCGGGCAGTGCCGCCTGATGCAGCACTGGGAACATGCCTTCGCTCCGCATGATCTGCTGATCGGCCAGGTCCTGCTCACCCACGACGATCTTGGCGATCGACGCCGCTTCCTGTCGGCGCGCCTGACCCTGCGCGCGCTGCTCGATCACGGCGTGGTGCCGATCATCAACGAGAACGACACCGTCGCGGTCGAGGAGATCAAGTTTGGCGACAACGACCAGCTCGCCGCGCTGGTGGCGAGCCTGGCCTCGGCCGATGCGCTGATCATCCTCACCGACGTCGACGGCCTGTGGGACGAACACGGCCGCCGCATCCCGGTGGTCCGCGACGTCGAGCGCGAGGCGGCACCGGTCGCGGGCGCCAGCCGCACCGACGGCATCGGCTCGGGCGGGATGGCGTCGAAGGTGCAAGCCGCGAAGATGGTCACCCGCCTGGGCATCCCGGCGGTGGTCGCGCCGGGTCGCGAGCCGCGCGTGCTGTGCGACGTGCTGGCCGGCGCCGACCGCGGCACGGTGTTCCTGCCCGGCGCCGGCGGCGCCCGCCCGGTGTCCCAGCGCAAGCACTGGATCGCCTACGGCCCCAAGCCGACCGGCCGCCTGGTCGTCGACGATGGCGCCCGCCGCGCCCTGGTCGAGTCTGGCAAGAGCCTGTTGCCGCGCGGAATCACGGCGGTCGATGGCGATTTCGATGCCGGTGAGACCGTGAGCGTGGTCGCGGCCGATGGCACCGAGCTCGCCCGCGGGCTGGCCGCCTACGACGCCGCGGCGCTGCGCCGGATCCGGGGCTTGCATTCGTCGGATTTCGAGGCGACCCTGGGATACAGGTCTCTCGACGAAGCCATCCACCGCGACGACCTCGTGCTCCTGTGAAACCGTGACCGTGCCTGCCGATCCTGACCTGCGCGACCTCGCGCGGCAGGCGCGGGCCGCAGCCCGGGTCGTGGCGCGGGCCCCGGCGGCCAGCCGGCGCCGCGCGCTCGACGCCATCGCCGCCGAGCTGCGGGCGCGGACCGCCACCATCCTCGATGCCAACGGCACCGACGTCGCCGCCGCCGAGCAGCGCGGCATGGCGCCGGCCATGATCGACCGCCTGCGCCTCGACGCCGGCCGGGTCGAGGCCATCGCCCGCGCCGTCGAGCAGATCGCCGCCCAGCCCGAGCTGGTCGGGCGCATCGAGCGCGCCGAGACCCGCGCCGACGGCCTCGAGCTGGCGCGCATGCGCATCCCGCTCGGCGTGATCGCCATCATCTACGAGGCGCGACCCAACGTCACCGTCGACGCGGCGGCGTTGTGTCTCAAGTCCGGCAACGCGTGTCTGCTGCGCGGCGGCTCGGAGGCGTTCGCCTCCAACCAGGCCCTCGGCGCCGCGGTCGCCGCCGGGCTGGCGGCCGCCGGGCTGCCGGCCGCCGCCGTGACGATGGTGCCGTCGACCGATCGCGACGCCATCCGCACCCTGGTCCAGCTCGACGATCTGATCGACCTGTGCATCCCACGTGGCGGTGAGGGCCTCATCCGCTTCGTCGCCGAGCACGCGCGGGTGCCGGTCATCAAGCACTACAAGGGCGTCTGTCACCTCTACGTCCACGCCGCCGCCGACCTCGACATGGCGCTGGCGCTGGCCGAGAACGGCAAGGTCCAGCGCCCCGGGGTGTGCAACGCGGTCGAGACCATCCTGGTCGATCGCGCCGCCGCCGCCGCCTTCGTGCCGCGCCTGGCGGCCCGCTTCGCCGAGCTCGGCGTCGAGATCCGCGGCGACGACGAGGTCCGCCGCCTGGGCGGGTCGGCGATCGTGGCGGCCAGCGACGACGACTGGGCCGCCGAGTACCTGGCGTTGATCGTCGCGGTCCGGGTGGTCGACGATCTCGACGCGGCGATCGCCCACATCGAGCGCTGGGGCTCGGACCACACCGAGTCCATCGTCACCGCCGACCCGGCCGCCGCCGAACGCTTCCTGCACGAGGTCGGTTCGTCGACGGTGATGCACAACGCGTCGACCCGGTTCGCCGACGGCGGTGAGCTCGGCCTCGGCGCCGAGATCGGCATCTCGACCACCCGGCTGCACGCCTATGGGCCGATGGGCGCCGAGGGCCTGACCACCACCAAGTTTGTTGTCCGGGGTTCCGGACACCTGCGCACCTGACTCACAGCGAATGAAGTGACGTGAAGACGATGACCCTCAAGGAAGATCAACCGGGCATGACCGATCGCGACAAAGACGGCAAGGAGCACAAGGAGGGCGCGGCCACGCGGCGCGAGACCGATCGCGATCCGCGCCCGGCGCGGGCCCGCGGCGAAGGCGACAGCGACGACGGTGTCACGCCGGCACGCACCGACGACGCCGGACTCGCAGAAGCGCTGCGCGCGCTCGCGCTGGCGCTCGAGAAGAAGGCGCTCGAGCCGGTCTTGCTCGACGTCCGCGGCCTGTGCACGTACTGCAACTTCCAGCTGGTGGTGAGCGGCCGCTCGGATCGGCAGGTCGACGCCATCGGCGAGGCGATCCTGATCGGGCTCAAGAGCGAGGGCGTCAAGCCGCTCGGCACCGAGGGCAAGCGCTCCGGTCACTGGGTGCTGCTCGACTTCGGCGACTTCGTCGTGCACGTCTTCCACCACCCGTCGCGCGACCACTACGATCTCGAGGGGCTGTGGGTCGACGCACCGCGGGTGCCGATCGAGGTCCCGCCCGAGGCCCACGTCCAGGCCGACGAGTACTGATCGCGGCGAGGTCGGCCGTGAAGATCACGCTCGCGGTGGTGGGGCGCCTCAAGGAGGACTACCTGCGCGCCGCCGAGGACGAGTACCGCAAGCGCCTGCGGGTCTACTGCACGCTCGACGTCGTCGAGCACAAGACCATCGCGGCGTTGCTGGTCGCGATGCCGGCCACCGCCCACCTCTACGCCTTCGACGAGCGCGGCGACCTGCTGTCGAGCGCCGAGCTGGCGCGCGACGTGCTCGGCGCCGAGGAGATGCACGGCGGCGGCGCGCCGCTGTGGTTCGTGATCGGCGGCGCCGATGGGCTCGGCGACGCCGGCCGCGCCCGCGCCCGCCGGCTGCTCGCCTTCGGCCGCCTCACCATCGCCCACCGCCTGGTGCGGGTGCTGGTGCTCGAGCAGCTCTACCGCGGCTTCAAGATCGCCCGCGGCGAGCCGTACCACCGCGAGTAGGCCGTCGTCACAGCTTGGGCGACGACTGGTCGGAGCACAGCACCTGCAATCGATCCACCGACGCGCCACTGCGCGCGTTGAGGCCGACCACGAAGCGGCCCTGCGGGCACATCCGCACGAAGCGCCCGCCGCCGTCGCCGCCGGCGGGCAGGCCGAGGAAGGTGTCGCGGGATCCGGCCCGCCAGGCTGACGGGACGGCGCACACCGGCTGGACGCGGTCGATCACCGAGCCGGCGCGAAGCTCGAGGCCGACCACCGCCGTCTCCGGCAGGTCGGGATGGTTGCACCAGCGCTCGAACGAGGCCTCGGTCTGGCCGCCGACGACATCGCTGATGCTGTACGCGGTGCCCAGGCGGTTCGGGTTGTTGATGTCATGGTCGGCGCAGACCAGGCCCAGCCGATCGACGACCCGGCCGGCGCCACCGATCATGCCCACCGCGATGCTGTTGCCCGGGCAGCGCATGACACTCGGCGCGCCACCGGAGCCACCGACGGCGGTCCCGGCCGCGACGGCCTGACGCTCGCGGCGCCCGACCTCGGCGATCGGACGACAGATCGGCTGCAGGGCTTGCACCTGCCTCGCCGTGCCGCGCAGGTGTCCACGCACGCCGACCAGCACCCGGCCGGCCGGACAGGCGCGATGGGCGGCCTCGCCGGTGGTGCCACCCCAGGGACCGAGGAACGTGACCGTGGAGAAGGCGGCGGGCGAGCGGATCTGGGACACCGGCACGCAGGTGCCGCCGAGCTGCTCGAGGCGCGCCTGGGCGCCGTCGCCGCGGAAGCGGACGCTGAGTGCGGTCGCCATGCTGTCGCTGCGGCACGACAGCCGCGCGACGGTGCCACCCTGCGAACCGAGGCCGGTGCGCTCGGAGATGGTCGACGCACTCCAGGCCGTCGCGGTGGGTGCGGCGCACCGGATCCCGACGCTGTAGACGGTGGTCAGATCTTGCGAGACCGTGAGTCCCATCACCGCCTGGTGGTCGGCGCACGACACGCTGCTGACCAGGTCGGCGCTGCTCACGTTGAAGGGGCGACCGCCGCCCACCCACGCCAGGTCGACCTTGCCGCCGATCGCGGATCGGCTGGTGCGCGCCGAGCGCCCGACCGCGCAGTCCTGGGCGATGCGGTTGACGGTGGTGTCGTAGTCGCGCGTGCCCGTGGTCTTGGGATGATTCTGACCGCCGCCCGCGGCGACGTGCAGGAGCTCGTGGACGATGACGCCGGCCATGCCGAGCTCTTGCCAGGTGTCGAGCGCGCCGTTGACGCGGATGCGATCGACCTGTCGGTTGTCGAGCTCGATCTCCTGCCCGCCGTCGTCGATGTTGGCCTGGCCCCATTTGGGCGGATCGAGATCCTGGCAGCCGATCTCGAGCTCGCCCGGCGCATTGGAGAAGCGGTAGATCTGCTCCGGGGTCCGGCCCCGATCCCAGGCCGTGTTGGTGACCGCGTCCTTCAGGCAGGCCAGGTACTCGTTGCCTCGATAGGAGGGGTGGATGAGGCCGCGCAACACGAGCAGCGCGCCGTTGAGGTTCTGCTCCTGGGACGGACTGCAGCCATCGTAGTCGATGCTCGGCTGCGTGCCGCTCCACAGCGGCTCCTCGTAGGCGCCGAGCGAGACGTCCGCTTCGGTGTCGAGCTCGCAGCCGCCACTGGCAAGCGACATGGCGATCAGTGCAAACGACGAAGCGCGACCGGGACCAGACCAGCGACGCGGGGATTCGATGGGGCTCATGCGAAGGACCTTCCTGGGGAGACGTACGCGGCGACGCGCACGCGCGGTCCCAAGGCAAGCCGCGGGCCAGCGCCGATCCGGCGCCGTCGTGCGACAGGGCCGCGAGATCGCGACCGGCGCGCGTCGAGATCCTGCCGCAGTGTCAGAGACGTCTCGGACCGGCTGAGCCGCCTTCGGCGGAGCGCGTGCGAGCGGTCGCGACGAGCGGCAGATTGTGGCGCGATGTCGCCGTCATCGCCGCGCTGGCAGGAAGCGGCAGCTAGCGGCAGCTTATCGGTGATCACCCAGCGGGATTCTCCGACGAGGACGAGGCCGGCGCGGAGCCAGCCCGTCCTGCGGTCGCGGCTGAGGCGAACCCGCCGGGCGTTCGCCAGCAGGTACGCCAGACCTCGTCGGAGGGCATCGAGGAGGCCGATGCCTATCAGCAGCGCCGCCACCAACTCGTCGAGGACGTGGCGAACGCACATCGCGACGCGACGGGTCGACATCGCGACGCCGTTGCCGACGAGCTGCGCGGCGTGCGCGAGGAAGCGCTTGAGCACGGCCGCGCAGAGGCTCGCCAGATGAGCCCCTCGACGATGTGCTGGTTCGCGGAGAGAGCACGCGCAACTGCGCTGCGGACCCTGATACGCTCCGTGGCGGACAAGGCAGTTTCCTGGTTGGTTAGCTTCGCAACCCCAGCTTGGAGGCCGTCGCTGTCCCTGTCGATCCCCGGGAACTCCTGCCCGCCACGCGACTTCCTCGTCGAGAAGATCGTCGAGAAGATCGAGCCAGGGCCGAGCCGCGCGAAGATCGACGCGACCGCGATGAAAAAACCAGAAAGTCCTTGACGAGTTGACGCGGTGCAATCGCCAACACCTTGCCAACGCCCGAGGATCAGGTCGCCAGCGGGCACAGGATGCCCGCAGCCGGCGCCAACGCACAGCAACGCCAAGACCCTCGTCGCACCTCGACTTCGTCGCACCTCGGGCATTCTGAAGCGCCGAAAAACCTCGTGCTATGGGACATGGACGATGAGCACGTACTCGCTGACGCACCTCTCGGATCAGATCCTTCTCGACGGTCTCTCCGCGCTTCTCGCCGACGATCGACAGACCGCCGCCGCGCTGCTCGCGTACATCGCCGAGGTCGACGCGCGCAAGCTGTACCTGCCAGCCGCCTGTCCATCGATGCACGCCTACTGCGTCCGCGTGTTGCACCTCGCCGAGGATGCCGCCTACAAGCGCATCACCGTCGCGCGGACGGCGCGCCGGTTTCCGGTGATCTTTGCCGCGCTCGCGGACGGCCGACTGCATCTGAGTGCGGTGGGCCTGCTGGTGCCGCATCTCACCGAGGACAGCGCCGACGAGCTGATCGCGGCGGCGAGCCACCGCAGCAAGGCGGAGATCGCGCTGCTTTTGGCCCAGCGATACCCACGGCCGGACCTACCAACCACGCTGCATCCACTTCCGGCACCGGCGCTGTCCGTCGAACTCGCCCCGGGGCGAGTTGCCGCCGCGCCGCCGCCCACCACCACGGTGGTGCCGCTCGCGCCGCAACGCTTCGCGCTCCAGCTCACCATCGATCAGGCGACGCAGGACAAGCTGGTGCGCGCCCAGGCGCTGCTGCGCCACCAGCTACCGTCCGGTGATCTCGTTCAGGTCGTCGATCGTGCGCTCGATGCCCTGCTCGACGACCTCGAGCGAAAGAAGTTCGCGGCGACGCCCCGGCCTCGCGCCGGCACGGCACGCTCGAAAGCGAGGAACGCGCGGCACATCCCCAATGACGTCAAGCGCGCGGTGCACGCACGCGACGGCGAGCAATGTTCGTTCGTGAGTGAGGATGGCGAGCGTTGCACCAGCCGCAGCTTCCTCGAGTTCGATCACGTCGATCCGGTCGCCCTCGGCGGCCAGGCCACCGTCGATGGGACGCGCCTGCTATGTCGAGCTCACAACCAGTTCGCCGCCGAATGCACCTTCGGTACCGACTTCATGCAGGCGCGGCGGGCGCAAGCGGCGATGGAGGCTGACGTGATCCTCGGGTTGTGCGGCCTCGGCTGGAGTACCGCCGACGCTCGGCGCGCCGTCGCGCAGAGTGCCCACCTGCCGGCAACTACTCTCGAGAAGCGCCTGGTCGCGGCGCTCGCGGTCCTGTGTCCCCGGTCCGCCACCCGCTGCTCGGACGGAGCCACCGTTGCCGCATGGGCCCAGCTAGCGGTTGGACCAGCCCCAACCTCGAGAAAGCACTGCGTGGCAGCGCTGTCGCTGCCCCTCCGCCTGCCAGTCGACTTCCTCGTCGAGGACTCTTCTTGAGATCTCACCTATGAGCGGCAGCTAGCGGGCGCGCTTGATCGCGCGGTCGATCTCGCGCTGATCATCGGCGGCGCGCTTGGCCTCGCGCTTGTCGTGCAGCTTCTTGTGCGTGCACAGGCCGAGCTCGATCTTGACCCGGGCGCCCCGGAAGTAGAGCGACAGCGGGATCAGCGTGTAGCCGCGCTCGCGGGTCTTGCTGCCCAGCTTGACCAGCTCCTGCTTGTGGAGCAGCAGCTTGCGCTTGCGCTTGATCTCGTGGTTCCAGCGATTGGCCCACGGGTACTCGTTGATCTGCACCCCGTACAGCCAGCCCTCGCCCTTCTCGATCGCCGCGTAGCCATCGGAGATGACGACCTTGGCGTCGCGCAAGGACTTGACCTCCGAGCCGACCAGGACCAGCCCGGCCTCCACGCGCTCGTGGATCTGGAACTCGTGCGAGGCCTTGCGGTTGGTGGCGATGACCTTCACCACCCCTGTTTCCGCAGGCTTGGACATCGCTGGGTTCTACCACGCAACTCCGGGCCCGCCCTGCCGACAACCCCGGCATGACGATGCTCGACCGTGTCCTCGAGACCATCTACGTGCCCCACTGCGCCGCCTGCGACGTCCGCGTGCCCGGTGACCAGCCGCTGTGCGCGCCGTGCGCGTCGTCGCTCGTCGAGCTGGGGCCGGCGTGTCCACGCTGCGCCGAGCCGCTGGCCGCGCTCCCCGCCGTCGAGTGCGCCCGCTGCGCCAGCACGGCGTGGCCACTCGAGGCCACGGTGGCGCCGTGGCGCTACGGCGGCGAGCTGGCCCGCGCGCTGCGCCGCATGAAGTTCGCGCGCCGGCCGCACCTGGCGCGCGAGCTGGCGCCGCTGGTGGCGCCGTTCCTGGCCGCGGTCGCGCACGCCGGCGCCGCCGACGTGATCGTACCCATCCCGCTGCACTGGCGACGCCTCGCCGCGCGCGGCTTCAACCCGGCGCACGCGGTGGTGGCCGCCGCCCGCCGCGCGGCGCGCCTCGAGACCCCCATCGACGCCGTCGTGCTGCGCCGGATCCGCGCCACCGTGGCCCAGACCGGCCTGACCGCGACCGAGCGAGCCGCCAACCTGCGCGGCGCCTTCGCGGTGCCACCGCGCCGCGCCCACCGCGTCGCCGGCCGCCGCGTGCTGCTCGTCGACGACGTCATCACCACCGGCGCCACCCTCGCCGCCGCGGCCCGCGCCCTGCTCGACGCCGGCGCCGCCGCCGTCCTCGGCTTCGCCGTCGCCCGCGCCGGCGACTGACGACGAATCCGAGCCCGAGCCCGAGCCCGAGCCCGAGCCCGAGCCCGGGCCCGAGCCCGAGCCCGAGCCCGAGCCCGAGCCCGAGCCCGAGCCCGAGCCCGAGCCCGAGCCCGAGCCCGAGCCCGAGCCCGAGCCCGAGCCC
>CANKMW010000052.1 GCA_947483555.1 Myxococcales bacterium
AAACACGATCGCGATCTGGCCAGTCAGATCACCCGCGCCGCCAACAGCGTGCTGCTCAACGTCAACGAGGGGCGCAAGCGCACCAAGGGCGATCAGGCGCGGTTCTTCGCGTATGCGTCAGGCAGCAACAGCGAGGTCCGCGCTGCGCTCGACGCCGCGGTCGCGTGGGGCTGGATCGGCGAGGCCAGCGAGGCGCACCTGCTGCTCGATCGCCTCGCCGCCATGTTGTGGCGGCTCAGCCACCCACGGTCCTGATCCGCACCGGTCCTGATCCGCACCGGTCCCGGTCCCCGGCTGCGGTCCCGGTCCCCGGCTGCGGCTGCGGCTGCGGTTGCGGTTGCGGCTGCGGCTGCGGCTGCGGTTGCCGCTGCGGTTGCGGCTACGGTGCGGAATCCGCACCAACCCGTCTGCTCCGCGGCCCGTGCACCAGCCCGTACAGCAGGCCCAGCAACCGATCCAGCACCTGCCGCGCCTCTCGATCCTCCACGCTCCACCCCCACGCCTCCGCCGCATCGAGCACGGCGCGCACCTCGCTCGCGCTCCCCGACGCGATCTGGAAGAACCGCCGCACGTCACCGCCGGCGCGCTTCTGCCCTTCGCCGATGTTGAGCAGGATGCTGTTCGCCGCCCGCGTCAGCTGGTTGGTCAGCTCCCGATCGTGCTTTGCGATCCGCGGCACGATGGGAGCAAGCGTTCGAATGAGCTGTCTTGAAACTGCGTACGCCTCGAGCATTGGTTGATCCTCCGGTCTTCGAGCCAGGCCCCTCGCGCCCCCGCCCTCGGGGGGCAGCGGCGGGGCTCGCCCGAACGCGGCGGCGCGCGCACGGAACGTGCCTGGCGCCACCACCAGCCTCCCGCGCCTCCCCACCCCTCGCCCCCACGGCGATCCTCCCGCGCCACCACCGCCCGTCGGGCGCCTGGCGCGTTCCGCTGCGCGCGCGCCGCGTCGGGCGCCCCGCCGCTGCCCCCCGAGGGCGGGCATTCCGGCATTCACACCACACTCAGCCGCCACCCGCTCCCCGCCACCCGTCATCCGCCACCCGTCACCCGTCACCCGTCATCCGCCACCCGTCACCCGCCACCCGTCACCCGTCATCCGCCACCCGTCACCCGTCACCCGTCACCCGTCACCCGCTCCCCGTCACCCGTCACCCGTTCCCCGTTCCCCGTCCCCCGTCCCCCGCCTCCCGCCTCCCTCTCCCCGCTCCCCGCCTCCCGCCTCCCCTCCCTACTTCTTGAGCCTCCCGAACAACCCCTTCCGCTCCGCCTTCACATCCTCCGCCATCTCCGCCGCGAGCTCGCGCAGCAGCTCCCCCTGCCGCGACGTCAGCTTGGTGGGAATCTCGATCTTCCAGCGCACGACCTGGTCACCGCGGCCCGGCTTGCCGATCCGCGGGATGCCGCCGCCCTTGCGGATGATGTGGTCGCCAGGCTGGGTCCCGGCCTTGATCTCGACCGTGGTGGTGCCCTCGCACTGCTCGTCGAGCACCGGGACCTCGACCTCGCCGCCGAGGATGGCCTTGACGAAGCTGACCGGCATGTCGGTCAAGACGTCCTCGCCTTCGCGATGGAAGCGCTCGTCGCCGCGAACGTGGATGACCACGTACAGGTGGCCGGCGGCGCCGCCGCCGGGCGGGGTCTCGCCCTTGCCAGCCAGGCGCAGCGTCTGCCCGTCGTCGACGCCGGGCGGCACCGTCACCGCCAGGACGGTGGTCTCGACCTGGGTGCGGCGGCCGTTGCAATCGACGCACGGCTCCTTCACGACCCGGCCTTCGCCGCGGCAACGCGGGCACGTGCTCTGCACCATGAAGAAGCCCTGGTTGTGCACGACCTGGCCGCGGCCGTTGCACGTGGCGCAGCTCTCCGCCTTGGTGCCGGCCTTGGCGCCGCTGCCGTTGCAGGTCGTGCACGACACGTCGCGCTGGACCTTGATCTCCTTGCTCACGCCCCACACCGCCTCGGGGAAGGCGAGCTGCAGATCGACGCGAACGTCGGCGCCACGGGCTTGCCGGCGACCGCCACCGGCGCGGCCCCCGAAGAAGTCGCCGAAGATGTCGCCGAAGGCCGAGAAGATGTCCTCGACCGAGCCGAAGCCGCCTGCTCCTGGGCCCCCGCCGCCGCCGCGCAGCGAGTCGTGACCGAATCGGTCGTAGCGCGCGCGGCGCTCGTCGTCGGACAGCACCTGGTAGGCCTCGGCCGCCTCCTTGAACTTGTCCTCGGCGGCCTTGTCGTCGGGGTTGACGTCCGGGTGGTACTGCTTGGCGAGCTTGTAGTACGCCTTCTTCATCTCCGACGCGTTGGCATCGCGAGACACGCCCAGGACTTCATAGAGATCGCGCATCGGGTACTGGCTCAGGAGTCGAACGCAGGAAAATCAACTGCGTAGGTAATGCGGAGTCCGTGGCTTGTCAAGGTATCGTGCGGCCGTGACGGGAGCCGCGCTGGTGCGCCAGATCGCCGAAACCGCACCGGATCCGGCCGATGCCGGCCGCCGCGCCGCGCGCTGGCTGGAGACCTCGGGCGCCGATCCGGCGGCCCTGACGCCGGCGGCGATCGAGATCCTGGCCCTGGCCTGTCGGCGGGCGCCCTACCTCGCCACCCTGTGTGCCCGCGATCCGTCGCGGCTCCGGCGGGTCGCCGCCGACCCCTATCTACGCCGCGAGAAGCCGCCGACCGTGGTCGCGGCCGAGGTCGCCGCCGCCGCCGCGGGCGCGGCCAGCGCCGACGAGCTGGCCCGCGCGCTGCGTCGCGTGCGAGCCGACGAGCTGGTGCGGCTGGGCGCGCGCGAGCTGGCGATGGGGCTCGACACCGAGGTCGGGCGGGAGCTGGCCCACCTCGCCGATGCCTGCTTCGACGCCGCGATCCGCTTCCACGATGCCCGGCTGCGCACCCGTCACGGCGCGCCCCGCTACACCGACGACGACGGCGCCGAGCGCGACGCTGGCCTGTGTGTGATCGCGATGGGTAAACACGGTGGGCTCGAGCTCAACTTCGCCTCCGACGTCGACGTCATCTACGTCTACAGCTCGGACGCTGGCAGCGCCGGCGAGCTGTCGCTCCACGAGTACTTCGCCAAGCTGGCGACGGCGGTGACCCAGGCGCTGGGCGACGCCACCGCCGACGACACCGTGTTTCGCGTCGACCTGCGCCTGCGGCCCGAGGGCTCGCGAGGCGCGATCGCCAACTCGCTGTCGCAGGTCGAGCGCTACTACGAGACCTTCGGCCGGCCGTGGGAGCGGCAGGCGTGGATGAAGGCCCGGCCGTGCGCCGGCGACCTCGTGCTCGGCGCCGAGATCATGGCGACGCTGGCGCCGTTCGTGCACCCGCGCCACACCGCGCCGACGATCATCGACGAGGTGATGGACCTCAACCGCCGCATCAAGCGCGAGCTGGATCCGTCGGCCGGCCGGGCCGCGACCGCCGCCGCCGCCGGTGCGCTCGGCTTCGACGTCAAGAACGGCCGGGGCGGCATCCGCGAGATCGAGTTCTTCGTGCAGGCGCTGCAGCTGGTGCACGCCGGCCGCGATCCGGCGCTGCGGCCACGCGGCACGCTGGCCGCGCTCGATGCGTTGCTGTTCGCCGGCCTGGTCACCGATGGCGAGCACCTCGAGATGCACCGCGCCTACCGCTGGCTGCGCCACGTCGAGCACGTCCTGCAGCTCGACGGTGGCCTGCAGACCCAGCGCATGCCGCGCGATCCGGCGGCGCTCGAGGTCGTGGCCCGGCGGGTCGGCGAGCCCGACGGTGCGGCGCTGGCGCGGACGCTGACGCTGCACACCGGCCGGGTCGCCGAGCTGTTCGCCACCCTGGGTGATCCCGACGCCGCCAGTGACTCCGCGGACGCCGCGGACGCCATCGGCCACCTGGCCCGCGGCGAGCTGCCGCCCGAGCTCGAGGTCGTCGAGCTGGCCGCCCTGGGCTTCGCCGATTCACCGGCGGCAGCGCGCGAGCTCGACCGGGCCCGCAAGCGACCGTGGTCGCCGTGGTCGCCGGCCGCCACCGGAGCGGTGGCACGGGTCGGCGGCGCCCTGCTGGCCGAGCTGGCCCGGTCCGCCGATCCCGATGCGGCGCTGCGCCACGCCGCCGATCTGATCGGCAAGCGCGGCGCGGCGTGGTCGGTGTGGCGGTTGCTCGACGAGAAACCCGCCCTGTTGCGCCTGCTCGGCTCGATCCTGGGCGCCAGCGAGTACCTGGCCCGCAGCATCGTCGAGCGCCCCGAGCTGGTCGATCTGCTGGTCGAGGTCGGCCACGGGGCACGCCGCGACCGGGTCGCGATGGAGCGCGACGCCGACCGCCGCCTGGCCGCTGCCCACGCCGCCGATCCGGGCGACACCGAGCTGGCGTGGAGCGCGCTCGCCGAGTTCAAGAACGGCCAGGTGCTGCGCGTCGGCCTGGCCGACTTCGCCGGCCGCACCGGCGCGCTCGACGTGTGCGCCGATCTCACCGCGATCGCCGAGGTGTGCCTGGAGCGCGCCTTCGATCGCGTGGCCCGCGAGCTGCGCGCCCGCCACGGCGTGGTGCGCGGCGACCGCGGCGCCGCCGCCACCGGCCGGCTCGCGGTGCTCGGCCTCGGCAAGCTCGGCGGCCGCGAGCTCGGCTACGCCGCCGATCTCGATGTGGTGTTCGTCTACGAGGGCGACGGCGACTCCGACGGCGCCCGCCCCCTGCCCGCGGTGGAGTACTTCACGCGCCTCGGGCAGCGGCTGGTCGGCGGGCTCCACGCCCGCACGCCGCGCGGCCGGCTGTACGAGGTCGACACCCGGCTGCGGCCGTCGGGCTCGAAGGGGCTGCTGGTGTCGTCGCTGGCCGGCTGGCGCCGCTACCACGCCGGCGAGGCGCGGCTGTGGGAGCGCCAGGCGCTGATCAAGCTGCGGCCGGTGGCCGGCGACGCCGGGCTCGGCGCCGCGGTCGCCGCCGAGGTCGCGACCTGGCTGTGGTCGCCGCCCGCGCAATCGGCGCGCGCGATCTCCGACGAGATCGTCGCGATGCGCGACCGCATGGAGCGCGAGCTGGGCAGCGCCGGCGATCTGAAGGTCGGCAAGGGTGGCATCATCGACGCCGAGTTTGCCGCCCAGTACCTGCAGCTGGTTCACGGCCACGCCGTGGCCACGCTGCGCACGCCGTCGACGGCGCCCGCCCTGCGCGCCGCTCGCGAGGCCGGCATCGCGCCGCGTCAGGATCTGGAGGTGCTCGAGGAGGGCTACCGGTTCCTGCGCCTCATCGAGCACCGCATGCGGGTCGTGCACGACCGCGCCGTCCACCGGCTGCCCGACGACGCCGTCGAGCTCGGCCGGCTGGCGCGGCGCTGCGGGTTCGGGTCGGGTGACGCGCTCCGCGAGCGGGTGACGCGCTGGCAGCGCGACGTCCGAGCCGCGTTCGAACGCGTGATGAGCTCCTGACGTTGTAGCTGTGGCGGGCGCGTCGAGGGCGTCTGTACCTTGCCCTCCCGGCCGGCGGTTGGTACGACCCTGCCATGGGCATCAAGAAGGTCGAATCGATCTGGGTCGACGGCAGCCTCGTCCCCTGGGACGACGCCACCGATCACATGCTCGCGCACACCCTGCACTACGGTGTCGGTTGTTTCGAGGGCATCCGCGCCTACCAGCGCGCCGACGGCCGCACGGCCATCTTCCGCCTTCGCGAGCACATCGACCGCCTGTTCGACTCGGCGATCATCTGCACGATGGACATCCCGTTCACGCGCGAGCAGGTCATGGCGGCCTGCGCCGAGGTCGTGCGCACCAACAAGATGTCGTTCTGTTACCTGCGGCCGCTGGTCTACCTCGGCTCGGGCGCGCTCGGCCTGGGCTCGTTCGAGCCGCCGGTGCGGACCATGGTCGCCGCCTTCGAGTGGGGCGCCTACCTTGGCGACGACGGGCTCAAGCAGGGCATCAAGTGCCTGATCAGCGGCTTCACCCGCGCCAACTCGAACGCGGTGATGAACAAGGGCAAGATCTGCGGCCAGTACGTCACCTCGGTGTTGGCCAAGCGGCTGGCGCTCAAGAGCGGCTACGACGAGGCGCTGATGCTCGATCCCCAAGGCTACGTGGCCGAGGGCACCGGCGAGAACATCTTCGTGGTCAAGAATGGCATCGTCCGCACGCCACCCGCTGGTGCCGCCATCCTGGCCGGCATCACCCGCGACACCTCGATCCAGCTGCTGCGCGAGCGCGGCGTCGAGGTCCGCGAGGAGATGATCGCGCGTGACGAGCTCTACGTCGCCGACGAGGTGTTCCTGACCGGCACCGCCGCCGAGGTCACGCCGGTGCGCGAGATCGACCAGCGCCGGGTCGGCCGCGGCGAGTTTCCGATCACCAGGGGTCTGCAGGAGTCGTTCTTCGCCGTGGTCAAGGGCGGCGACACCAAGCACGACCACTGGCTGCACTTCGTCTGACGCCGAGCACGCCCGGCGCGCTCAGCGCGGCGTGAAGTCGTCGAGGCCAAGGTCGCCCAGCGGCGGCGCGCCGACCTCGTTGACCTGGCGCGGATGGGTGGCCGGGGTCACACGCAGGGTGCCGGCGGCGACGGTCAGCGCGTCGACGTCGGCCAGCGCGATCACGACCTCGACGCCACCCCCGCACTCGCGGACCCGCGCCTCGCAGCCGGTGGTCGCGACCACGGCGGCGGCGGTGACGACCAGCCACGGCTTCCCCATCGGCCCCAGTGTACGCCGGCGGGGTGCGAGCGGATCGGTGTACGCTCGCGCCATGGGCGAAGCGCCAGGGTCACAGCCACGGCAGCGAGCGACCACGTGACGCCATCGATCGTCGACAGCATGGCCGGGCAACACGAGGTGCTCGACGCCCGGTTGATCGCCACCGCGCATCACCTCGACGCTGGCGCCATGGCGGCGGCGGGAGCGGCGCTGGTCGAGCTCGCCGCGGGGCTGCGCCAGCACATCGAGGTCGAGGAGGCCCACCTGTTTCCGGCGTTCGAGGCGCTGCCGCATGCCGACCTCGCCATCGCGGTCGAGATGCGGACCCAGCATCGCAATCTCGAGCAGCTGGTGGCCGCGATGCGCGCGGCCCTGGACCGGCGCGATCGCAGCACGGCGCTCCACGCCAAGGCGGCGTTGCACGCCGCGCTGGGCCGCCACGATGATGACGAGGAGGCGATCTGCGCTGCCCTCGATCGCGGCCTCGACGCCGGCGCCCGGGCCCAGCTGATCGCCCAGCTCGGTCGCTGACCGCCCGCCGTCGCGGCCGGGGCGCCTCGTCGCGGCGACCCCGCGCTGACGCGGTCCGGATCAGTCGGGGATGAAGGGAGGGATCTCGACCACCACCTCGACCTGCTGCTCCTTGGGCTGCGCCGTGATCGTGACCTGCTTGCACGCCACCGGCATCTCGTCGCCGTGCCGCGCCAGGTAGGTCATGGCCTGCGGCCCGCCCGTGACCTCGCCCGGAATCGCCGACGCGCACACGCTGTACACGCCGGGCAGGACCTCCTTGTAGGTCGCCGGCTGGCCCCCGAACATGATGCCGAGGGTCGAGGTGCCGCCCTGCTGGCCGGCCATGCGGCTCTCGAGATCGCGACCGTTGGTGGCGGCGATCACGCCGCTCACCAGCCACGCGAAGCCGCCGCGCAGCTCACCGGCCTTGGCCTTCGCGGTGACGATCAGCGTGACGTCGCCCTTCTGGACCACGAGGTCGACCTTGGTCTCCTTGCCCGAGGTCACCACCGCCTGTTTCGAGTGGAAGGTCATGCCCCGCATCGGCATGCCGAGCATCGCCGACACCTTGTAGGTGTCGGGCGCCAGCTTGTCGAAGCGGAAGATGCCGTCGGGTCCGGTCGCGACCGAGTAGGTGACGTTGGCCGCGGTCGCCGACTGCGCGGTGATGATCGTGTCGGCCGCCGGGCCGGCGGCGTCGGTGGCCTTGCCGCTCAGCA
Organism: Myxococcales bacterium; assembly: GCA_947483555.1. Classification (GTDB taxonomy): domain Bacteria; phylum Myxococcota_A; class Polyangia; order Haliangiales; family Haliangiaceae; genus UBA2376. The sequence goes on from CANKMW010000052.1 coordinate 7,888, forward strand.
CGCCGAAGCCGGCCAGGGTGAGCACCACCGCACCCTCGTCGCTGGCGCCGCGCTGCAACCGGATCGCCGGCGAGCGACCGAGGTCCGGATGTTCGGCGACCACCGCGATGTCGGCCGGCCCCAGCCCCGAGATGGCGAACCGACCCTCGTCATCGGTGGTGGTCTCGCGGTTGTTCTGGCGCCCCGGCGGGCCGCCACCGAACTGGGCCGTGTTGGAGCTGCCGGTGCCGAACAGCTGACGGCCGGCGTAGACCATCGCTGCGGCCACCGGCTTGCCCTCGAACATGACCTTGCCCGAGATCATGCGGCCCTTGCTGACCTTGATCGTGCCGACGTCGGCGACCTCGCCCTCCTCGATCTCGACGTCGACGGTCTTCTGATCGATCGTCGGGCCGCGCACGATGAGCTGGTACTTGCGCGGCGGCAGGTCGCCGAGCTCGAAGCTGCCGTCCTTGCTCGCCACCGGCTCCTGGCTGAACCCGACCCCGACCGAGAACGGCGCCGGCACCGAGCCGTCGGCGAACGCGACCTTGCCCTTCACGCCGCCGTCGGCGGGCAGGACGATCTTGAGGTTGGTGGTGCCGGTCTCGGCGCGTTCGCCGTCCATGCCCCACATCCGGGCCCGGCTGGCGGTGCTGCGCGACGCCCGGACCATGTACGCGCCCGGCGCCAGCCCGATCAGCTCGAAGTGACCGCCAGCGTCGGTGAGCTCCTGGGGGAACCCACGCAGGCGGAAGGCCTGGGGATCGAAGTTGCCGCTGCGGAAGTCGGGCGAGGCGCCGACCTGCACGCCCTCCATGGGCTCGCCCTGCTTGTCGACCACCGTGCCGGCGATCGAGCCGGTGATGTCGACGGTGAGCGTCACGCCGGTCACGTCGCCGGCCGAGGCGTCGATGGCGACCGTCGATGACGATCCGGCTTCGGCGAGGGCCACCGCCTCGAGCGGCTTGCGCGGCAGGCCGGCCACCGAGAAGGTCCCGTCGTCAGCGGAGAACATCTGACGTGGCTCGGCGCCCAGCATGCCGCGCGACGCGACCCCGATGCGGACCCGCGCCGAGACCACCGGCGCACCGCCGGCATCGATGACCTTGCCGCTCACCGTCGCGCCGGCGGCCATGCGGATCTCGATGCCGTCCTTGGCCGCCACGCCGTCGAGCGAGATGATCGAGCTGGTCCCCGAGGCGTGGGCCGGATGACGGGCCACGAAGCGAAAGCTGCCCGCCGGCAGCGCCGCGAAGCGAAAGCCGCCATCAGTGGCGGTCCGGACCCCATCGCGGCGCTCGTCAGGACGGATGTTCCAGTCCGAGGCGCCACCGTAGATGACCAGGGCGTCGGCCACCGGCAGGCCGCCGGCATCGAGCACCCGGCCGCTGACCGCAGCTCCCGGCGTCAGCACGATCGTGACCTCGACCGCCGCGGTGCCGACGGTCACGAACCCGAACGTCGGCGCGAATCCGGCGGCGACCGCGAACACGTCGTGGCGCCCGGGCGCCACGGTCTCGAAGCGGGCCTTGCCGTCGGCGGTCGCGGTCGCGGTCTGGACGTCGAAGCCGCGCAGCTCGACCGCCGCCGGCAGCGGGTGCCCGCCACCGTCGACGGTGGTGACGATCACCGAGCCGGCCGGGCGCAAGCGCAACACCACCGGGTCGCTCTTGGCGGTCAGCTTGGCGGTCACCGGGCCGCCCACCCCCCCGGCCGCCCGGGCCACCAGCGTGTACGGGCGCCCGACCAGCTTGTCGAACGCGAAGCTGCCGTCCTCGTCGGTGGTGGTGGTGCGCGACGGGTTGGCGGACACCACGACCGTGGCGCCCCCGACCGGCTTGTTGGCGGCCGACAGCACCAGCCCCTCGAGCCGCAACGCCCCGACCGGATCGTCGTCGACGAGGACCTGGGCCTCGGGACCACCGCCGCCGCGATCGGCCTGGTCCTTGGGCGGCCGCGGCTTGGCGCTGTCGGCCCACGGATCGTCCTTGGCCAGCCCGGCGACGGGCTTCCTGGCCTCGGCACCACGACCGCGCAAGAAGAAGAACCAAGCACCGACGAGCGCGGCGACCAGAACGGCGAGGATGGCAGCCTGACGGACCTTCATTTCGGCGCGACTATGACAGACCACACGGCGGGAGCGTCGCCGCGGATACACTCCGGCACATGTAGGTGCGCGGGAGCGACCGCGACCTGCGTCACCGACGAAAAGCGGACTGACCACTACCTTGTGAAACCGCCTCGACCTGCGTTAGAAAGTCGGGGTCCTTGTTCATCGTCGCAACCTTGGGGGATCTCCGATGAGACTAGTCAATCGTGTTTTCGTCTCTCTCGTGGGCGCGCTGTCGCTCGGCCTGGTCGCCTGTGGGGGCGGCGATGACGACGACGGTGGCGAGGCCATCGACCCGACCGGCACCAACCACACCTTCGTGGCCGCCACCCTCAACCTGCCCGAGAACGCGGCCGAGGCGATGATGCTCGGCCTCGACATCGACGGCAAGGCCAACGACGGCGTCGACAACCAGCTCGGCATGGTGCTCGGCTCGATCGGCGCGCTGGCCCCCGACCTCGACCTCCAGCTGGCGGTCGACGAGCAGCTCGCCGAAGGCAGCATCATCCTGCTCGCCAACATCAAGGCCAAGGACCTCACCAACGCCAGCGGCGTCGGCTTCTACGTCTACCTCGGCGACAACCCGACCCCGCCGGCCTGCACCGACGTCAACGACCTGGTCTGCGGCCGGCACCTGACCGGCACCGGGACGTTCTCCATCGCCGCCGGCAGCCCGACCAACGCCAGCCTCGGTGGCCGCATCATCGCCGGCAAGTACACCGGCGGCCCGGGCAACGTCACGCTCCAGATCGCCCTCTCGGGCGGAACGCCGATCGACCTGCCGCTGCAGAAGGCCAAGGCCGAGCTGAACTCGGTCAGCGCCACCGGCTGGACCTCGGGCAAGATCGGCGGCGCCATCTCGCAGGCCGACATCAACACCCAGGTCGTGCCGGCGATCGCCGACACGGTGCGGACCTCGTTCGACGAGACCTGCATGACCATGGCCCAGGGCGGCACCGCTCCCAACTGCGGTTGCACCGCGGGCGAGACCGGCGAGACCCTGCGCGGGCTGTTCGACAAGACGCCCAACAACTGCGACATCACCGACGAAGAGGTCCAGATGGTGGTTTCGGGCTTCCTGACCCCCGACATCGATCTCAACGGCGACGGTACCAACGACGCGCTGTCGCTGGGCATCGGCGTCAGCGGCGTCGCCGGTGGCTTCACCGTGCCGCCGCCTTGATCTGACTGCCGGCCGACTGCGCGTCAGGGTTGATCGGCAACGATCCCCAGGCTGAGCGAAGGGCGCCACGAGGCGCCCTTCTCTTTTTGGAGCAAGTCGCCGAGGATGCCGGCCATGCGTTGCGCGGTCATCCTCGCCGGCGGCAGCGGTACGCGGCTGTGGCCGGCGAGCCGGCGCGCGCGGCCCAAGCAGTTCCTGGCCGTGGGCGGCGTCGAGACCTTGCTCGCGGCGACGGTGCGGCGGCTGCACGCGGTGGCTCCGGACGTGATGATCGTGACCGCGGCCGACCAGGTGGCGGCGGCGCGCGCCGAGGCGCCCGGCGCCGTGATCCTGGCCGAGCCAGCGGCGCGCAACACCGCGGCGGCGCTCGGCCTGGCGGCGACCCACCTGGTGGCCCGCGATCCCGACGCGGTGATCGGCGCCTTCCCGGCCGACCAGCACGTCGGCGACGAGGCGGCGTTCGGCGCCGTGGTCGAGCGTGCGTTCAGCGCTGCCGAGCGCGGCGACGTGATCGCGACCATCGGGCTGACCCCGACCCGGCCGGAGACCGGCTTTGGCTGGCTGGAGCTGGGCGGCGCCCGCCTCGACCTCGGTGCCGGCGTTCACGACGTCGCTCGCTTCGTCGAGAAACCCGACGCTGCGCACGCCGCGGCGTTCGTCGCCGGTGGCCGTCACCTGTGGAATGGCGGCATGTTCTTCGTGCGGGCAGCTCGGCTGCTCGCCGAGCTCGAGCGACAGCTGCCGGCCACCGCCGCCGGGCTGCGCGAGATCGGCCTCGCCCTGGCCCGCGGCGACGCCGCGGCGGCGGCGGCGGCGACCGCGGCGGTCTATCCGGGCTTGGTGTCGGTGTCGATCGATCACGGCGTGATGGAGCAGGCCAGCGGCGTGGTCGCGGTGCCGGGCAGCTTCGGCTGGAGCGACGTCGGCTCGTGGGCGGCGGTCGCCGAGCTGCTGGCCGACGACGGCAACGGCAACGTGCGCTCCGGTGACGCCGTCGTGGTCGACGGCTCGGGCAACGTGGTGTTCACCGACCGCGGCGTGGTCGCGCTGGTCGGCGTGTCGGGGCTCGCCGTGGTGCGCGCCGGTGACGCCGTGCTGGTGCTGCCGGCTGATCGCGCTCAGGACGTCCGGGCCGCGGTCGACGCCCTGACGGCGGCCGGGCTTTCGCGTTACTTGTAACCAGAGCGCCATCGTGAACCCCCGCATCTTTCGCGAGTACGACATCCGCGGCGTCGCCGACCGCGACCTCGACGACGCGCTGGTCGCCGACCTCGGCCGCGCGCTGGCGGCGCAGGTCGTCGAGCAGGCCGCCGGCCGCCGCCCCGTGGTCGCCGTCGGTCGTGATTGCCGCCTGACCTCGCCGCGGCTGTTCGCGGCCCTGACCGCCGGCCTCATCGAGCGTACCGACGTGCTCGATCTCGGCATGGTGCCGACGCCGCTGCTGTACTTCGCGGCGGCGACGCTGGCGGTCGACGGCGCCGTCGTGATCACCGGCAGCCACAACCCGCCCGAGGACAACGGCTTCAAGCTGATGGTCGGCAGCACGACGCTGTACGGCGACCGCATCGCCGGGCTGCGGCGCTGGATCGAGGCCGCGCGCCGCGAACGCCCGACCATGGTGGGACGGGCGCCGGGCACGATCACGCCGCACGACGTCTTGCCGGCGTACCTCGACCACAACGTCGCCAGCCTGCGCCTGGGATCGCGGCGGCCACGGGTGGTGGTCGACGCCGGCAACGGCGCCGGCGGGCCGACCGCGCTGGCCCTCTACCAGCGCCTCGGCTTCGACGTGATCGCCGTCCACTGCGAGCCCGACGGCCGCTTCCCCAATCACCACCCCGATCCGACGATGCCCGAGAACCTCGTCGATCTGCAGGGCGCGGTGCAGGCGTACGACGCCGAGCTCGGGCTGGCGCTCGATGGCGACGCCGACCGGCTCGGCGCCATCGACGGCAGCGGCCGGGTCCTGTGGGGCGACCAGCTCATGATCCTGCTCGGCAAGGCCGTGCTCGAGGAGGTGCCGGGCGCGCGCTTCGTCGGCGAGGTCAAGTGCTCGCAGGCGATGTACGACGAGTTGACCCGCGCCGGCGGTCACCCCGAGATGTGGAAGGTCGGCCACTCGCTCATCAAGGCGCGCATGAAGGAGACCGGCGCGGCGCTGGCCGGCGAGATGAGCGGGCATCTGTTCTTCGCCCACCGCTGGCTCGGCTTCGATGATGCCATCCACGCCGGCGCCCGCCTGCTCGAGCTGCTCAGCCGCGGCGAACCGACGCTGGCCCAGCTCGCCGACCAGCTGCCGGTGATGGTCAACACGCCCGAGCTGCGCGTCGACTGTCCCGACGATCGCAAGTTCGAGGTGGTGGCGCGGGTCACGGCCGCGCTGCGGGCGCGACCCGACGTGGTCGAGCTCGTCGAGGTCGACGGCGTGCGGGCCCGCTTCGCCCACGGCTGGGGCCTGGTGCGGGCGTCGAACACGCAGCCGGCGCTGGTGGTGCGCTTCGAGGCCGACGACCCGGCGGCGCTGGCGGCCATCCGGGCCATCGTCGAGACCGAGATCGCGCAGGCGTCGGCATGAGCGGGCCGACGCACCCATGGGTGGTCGGCGTCGACCTCGGCGGGTCCAACCTGCGCGTCGCGGTGTACCGCGAGCTGGCCGCCGCCGCCGCCACCGCGCGCGCGGCCGGCGCGCCGCTGGCCCAGGAGCCGGCGGCGGTGGTCAGGCGCCCGGTCGGAGAGGATCGTCGGGTCGACGTCATCGTCGCCCGTATCGTCGACGCGGTCGCCGAGGTCCTGGGCGCGGTCGGGGTGTCGCGGGTCGCGGTGGTGCCGGTCGGGGTCGGCATCGCCGCCATGCTCGCCGATCGCCGCGGCACGGTCGCCAACTCGCCGCACCTCGGCTGGCGCGGGGTCGGGTTCGGACCGCTGCTGTCGCGTCGCCTCGGACCGGCGCGGCCGGTGGGGGTCTACAACGACGTCAACGCGATCGGGTTCGGCGAGTTCGGCGTCGGCGCCGGCGCCGGCGCGCGCGATCTGCTGTGCGTCTACGTCGGCACCGGCATCGGCGGCGCGGTGGTGGTCAACGGCGTCCTGGCCGAGGGCGCCACCAACTGCGCCGGCGAGATCGGTCACGTCAAGGTGGCGTGGGGCGACACCGCCGCGCCCTGCAACTGTGGTGGCCGCGGCTGCGTCGAGGCCTACGTCGGCGGCGCCTACGTGCTGGCCCGCATCCGCCGCGAGCTGGCCGCCGGCGCCCGCTCGCTGGCCGTCGATCTGGCCGGTGGCGACCCCGCCGCCGTCCACCCCGGCCACGTCGACGCGGCGGCGGCCGAGGGCGATCCGTGGGCGCTGGCGTTGTGGACCGAGCTGGCGCCGCTGTTCGCGGTCGCGCTGGGGAACGCGATCACGCTGCTCAACCCCGACCGCGTCGTGCTCGGCGGCGGCATGTTCGGCCGCACCCCGACGCTTCGCGATCAGGCGCTGGTCGCGCTGTCGATGGTCACGCCGCCCGCGTTGCTCGACCCGGTCGACATCGTCATGGCCGCGCTCGGCGATGACGCCGGCCTGGTCGGATCGGCGTTGCTCGCCGATGGCGGCGTCTCGCTGATCTGATCAAGGTTCGGCGAGCAGCGCCCGCGCGGCGTCGCCGGCGGTGAGCGCGTCGTTGCCGGCGAGCACGTAGCGCAGGTTGCCGGCCCGATCGTAGATCCGGACGTGGGGCAACGCCCCGACCTTGTGCTGACGGGCCACCGCGGTATCGCCGTCGCCGATGTCGATCTTGCGAACCACCACGCCGTCGACGCCAGCGATGGCCGCCTGCAGTCGCTCGTCGACCACGACGCATCCGCCGCACCACGCCGCCCAGAAGTCGACGACGGTGACGTGCCCGGGCACCAGCACGGCGGCGAGATCGACGGCCGCGCCGGTCAGGTTGACCTGGAGCACCGGCGCGGGCGCCGCCGCCGGTGGCGTCGGTCGCGGCGCCGGACCGCAGCCGCCCAGCAGCCCGATCGCCAGCGCGATCGCGGTCGCCGCGCGAGCCGTCACGGGATCCACTCCGCCATCGCGGCCCGCCGGGCGGCGATCGCGTCGGCGTCGAGGCCGGCCTCGATGCCGGGCGCGGCCATCGGAGTCGCGACCAGGGCGGCGCCGCTGACCAGCTCGGTGGCGGTCACCCGCGGCACGCCGTCGACATCGACGGTGACGTTGCAGAGCGCGAAGGCGTCGCCCGCCGGCGCCGTCGGCAGGTCGCCCAGCCGCCAGCGGCCGAGCGGGCGCGGAGGCGCGGTCTGCTCCCACAGCTCGACCTCGATCGCGACCTCGTCGTCGCTGCGGGTGGCGATCAACCGCGCCTCACGCGTTGGCAGCACGGCGCCGGCCGGCACCAGCAGCGTCGGCTCGGCGCCGGCGCCGAGCGCGAGCGCGTGCGGGACCACGTCGACGACCACCGCGGTCGGCTCGGCCACGAACATGCGCGCCAGGCGCGCCGCGCCGAGCGCGGCCGCGAAGCCGGGATCAGCGGGCAGGCGCGGCGGCCGCGCCATCACCTGGCCGAGCCGCCGGCCGAGGATCAACAGGCGCGCCCCGCCACCGGCCAGGACCACCTCGCTCAGCTCGGTGCTGGCCACCCCGGCCGCGGCCAGCGCTCGCGTACACACCTCGTCGACCGCCCGGACCCGCGGCGTCATCCACAGCTCGAGCTCGTCGCGGCGCGGCGGTCGGAACCCGCGCAGGGGCGGCTCGGCGCCTTCGAGCGCGGCGGCGAGCGCGGCCTCGGCCGCCGCCGCGTTGCCGAGGTGCTCCTTGAGGACCTTGGCGACCGCCAGCAACATCGGGGACAGCGCGCCGTCGGCAGCCAGGTCGAGCCCCCGCGCCAGATGCTCGGCGATGATCCGATCGAGGGCGTGGCCGCCCAGCCCCGGCTCGACGGCAGAGGCGAGGCGGTCGACGGCGCCGCCGGCACGATCGACCACCGTGACCGTGAACGCGGCCGCACCGGCGTCGCAGACCAGCCAGCGTCCGTCGGGCGCTGACGGCAGCGACAGGGCGACCGCGACCGGCGCCGCCACCAGCCGCGCCGCCGGCAGGCCGGCGATCGCGGCCGCGTCGCGCACGGCGCGGCGCTCGACGGCACCGAACTCGGGCGGCACGGCGATCCCGGCGCCGAACACCGGGCCATGCGCGGTCTCGACCGCGAGCAGCGCTGCTCGCACCTTCCACGCCAGCTGCTCGGCCATCGAGCCGGTGACCGGCGCGGCGTCGGGCGGCAGCGCGGCCGCCGCCCGGCCGACGACGACCCGATCGCCATCGCGGCCGACCCGCGACGGAAAGGCGGTCACCGGTACCGGTCGATCGGCGATCAGCGCCGCGACCCGCACGGTGTCATGGCCGAGGTCGAGCCCGAGCGTGACCGTCACGTGAACAGCCTCTGGATCGCGGGCGCCGAGGGCGCCGAAGCGCGGCGCAGCTGGTCGAGCGCCGTCGCCGCCTCCAGGCACGCCGGATCGTGGGTCAGCGCGGCCTCGAGCTCCGACATCGCCGCGGTTCGATCGGCGCGGACGCAGGCGGCCATCGCGGTGGCGACGTGGAGCAGCCCGCGCACCCGGCGGTCGGTGGCGTAGACCTGCAGCGCCGCCTCGGCCACCTCCCGCGCGCCGCCGTGATCACCGGCACCGAGCCGGGCGCGGATCTGCTTGACGAACCGATCGCCGGGCCCGGAGCGGGCCTGGGCCAGCGACTCCTCGACGGCGATCGGCGCCGCACCGGTGGTCGCCGGGCCGGCCTCGAGATCGAGGTCGGAGAACAGGTCGCCGGCCATCGACCAGCGCACGCCGGCGCTGCCGGCCGCCGCCACCGGGGACACCGCCGGCGGCAACAGGTCCTCGAACGAGGGCAGCGGCAACGCGCCGCTCGACTCCGCGACCTCGAACGCCGAAAGCAGGTCCGCGGATGGCAGCCGGTGGCTGCGGCTGGCGTCGACCAGCTCGACCCCATCGTCGACCGGCGGCGTGAGCGCCTCGGCGAAGAAGCCGCTCGCCATCGGATCGTCGAGCCCGCTCCACGCCGGCGGCGGACGCACCGACGGCCCGACCGCGACGCCCCGACCGTCGGCGACCACCACCGCCCGCATCCGATCGTAGGCGCGGGCGGCGAGGATCATGCATTCCTCGGCGACCGCGGACAGCGCCGGCGATGCGAACCGGGCCACCGCATCCGGGTGCTCGCGGCGCGCGAGCGCGATCCAGGCGGCGCGCAGCTCGACCGCCGACGGATCGCGCGGCACCCCGACGATCTCGTGCGCGGCCAGCCGTTGCTGCCGCCGCAGCTCGGAGCTGCGCGCCGCCAGCAAGCGGTGTTCGTCGTCGAGATCGGCGTCGTCCGCGGACGCCGAGGCGTAGGCCTCGGCGACCAGCGTCTCGAGCCGTAGCAGCAGCTCCGTCGACAGCCCGAACAGCGAGACGTCGATGGTGGTGCGGCCGCCCAGCGACGCGCCAACGGTCGACACCGTGCCGTCGATCGCGATCACGATCTGGTTGGGCAGCTCGAGCCCGAGCGTCACCGGGGTCCCGACCTCGCACTCGAACGGCACCTTCATCGACAGCCGGCCACTCTTGCGCAGCTTGCGGCGGTAGAACGCCTCGACCTGTCCCCACGTGGAACAGCGGACCCGAAGCACGCGGACGATCGACATGGCCTAGCGGCTCTTCTTCGCGGCCGGGACCAGCTCGACGCTGCGCTCGATCACCTCTCGCTTCGGCGCCGCCGACAGCGGCAGGCCGGGATCGCCGCCCTGCCGCCACTCCTCGGCGGTGATGCGGACGTAGCCGGGGACGTGATCGTCCTTGCTGACCCGCACCTCGTACGCCTGCCCGGCCTCGATCCCGCTCAGCTCCATCGTGTTGGTCACGCCGACCAGCAGCCAGACCGCCGCGCCGGCAGGCTTCGACTCGGCGTGGAGCGAACCGGCGCCATCGACCAGACCGGCGCGGTCGGTCGCCGGCGGCTCGAGCGGCATCGCCGGCAGCGGCGGCTGGTTGTCGCCCGCCTCGAGCGTGACGGCGACCGACGCCCGCAGCTCCTCCGGCTTGCCCTTCCAGCCGCTGCCGCCGACGCGGACGTCCTGGGTCTTGTGGCCCTCGAGCTCGACCCGCATCTCCCACACGCTCATGGTCTTGAGCGAGATCGAGTCGAACGGGGTCCGGCCGAGCAAGAGCCAGACCGCGGCGCCATCGGGCGTCGAGGTCACGCGGATCGATCCCGGATCGGCCTGTTCGGCGCGCAGCCGTCGCTCGAGGTCGGCGGTCTCCTGGTCCTGCTTGGCGCGCGCCGCGGCCGCGGATTTCTCGCCGGCGTTCAGGGTCTCGCCCTGCCGGCGCAGCACGAAGAACAACACCACGCCGCCGGCGAGCAGGACCAGCAGCCCGATCCAGGTCCACAGCGGGCTGCGGCCCAGGTTCGGAACCTCGACCGGCTGGACCTCGTCGGCCGGCTTGACGAAGCGCATCCGCGGCGCCTCGGGCAGCACCGCCGGCGGTGCCGCCGGCAGCAGCGCCGCGCCAACGGCATCGTCGATGAGCTGGGGCGGTGGCGTCGCCTCGGGGTTGTGCCGCGGGCGGGTCTTCTCGACCAGGCGCGACGGCTGGGGTGCGGGCTCGACGCGTCGCGGTGCCGGCCGCAGCTCGGCCGCCGCCTCCCGCGTGAGCGTGCCGGGTTCGTCGGGTTGCGGGGCCGGCAGCGGCGTCGCCTCGGCGAGATCGCCAGCGCGACTCCCGTCGGGGTCGACGATGTTGGTCACGCTCTCGGCGTCCTCGAGCTCGATCAACTCCGAGATCGGATCGCGCGCGACCTGGCCGCGCGGCTCGTCGACGACCGTGAGCGGACCGTCGGAGGTCGAGTCCTCGAGCTCCGACAGCACCGAGTCGAGCGCCTGCCGCGCCGGCCGTCGACCCGCGTGGGCCTGGGCCATGCCCTCGAGCTGCGCCTCGAGCGGATCCGAGGTGACCGGGTCGCCGCCGCCGCTGCCGCCACCACTGCGGGAGCCGCCGCTCTCATCAAATCCGCCGCCGACGCTGCCGATGCCGCCGCCGAGCCCGGCGTGGGTCGGCCGCGTGACATCGACCGCGCCGCTGAGGCTGGCCAGCAGGTCCTCGGTGGCGGCGTCGAGGTTGCTCTCCGGGGCCGGCGACAGATCCTGGACCAGGCGCGCCACCTCGGCAGCCGTCGCGCTCTCCCAGCGGTCGTCCTCGAGCGCCTCGGCGAGGTTCTCCTGCAACTCGATGGCGTTGCCGAAGCGGCGGGCGAGATCGGTATCGAGCGCGCGTTGTACCAGGCGTTCGATCGCCGCCGACGTGTTGAGCGAGCCCGGCGGCAGCTCGCCGCTCAGCATCGCGAACAGGAGGGCGCCGACCGCGTAGACGTCGCATGCCGGCCCCGGTGGGTCGCCGAGCGCGAGCTCGGGTGCCAGGTAGCCGGCCAGGCCCTTGAGCGGCAAGGCTTCGGAACCGGCAGCGGTGGCGGTCATCGCGGCATGCCCGACGGCGAAGTCGGTGACCCGCACCGCGCCATCGCGGTCGATCATGATGCTGCGCGGATGGAGCGCGCCGTGCACGATGCCGACGGCGTGGGCGGTGGCCAGGCCATCGACGACCGCCCGCGCGATCGCGGTGGCGACCCGCGGCGGCAACTTGCCATCGCGCGACCTCGACCGCGTCAGGACGTCGGCCAGCGACGTGGCCCCGAGCAGGCCGTCGGTGACCACGACCAGGCTCTTGCCGTCGTGAGCCACCAGCACGGTCCCGACCACCGCGCGGTGCTGGAAGGCGTTGAGCAACGGCGCCGTCCCGCGGGCCAGCGCCTCGGCGAAATGACCATCGCTGGCCAGGCGGGGGTCGACCACCAGCAGCGTGACGTCGCGCTTGCCCTCCGAGGCCCGGAAGACCTCGCCGTACAGGCCCGGCGCCACACGCTCGCCGAGCGTGTAGCCAGCGAGCGTTCGAACCCCCGACGGGCGTGCCACGGCCACACTATATCGGAGGTCGCACCGCGTTGGCGCCGCAGTCGCTTCGATCTGCGACCCAGACGAAGACCGACCTCGCACGTCACCAGTGACCCCGAACACCCAGCGGCATTCTTGAACGCTCGCGGTCGCTCGCGATCGCAGTCGCCGTGCTAAACGCGAGGTGGCATGAAGCAGCGCATCTCGCAGGTCCTGGACGGCAAGGTCGACGTCGGAAGCCGGGTCACCATCGAGGGATGGGTCCGGACCCGGCGCGACTCGAAGGCCGGGCTATCGTTCATCGCCGTCCACGATGGCTCGTGCTTCGAGGCCCTGCAGGTGGTCGCGCCCGCGGAGCTACCCGAATACGTCGACGTGGTGCAGAAGATCACGACCGGATGCGCGGTCCGCGTCACCGGCGTCGTGGTGGCGTCGCAGGGCAAGGGGCAGACCGTCGAGGTCCGGGGTGAGTCCGTCGAGGTGGTGGGCTGGGTCGACGATCCCGAGTCGTACCCGATGCAGCCCAAGCGCCACACGATGGAGTACCTGCGCGAGGTGGCGCACCTGCGACCGCGCACCAACGTGATCGGCGCGGTGACCCGGGTCCGGCACACGCTGGCGATGGCGGTGCATCGCTTCTTCCACGACCGCGGCTTCTTCTGGATCCACACCCCGATCATCACCGCCAACGACGCCGAGGGCGCCGGGCAGATGTTCCGGGTCTCGACGCTCGACGCCGCCAACCCACCGCGCACGCCGACCGGCGCGGTCGACTGGAACCAGGACTTCTTCGGCAAGCAGGCCCACCTGACGGTGTCCGGTCAGCTCAACGTCGAGACCTATTGCCTGGCGATGAGCCAGGTCTACACGTTCGGGCCCACGTTCCGCGCCGAGAACTCCAACACCCGGCGTCACCTCGCCGAGTTCTGGATGATCGAGCCGGAGATCGCGTTTGCCGACCTGGCCGCCGACGCCCAGCTCGCCGAGGATTTCCTCAAGTCGATCTTCGCGGCGGTGCTCGCCGAACGGAAGGACGACCTCGCTTTCTTCGAGAAGTTCGTCGACCCCGGCTGCCAGAAGCGGCTGGCGGCGATGGTCGAGTCGAAGTTCGAGCGCATGGACTACGGTGACGCCGTCAAGGTGCTGGCGCAGAGCGGCAAGACGTTCGAGTTCCCGGTCTCGTGGGGCATGGACCTGCAGGCCGAGCACGAGCGCTTCCTCACCGAGGAGGTCGTCAAGGGACCGATCGCGGTGATCAACTACCCGAAGGACATCAAGGCGTTCTACATGCGCCTCAACGACGACGGCAAGACCGTGGCCGCGATGGACGTGCTGGCGCCCGGGATCGGCGAGATCATCGGTGGTAGCCAGCGCGAGGAGCGGCTCGAGGTGCTCGACGCGCGGCTCGACGAGATGAAGCTGCCCAAGGCCGACTACGGCTGGTACCGCGACCTGCGTCGCTTCGGCTCGGTTCCGCACGCCGGCTTCGGGCTCGGCTTCGAGCGCGCGATCCAGTACGCCACCGGGGTCGAGAACATCCGCGACGTGATCCCGTTCCCGCGCGCGCCTCGCCAGGCCGAGTTCTGATGCCAGCGGCCGGCGACGCCCGCGGCTGGCTCGACGTCGTCGAGGCGACCCTGGTGGCGCGCGCCCTGTCGCGGCCGGTGCCGCCGACCAGCCTCACGCCGGCCCAGGCGCTGGCCGCCCGCGCCGCGGTGGCCGCCAAGTTCCTGGCGGTCGGGACGCCGCGCACGCTCGGCCTGGTCGGCGCCGGCGAGCTCGCGCCGCTGATCGTGGCCGCCCAGTGCGCCTACGCCGCGCCGCGCGAGCTGCGAGTCTTCGAGGCGCTGCCGGTCGAGGCCGCGCGCACCGCCAACCGCGTCGACGGCCGCGTCGTGTCGCTGGCCGAGGCCTGCGCGTGCGACATCGTGGTCGCCTGCGGCCGCGCCAGCGTGCGCCGCGAGTGGGTGCGCGGCGGCACGCTGGTCACCGCGCTCGACGCCGAGGTCGCGCTCGATCCGGCGCTGCTCGCCATCGCCCACGTCTACGGCGACGCTGCGCCGCCCGGGGTGCGCCTGATCGCCTCGCTGGGCGCGGTCGCCGCCGGCCTGGTCGACGGCCGCACGCTCGACGAGATCACGGTGTTGCTCGCGGATTGACGGGCCCTGGCTCGGGCCTACCAGCTGCCCTGGATCCGGCCCATGAAGTCGTACGGGTAGCCCAGCTCGAAGGCGCTGGCGTCGTCGAGCCGCTGCATGGCCGCGGCGGGCAGCTTGAGCGTCGCGGCGGGCAGGTTGTCGTCGACCTGGGCCACGGAACGGGCGCCGAAGATCACGCTCGTGACCTGCGGCTTGTGCAGCAGCCACGCCAGCGCCACCTGGGCCGGCGTCGCGTTGACCTCCTCGGCGACCGCACACACCGCCTCGATGATGGCCCAGTTGCGCGGCGTGTCGTAGCGGCCCCAGCGATCCTTCCACACCTCGAGGCGCGTCCCGGCCGGCGCCGGCGCGTCCTTGCGGTACTTGCCCGACAGGAAGCCGCCGGCGAGCGGCGACCACGGCAACAGCCCCAGGCCCCATTGCCGGCACAGCGGCACGTGCTCGCGTTCCAGCTCGCGGGCCACCAGGCTGTACTGCGCCTGCAGCGTCACGAACCGCTCGCGGCCCTGCGACTTCGACAGCCACAGGCTGTCGGCCAGCCGGTAGGCGGCGTAGTTCGAGCAGCCGACGTACAGCACCTTGCCGGCGCGCACCAGATCGTCGAGGGCGCGGACGGTCTCCTCCTCGGGGACGGTGATGTCCTGCATGTGAATCTGGTAGAGGTCGATGCGGTCGGTCTTGAGCCGCAGCAGGCTGTCCTCGACGCAGCGCACGATGCGATAGCGCGACCCGCCGGCGCGGTTGGGCCCGTCGCCCATCGTGAAGCGGAACTTGGTGGCCAGCACGACCTTGTCGCGCTTGCCGCCGCCCAGGAACCAGTGGCCGAGCACCCGCTCGCTGAGACCGTCCTGGCCATAGACGTCGGCGGTGTCGACGAAGTTGATGCCAGCGTCGATCGCCCGATCCATGATCGCCAGCGCGGTGCGCTCGTCGCAACTGACGTTGTGCATGAACGACTTGTCGTCGGCGTCGCCGAACGTCATCGTGCCCAGGCACAAGGCCGAGACCTTGACGCCACTCGATCCGAGGTTGCGGTATTCCATCGCCGCGGAGTCTAGCGCTGGATCGCCACGCCGTTCACCGCCACTCCCGGTTATGGTCGGCGGCGGTGGGCTCCATCCAGGCCGTGATCTTCGATCTCGACGGCACGCTCGTCGACAGCCTCGACGACATCGCGGCCGCGCTCGGCGCCGCGCTCGGCGACGTCGGGCTGGCGGCGCCGCCGGTCGAGCTGGTGCGGGGCTGGATCGGCAATGGCGCCCACAGCCTGGTGCGCTGTGCGGTCGATGGCCGCGCCGACGTCGACGCGGTGCTGGCCAGCTTCCGCGACCGCTACCGGGCCAGCCCGGTCGTGCACAGCCGCCTCTACGACGGGCTGCCCGCCGCGCTCGACGCCCTGGCGGCGCCCGGCCGCTCGTTCGCGGTGCTCTCCAACAAGCCCCACGAGCTGACCCGTGTCATCACCGATCGCCTGCTGGCGGCGTGGCCGTTCGCCGCCGTCTTCGGCCAGCGCCCCGGGGTGCCGCTCAAGCCCGACCCGACCGCGGCGCTGATCGCCGCCGAGGAGCTCGGGGTGGCGCCGGCACGGTGCGCGTTCGTCGGCGACTCGGCGATCGACGTCGAGACCGCCCGCGGTGCCGGCATGCGGGCGATCGCGGTGAGCTGGGGCTTTCGCGACCGCGCCGAGCTCGAGGCCGCGCGCCCCGACGCCATCGCCGATCGCCCCGACCAGCTGCCCGCCGCCGTGGCCTGACGCCGACACGACCCGCCGCTGCCCTTCGAGCTCAGCCGCGACCCGTTCAACCACACCTCGAGACCTACAGCCAGCTACACCGGGAGGAACCGGGGGTCGTCCCCGACCCCGACCACGCCCAGGTCTCGACGGTGTTCTCCGGGATCCCGGCCGGGACCGTGCCGGCGCTGACCAAACCATGACAGAGCCCTCGCCGGGCCATCGCACGGGCCGCGCTACACGGGATGGATGGACACGACGAACACCGCGGCGCGCGCTCAGGCGCGCGGCTGGCGTGCGACCTACCTCCCGTATACCAGCGTGGTGTGGTGGGCCCTGCACCTCGGTGCCGTGTACGGCGCCATCGCGCTCGGCTTCTCGTGGGCCGGCGTGGCCTGGGCCGCCGCCATGTACGGCGTCCGGATGTTCATCGTCACCGGCTTCAACCACCGCTACTTCTCGCACCGCACGTACAAGACCTCGCGCTGGTTCCAGTTCGTGATGGCGGTGCTGGCCCAGACCACCGCGCAGAAGGGCGTCCTGTGGTGGGCCGGACACCACCGCCGCCACCACAAGCACTCCGACACCGAGCTCGACGTCCACTCGCCGCTGCACGGTGGATTCTGGTGGTCGCACCTGGGCTGGATCGTCGGCCGCGACTTCGAGACCACCGACGCGGTGGTGGTGAAGGACTTCGCGAGGTACCCCGAGCTGCGCGCCATCGAGCGGTTCTGGCTCCTGACGCCGGTGGTGGTCGGCGTCGCGGCGTTCCTGATCGGTGGCTGGTTCGGCCTGGTGTGGGCCTTCGCGGTGCCCCAGGTGCTGTCGTGGCACGGCACGTTCACGATCAACTCGCTGTCCCACGTCTGGGGCAGCCGCCGCTACGAGTCGGGGGACGCCTCGCGCAACAACCCGGTGCTCGCCCTGATCACGCTCGGTGAGGGCTGGCACAACAACCACCACCACTACCAGGCCTCGGCGCGCCAGGGCTTCTACTGGTGGGAGATCGACATCACGTACTACGGCCTGCGCGCGCTGGCGCTGGTCGGCCTGATCTGGGACGTCCGTGGCGTGCCCGACCACGTCCGCGCCGGGACGCGCAAGGCGGCCCTGGCCCGGGCGCCGGCGCCGTCGGGGGCCCCGCCGGCCCTGACCGCCGAAGCCTGAGGTTCGGCGAAGCGGGCGAGACTGCCCAAGAATCGGGCGCCGGCACGGGCACGGGCCGGGGCCCGGGTGTTACGATCGCGCGCGCGGATGCCCCAGCGTCAGGACGAGACCCCGACCCGACCGACCCCGTTCGCGGTCGCCGACGTCGAGGCGTTCCGCAGCGATCCGCGTGATGGCGCCCGGTTCGCCGCGCTGCGCCAGAGCTTGCGCGACGGTGGCCAGGGCGCCGCGCTGGCCGACATCTGCGAGCTGCGGGCGCCGTTCGAGGCCAACCCGGCCAAGGCCGCCGAGATCTGGGCCGAGGCTGGCGAGGCGCGCGCGGTCCTCAACCAGCTCGCGCTCGCCGAGCGTGACTTGCGCGCCGCGTGCGCGCTCGATGCCGCCAACGAACGCGCGTGCGCGCGCCTGACCGAGATGTTCATGACCGCCGGCAAGTTCGCCGAGGCCGGTGACATCCTGGAAGGCGAGCTCGACGAGGTGAGCCGCCGCGCCGAGCAACAGAAGGGCCGACCCGCGCCTGCCGATCGCGCCGGTGCCGCCCGGCGCGCCCACCTCCACCGTCAGGCGGCGCAGCTGTGGGACGAACAGCTCGGCCGCGTCGACCGCGCGCTGTTCCACTGGCAGCGCGCCTGGCAGCTCGAGCCCGAACGCACCGACGCGCTGGCCGCAGCGCGCCGGCTCTACGCCTCGCTGGGCGACGACGCGATGGTGGCCAAGCTGTACCGGGCCGAGCTCGACGTGCTGGGCGACCGCGCGCCGGCGCCGGGCCGCGCCGCGCTGTGGCTGGCCCTCGGCAAGATCGAGCTCCGGCGCGGCGATGGCAAGGCGGCGGCCGCCGGCCTCGAGAAGGCGCTGCGGCTCGACGCTGCGGCGCCGGGTGCGCGCGAAGCGCTCGCCGAGGTCTACGGCAGCGACGCCTGGACCCAGGCGGCCGAAGATGCCGCGGCCGGTCCGCGCAAGGCGGCGGCGCTCTACGTCGAGCTCGGCCGGCAAGCGCTCACCGCGGGCGATGCCGAAGCCGGGCTGGGCTTCTTGCGCCGCGCGGTCGGCGTCGATCCCTACGATCGCACCGCCGGCGCCGCGCTCGAACAGGCGCTGCGAACCGCCGGTCGCTGGGACGAGCTCGAGCGGCTGCTCGGCCAGCGGGCCTCGCTCACCGAGGACGATCCCGAGCGCGCCGCGCTGCTGCGCCGCCGCATCGAGCTGTTCGACGAGGAACGTCCGGATCGCGGACAGCTGATCGCCGCGCTCACCGAGCTGACCGAGCTCGAGCCGCCCCGGGGCCCCGCCACCCAGCGGCTGCGGGTGCTGCTGCACGAGGATCAACGCTGGCGAGATCTGGCGGCGCTGATCGAACGCGACCTGGCATCGATCACGGCGGCGGTCGCTCCCGGCGACGACACCGGCGACGACACCGACGCCCAGGTGGCCGAGATCCTCGAGCTGGCGGTGCTGACCCGCGAGCACCTCAACGAGAAGGACAAGGCCGCCGAGCTGCTCCACCGCGCGCTCTCGATCGACCCGACCAACGAGGACGCGCTGGCCCGCTACGTCGAGCACTTCCGCGAGCGCCGCGACTTCCGCGGCCTGGCCGACCTGTACGAGTTCTCGCTCGAGAACGCCCGCGACGCCGGCGCCACGCCCGCCGAGCTGATGCGCCGCCTCGAGGAGATCGCCCAGATCTGCGAGCTGCGGCTGGGTGACGTCCCGCGCGCCCTCGACACCTGGCGCCGGATCGAGGATCTCGAGCCCGGCAGCCCCAAGGCCCGCGAGGCCGTCCGTCGGCTGTCGGCGCGCGCCAAGATGTGGGAGCAGCTGGTCGCCGTGCTCGACGGCGAGGCCCAGGCCGCGCAATCCAGCGGCGAGCGCGCCGACACCCTGCGCCGGATCGCCCAGACCTACCGTGAACGCCAGGTCGAGCCCCGGCGGGCGATCGCGCTGTACGAGGAAGTGATCGAGCTGCGCCCCGATGACGATGGCGCGCTCAAGGCCCTGGCCGAGCTCTACGAACGCGAGGGCGACGACGCCGGGCTCGCCCGCACCCTGCGCCGCCAGCTCGAGCTCGACGCCCGCCGCCTGATCGCCGAGATGCAGGCGGCCGGAAAACCACCCACCGCCGCCCGCGAGTGGCCGGTCGGCAAGCGGGTCGAGCGCCTGACCGCGCTCCGCCGCCTGGGCACGATGTGCGAGTCGCGGCTCGGCGACGCCGACGGCGTGGTGTTCGCGTGCGGCGGCGTCCTCGAGATCCTGCCCGGCGACCGCGACGCGCTCGATCGCATGGAGCGCGTGCTCGAGCAGGCCGGCGATGTCGAGCGCCTGGTCCAGACCCTCGAGTACCACGCCGCCAGCGCCACCGGCCCCGCCGAGCGGGCCAAGGTCTTGCGCCGCCTGGCCCGCATGGCCGCCGAGACCGGCGACGATGCCCGCGCGCTCGATCGCTGGGAGCAGGCGCTGCGCGCCGCGCCCACCGACGAAGAGATCCTGTCCGCGGTCGCCGACCTCTACGAACGCGGCCAGCGCTGGGGCGAGCTGGCCGGCGTGCTCGAGCGGCTCGACGCGGTCCGCTATCCGGGCGCCGCCACGCCGCCGACGCCGGGGTCGGCGCAGGCGGCGCTGCGCGCCAGCGATCTGGCCCGCTACGCCCGGGTCGTCGACGAACGGCTCGGCGATGGCCAGCGCGCCATCAAGGCCTGGGAACGCTTGCGCACCGTGACGCCCCGCGATCGCGGCGCCCTCGACGCCCTGGCCCGCCTGTACCGGGCGGTGGCGCGCTTCCGCGAGCTGGCCGAGATCCTCGCCGTGCACGTCGATGTCTTCGCGGTCGACGACGTGCCGCGCGCCACCGCCGCCGCCCGCGAGCGCGCCGAGGTGCTGGCCGAGCGGCTGGGCGCCACCGAGGACGCGATCCGCCAGCTCGAGCGGCTGGTCGCCGACCTCGATCCGACCGATCTCGACGCCCACACCATGCTGCGCCGCCTGCACGAGGCGCGCGGTGACTACCACGCCGCGGTTCGGGTCGCCGAGCGCGAGCTCTACCTGGCCGCCGAGCCGGCCGCCAAGGTGGTCCGCGCGCTCGAGATCGGCGTGGTCTGTCGCGATCGGCTCGGTGATCCGGCGCGCGCGCTGCAGGCCTACGAGCGCGTGCTGTCGCTCGATCCACACCACGACGAAGCCCTGTCGGCGGCCGCCGACCTCCACGAGCGACTCGGTGACTGGAAGGCGGCGGTCCGCGTGCTCGAGCGCCGCCTCGGCCGCATCGAGGACGCCCGTGCCCGCCGCAGCCTGCTCGGCCGGCTGGCCGCGCTCACCGCCGAGAAGGTCGGCGACCACAAGGGCGGCTTCCGGTTCTGGCGCCGCGCCCACGACGAGGCGCCCGACGCCACCACGCTGGGCGAGCTCAAGCGCGCCGCCGAGGCCTACGGGCTGTGGCGCGAGCTGGCCGAGGTGTGGAGCGAGGAGCGGCGGCGCCTGCTCGCCGCCGGCGGTGGCGGCGTGCCGTCGGACGTCGAGGCCTACATCGCCGCCAGCCGCGAGCTGGCCCAGGTCTGCGAGCGTCGGCTCTCGGATCGCGGCAAGGCCATGACCGCCCTCCACGAGGCGATCGCCGTCGCGCCCCGCGACAGCGGGCTGATCAACGAGGCCGAGCGCCTCGCCGCCGAGGCCGATCAGCGACCGCTGTGGAAGCAGCTCGCCGACGGCTACGACCTCGCGCTCCGCGCCGCACCGGCCGCCGTCCGCGTCGAGCTGCACCAGAAGAAGTCGCGCACCCTCGACGAGCGGCTCGGCGATCCC
Source organism: Myxococcales bacterium (assembly GCA_947483555.1). Lineage (GTDB taxonomy): Bacteria > Myxococcota_A > Polyangia > Haliangiales > Haliangiaceae > UBA2376. Next base: position 29,005 of record CANKMW010000052.1, read on the forward strand.
AAGGGCGCGGCCGCCGAGCTGGTGGCCGCGTTCTCGTGGGCTCCCGATCGCGATGATCTGCGGGCCGGCATGTACAAGCTGGCCGAGAAGAACCGGACCTGGAACGACGTCATCGCGGTCGAGGGCGCGGTGGCCGAGCGCACCGACAAGGGCGAGCGCCTGGCGGCGCTGCGGCGCAAGGCACAGGTGATCGAGGATCAGCTCAAGGATCTGCCGCGCGCGTTCCGCGTCCACCTGGTCGGCTTCCTGCTCGGCCCCGAGGACGCCGACACGCTGGCCCACCTGTGGCGGCTGGGCCGCGCCGTCGGCCGCTACCGCGAGGTCGATCGCACACCCAAGCCCGAACCGGCGTCGGCGATGGTCCACGGCGAGCGCGACGGTGACCCGCCGGCCCCGGCGCCGGTGGCGCGGCCGGCGCCGGCGTTGTTCACCACCACGCCGCGGGTACGGCGGCCATCGACCGAGGAGCTGGGCGACAGCGATCTGGGCCCGCGACCGCGCGCCGCCGACGGTCCGGGTTCGGGCCCCGACCTCGACGTCCCCGACGAAGCCTCGCTGCGCGTCGGTGACTCGACGCAGCCCATCGATCTCGACGAGCTGATGCCGGCCGCGGGTGGGACCGGCCCGACGGCCACCCTCAAGCCGGGCACGATCACGATCGCGTCCACGCGCCCCGAGCGCAACGACAAGACCATGGAGCTCGACATCGCCGATCTGGCGCCGATGCCGCGCGGCGCTGGCAGCGGCGGCGGATCGCTGCCCGGGTTGCCCGGGGTGGGCTCGAGCCGTCCGCGCCTGCCGCCACCACCACCACGGACGCCCAAGATCGAGGCCCGGCCGGTCGGCGTGCGGCCCATGCCACCGCCGACGGCGCCGGCCCGCAAGGCGCAGGCGTCGGTCCGCCGGCCACCCCTGCCGCAGCTCCTGATCCGCGCCTACGAGTCGCCGTGGGAGGAGCTGGCGGCGGCGTACGACTCGCTGCCGGCCGCCGACCCGCCGGCGCGCGCCCGCTGGCTCTACCGTGCCGCCGACGCGTGGGAGAACGGCGCCCACGATATCCCGCGCGCCTTCGACACCCTGGCCCGCGCCCTCGACCGCATCAACCAGCCCGTCGCCGGCGTCGTCCCGCCGACCGGCAGTGACGCCGAAGCTCGGGCTCGTCTGCACCGCCTGGCCGCCGATCACGAATCGTGGGACCGCCTCGCCGAGCTCTACGAAGCGCTGGCCGAGGACGCCCACACCGCCGAGGCCGCCGCCGACGTGTTGATGGAGGTCGCCGCGATCCGCGATCGCCAGGGCCAGCCGGCGCGTGCCGAAGCGCAGTACCGGCGCATCCTCGGCATGCGCCCCGACGACGGCTCGGCGCGGGCCAAGCTCGAGGCGCTCTACCGCACCGGTGGTCGCTGGGTCGAGCTCGCGGCCTCGCTCGAGGAGCGGACCGATCCACGGCTGGGCAGCGCGGCGCCCGAGGCCGAGCGACCGGCGCTGCTCCGCGAGCTGGCGGCGATCTACGTCGATCACCTCGCCCATCCCCACGACGGCATCGATACGCTCGAGCGGCTGCGCCAGCTGGCGCCCACCGATGTCGGGGTGCTCAAGGATCTGGGCGCGCTCTACACCCGCGTCGGCCGCTGGAGCAAGGTCATCGAGACCCACGCCCGGATCGGCGAGATCGCCGAGAGCACCAGCGAAGCCCGCGACGCGATGCGCAAGGTGGCCGTGATCTACGAGACCGAGCTCGAGCTGCCCGAGCGCGCCATCGACACCTACCAGCACCTGGTCGCGCAGTGGCCCGATGACACCGACGCGTTTGCCGCGCTCGACCGGCTCTGCGAGACCCAGGCCCGGTGGACCGATCTGGTCGAGGTCCTGCGCCGCCGATCCGCGCTCGCCACCTCGCCCGAGGATCGGGCGCGGCTGCTGGCCCGACGCGCCGGCGTGCTGCTCGACTGGTTGAACGCGCCCGAGGAGGCCGCCGCCGCCCTGCGCCACGCCCGCACCATCCTTCCCGACGATGGCGTGCTCGCCGATCGGCTGGTCTCCGCGCTCTACCTGGCCGCGCGTCACCGCGAGGCCGCCGCGGTGCTCGAGGGTCGCATCGCGGTCGCCGACCAGCGTGGGCTTGGAGCCGGCGAGCTGGCCGCGCTGCACATCCGCCTGGCACAGGTCCGCGCCGAAGGGCTCGGCGACGTCGCCGGCGCGCGCAGCGCCCTCGATCACGCGCTGCGCCTGTGGCCCGATCACCCGACCGCGCTGACCGCGCTCTCGAAGCTCACCACCGCCGAAGAGGATCCGGGCGCGTTCATCGCCGCCAAGCTGCGCGAGGCCGACGCCGCCACCGACGACGACATCAAGGTCGACGCGCTCTACGTCGCCGGGATCGCGCTCCGTGACCGCACCGCCGATCCGAGCGGGGCGCGCACCGCGTTCGAGCGCATCCTGGCCATCCGCGCCTACCACGCCGACGCCATCTGGGCGCTCGCCGGCCTCATCGAGCAGGGCGGTGATCCCGACACCGCCGCCAAGCTCCTCGAGACCCGCCTCGACGGCGGCGAGCTCGCGCCCGCCGAGCGCGCGCGGGTGCTCACCCAGCTGGCAGCGCTGGCGCGCGCCGCCGGCATCGAGATGGTCGCCGAGCGCCGCCTGGCCGAGGCGCTGGCCGCCGACGGCGGCCACGTCCCGGCGCTGATCTCGCTCGCCGATCTGTACGCCGACGCGCTGCGCTGGGACGACCTCGAGCGGTTCCTGCGCGACACCCTGGCCGCCGGTGTGCCGGCCGCGACGCCGGCCATCACCGCCGAGCTGCATCGCCGTCTGGCCCAGGCCTACGAGAAGCTCGGCCGCGACGACGACGCCTACGAGACCCTGCTCACCGCCGACCGCCTGCATCGCGGTCACCTGCTCATCAAGCTCGCCCTGGGCGAGAACCGCTACAAGGCCCGCCGCTGGCGCGAGGCCGCGCTGCACCTGGCGGCGCTCGCGACCCACGACGAGGCGCCCCGCCACGCCAGCGACGTGGCGCAGGGCATCTACCACGCCGCGCTCGCCGAGATCCGCAGCCTGCGCCCCGAGAAGGCGCCGCCGCTGTACGCGCGCGCGCTCGAGCTGCGGCCCAACTACGCGCCCGCGCTGCAGGCCATGGCCGAGCTGGCCATGGAGCAGAACGATCCGAAGCGCGCCGCCGACCTGCTCACCCGGCAGGCCATGGCCACCGACGATCCGGCCGAACGCATGCGCCTGTTCGAGGCCCTCGGCGACATGGCGCTGATGATGCTGTCCGACGAGGCCCGGGCCCGGGTCTGCTACGAGGCGGCGGTCAGCGCGGCGCAGCCGCTGGAGGCCCGCCACGTGGCCCTGCTCGAGAAGCTGCTCGAGCGCCAGGATCTGGCCGGCGACCACCTGGGCGCCGGCAAGACCGCCGAGCTGATGGCGGCGTTCGGCACCACCACCGCCGAGCGCAGCGCGCGCCTGACCCGCGCCGCCTCCGACTACCTGGCCGGCGGCGACAAGGAGCGGGCCCGCGCCGCCGCCGAGCGGGCGCTGGTGGCCGATCCGTACGATCTCGGCGCCGTCGAGATCGCGTCGCAACTCCAGATCGCCGACGGCGCCGCCGACGCCGCGATGGAGGTGCTGGCCCGCGCGCTGTCGGGCAAGGACGACGGCGACGAGACGGTGCGCGCGCGCAAGGCCGCGCTGTGGCTGCGGCTGGGCGAGCTGCGCCGTGATCGCGGCGACGCCAAGAGCGCGCTCACCGCCTTCGAGCGCACGATCGCGCTGGGACCCGAGACCGACGCCGCGGTCACGTCACGAAGGGCGCTGGCCGCCGCCTACGTCGGCGATGCCGGCAAGAAGGCCGAGCTGTGCGAGCTGCGGCGGGCCATCGCCGCCACCACCGCGACCGTCGACGACCTGGTCGCGTGGGCCGACGAGGTCCGGCGCGCCGGCAAGGTCGACCAGGCCCACGCCGCGCTCGAGCTGGCGATCGCGATGGGTCACAAGGCCGATCTCCACCAGACCGCGTTCCTGTCGGTCCACAAGCCGCACCTGTGGGTCGCCGACGAGAGCTACCGCGGCACCGTCGACGCCGATGGCCGCGCCGCCTACCTGACCGACGACGACGACGCCCCGCTGGCGCCGGTGTTCGCGGCGCTGGCCGAAGCCACGGCGCTGCTGTGGCCGGACTCCGACGAGGCGCTGGCGCGGGCCGGTGCCGCCGGCGCCCGCCGCCTCACCGCCACCACCGGCACCGCCGCCGCGGTCGCCTATCCGCGCATCGCCAACGCGCTCGGCGCCGGCGCCGTGTTGCTCTACGAACGCGACGACGTCGCGGCGCCCGACGTGCAACTGGTGTGCGCCGGCACGCCGATCATCGTCTTCGGGGCCCGCATCACGACCGCCTCCGGCGTGCTCGACAGCGCGGCGCGCTTCGCGCTCGGCCGCGCCGCCGAGCTGTCGCGCCCGGAGCGGGTGGTGGTGGCCGGCCTGTCCGACGTCGAGGTGCGCGCCATCTTCGCGGCGCTGGTTCGCTCGTTCGCGCCCGCGGCCAGCCACGCCGCCGTGCGCGGGTTGATCGGCGATCCCGACGTGCAGCGCGCCCGCGACGAGTCGGTCCGCGGCGCGCTCTCGGTCAAGCTGCGCCAGCGCTTCGAGCAGCTGTTCGCCGCCATCGCGCCCGCCGATCTCGACCTCAAGCGCTACACCGCCGCCTGCCACCGCATCGCCGACCGCGCCGGCCTGCTGGTCTGCGGCGACTGCGCCGCCGCCCTCGCCGCCGCGACCAAGCACGGCGGCGGCAGCGAGGTCGTCGTCGCCGCCGTCACCGATCCTGCCTACGCGTCGTTGCGCGCCGCCCTCGGCGTCGGCGTCCGCGCCTGACGCGGCCGGGATCGCGACGGCGGCGGCAGATCCTGGTCGCGTTCGTCGACCAGGGCGCCGAACGGTACCAGCTGGAGCACACCATCGGGCACCAGCACCAGCGAGCGGACGCCGCGCAGCCCCGCAGCGCCGCGACCTGGGCGTCGACGGCGTCGCTCGCTCCCCGTTGCGCGAGCTCGATGGTGGCGTGGCCGTGCAGCACGAACGCGACCAGCCGCGGGTCACCGGCACCGGATGCCGTCGATGACCAGCGGCGCGCAGTGGGGGTCCTCGTAGTAGGTCGTGCACCACTCCTGGATGAAGTCGCGGCCGCAGCTGTCCGGCTCCGCCTCGGCGAGGAGGTTGGCCTCGAGCAGGTGGCTCATGCAGATCTCCGGATCGCCGCCGGCGCCGAGCTCGACACAGCCGGGACCGTCGCATCGACCCGACAGCATCTGTTCGCAGGTACCGGCGCAGGTGGCCTCCTCGCGGTCGGTGGCGAACAGACCACAGTCGCGATGGATGCGGCACTGCACCTCGCACGCGGACGGCTCGTCGGCGCCGCAGGCGGCCAGGATGGTGGCGACGGCGACGGCGACGGTGACGGCGAACACGATGGGCAGACGGTCGTTCATGGGGATCCTCCTGACCCCATGGTCGCCACCCCACCGCGGATCGCCGATGACAGCCCGGCTTCACAGCCGATCCAGGCGCTCGTTCCGCCAGTCGAACCACACGGATACCGCCCACACCGCGAGCGACACCAGCAGCACCGCGGTGATGGGCGTCAGCGTCTCCGCGGTGTGCCGATCATGGCTGACGTCGCCGCCCAGGCCGTCGCCGGAGCGGCGGCCGTCGCGGTAGGCCTGGTACCCGATCGCCGCCGCCGCCGCGAGGAAGCTCGCCGCGCCGGCGACCCAGGTCCGGCGCCGGATCCAGCGCCGACCGACCAGGTTCATCACGAGCGCGAGCACCCCGACGACGAGCAAGAGCGTGAGCATGGCCGGATGTTCGCCCACCGGCGACCGCAGGTCGATGTCGGCTCGCTGACAGGTGGCTGGCGGTGCGTGGCGGCGCCGGGCGCACGGGTGTGCGCTCGCCTGCCGTGCGGGGCGCGGTGGCCCTCGGGATCGTCGTCATCGCTGCCCGACGGCGTGTTGGTCGCCGACCGGGCCGGCGGCGCGCGGTTCGTGCCGCTGCCCGCGCCCACCGACGACGACGTGGAAGCGATCTGCGATCGACGACGGCGTCCTCGATCAACGGTCGCCGTCGCTGCCGGCGCGCGCCCCGGGTCGCGGCGTGCGGGCGGCGATCGTGACCTTCTTGCTCGACGAGCCGCCGCGCTGGAGCTGGGCGATGGGCGTGATGCGCGCCGCCGTCCACCAGGCGGCGGCCTCGCTCGCCGTCCACGGCCCGACCTCGGGCAGGTCATCGAGGGCCTTGCCGAGCGCGGTGGCGTCGCGATAGCGGTCGGCCGGGTGCTTGGCAAGGCAGGTCGCGATCACCGCCTCGAGCGAGCGCGGCACCTCCTCGCCGCGGCGCTGGCTGACCGGGACCAGCGGGTGCGACGAGTGGGCGCGCCACAACGCGTCGTCGCTGGCCTTGCCGTCGAACGGCGGCGCACCGGTGAGCAGGAAGTAGAGCGTCGTGCCGAGGCCGTAGATGTCGCTGGCCGGCGTGACATCGGAGCCCAGAAACTGTTCGGGCGCCATGAACGCCGGTGTGCCGAGGGCGACCCGCTCGCGGGTGTCTTCCTCGTCGGGGCGGGTCAGCTCGCGGACCAGGCCGAAGTCGAGCACCTTGACGAAGTCGGTCGGATCGCCGGTCGACAGCGCGAACAGGTTGGCCGGCTTGATGTCGCGGTGGACCAGCCCCTTCTCGTGGGCCTCGGCCAGCGAGCTGGTCGCCTGCCGGATCAAGTGCACGGCGCGGCGCACGTCGAGCGGACCGTATCCGCCGACCAGATCGGCGAAGTCGAGGCCGCGCAGGAGCTCCATCGCGATGTAGGCGACGCCGTCGTCGCTGGCGCCGTAATCGTAGATCTTGACGGTGTGCGGCGACGTCAGCGCGCTCGCCACTTGCGCCTCGCGTTCGAAGCGCACCCAGCGTTCATCGTCGTCCTGCGGGGCGCCGTGGAGCACCTTGATCGCCACCTCGCGGTCGAGGGTGTCGTCGCGCGCCAGCCAGACCTCGTTCATGCCGCCCGAACCGAGCGGGGCCTGCAGGCGGTAGCGACCGAGCCGGCGCGCGCGATAGAGCTGCGCTCGCGACGCCCACAGCACGTGGCTGGCGATGACGCTGAACGCCAGCAGCACGATCTGCATGGACGCGTTGAGGGCATAGCTGGTCGCGCCCTCGACCGAGCGCCACGCGCCGGGATCGGCCAGCCACGAGGAGATGCTGAGCGCGCCGAAGAAGCCGACGTAGACCGGGACCACCAAGGCGCCCATCCGCCGCCACGGCGAAGGCACCAGGACGGCGACCGCGACGAAGTAGAACGACGGGCCCGTGAGGTACGGGCTCCGCAGGCCGCCGAACTCGGTGCTGATGAGCCCGGCCAGCATGGCTGACGCGGCGAGCAGGCTGGCCGTGACCGCCACCATCGAGCGCAGCCCGGCCTGCGTGGAGCGGGCGTAGACGAACCACATGGCCAGGAGCGCGATCCCGGCCGCCCGGTACATGAGGACGTGTTCGAGGCTGGCCTGGCCGTAGACCACCACGGAGAGCACCACGTCGATGGCGGCGAACGACGCGTACGCACCGATCCCGATCGCCGAAGCGCGCCGGATGCCTTCGACGAAGTCGGTGGCCTCGGCCGACGCGCGGTGGCGCAGGCCGCGAGCCCCGGTACCGTGGGTCGGGTTCCCCATGGAGTCTCCCAGTTTATCATCAGTTGCGAGGCGAGCCGGTCCGGGCGCCGGTTGACCTGTGCGGCCGCCGACAGGTACGTTCGGAGCCTCATGTACCTGGGAGTCGTCACCGGGACGGTCGTGGCCGAGCGCAAGGCCAGCGGGCTCGAAGGTCAGAAACTACTCTTGGTCCAGCCCGTCGACGATGCCGGCCGCCACACCGGCGACGTCCAGGTCGCGGTCGACACCGTGCGCGCCGGGCTCGGCGACCACGTCTACCTGGTCGGCTCACGCGAGGCCGCGCTGGCGCTGCAGCCGTGGTTCGTGCCTGTCGACGCCGCCATCGTCGGGATCGTCGACGAGGTCTACACGCCGGAACGCAGCTCGCCGGCGTCCAGCTCGAGCGGCGACGACGACGATGGAGCCCCCGACGCGGTCGACGATGATCCGACCCAGGCCAACCCGAGCCCGCCGCGCAAGCGCCCGCAGGCGCCGGTCGGCCGCGCCAAGCGCTCGACCGGCAAGCCGGGCGGTGAGACGTGAGGCTGTGCCGCGTGCTCGGCAACGTGACGTCGACCGCCAAGCACCCGTCCTACGCCGGCCGGACGCTGCTCGTGGTGCAGCCGCTCGACCAGCACGGCGCCGACCTCGGCGATAGCTTCGTCGCCGTCGATGACGCCCAGGCTGGTGCCGGTGATCGCGTCCTGGTGCTCACCGAGGGCACCGGCGTGCGGCAGATCCTGAAGCTGGGCGACCAGGTGCCGATCCGGTCGCTGGTGGTCGGGATCGTCGACGCGGTCGATGTGCCTGACGACGTACCCGCCGCCGATCCGATCGGCCGCGGCGTCGCGGCCCGCGGTGCTCCTGGCCGCGAGGCTCCGTGAGCGCCAGCCTGCGGGCGGCGATCGCCTGCTACGCGCGCGAGCTCCACGGCCGCGGCTGGGTCGCCAATCACGACGGCAACCTGACGGTTCGCGACGGCGCCCGCTGGCTGGCGACGCCGACCGCGACGTCGAAGCGCCTGGTCGGCGAGCGCACCGTCATCGAGCTCGACACCGCGGGCAAGGTGGTCGGCGCCGGCAAGGTGTTTGGCGAGATCGGCCTGCACCTCGCGGTCTATCACCGCCGCCCCGACGTCGGCGCGGTGATCCACGCCCACCCGCCGTACGCCACCGCCATCGCGTGCGCCCGGGGCGGCGTCGCCGATCACGCGATCGCGCAGCCGTTCATCGCCGAGGCGCTGGTCTCGCTCGGTCCGCTGGTGCCGCGCACACCGCCAGCCAGCCCCGGTGAGGCGGCGGTGGCCGCGCTGGCGCCGTGGTGCGAGGACGTCGACGCCGTGCTGCTCGGTGGCCACGGCGTGCTGGCGTGGGGCGCCGATCTCGAGCAAGCCTTCCTGCGCCTCGAGCTGATCGAACACCTCGCGCGGATCGCGGTCTCGGCCGCGCCGCTCGGCGGGGTCGAGCCGCTGGCGGTCGCCGCGATCGCGCCGCTGCTGGTGGCCCGCGCCAAGGCCGGCATCGGCCGCGCCGCCGATCGCGCGGTCCAGTTCGCCGACGATCTGCGCACCCGCGGCACCGGTGGTGCCGTGGCGAGCGGACCGCGCCCGGTGATCGCCTGCGCGCCGGCGCCGCACAGCCCGGTGCCGACGATCGCGCCGGTCGCCTCGAGCGCTCGCCCCGGCGGCGCCGATCTGGCGGCCGTGGTGCGCGAGGAGATCGTTCGCGCGCTGCGTCGCGAGTAGCCGCGCAGCCGCAGCCACAGCCGCGACCGAAACCACCGCCGCCGTGGCGACCGGCGCGTGGGTCAGCGGGTCTCGAGGAAAGCCTTCAGGTCCTCGCGCTGCGCGAGCGTGAGGCTCGACAGGTCGGCCATGTCGCGGGCGGTGCCGAAGCCGCGGAGGAGATCGTCGAGAGTCTCGGCGCTGCCGTCGTGAAAGTAGGGGGCGCTGGCGGCGAGGCCGATGAGGCTCGGGGTGTCGGCGGCGGTCGGCATGCCGGTGAAGGTGTGCAGCGCGCCGTCGGTGTACAGCGTGCCCTCGTGGCAGGTGGTGCAACCTCCGGCGTTGTCGAAGATGTCGCGGCCGCGCGCGACGGCGGCCGGATCGCGGGTCGGCGTGCGTGGCGGGGGCAAGGCCTCGAGGTAGGCGACCAGCGTCTCGACCTGGGACCGGGCGAGGCCGGTGCCGTGCATGCGACGCACCACCAGCAGGTCGCGATCCGCGGTGATCGCGAAGCCGTCGGGGCCGCAGCGGCCACGGGCGCGGAGCACGGCGTCGGAGGCGCTGGCCTCGACGCCGTCGGTCGTGGCGCGGGTCAGCCCGGGGAGGTGCAGCAGGGAGTCGGAGCCGAGCCCGGCCACGTACAGGGCGTCGCCGCCGGGGTCCCAGACCAGCGCGCGTGGCTGGTGCTGCGCGACCTGCGCCACGGCCTGGATCGGGGCGCCGAGGCCGTGGTCGGGAAACGAGAGGAAGGCGAGGTGGTGGGTGACGGGCGGCGCGAACGCGGCACCGCCGTAGCCGCTGGTGCGCACGAACGACGACTCGGGCACCTCGCGCTGGAACGACGCCACGGCGCGGTGGGCATCGAGGAAGATGACGCCGCCCGAGCCGCGCGCGAAGACGGTTCCCGGCTCGCACCGATCGCACTCGAGGTCGAACGGGATCGTGGTCACGGGGTGCGGCGCCGCCAGCGCGACGTCGTCGAGCGCACCGGTGGCGATCGACGACACCAGCACGTGCGTGCCGCCGGGAGACACGGCGACGCCGCGCGGCTCACGGGACAGCGCGGCGCGCCACTGCTCGGCCCCGGATCGGGCGTCGAGCGCGATCAGCGTCCGGTCGGCGATCGTGGTGACGAGGACGGTCGCCCGATCGGGCGTCAGCGCGACGCCGAACGGCTCGGCGGGCGTCGGCCAGGCGTCGATCGCCACCATCCGGCGGGCGTCGACGACCACCAGCCGATCGCTCCCGCGGTCGGCGACGAACACGATGCCGCGGACCGGGTCGTGGGCGAGCAGGCCGGCGTCGCGCGCGATGGGAACCTGCGCGGTCGCGCGGCCGTCGCGATCGATCGCGAACAGCGCGCCGCTGTCGGCGTCGATCACCAGCGCGCCGGCGGCGGTCGCGGCGATCCGGGTCCCGGTGAGCGTCGGTGGCGGCGGCGCAGCGGATGGCACGGCTGGCGGCGGCGGCGGCGCCGCCGCGGCGGGCGCCGCGGGCCGGTGCCCGCAGCCGGCCACCGGCGGCGCCAGGGTCATGACACACAGCGCGCCGAGCATCAGCGGTCGCGGATCCCACCACATGGCCAGGTGACACCGCGAGGCGCGCCGAGTTGCCGGACAATCGTGCCGCACGTGCAGACGCGCGTGCGCCGGCGCCGACGTGACCGGGCGAACCGATCAAAGCGACAGGGTCATGAACACCGAGAACGGATCCTCGGCGTAGTCGTCGAACCGGCCGCGGCGGACGAACCCCGCGCGCTCGTACAATCCGAGCGCCGGCGCGAACGCAAGGCTCGACCCGGTCTCCAGCCACAGGCTGGTCAGCCCGCAGCGCCGCGCGTCGGCGACGAGGTGATCGAGGACGGCACGGCCGACACCCTGGCCGAGGAACGCGTCGGCCACCCGCATCGACTTGATCTCTCCGCGCGCGCCGTCGAGTTGCTTGAGCGCGCCCATCCCGGCCAGGGCCTCGCCGGCCCACGCCGACCACAACCTGACGGCAGGATCTCGCAGGCCGTCGAGGTCGAACGCGTGCACGCTCTCGGGCGGCGAGTGCTCGTGCATCCCGCGCCGGTGCCGCGCGACCAGGGCGCGGATCGCCTCGCCCTCGAGGTCGTCGATCCGGAACTGGAGCGTCGGCATCCCTCGATCTAGCCCTCACGCCGGCGGCGTCGGCGCCTCGGCATCGTACGAGAACAACCAGCGCAGCTCGCGGCCATCGATGCGCGCGGCCTGCGCCTTCCGCAGCGCCGGAAAATCCTCGCGCAGGGTCAGCGCCCCGCCCAGCCCCGACAACGACGGCTCGTGCCCGACCAGCACGAGCGACCCCGACGGATCGTGGGCCGCGATCGCCGCCAGCACCTCGCGCGCCGAGCCCCCGGGCGCCAGGCCGCGCACGCTCTCGATCGGCCCGCTCCACTCGATCGTCCCCGCCACCAGCTCGGCGGTCATGACCGCGCGCGTCAGCGGACTGGTCCAGATCGCGGTCGGCGTGCAGTCATGCCAGCGCAACCGCCGCCCCAGCTCGCGCGCGGCGTGCCGGCCGCGCTCGCTCAGGTGGCGGGCCTCGTCGGGCAGCGCGGGCGTCTCGTCGACGGCATGGGCGTGCCGGACCAGGAAGACGATCACGATCACAGCGTCGTCGGCGCGCGTCGTGCTGTCAATCACCCAAAGCGCCTGGCGTTTCTGGCATGGTCCGGGGATGGGGGACCCACGCCGTACCGTTCTGGTCGCGCTCGCGCTGCTCGGCGCGCTCGCCGCATGTGGCGACGACGGCGACGCGCGGGTCGCCGACGTCGACGCCGCCACCGATGCCCCGACCGCCGACGGCCCCGTCATCGACGGCACCGACGCCGCCACCGGCGCGCCGGTGCTGGCGCTCGACCAGGCGACGTACACGCTCGGGCCCGATCCGGTCCTGGTCAGCGGCGACACCGACGCCGCCACCATGACCCTGCGCAACACCGGTACCGGTCCGGCGACCGCGCTGACCTTCGCGGTGACGCCGGCGACCAGCGAGCTCACCGTGATCAGCAGCTGCGGCACGTCGCTGGCCGCCGGCGCGTCGTGCACCGTCATGGCCCAGCTCGATCCGACCAGCGCCGGCATGAAGATGTTCACCGTCACCGTGTCGTCGGCGGAGGCCGCCGGTGACTCGGCGCTGGTCTCCGGCCTCGCCGGCTCGCGGGTGCGGCTGACCATCACCAACCTGGCGGTCGGCACCACGACCACCGACGGTCGCGTCGTGTCGGCACCGGCCGGCATCGATTGCGGCCTGGGCATGACCGCGTGCGAGTTCATCTTCACCACCGCCGGTCCGGTCACCCTCACCGCCACCGACGACGGCGCCGGCACGCTCGCCGACTGGGGCGTCACCGAGTGCGCGGTCACCGGTCCGTGCGTGCTGGCCCTGACCCGCAACTACACCGCCACCACGATCTTCCACGCCCCGCTCGCCGTGGTCAGCGCGAGCGCGGCCGGCACCTCGGACGAGGCCAACGGCGTCGATCTCGACCTCGACACCAGCATCGTCCTCGCCGGTGCGCAGGGCACCGCGGCGCTGCTCGCCCGGCTCGACGGCGTCGAGGGCCTGCCGGTCGCCGCCATGACCTTCGGCCCCGCGACCCGCCGCTCGCTCGATGTCTCGATCGCACCCGACCGCACCGTCGCCGCCGCCGGCGAGCAGTCCGGCGACGCGGTCATGAGCGCGGCGCCGACCGAACTGGCCAGCGAGCCGATCAAGCAGGTCATCGCCGGCGCCGGCGTCGATCGCGGCAACGGCATCTGCCACGACGACCTGAACCGCGTCTACATGGTCGGCGATCACGGCGATCGCATGTCGTGGGGGCGGTGGCCGGCTGGCTCGGCGACCCCCGAGTGGCTGCTCGACACCACCACCCCGCAGGGCGTGGCGCTCGGCGCCACCTGGGACGCCGACACGCTGTGGATCGCCGGCGCGCTGGCCAACCAGACCGGCTGGCTGGGCAAGGTCGACGCCGCGACCGGCGCCCTGCTCACGCCGACCACCGTCGCCGGCACCATGCAGATCGCCGGCGTCGCTGGCTACGGGACCACCGCCGGCGGTGACCTGGTCGTGGTCGGCTGGACCACGAACACGCTGGTCGTCCGCCGCTACCGGCCGGCGTTGACCGAGGTCTGGACCCGCACGTTCCCCGCCCTCGACGGCATCCAGCCCGACGTCGCCATCGAGGCCGAGACCGGCGCGATCTACGTCGCCTACGATGCCGCCGGCGGTTGCACCCTGCGCAAGCTGGCCGGCAACGGCACGCCGTTGTGGACCCGCGCCGGCCTCGGCAGCCATTGCCAGGATGTCGCCGTCGATTCTGACGGCGCGGTCGTGGTCGGCTGGACCATGGTCAACGCCGACCGCAAGTACTTCGTGCGCAAGTACTTCCACTGAACCCGCGAGTCAGCTCACGGCTTGCGCGTCACCTGCCAGGTCCCGGTCTGGATCTGCCCGGTGGCGCCGATCTTGGTCGAGAACATGCCGCTGATCGCGTCGCCCGCGACGGTGCCGAGGAAGCTGGTCTCGACCTCGCACGAGCAGTTCGGATCGGTGTAGGGCGCGATGGTGCCCTGGATCTTGCCGCCCTCGACCTCGATGAACTGGATCTTGAGCGGCGTTTCGCCGCCCATGAACACCTCGCCGTCGGCGGTGTGGCGACCGAGCTGCAACGAGAACTTCACGGTGCCGGTGCGGCCCGATTCGTTGCCCTTGTAGTCGCCCTCCCAGTCGCCGGCCAGCTTCGCGGTCTCGGTGTCCTTGCCCTTGACCTCGACGTCCTTCTGGCTGCCGCCGCAGGCGACCAGCGTGCCGCCGGCGAGCATCGTCATGAGGAGGATTCGCTTCAACATGGCGCGATCGTGCCATAGCTCCAGGCTCCGGATCCCACTCCCGCGCTGCAAACCGGCGTCTGGTACCGTGCCCGGATGCGCGTCGCGCTGCTGCACGGCTTCGCCCACACCCCGGCGTCGTGGCGCGAGGTGCTCGCCGCGCTGCCGCCCGACCTGGACGCGCGCGCCGTCGTGACGCCGGGTCACGATCCGTCGGCGCCGGTCGCGCCGACCTGGGACCAGACGATCGATCACCTCGCCGCGGCGATCCGGGGCACCACGATCGTCGTCGGCTACTCGTTCGGCGCCCGGCTCGCGCTCGGCCTGCTGGCGCGCGAGGCGATCGCCGGCACGATCCTCATCGGCGTCCACCCCGGGCTCGCCGATGACGCCGCCCGCGGCGAGCGCCGCGCCGCCGACGCAGCGTGGGCCGCGCGGTTGCGCGCCGAGGGCACCGCCGCGTTCCTGACCGCCTGGGAGCTGCAACCGACGTTCGCTACCCAGACCCGTGCGCCGTTGGCGGTCCGCGACCGGCGCCGCGTCGAGCGCGGCTCACTCGAGCCCCACGCCCTGGCGGCGGCGCTCGACGTCCTCGGACTGGGCGCGATGCCCGACCTGCGAGAAACCCTGGTCTCGCGCCACCGCTGCGCACACCTGATCGTGGGCGGCGACGACGACAAGTTCCTCGCCGTGGCGCGTACGCTGCAACACGTCGCGCCGGCACTGCCGATCGACGTCGTCGACGGTAGCGGCCACGACCCGACGCTCGAGGCGCCGGCCGCGCTCGCCGCCACCCTGGTGCGCGCGGTGGCGCGGCTGTCGATGCTCTGCTGATCACCTCGCCGCGGTCATCGGGTGAGTCCGTGGTGGGATACGTGTCCGCGTTCCGGACAGTTCACCCGCACCGTCGACACCGGTCAGAACTGGTGAGCCACGCGACCATCGCCGGACCCCGTTGATCGATGGCCGCGGAACGCGCACAAAGGAGGAGAACGCGCGCGCGGGCGCGCAGCTGAGAGAGGCGTCTTGCCCAGCCCATCGCCCAGAGTGCGCACCCGGAAACCGACGCTCGAGATGCTGCCGGCCGGCACGCGCCTCGGTCGCTACGAGCTGATCCGCCGCTTCGCGACCGGCGGCATGGCCGAGCTGTACCTGGCCCGCAGCGGCGGCATCTCGGGGTTCGAGAAGATCGTCGCCCTCAAGCGCATCCTGCCCCAGTACGCGCAGCACGAAGACTTCGTGCAGATGTTCCTCGACGAGGCGCGCCTGACCGCGGCCATCCAGCACGCCAACGTGGCCCAAGTGTACGACATCGGAAAATGCGATGACTCGCTGTTCTTCACCATGGAGTACGTCCACGGCGCCGACCTGCGGACCGTGCTGCACACGCTGGCGCGCCGCTCGGCGACCATGGCGCTCGCCGACGCGCTCACGATCGCGATCGGCGCCGCCGCCGGGTTGCACGCCGCCCACGAGCGCACCGCCGCCGACGGCGGGCCGCTCGGCATCATCCACCGCGACATCACGCCGTCGAACCTGCTGGTCTCGTTCGACGGTTGCGTGAAGCTGATCGACTTCGGGATCGCCAAGGCCGAGCGCCGCACCACGGAGACCCGGGCCGGCACCCTCAAGGGCAAGATCGCCTACATGTCGCCCGAGCAGTGCCTCGGCGAGCCGCTCGATCGACGCAGCGACATCTTCTCGCTCGGCATCGTCCTGTTCGAGGCCTCGACCGGCACCCGCCTGTTCCCGGCCGACAACGAGTACGCGGCGCTGCGCCAGATCGTCGACGAGGATGCGCCGTCGCCGTCGAGCCGTCGCGCCGACTATCCGCCGGCGCTCGAGGCGATCGTCATGCGGGCGCTGCGCCGCGACCGGACCGAGCGCTACCCGACCGCGCAGGCCCTGCAGCTCGATCTCGAGGAGCTGGCCCGCGCGACCGGGCTGGCGACCTCGTCGGCACACCTCGGCGCCTTCATGCGCGAGCTGTTGCCCGATCGCGCCAGCGAGCCCCTGATCGACGACCCGCTGCGCATCCCACCACCGCCAGCGCTGTCCGTGGTCGCCAGCGGCACCGGCGAGAACGACGCCATCCCCAACCTCGCCGACGAGCTCGAACCGTCGATCGCCATCGTGGCGGCGCCCGCCGACCTGGATCCGGCCGCGGCGTCGGCGGTGTCGGCGGTGTCGGCCGAGCTGGCGATCCTGCGCCGGCAGCGCCACTCGCACCTGGTGGTCGGACTGGCGCTGGCGGCGTTGACCTCGGCGATGGTGGCCATCCTGGTGGCGCTGCTGGTCATGGACCGCGATCGCGCGCCCGCCGCCGCGCCGCCGGCCGCGGCGGTGAACCCGGCCGTGGCGCCGGGACCGGCGCCGGCGCCACGTGCCGTGGAGCACGGCGCGCAGATCGCGCCGATCCCCGACAGCGCCCGCCCCGCCGTCGCACCCGCGCCGGCGTCGGTGCCGGCGCGGCCCGCGATCAGGAAGAAGGCGCCGCGCCCGCGCGCCGATCACAAGCCGACCACCGCGCGGCGGTGGAACCCGGATTCGGCGCTGCCACCGATGTGATGAAAGGATTCATGCTCCGATCCGCTTCACGTTCGATCGCGATCATCGTCGCGCTCGGCTGCGCCGCGACCACCGCCGCGGCCGAGGACGGCCCGGTCCCCGAGGTCGCGACGACCGCGGTCGGTCCGGGCGCCGATGACTGGCTGCGCACCGGCCTCGAGCGCTACGAGCGCGGCAACCTGGTCGGTGCCATCGACGCCTTCGAGCGCGGCTACCAGCGCCAGCAGTTGCCGATGTTCCTGTTCGCGCTCGGTCAGGCCCACCGCAAGCGCGGCGACTGCGCCCGCGCCCGCGCCATGTACGACGCCTTTCTCGCCACCGCGCCGGCCACGGCGCAGGCCGACGCCGCCCGCCAGCAACGCGAGCTGTGCGAACCGCAGGCGTCGATCGCGACCGCGGCGGCAGCGTCACCGCCGCCCCGGCCGACCCCGGGCCCGATCGGCGCCGCCACGCCCGCGCCCGCCACCCGCGCGTGGTGGCGCGATCCAGTCGCCATCGGTGCCGGTACCTCCAGCGTGGCGCTGGTCGGCACCGGCGTCGCGCTGTGGCTCGCCGCCGACCGCGCCGCCGGCGACGCCGCGGCGACCGACAGCTACGACCGCCACCGCGAGCTGCGCGAACGCGCCGCGTCGCGCCAGCTGGCCGCCGGCGTGGTGTTCGGCGCCGCCGCCGTGGCCGGCGCGGTGACGGTGTGGCGGATCACCCGCCATCGTGACGAGCGGCCGCGACGCAGCGTCGCGTGGCAACCGGTGATCGGCGCCGGCGGTGTCGGCGTGTCGCTGGCAGGGCACTTCTGATGACGCGACGACGCCTCCCCGCCGTCGTGGTCATCGGGTTGGCCGCGACCACCGTCGCCGCCTGCGCCGACGTGCCCGGGTTTCGCTGCGACACCGACGAGCAGTGCGGCGGCGGTGGCCGCTGCGAGGACGATCGAGCCTGCAGCTTCGCCGACGACAGCTGCCATGCCGGCCGCCGCTACGGCGCCGAGAGCGCAGCCGAGGTCGCCGACCGCTGCATCGGCGAGACCTCGGGACCGATCGGCTGGCTCACCGCCGGCAGCGACCACACCTGCGCGCGCACCGCGGCCGGCCAGCTGTGGTGCTGGGGCGACAACACCAGCGGCGGCCTCGGCCGCGACGACGTCGGCAAGAGCGGCACGCCGGCGGTGGTCGCCGTGCTGTCGTCGGTGACCGACGCCGACGGCGGCGAGTACACGACCTGCGCGGTCGCCGGCGGCGCGGTCCTGTGCTGGGGTCGCGGCAGCGGCGGGCAGCTCGGCGACGATGGCCAGGACGATCGGTCGCGGCCCGGCCCGGTGATGGACGTCGTCGCCGCCGTCGAGGTCGAGCTCGGCGAACACCACGGCTGCGCGCGCGACGACCGCGGCGCGGTGTGGTGCTGGGGCGGCAACGGCGATCGCGAGGCCGGTCAGCCGGGACCGGCGATGCTGAAGCGCCCGCAGCGGGTGCCCGACGTGCCGGCGACGACGGCGATCGCCGCCGGCGGCCAGGTCAGCTGTGCGCTCACCGCGGGCGGCGAGACCTGGTGCTGGGGCAAGAACGGCAACGGCCAGCTCGGCCTCGGTGACACCATGCAGCGCAACCGGCCCGAGCGCGTGCCGGCCTTCGCTGGCGCCACCGCGCTCGCCGTCGGCGGCGAGCACACCTGCGCGATCATGGCCGACCGCGCCGTCCGGTGCACCGGACAGAACGACCACGGCCAGCTCGGCGACGGCACCACCGGCGACCGCTCGGCGCCGGTCGCCGTCGTCGGCCTCGTCGACGCCGTCGAGCTGGTCGCCCTCGACTGGTCGACCTGCGCCCGCGACGGCAGCGGCGCGGTGACGTGCTGGGGCCGCAACGATCGCGGCCAGCTCGGCGACGGCGCCAGCAACCGGACCACGCCGGCGGCCGCGGTCGCCTTGCCGCGCCCGGCGGTCGCGCTGACCGGCGGCGAGAACCACGCCTGCGCGCTCACCGACGACGGCTGCGCGTGGTGCTGGGGCAGCGACGACAAGGAGCAGCTCGGCAGCGGCCGCGGCGACGATGGCGGCGGCGTCCGGCCGGTGATGCTGAGCTGCTGGTAGCGCGGCGACGCGCCCGTCACGGGTCTGAGTGATACTCGGGCTCATGGCGACCGACGTCCGCTCCACTCGCGCCGCGCTCGAAGCCGGCTCTCTCTCGCCCGACGACGCCCTGCCCGTGCTGGTCGAGCTGGCGCGCGGCGCGCCGACCCGCAAGCAGCGCGCGCTGGCGTACCGACTGCTCGGTGACCTGGCTGGCCGCGCGTTCGGAGCCCGCTGGGAGATCGCCGAACGCGCAGCCTGGGCGCTGCTCGAGCTGGCGCGCATCGTCGACTCCACCGACGAGCGCTGCGAGCTGTGCCTGGCCATGGGGCGCGGCTTCCGCAACGTGTGGCTGCTGCCCTACCTGCACCGCCGGCTGTCCGACGACGATCCGACCATCGTCGCCGCCGCCGCCGCCGCCGCCGGCGGACTCGGCTTCCCGGCCCTCGAGGAGGCGGTGGTCGAGCTGATCACGCCCGACGCGCCGATCGCCCTGCGCCTGGCCGCGATCGCCGCCCTCGGCCGCATGGGCTCGGTCGGTGCCGCCGCGCGCCTGTGCCCGCTGCTGCTCGGCGATCCGCGCGAGGCCGCCGCCGCGCTCACCGCGCTCACCGAGATTCGCTCGCCGGTGGCCGTCGCCGACGCCGCGGCGCTGCTGGCCGCCGATCCCGAGCCCGAGATCATCGTCGCCGCGGTCCGCTACCTCGCCGAGCTCGGCGCGCTCGAGGTGCTGCCGTCGCTGCGCCGGCTGGCCCGCGACGACGACGCCGAGCTGCGCACCGCCGCCAGCTTCGCGTCGCGCGCCTTCAAGGCCGAGCGCGGCCGCGACGCCGGTGAACGCTTCCTGATCGCCATGACCGAGCGCGATCGCGCGGTGCGCGCCGCGCTGGCGCGCCGCCTGCGCACCATCCCGACCGCCGAGATCCTCGAGCAGGCCGACGTGCTGCTCGAGGACGACGCCGAGGGCGTGGTCCAGGTGCTGGCCGAGATCCGCGAGTCCGAGGTCACCACCTACTTGCTCGGCCTGATCGCCCGCCCCGAGCTGTCCGAGATGGTCCGGGCCCGGGCCGCACTGGCGATCGAGGCCAACCTGCCGTGGGAGCGCGAGGCGCTGGGCGCCATCGCTGCCGACCCGGCCCAGGCCGAGTCGGTGCGGGCCGCCGCCGCGCAGTGTATGGGCGCGTTCGCCGATCTCGACGAGGTCTACAGCCGCATCGGGACGCTCGCCGACGCCGAGGCACCGGGGCTGCGCGGCTCGTTCCTGTGGGCGCTGCAGCTCGCGGCCCGCCCGGCCAAGCTGGTCGGCGCGCTGCGCAAGCGGACCCTCGACGCGGTCCGCCGCCTGCTCGGCGACGACGACGGCATGGTCCGCCGCCGCGCCGCCTACGTCGCCGGCAACCTGGCGCTGGGCGAGCTGGCGCCCGACCTGATCGCGTCGGCGAAGAAGACGCCCGACCCCGAGCAGCGCATCGCCGTGTTCACCGCCCTCGGCGAGCTGCACGGGCTCGAGACCTTCGCCGAGACGCTCGAGCTGGCGCGCAAGCCGGAGAAGACCGACACCGACCGCGTCGCGGTGGCCGCGCTGCGTACGCTGTCGTCGATCGTGGTCGCCAACCCGGGCCAGCCGCTCGATCTGGGACCGATCGCCGGCCGCCTGAGCCAGCTGTTCGCCTCGAGCGACGCCCTGGTGCGAGAGGCCGCGGTGCGGGTGGCCGGGCTGTCGCGCGGCGCCGTCGCCGCGCCCGTGGTCGCCAAGCTGGCCTCCGATCCGTCGCCGCGGGTGCGCGCCGAGGCGTTCACCGCCCTCGGCCGCCTCGGCGCCCGCGACGCCGAGCCGTCGTTGATCGCGGCCTTCCAGGACGCCGATCCGGCGATCCACGAGCGCGCCGCCCGCGCCCTGGTCGAGCTCGGCGGCCGCCGGGCGCTGGAGCACGTGCTCGGCTACGTCGGCGGCGAGGGTGACGACCGCGCCCGCGCCCACGTCGCCGCCCACCTGGCGATCCCGCCCGGCGAGGCGGCCCACTTCCTGCCGCTGGTCGACGCCGCGCTCGAACGCCTGGGCGCCGGCGACGCCGCCTACGAGCCGCTGCTCGGCGCCAAGCTCGAGCTGCTCGAGAGTCGGGCCGGCGGCGCCGTGTTGCCCGGCGACGTCGACGCCCAGATCGTCGGTGCCTTCCCGTCGTACGGCCACATGGTCAAGCTCAAGGGCTTCGAGGCGCTGGTCAAGAGCCTGCGCACCGCCGAGTCGCTGTACCGCTCGACCTCGACGATCGAGGACGCCGATCAATCGCCGCCGATCGTGCTGTGGATGAAGTGCCTCGAGAACTACGTCCACGCCTGGCTGGGCCAGAAGATGTCGAACGTGCAGCGCGAGCCGGTGGTGCTGTTCGAGTACGTCGACCGCGTCGCCGCCGCGTGGCCGACCTACCAGCGCTACGTCGGCGAACGCTGGAAGGACCAGGTCGAGATGGGGACCGCGCGCGTCGACGTGCCGCTGCGCTCGCTGGTCAACGCGCTGCGCGACTTCCAGGAGCACAAGCGCAAGCGCCTCGACTCGCCGCTGTCGGTGACCGAGTGGGCCCGCCTGGTCGTCTTCTTCGGCGTCGATCATGCCTCGGGTCCGAAGAACCTCTTCAAGCTGCCGGTCAAGGGCAGCGATCAGGTCATCCGCCTCGCGCACCGCCTGCACACCCTGGCCGCGGTCCGCAACCTGGTCACCCACCGCGCTGCGGCGTCGGGCTCGACCCTCGACGCCTTCCGCAAGAGCTACTACCTGTCGTTCGAGGATCTGGCCCAGATGGCGTAGAGTCGGCGCGATGCTGTCGCTCCGCTCGCTCTCCTTCGCCCTCGCCGCCTGGTGCGCGAACCTGCCGGCGTGTGATCTCGCTCCCCGCGTCACGGTCGATCCGGCACGCGAGCAATGGTCCGAGCTCGGCCCCAAAGCCAAGACTCGACTCGGCGAGCTCCGCGCCCGCCAGGCGGTGCTCGGCGGTCGGGTCGCGTCGCTGAACCTGCCGGCCGGCATCGACGATCCGCCGCTGCTGGCGCTGATCGCCGACCTGCAGGGCAAGCTCTCCGAGCTCGAGGGCATCGTGGCCGCGCTCGACCAGTCGACGTCGCAGGTCGCAGTCGACATCGACGCGACGCTGCAGAAGCGCGACAAGATCGCGGCGCGCCGGGCGGTCGACGCCGGCCGCGCCCGCCTCGACCAGGGCTACGCGGCCGCGCTGTCGCCGTTCGATCAGCTCGAGCAACGCCTGCCCGAGGCCGAGTCGGCGACCAGCCGCCACCTGGCCACGGTCGCCGCCGAGGACCAGCGCCTGGTGCGCATCGCGACCGAAGGCGGCGACATCGATCTCGCGGCGGTGCGGTTCCAGGGCGCGCAGCTCGATCTGGCCAACCCGGGCAGCAGGGCGTCGCTCGATCGCCTGCTGCGGTTCGGTAGCGCGTGTGAACGCCTGCGCGTGACGGTCACGGCGCACGTCGACGGCTTCGCGGATGCCAGCGGCAAGGTGCTGGCGCTGGCCCGCGCCGAGGCGGTGAAGGCGTTCCTGATCGCCAGCGGCATCCCGGCCGACCGCGTCGCCACCGGCCCCGATCCGGAGCGCGTCCAGGGCCGCGAGCACGTCAAGGTCACGGTCGGCACGCCGTGTCCGCCGCCCGGACAGGCCGAGCCGGCTGGCGCCCGCGTGGTTCCGGCCGGCGTGCCACAACCTGCCATGCCGCCGCCGCCGGTGCCGGTGCCAGCGCCGGTGCCAGCGCCGGTGGTCGAACGTGTGCCGCAGCCCACGCCAGTGACGCACTGATCGCCGACCCGATCGCGAAACTGAGCAGTTGACCCCTCGCCGACGAGCGGCGATCCTTCCGTGTCGTGATCGGCGCCGTGGTCGGCAACCATCGCATCGTCGCCCGCATCAGCGAGGGCGGCATGGGCGTGGTCTATCGCGCCGAGCACGCCATGCTGGGGCGGCCGGCCGCCATCAAGGTGCTGTTGCCGCAGTACTCGCACGCTCGCGAGGTGGTGGCGCGGTTCTTCAACGAGGCGCGGGCGACCTCGGCGGTGCGCCACCCCAACATCGTCGAGATCTATGACTTCGGCCACCTGCCCGACGGGCAGGCGTACATCATCATGGAGTTCCTCGACGGCCAGACGCTGACCCAGCGCCTGCGGTCGCGGCCGGTCGGCGAGGGCGAGCTGATCATGTTCGCGCGCCAGATCGCGAGCGCGCTGGTCGCGGCGCACGATCGCGGCGTGGTCCACCGCGACCTGAAGCCCGACAACATCATTTTGGTCGCCGATCCGGAGCAGCCCGGAGGCGTGCGCCCCAAGCTGGTCGACTTCGGGATCGCCAAGCTGGCCGATCCGGCGCTGGGCGCCAGCGCCACGCGCACCGGCGCCATGATGGGGACGCCGACCTACATGTCGCCGGAGCAGTGCCGCGGCGCCGGCCAGGTCGATCACCGCAGCGACCTGTACTCGCTCGGCTGCATGATGTTCGAGGCGCTCGCCGGCCGGCCGCCGTTCGTCGCCGACGGACCGGGTGAGCTGATCGCGGCGCACCTGTTCGCCACCCCACCGCCGCTGGGTGCCAACGCGGTGGTCGCGGTGTCGGCGGAGCTGGAGCGGATGGTGATGTCGCTGCTGTCGAAGCGGCCCGAGGAGCGGCCGACGTCGGCGAGCGCGGTGGTGGCGATGCTCGATCGGATGGGCTCGGCGGCGCCGATGGCGCGGACGTCGGTGCCGATGGTGTTGCCAGCGACCGGCGGCGAGGCGAACGCGCAGCGTTCCTCGGTGCCAACCCCGACGACGCTGGGCGGCAGCGCGGCGGAGAGCGTGGGGGTGGTGGCAGCCGCGAGACGCGGGAAGCGCCGCTGGGCGCTGGCCGCGGGGATCGCGGCGGCGGTGGCAGTGGCCGGGGTGATCGCGATGAGCGCTGGCGGTGGTGGCGGCGAGGATGGGGCGGCAGCGGCAGCGGCGCCCGCAGCCGCGCCCGCAGCCGCAGCCGCAGCCGCACCCGCAGCCGGGACCGCGACCGGGACCGAAACCGAAACCGAAACCGGGACCGAAACCGGGACCGAAACCGGGACCGAAACCGGGAC
The DNA here is from genome assembly GCA_947483555.1 of Myxococcales bacterium. Taxonomy (GTDB): domain Bacteria; phylum Myxococcota_A; class Polyangia; order Haliangiales; family Haliangiaceae; genus UBA2376. The sequence goes on from CANKMW010000052.1 coordinate 53,017, forward strand.
CGAAACCGGGACCGAAACCGAAACCGGGACCGCAGCCGCACCCGCAGCCGCACCCGCACCCGCACCCAAGCCCATCGCCGATCCGCCGCCGATGATCAACACCTCGCGGATCGACAAGCCGCCAGCCGTCCGCAAACCACCGGTGCGCAAACCACCGCGCGCGACGCAGCGGCCCAAGCCGACGACCAAGCCGACGACCAAGCCGACGACGGGTCCGATCGAGACCGATCTGTGACCTGCCGCGCGCTCGCCGTCGCCCTCGCACTCCTGGCCCCGATCGCGGCGCACGCCGACGACGAAGCCGCCAAGAAGGAAGCCCGCGCGCTGCTCCAGGGCGGCAACAAGCTGCGCGAGGGCGGCGACCTCGCCGGCGCCCTCGCCTTGTTCGAGAGCGCCTACGCCAGGTACCCATCGGCGAAGATCCTGATCAACATCGGGACCACGCTTCGCGACCTGAAGCGCGAGGCCGACGCCGCCAACGTCTACGCCCGCTACCTGGCGGCGCCCGATGTCGGCACGGATCGCGTCAAGGAGGTCCAGCGCATCCTGGCCGAGCTCGATCGTTCGCTCGGTCAGCTCACGATCACGATCGAGCCCGCCGATGCCGAGGTCGCGATCGGCGGCGGCCCGTTCGTGGCGGCCGGCTTGCTCCCGCGCTGGCGCGTGGCGCCCGGTGTGGTCACCGTGCGCGCGCGCAAGGACGGATGGGAGCCGAGTGAGGCTACGGCGACCGTCAAGAAGGGCAAGACCGCGGCGGTGACGGTGCGGCTGGTGAAGTCCGCAGTGGTTGCGACGGCGGTGATCGTGCCCGTGGTCGAGAGCGGCGGTGGCGGCAGCGATGGCCCGGTGGACACCGGGCCGGACGCCGCGGTTCGCACCACCGTGGTACCAGCGCCGGCGTCGCGGATCGGGATCACCGCCCGCGCGCTCGTCGACGGTCGCGGCCGCGGCGCCGCCGGCGCCGCCGGGGCGCTGGTGCGGGTCCACGACCGGGTCGAGCTGCAAGCGGCGGCCATCTTCGCGCGCCCCGGCGAGCTCACGGTCGGCGCGTACGCGGCCGCGCACGTCGAGCTCGGCGATGGCGCCTGGCGCCCGCGACTGGTCGCCGGGCTGCCCGTGATCTTCGACGATGGCCCCCGGTTCAGCGGCCGCGCCGCCGCCGGCCTCGCCTGGTTCCCGTCGGCACGCTTCGCCGTCGTCATCGAGCTTGGCGGCGAGTTTGCCCTCAACCCCGCCGCCGACATCGACGCCTGGCAGCTCACGCCGACCATCGGCGCCGAGGCGCACCTGTGACGCCGCTCCGCCTCGCCGCCTGCGCGCTGGCCCTCGCCGCCGCTTCCGGCGTCGCGGCCTGTGAGCCACCCCAGGTCAGCACCGCGGCCCAGGAGCTGGTCTTCACGACGCCCGCGAACCACGACTTCGGCTCGCTGCCGATCGGCGCCACGTCAGCTCCCGCGCCGATCGTCGTCGCGGTGGCCGCGCTGATGTTCGAGACCCACACCATCACCGACATCACCGAGGAGTGCGCCGACTTCTCGCTCGACCTGTCGATGATCGCGCTGCCGGCCGAGATCTCGCGCGAATGCGGATGCCTCATGTGTGCGATCGGAGGCTGCACCACGGTCACGCAGCAGTTCGACGTCACGTTCTCGCCGACCATCGCCGGACCGCAGAGCTGCACGATCACGATCACGATGACCGACGCGGTCGAGTACGTCACCGTCAGCGGCACCGGCGAGGCGCCGCCGCACGACCTGACCCTGCTGACGCCGCTGGAGCCGTCGCTGGCGTTCGGCGACGTCGTGGTCGGCCAGATCAGCTCGGTGCTGGCGATCACCATCCGCAGCGACGGCACCCAGGAGCTCAACGTCAGCGACGCCCGCCTGGTGTCCGGCGACGTCGGCCAGTTCACGGTCGGCAACGGCGGGCCCGGTGTGGTCCTGGCCGGCGAGAGCCACACCTACTCGATCTCGTGCACGCCGACCGGCGCCGGCCCGCTCGGCGCCAGCTTCCAGATCGACAGCGATGACGGCGCCAGCCCGTTGCCGATCGCGCTGACCTGCAACGGCATCGTCTCCGACCTGGCGATCAGCCCCAGTCCGATCCAGTTCTCGGAGACCTTCGTCGGCCAGCCGTCGATCGGCGACGCGGTCCTTCAGAACACCGGCTCGGCGGCCATGGTCGTCGACAGCATCTCGGTCACCCCAGCGCAGTTCGCGGTCGTCGACCTCGCCGGCACGACCATCGTCCCGAACGCCACCGCCGTGGCCCGGATCACCTTCACGCCCGACGACGCGTCGGTCGACAGCGACGTCCAGGGCACGCTCACCGTGACCTATGACGGCACCCAGACCCGCACCATCAACCTGATCGCGCCGGTGCGCAGCGCGGTGCTGTCGGTGACGCCCGGCGGCGAGGTCGACTTCGGTACCGTGTGCGGCGGCCAGTCGGCGAGCCGCCTGTTCGCGGCCCTCAACCTGGGCACCGGGCGCTTCGAACTCACCAGCGCCACCGTCGCCGGCACCGGCTTCGCGCTGACCCGCGAACCGCCGAGCTACCCCGCCATCCTGCCCCCGCTCGGCGGCGGCACGGCCACCTTCGAGGTCACGGCGATGCCGCCCACCGGCGACGCCACCGGCACGCTCGCGCTCACCTCGAGCGTTCCCGACCTGGCGTCGGCGACCGTGCTCCTGCGCGCGACCGGCCAGGCCGATGGGGTCGCCGCCACCCCGACCGCCATCGAGTTCGACACCGTCGCGCTCGACCAGTCCTCGGGCGGCCGCGGCGTGCGCCTGACCAACTGCGACGACGTCCCCCTCGACGTGACCGGCGTGACCATCACCGGCCGCGATGCCGTCGAGTTCAGCGCCGTGTCCGACCTGCGCGTGCCGGGCGCCATCCCCGCCTTCGGCGGCGCCACCTGGCTGGTCCAGCTGTCGCCACGCACCGCCGGTGACAAGCTGGCGACGCTCGAGCTGGTCCACGGCGCCGGCGTCACGCTGGTGGCGTTGACCGGCCAGGGCGCCGGCGACCTGCCCGACGATGACGGTCGCGGCTCGTACTACGCGTGCGATGCCGGCGGCGCACCCGGCACCGCCCCGCTCGCGCTCGTGCTCGTGCTCCTGCTCGCGCCCCGACCGCGCCGCCGCGCCGCTTGATACCATCGCGCTCATGCTGCGCGAGCTCACCCACTTCTTCCGGCACGCGCCGGCGACGCTGCGCCTCAAGCGCACGCTGCCGCAGGCCGAGCTCTACGACCACGTGTGCGGCGCCGGTGACGACGCCGGCCTGGCCGCGTGGCGTGCCCAGCTGGTCGGCGACCTCGCCGGCGACATCCTCGAGGTCGGCGCCGGCACCGGCCTCATGTTCCGCCACTACGGCGCCGCCGCGCGCGTCACCGCGCTCGAGCCCGACGCGGCGTTCGCGGCCCTCGCGGCGCCGCGCGCCGCTGCGGCCACGGCCGTGCACATCGACATCATCGCCGGTACCGCCGAGGCGCTGCCCGGCCCGTCCCGCTCGCGCGACGGCGCCGTGGTCGGGCTGGTGCTGTGCTCGGTCGCCGATCCGGCCGCCGCGCTGGCCGAGCTGGCCCGCGTCCTGCGTCCCGGGGCGCCGCTCCGGCTCGTCGAGCACGTCCGCAGCCCACGCCTGGTCGCGGGCACGCTCATGCGCGCGACCAATCCGTTGTGGCGGGCCCTCAACGGCCAGGGCTGCAACATGCACCGCGATCCGCTGCCCGCGATCCGCGACGCCGGATTCACGATCGATCGCACCGAACCGTTCCAGATCTTCGCGCCCGGCATCCCGGCCTTCCCGATGCGCGCGATCTGGGCCCGCGCCGCGGGCTGACGATCGCTCGTCCCGATCCCCGCTCGTCCTGGGCGAGGGCCGCAGGCCCGAGTCGAAGGACGGACCCGACCGTCACTTCGCCGGCGGCGGCGTTCCACCTGGCGGCGGCGGTCCACCCGGCGGCGGTCCCGCCGGCTTGAACGTCGACGCTGGCACCTTGTTGTCGATCGGCGGGATCGACTTCACGAACGCGGCGATCGCCTTGGCGTCGGCGTCGGTGACCTGCGACCACAGCGGCAGGTAGAACGACATCGGACCGAGGATCGGCCGCTGGTCCGGGCGCACCCCGACCCGAACCGCCGCGACGATGTCCGCCTCGGTCCACTTGCCGATCCCGGTCTCCGGGTGGCTGGTGATGTTCGACGACCACAGCGAGCCGGTTCCGAACATCGGCGGCAGCTTCATCTCGAACCCGCCCGCCCACATCTTGCTCAGGTCCGGCCCCTGCGGCCCGAACGGTGTGTGGCACATCGCGCAGTGCATGAGCCCGGTCAGGTACTGGCCGTGCTTCACCGGATCGGAGGTGTCGTCGACGCGCGGGATCGGCGGCGCCGGCATGTCGGGCAGCTTGAGATCGCCACGGCCGACCTTGTTGACCACCGGCGGCACGGAGCGCAAGAACGCGACCAGCGCCCCGGCGTCGTCGTCGGTCATGCCGGCGTAGAACATGTACGGCATGATCATCTTGATCATCGTGCCGTCCTTCCGCTTGCCGTCGCGGATCGCCGCGATGATCTCGGCGTCGGTCCACGTGCCGATGCCGGTGTCGGGATCGGGCGTGATGTTCGGCGAGATCCAGGTGCCGAAGTCCTCCTCGATCTCCATCCCGCCGCCGTAGGCCCGGGTCATGTCGGGCCCCTGCGGCCCGATCGGCGTGTGGCACATCACGCAGCCCGTGATGGTCGCGACGTACTTGCCGCGCTCGAGCTTCGCCGCATCCGGCGCCGCCGACCCACTACCGGTTCCCGCCGCGCTCCCGGTTCCCGCCGCGCTCCCCGTCCCGGCCGCCGAGCCGGTCCCGGTCCCGGGCGCCGAACCGGACGCGGATCCGTACCCCTGGTTGTTGTCCTTCTTCTCCGCCGAGCGCGAGCGCGGCAACGATAGCGATCAGACCAAGCCTCATCGAGATCCTCCTCATCGAAGGTCCCCCCGGACCTTCATCGTGGGAGGCGACTGTACTCACGGACACGGACCCCTGGTCAACAGACCCGCCCCGCTGCGCCGCGCGGAGCCATCCGGAACCTGTCGCACGAGCATCGGCACCCGTCGACGATCCGCGTCGCGCGCCTTGACACCCGCTCCAACCCCGGGTATCCGTTGGCTCCCTCGTTTCTTGAACCATCTTGCGCGGATGGCGGAATTGGTAGACGCGCCAGTTTGAGGGGCTGGTACTTCACCGTGTGGGGGTTCGAGTCCCCCTCCGCGCACGAACTAGGCAGCCGAGATCCTTCCGGTTGCCGCAGAGCCTGCCAAGACTTTTGGCAGGCTCTTGCCACGAGCGCTGAGCATCGCGATGACCCGGCGGTCAGGGTCGCCGATCGCCTGCCCAGCCTGCTGCACGTTCTCGGGCAGATCGCGCGGATGCGCCTCCGCCACGTGGACGTAGAGCATCGTCTCGTCGATCCGCTTGTGGCCCATCCAGGCCTGCAGCCGCCACGGGTTCACGCCGCAGAGCGCGGCGTGGGTTCCGAAGCTGTGCCACCCGCGCTGGGGCAGCCCGGCGCGCCGACAGATGCGCGTGATCGTCCAGTTGGCCTGCGAGTCGCGGATCGGCGTGCCGTCGGGGTTGGTGACGACGAGCCCGGTGCGGACGACGTCCAGGCGCTTGAGCGCCTCGACGAGCGTTGGCGTCATCGGGATCGTGCGTCGCGTGCGCCCCTTCGGCGTCGTCGTGATCGTGAGGTTGACCTGGCGGTTGACCGTCACGGTCTGGCCGACCAGGTCGACGTCCTCGTGCCAGCGCAGCGCCTTCACCTCGCCGCAGCGCAGCCCGGCTTCACCGGCCAGCGCGACGCACGCGTACCACCCAGCGCCCTCGGCCCGCGCCGCGTCGAGGATCCGAGCGTACTGCTCGAACTCCCACGCGACGATCTCGGGACGCTCGACCTTGAACAGGCCGACGCGCGGCGCCTTCGGGATGTGAAGCGCCCATCCAGGAGCGCCTCGGGCGGCCAGTCCCGCGAACGCAGGATGCTCGCGATCCTGCGTACCTGCTCATCTCCATCAGCGGCCATCGGAATGACCAGCCGCTTTCCCTCTCGGTGCGGTGCCGGCGCCTTGGCAACGAGCCTCCCGTTGGAGGCGTGCCAGAGGCGGCCACCATGCTCGACGACCGCCCGGACCGGCTTGTTGTGGCGGTCGACCCCACCGACCATCGCGCTCATTTCACGTAGCCGGTCACACAGCTCCGATTCCAGGGGCGACACGTGGTGGTTGCAAGCGGTGCAACAGTAGGTGCTGGACTTCAAGCGGCCACCCAACGCCGCGGGAAAGACGTGCGCGACCTCGGTGGTGTCGTCGAGATCCGCGGGGCAGTAGATGCACTTGCCGGTCACCGTCGAGGACATCGTAGCGGTTCGTCCTGACGAGGCTGGCTTGAGAGGCACTGTCGACCAAAGTCTAACCGGTTGAAGATATGTAGCTTTGGGCACCCATCGACCCCGTCGTTGCGTTTGTTTCGAATAATTGGCAGAGTCTCCGCATGGCCAGCAGCGCCCTCAAGCTCCCTACCGCCCGCGCCTCGGCAGAGGCTCAGGAAGCCCTTCGTGCGCTCGCCGGGCTGCGGAGTCGGAAGACGACCCGCGGACTGAAGATTCGCCCCGAGGGCGACGATCCCGAGGTCGCGTTCACCGTGCCCCGCGAGGCCTTCGAGCTGTTCCTCGAGATCCTCGGCCAGATGGCGAACGGCAACGCGGTCACGATCGTGCCCGTTCACGCGGAGCTGACGACCCAGCAGGCGGCCGAGTTGCTCAACGTGTCGCGCCCGTTCCTGGTCGGGCTGCTGGATGACGGGAAGATCCCGTTCCGCCTCGTCGGCACGCATCGGCGAGTCAAGGCCGCCGATCTGATCGCGTACAAGGCCACGGACGATGAGGAGCGCAAGGCCGCCGTTGCCGCGCTGTCAGAGGAGGCGCAGAAGCTCGGCCTCGGATACTGATGGCCTTCGTCGTCGTCTACGACGCGTGCGTGCTCTACCCGGCGCCGCTACGCGACCTCTTGGTCCGTCTTGCGCGGACAGGGTTGTTTCGCGCGCAGTGGACCGAGCTGATCCTCGACGAGTGCTTCCGGAACATCCTGGCGAATCGTCCTGACCTGCGTCCCGAGGCGCTGGTTCGAACCCGCGAGCTGATGATCAAGGCCGTCCCCGACTGCCTCGTCACCGGCCACGAGTCACTGATCGACGGGCTGGACCTTCCGGATCCAGACGATCGCCATGTCCTCGCGGCGGCGATCCGCGCGGCCGCGCAGGTGATCATCACCGCGAACCTCGCCGACTTCCCGGCCGACAAGCTCAAGTCGTACGGCGTGGAGGCGATCCACCCTGACGACTTCGTCCTCGACCTGCTCGACCTGGCGCCCGGCGCCGTGGCGAGCGTCGTCGTCGACCAGGCCGCGGGGCTGAAGAACCCGCCGCGGACGATCGCCGACCTCCTCGACACGTTGCGCGAGCAGGGACTCGTCCGATCGGTCGCGAAGCTGCGAGAGCTACTTGGTACCTTGGCAGACTGAGGGAACGGCCGTGGTGGCGTCTTCGCCCACTGTTGAGCGCTAGGATGCCTGCCGTGGCGGTTCCCGCACTGACGCCGACGACGTACCACCGAGCGCTTCGGGACGCCCTGCGCACCCAGGAGCCCGGGCTGTGGGCGTGGTACGCGTCGGATCGATTCAGCGAGGCGCAGTCGGAGCGGGTGCGGCTCGAGCTGCTCAAGGCGACCTACCGCCTCGACCCGAGCGGACAGGCGCAGCTGTACGCGGAAGCGACGGAGGTCGCACGACGGCTCGGCATCGAGGCCCCGATCACGCTGTACCAGGACGGCTCCGACGGCTCGATGAACGCGGGGCTGTGCTTCGTGCCCGGTGAGGTGCACGTCGTGATCACGGGGCCGGTGCTCTCGCGGCTCGAGCCGATCGAGCTGCGCGCCTTGCTAGAACACCGACCGGTTTGAAACCGCAGCGAGTCCGATCGCTTGCGCTCCCCACCGGGCGTCCTGAGCCGGACCGAGCGCAAGCGAGGTCCGTGTCGAAGGACGGACTTCGTCGACATGCGCCCTTCGACTCGGCCGCTGCGCGTCCTCGCTCAGGGCGAACGGATTCCCACCGTCGTGGAACGTCGCGAAAACAGATCGGTTTCAAACCGAACAGATCGGTTTCAAACCGGTCGGTGCTCTAGG